>JAUNGN010000062.1 GCA_030524425.1 Clostridia bacterium | reverse complement strand
GATAATACCTAATTATCCGATAAACAAAAAATAATAAAGGTCTTATTAGCTTATTTTAAACATTTATTGCATTTTACTAAAGAGGTTAACGACCCATGAAGCTTTTGACAGATACATATTGGAAAAAATTTAAAAAAACAGATTCAAAATTTAACATAAAAAATGATGGGCTAAAATTTGAATTATTAATTGATAATTTGCTGGAAATCATGTATGGGCAGAGATGGAATCGCACAAAGAAAACGCACGACAATAATCGTGACTTCTGGATTATGCTTAATGATGATCGAATTTGGGCTGAATGTAAAAACTATCAAAATACAATTGCGTTGGATGTATTAGCGCCAACATTGGTAATGGCTCAAGTGTATGAGGCAAATATAATTTTATTCTTTAGCCGATCACGAATTAACGAAAAAGCAAAAGATAAAATTCTTGCTTATGGAGAAAAGACATTTAAAAAAATTGTTTTTTATGATGCAGAGAGATTAGAAAATCTTATTTTAGAAAATGCCAAGTATTTACCACGTAAATACCGCCCAAGACAAACAATGAGTTCGCAAGGTTCAACCTTAGATTGGGTATCTATGTATTTTTTCCAAGATGCCCTCATAGGTGCGATTGCTTCTATTGATGAATTTATTCCCTATACTTCGGCAGAAAATATTCATTACAATGAAATATTCACACTTTTGATTATAGTAAAAAATCCATATCCAAATAAAACTGTAAACATTACGATTTCTTTTGCAGAACAGAATCCTTACAGATTTTATTTTCAATATATGAATGAAGAAATTACTTCAGATAAATATATATGTTATACTTATACATTGAATCCGGGAGACGGACGAGCTATTTCAATTAATCTGAGACCCGTTGTTTTTAAATCCAATATAACCCTTCCGATATTTTGTATAGAATTAGAGGGAGAAAATGAAAAAAACGTTCATTGGGAATCGCAAGCAGTAAATTTAAAATGTGCATGGATAGGTCAGTCTAAATTAATTGGTTTTCAATATGAAAAAATCTTATATGAAGTTGAAAATACACTTGTTGATAATGCTAGATTCAGTTGTTTATTATTTACAGGAAGCAGTGGAACAGGCAAAACCCGTATGCTCATGGAATGTACCAGTATTTTCTTAAAATATGGATATAAAATCTTAAATTTAGCAGTGGCAGAAAACTTTTTATCAAGTTATCTGCTTAAAGAGATTATATATTTTATTTATGAAATACCCAAATCATTAATACTTTCTGTTTTAGAAGAAAAATTAGATACGGATAATGATGACAATGATATTGAGCAAAACACTACCAAAGTTAGAAAAGCCTTAAAAATGATTCGCTGTATAAATAATACGAGCACTGAACAGGAACTCTTTGATTTTATAGATAAGTATGGAGATATTTTATACGAAAAAATTTCAGGAAATAAATATGTGATAACTATTGATAATCTGCAATTTTCGGGAGATGCTTTTCATTATTTTATAAAGCAATATATAAAATATTCAGTAAATCAATGTAGACCGAATTATTCTATTCTAATTGGAGTATTTAATCAAGATTATATAACGGCATCAGCTTCTGAATTATTATTTGATCTTTTACATTTGAATATTGCAAATATATTGTCATATGATTTAAAGGGCTTTTTTGAACCTGAACAGGGAATTCTATTTTTAAGAGAATTAATTCGAACAAAGGAAGACCAGTATGATTCTTTTTTTCGTGAACTTATTGATATTATATCTTTGAAACCATACAATTTGTATCAAATGGTGCAACTAATGGAGGAAGAAGGCCTTATTCAGGTGCAACCGAATAATCAGGGATACGTTTTTATGAATGATCTAACTTGGAATGCAGCTTTGTCATTGCCTCACAATTTTAAAGAAGTATTATTAAAACGTTACAAATTTATTTCTAGCATCATTGGTGAAGAACTGTTTGAACGAATCCTATCAGTACTTTATTTATTTGATAAAATTGATAATGATTTAATGTCATTATTTTCCCTAGAAGGTAATCACCTAGATTTTTTATGTACAAAACATTTTCTTCGCAAAAATCGTGAAAATCTCTATGAATTTGATCATGATATTATCAGACGTTACTATATCCAAGATCATGAAGAAGGTAGTGCTTTAGCATGTCTCTTATGGATAAAAGAACATAAATGTCAGAAACTGCTGGAAGAGTATTTGGTGCCGAACTGTATTTATCATTTTTCTATTTTAGAAGATTCGGCATTTACACTCAATATTTGCAAACATCTCCACACTTTACAGATACCGAAACGATTGGGAACAATATTTTATGGAGAGCTTTTTAAAATATGTCTGAAAATCGGAGAGGAATTTGATTCATATCAAATTTGGTTTCATACACTTCAGGGAATATGTGCAAAAATCAGAGAACAGGATGGTTCAGCCAGAGCAGAGTATTTTTATAGCAAAGTATATAGAAAAATATCGTCTCGCTTTTCAAATTATGACTCGTTATATTCTTTTGACTTTCGCCAAATGCTGCATTCATATTGTGATATTCTGATCCAGTCACACAAACGTGAAGAAGCCGAACTGCTCATTAAAGAGGTGCTTGCTAAAAGTGAAAAAGAACCACTGCTGGATTATGAAGCGGCAGATGAGCGCCGTGTTCTTAGAGCGATTATGTATAACAGATGGTATGTTTCCTATAATAATGCGGAGCCAACGGAAGAAATTAAAAATAAAAGAAAAAACTACATGAAAAAATCGCGTGATAATATTAACTATATTAAAGATGTACATAAACGACTGTTGATTAAGTATTTAAACGATTCAGATGAGGGATATAATTATTATGGTTATTTAAATATGAAACCAGAACTGTTCCGTATCTGGAAAGATTGTATTGGAAATATACCAGAAACAGTTCCAGAAAAGACTATGAATTATTATCGAAAGCTAATACAATATGATTTAATAAGCTGTAATTATTATAATACCATACTACATATTAAGCAAGGTCGCGAATATTTGGAAAGTGGTCAATATTCACATGAACCATTAATTTTTAATACGTTTTTTATTATGGCTGAAATTATGAATAACTTACAACATTTTCCTCAAAAAAAACATATATATATATCGCGTTTGATTGAAGATAGTATAAAAATTCAGCGAATCTTACGCAATGGTAAAATGGGAGATATTTTATTATTAAAAGGAATAGATGCTTATTATACCGGCAATAAAAACGATACTTATTATTCTTTCAAAAAAGCATACGAAGAGTATGCAAAAGGTCAAACTTCACGGTATTGGATTAAAAGAAATTTATTGCTGGAGAACATTCATATCGCGTTTTCTGAGCTGGATATTTATTCTGATGGATATGATTTTGAATTTTTACCAAAGGAATACAAGACTCCGCTGTCCAAAGAACAGCTATCAGTTTATCAGGTCAGCGGAATCCAACGTACTCCCGATGGAAAAATGAATTTGGCACTTATTTGACTAACATAAATTACTATTAATATCGCTTAAGGTAACAATATTTCCATGACGATCAATAACTAAATCGTGACTGATATCTCTTAAATCAAACCATAACTGATTATTGAATAGTGAAACAAAAGTATCAACAAAATACAAAATTGGGGTAGCCAGATCAATGTAATTAAAGGAAATTGTGTCATAGAGTACAATATGTTCACAGTCCCGAATTGTTTCTGGCTGCTCGATGATATCTAAAAATTCAAAATCAAAGTTACTTTTTATCATTTTATAGTAGTTCTTTCTGTCATACATAGTAGATAAATCAATTAAAACATATTTTTTTGAAAGATTTGCATACTTTTTCTTGGCATAATTAGAGCTGATTTTAAACCATTCTTCAATATCATATATAAATTTGGCATAATCTTTCATACCATAAATTCCTTTTGCATCTAGTCGATAATAACTGAAATTGGATTTTGAATTATTAACAGAGGTACTTCCCTTGTGAAATGCGCAGGAATTGGCTGCTACCCAACTTTCATATCCAATATCCTTTAGTCTAAGACAGTAATCACAGTCTGTATATGAATAAGGAATTTCTTCATCTAATCCCCCAACTTGGTTAAAAAGTGATTTTTGCGTCATTAATATAGCACTGCAGAGTGTTTGCACCTTTCGATTATAAGAAGCAAGAGGATGGTCATATTTAAGTCCCATCATTGTATGTGCAGCATTAAATCTGGAGTACATAATACCAAAATCCAATATTCTTTTATTTTGTGGATTGATAAGTTTTGCACTGACTGCTCCGATTTTTGGATACGCTAAAAGACAAGCCAATAATTCTTCATACCATCCGTTCCATACAAAAATATCTGCATCTACAAAAGTGATAATATCGCCAGAACATTTTGAAACGCCAAAGTTAATTGCTTTTGGATATTGTAAATTTGTCTCAAATTTGTAATATTGACAACGCGGAGATGTAATCTCAAAATCCAGCTCAGCTGTGTTAGCATTGTTACCAATAATTAAAATTTCAACATCATTATTTGTTGTTTCCAGCAACCGCTTTAAGCAGAAAAAAAGCATATCTTTATTTTTATGATATGTAATAATAATCGAATGTTTCATTTTTCCTCCTTGGCATTCTATAGAATTGTAAATTTGATTTTTTCAGTCAGCGTCTTTAATAATTACAAACTATTACCATAACAACAGATAATTAGGTATTATC
>JAUNGN010000061.1 GCA_030524425.1 Clostridia bacterium | reverse complement strand
ACGGGACTTGAACCCGTACCCAGTTAACCCGGACTAGATCCTTAGTCTAGCGCGTATGCCAATTCCGCCAAGACTGCATTTACAGTTGTTTTGGTGTTCTTGCTGAACACAATAAATATTCTATCACGGTGTACCTGTTTTGTCAAGAACTTTTTTCATTTTTTTTGAAATTTTTGGACAAATATTACTGTAAATATTCCTATAAGTATAAGAGAAGCCGAAACCAGCATACTTACAGGTATTCCCATTATTAAAAGCTTGTCGGTTCTGAGTCCTTCAATAAAAAACCTGCCAAAACCATAACCAATAAAATACATGGCAAGAAGCTGTCCCTCAAATTTCTTATGCTTTCTTATAACAAAAAGAATGATAAAAAGACATATATTCCACACACACTCATATAAAAAAGTAGGATGAACCTGTATGTAATTTACACCGTTAAATACTGTAACAGGATACACTGCATGGCTCTGATATATTGCCTCTCCACCCTTTACCGAAAGCCCGTTTACCTGTTCAGCCTTTAATGCCATAGCAAAAAGACTGTCAGTATATCTTCCAAATGCTTCTCTGTTAAAAAAATTACCCCAGCGGCCGAAAATCTGACCTAAAAGCACACTCATTACACAGGTGTCCGCCAGTTTAAAAAAGTTAATGCCTTTTATCCTTGCAAAAATTAATGCTGCCAAAAGTCCTCCTATTACACCGCCATATATTGCAAGTCCTCCGTCTCTGAATTTAAAAAAATCCAGAATACTGTCACCATGAAAAATAAGGTAATATATCCTTGCACCACAAACACCGCATATTATGGCTATAAAGGCAAAGTCAGAATATATATCCTGACTCTGACCTGTTCTTTTTGCTTCACTAAGACAAAGCATAATACCTGATAATGCACCGAGAGCAATAAATATACCATACCAGTATATATTAAAGCTCCCTACCTTAAATGCAACTCTGCTGAGGGAATCAATGCTTATTCCCAAATGAGGAAAATATATATCTCCCATTGTCAACTCTCCTTTATAAGTGCAAGCACCACATTATCATATGTGTATTGCTCTTTCATTGTATTTATAATTTCATCTACATCTATTTTATCATAATTATTGTAAATGTCCAGCATTTCTATATTCTTAGAATAACAATCTGCGGCAAAGCTTACAAAAGAAGAAATATTTTCGCTGTTAAACAGCATTTGAGTCTTAAGCCTTTTAACAATTCTTTCAATATTATCTCTTGCAATACCATAGCTTACATAATTTTTAACCTCGGTCATAATTTCATCAATAATTCTGTTATAGAAATTGCCCTCACCTTTTATTATTGTGCATCCGTAATCCAAACCCTGCAGCACTTCAAAATTAAAGCTGTCATCAATAAGCCTGTCATTAAACAATCTTTCGTAAAGTCTTGAGCTTTTTGAAAAAAGGAGATTCATAATAATATTGCTTATGCAAAGCCTGTTAATAGTATTATTATTTAGACTGTCTCTGAATCCGATATGATAAATAGGCTTGTTTACTGCCATATTTACCAAATATTCCTTTTTGTATATATTATCCTCAACTTTATTTTTTATGGCTTTAGTGCTTCCCAGCTTTAAATTTTCCGCCTGTTCAAAAAATTTTTTGCTGTCAAAATCACCGCAGCCTATAATCACGCAATTGTCATAGGTATAAAAACTGTTATAGCTTTTTTCAAGCATATCCTTTGTTATTTGCTCAATATCCTCTGCATCTCCTGCAATACTTTCTCTTATTGAATTTTTACTGTACATAGCCTTTAAAACATTAAAATAAATCTGCCAGTAAGGGTCATCCTTATACATATTTATTTCCTGTGTAATTATACCCTTTTCCTTTTTAATATTTTCCTCGGTAACATAAAGACTGCCAACCATTTTCATAAGCAGTTCAAAACCCTTTTCAAAATTATCACAGCCCGAAAAATAGTATGCTGTTGTATTAAAATTAGTATAAGCATTGGCACTTAATCCAAGCTTTGCAAAGCTGTCAAATATATTTATATCTTCATCTTCAAACATTTTGTGCTCAAGAAAATGTGCAATGCCATAGGGCTGATTAACCTCAATATTATCAGCTATAAAATCAGTATCAGCAGAACCGTAATTAAAAGCAATCATAACTTCCTTTTCATTATAACCCTTCTTAGGCAGAACATAGCACATAGCATTATTGTTTAATCTTTTGCTAATTATATTTATCATATCTGTCCTCCTTTGACAGCATAAATACAGTATCCAAATAGCTGTCGCTAAAAATATCCTCAATTGTATCTACACTTTTTATTTCATCTATTGTTTCCTCAAAGCTCATATTTTTACCTGCTATAAGACCTCCCAATATTGCATCCATTATTCTTTCGGGCTTATCCTGTGCAATTTTGTATCCGTTAATAATGTTTTGCTTTGCAACATCAATATTTTCTTCTGAAATATTATTAAAGGCTGATTTTATAATATCTATAACCTTGTCCTTATTTTCACTGTCAATACCTGCCTCAATCAGCATAATTGACTTAAATCGCAGAAGCCTTGAAGATATATAATAACACAGGCTTTCACTTTCCCTGGCCTGCATAAAAAGGGCTGAACTGGCACTTCCGCCAAAGAGCTCATTTGCAACAATTGCCTTATACCAGTCCCTGCTGACAGGGTTTATATTCATTCTTAAACCTACACACAGTTTACCCTGTGTAATATCCATCTCTTCATTAATTTCCTTTTCTGCCGAAGGATAGTATAAATAATTGCAGATTTCCATATTAGTTTCTCTGGGATAAAGAGGAATATACTTTTTAATATATTCTGCAATTTCATTACTGTCAATATTACCTATGCCTATAATATCAATTTTAGCTTTTGAAATCACATTATTATAATGGGAATGTATTGATACATTATTTATATCCTCTAAATATCCATCACCATTAATACCATATGCCTCTTTTTCACACATTGATTCAATACATTTTTCAAGAGCATAGCCCCTTTTGTCATTTACAAGAGAATTTATTGTACTTTCAAGGTCATTTTTAGCTGAATCCATATTGTTAAACAAAGGTTTTAATAATATATTGCCCAAAAGCTCAATAACCTCTTCAATATAAAGAGGATCAGCCTTGCAATAAAGCTCAATAATATGTTCTTCTCCCTTTTTTATTACGTTGCTTGTTACAGAAGCACTTATTTCCTCAAGTCTGACTTCTATTGAACGCTTTGTCTTATATTTTGCACAGCCGTTTAATATTGACTTTGCAAGGAGTGAATTGGCAGTAACGCTTTGTCTTTCAAGAGGTGTTCTCAGCAATATACAAAGAGTAATTGTCCGAAATTTTTCCGTTTGGAGTAAATGAAGATTTACTCCCTCTGTAATCTCTGTTGTGTACATTTGTTCCTCCTTAATTAGGGCAAATTAATTTTCACCTTACTATTTATCCGCCGGCAGTAAAATAAGATAAAAATTACATATACTTCCTCATATTTTTAAGGGCACTTTTTTCAAGTCTGCTTACCTGAGCCTGACTGATGCCTATTTCCTCCGAAACCTCCATTTGAGTTTTCCCCTTAAAAAACCTTAGATTAATAATATATCTTTCTCTGTCATTAAGCTTTTTAAGAGCTTCCTTAAGAGAAATGTTTTCAAGCCAGTTAGCATCGGTATTTTTATCATCGCTTACCTGATCCATAACATATAAAGCATCTGTTCCGTCGTGATAAATGGGCTCAAAAAGAGATATAGGATCCTGTATTGCTTCAAGAGCAAACACAACCTCCTCCTTAGTCATAGCTATTTCCTTTGCTATCTCCTCAATAGTAGGCTCCTTATTATTTTCATTAGTAAGCTTTTCTTTAGCCTGCAAAGCCTTATAAGCAGTATCCCTGGCCGAACGGCTTACTCTGATGGGATTGTAATCCCGTAAGTACCTTCTTATCTCACCAATAATCATAGGAACGGCATAAGTTGAAAATTTAACACCTCTCTCAGTGTCAAAGTTTCTGATTGCCTTAATAAGCCCTATACAGCCTACCTGAAATATATCATCAACACTTTCCCCCCTGTTATTAAAGCGCTGTACCACACTTAAAACAAGTCTTAAATTACCGTAAATATATTTTGAAAGAGCGTCCTGGTCTCCCTTTTTTATTTTAGCAAAAAGCTCCTCCTTCTCTGCCTGTGTAAGGGTAGGCAGCTTACTTGTGTTAACTCCGCATATTTCCACCTTAGTAATAGCCATAATCATCCCTCCTAGTTATAATGTTTTCCTAAGACGGCAATTTTATTCAAATTATGGTTTTACTAATTCCGGCAAAATATTATTTACATCAGTCGAATTATAGTGTAAAATAATATAAAAAACAAAAAGGGAGGATTTTCCAATGAAAAAATTTTTAGAAGAATTCAAAACATTTGCAATGAAGGGCAATATGATTGATCTTGCCGTAGGTGTTGTTATCGGCGGTGCTTTCAGCAAAATTGTTACAATGCTTGTTGAATGTATTATTACACCTCTTATTTCACTTGTGCTTGGATTAATTACGGGACAGTCAAGCACAGACGCTCTTTTTGGAAGTATTATCGTAGGACCTTTTCCTATAGGTCAGCTTATAAGCACAATTATTGACTTTATTATTACTGCTTTTGTGCTTTTTGCCATTGTTAAGGCCATTAACAAAATTGAAGCAATCGGACGCAAAGAGGAAGAGCCCGCTGCTCCGACTACTAAAGAATGTCCTTTCTGCAAAAGTGAAATTAATATTGATGCAACCAGATGTCCCCATTGTACATCTGAACTTTAATTTATTTTCTTAAAATATAAAAGCGGTTGTCCTTTATACCCGGTGAGGTGACCCCCAAAAGTTAGACTTTATACAGCGTAGCGGTTTTCGGACTGCT
>JAUNGN010000024.1 GCA_030524425.1 Clostridia bacterium | reverse complement strand
ATTTTATTATAATATATGACTTAGTTTTTTGTCTACTTTTTTAGTATAGCACCATATGTTTCCGATGGAGAAGTATATATTAAGCTTGCTGATGGTTCAGTTACTACAGTTAATGGGTTGATACAGAGCAGAAATCATGCAATGTTGGATACGATTGCTGGAGTGCTAGCATGTTATGAGGACTTGGCGGAACAAGGCAAACTGCTTAAGCTACCTTGTAAGGTCGGGGATACGGTGTATTTAATAAATCCTTTATATAAAAATAAAGAGACAGGCTTGCTGAAGTATAACATCATAGATGGAAAAATATATGCTATACATATTGGGGTAGATAGATTTAATAATCCTGTTGAGTATTTTCATACAAGGGGAACATTTTGCCTTCGTTACAGCTTCCGTGCTAAAATTTCCGACATAGGCAAAACAGTATTTTTAACAAAAGAGGCGGCAGAGGCAGCATTGAGGAAGATGGAGGGAAAAAATGAAACGGTTATCTAAAGCTGATAGGCAGCGTGTCTTTGAAAAATATAATGGGCATTGTGCCTACTGTGGTTGTGAGCTTGAATATAAGGATATGCAGGTTGACCATTTTGAGCCATTACGGAATTGGGATAAGTCAAAAATGGAAGCTGAACTTTGGGATTTTAATAATCTTATGCCAGCTTGCCGAAAGTGCAATCATTATAAAAGAGCACATAAAATAGAAACATTTAGACAGATGATACAAGAAATTCCTAAAAAACTAGCAAGAGATAGTTACATATACAGGATAGGCATTAAATATAGCCTTATATCAGCAATGGATAAGCCTGTAAAATTTTATTTTGAAAGGGTTGAAGAAAATGAAAATAACAACAAATAACTCACCACAAATATTACAATTTGGTGTAAGTATGATTGAAAATGATGAATTATACCATTCTTGTATGTGGGGTGTTGTTAATCTGGATTTAAAAAATGGTATTATGTCAGCTTGTACTGACTGTGGAGATTATGCATATAGATGGCCTGAAACAGATGAAATGTTTTTGAAATTAATGGCTACTGTTGATAGTGAGTATCTATTAAGAAAAATTGCAAGAAGAATAGAATTTGACCTTGAGGGCACTATTAATATAATTATAGATATTTTTGACGATGATGAAGAATATCAAAATAGGTTAAGAAAATTTTTTACAGATTATGATTATGTGTATGATTCAAATGATTTTCTGAGTAGTATTGAGGAGTGGGACAATGATGATTTATTGGCTGATATAGATTTATATGAATGTTTAGTATATGATTATCATCCGCAAGCTAAAACATTTGTAAAAATATTTACAGAGTATATTCAGCCAGAAATTAAAAAATATTTAGAAAAGGATAAAAATAATGAACTATAAAACTAAACAAGACCATCCTAAGATGGGTTTAAATAATAAAATTTGTGAAAATCCAGTTGCATATTGTAAAAGTCATCAGGTATATTTATCAGATGCAGATGTAACAAGGAAAAAATGCAGGAGAAAACCAACAACTGATTTAATTGGTTTTAATCAGTGTAATTGGTTGGTTGAATGTGAAAGGTAGATAATTAATTATGAGAATGTATTACATAGGTAATAATGACAACGAATTTGGGTTCAAATATGGTAATAAATATGATGTGATTCCGGCTATTAAAAACATTCCCGGATATGAACAAATAGGCATTGTTGTAAGAAATTGTGAATCATATGAAACAGTGGCAGAATATTTTACAACGTTTGAAGATATTATGAATAACTTTACCTGCTATGAATGGAATGTTGACAAGTTATTTGTACCTAAAAAGCCTGAAAAAAGTGTAATTTTTTATTGCCCTAAATGCGGTGCTGAGGTCGAGGATTGTGTTGAAAAATGCGAAAACTGCGGACAGGCTCTGGACTGGGAAGAATTTCTGGAATAGGTTTACGCTGAGTTTACAGAAGGAGGAAGATTATGAAAATTGATTGCAGTAAAACAGAAAATTATTTAAAAGAAAAGGGGAGGATGACAAAAAATTGCACGATAAAATGTTCATCCTTCTGCCCTTTTGATGTTTTTAATAATAGCGAAGGAATATTTTGCCACGACTTTCAAGCTAAATATCCTGATGAAGCCATTGCTATTGTTCAGAAATGGTCGGACGAGCATCCACCTAAAACCTACAGGGATGACTTTTTTGAAAAGTTTCCTGATGCAGTAAAGGACAAAGACGGTTATCCTTTATTTGCACCCGATTATATATACAATAAAAAATTGTTTGTAAATATGAATTTTTTTGATGCTTGGGATAAGGTTATGGAGGATTAAAGAGTGAAAGATATTATTGAAACATTGAAAAGAATTGAAGAAGAGTTAAATTTTCAAACAAAATGTATATTGGATTTTGACAATGAAGCTGAGGCTGAATTACATGATGCCTGGGATTTTATAGGTGATGCTGAGGAAAATGTAAGGAGTGCTATAGATATTTTAGAGGAGCTCTGTACGTCAATCTGAGATGACGGATTTCAACTCATTATTGCAGAATTGTGTCATAAGCGAGACACGCCTTAACAAAAATTAACATATTAAGTAACTATGGACCAAAATAAAAAGCCCCCTGACCGAAGCCAGAGAGCAGTTTTGAGAATACATATATATTATAACTGTAAATTGGTTTTAGGTCAAGGGGTGGATTATGGATAAAGCGGAGTTAAAGAGATATTTGCCTTTGAAAAGGGAAGCGGAGGAATTAAAATTACAGGCTGAACATTTAGCAGAGGATATAAGAAGTTTAAAGGCTGTAGCAGTGGATGGTATGCCAAAGGGCAGCTCCGTAAATGACAGTATCGGGAATTTAGTGGCAAGAGCTGATAAAATAAGGCGTGATTATTTACATAAATATGATGCAGCTTTATGTGAACTGTATAAAATTGAAAGATGTATTGAAAGCCTAGATGATGAAACAGAAAGGCGTCTGATGCGCAAGAGATATATACAGGGCTTGCATTGGGAGGATATATGTGTGGAGATGAATTATAGTTGGAAGCAGATTCATAGGATTCATTCAAAAATTTTAAGTATAATATCTAAAGATGACATAGAATGACACACTATTATGTGTTAAAATGATACTGTAAAAAGTTGGCTACAGAACTTTTTCATTTGACATTGGTAATTCATTCATTTGAGTTACTCCTTTCTAATTTAGGCAAAAAGCAACTCTGAAATATAGGGGTTGCTTTTTGCTTTGTGAGTATAAATGTCGGGGGAGGTGGCATTGATGAAACTGACAGATAAACAGAAAAGATTTTGTGAGGAATATTTAATTGATTGTAATGCCACACAGGCAGCAATCCGAGCAGGATATTCTGAAAAGACAGCTGCGGTTATTGGAGCTGAAAACCTTATAAAACCTAATATTCAAAAATATATTGATGAATTGATGGAAACTGTCAAAAAGGACAGCATTGCAGAAGCCACAGAGGTTATGGAGTATCTTACTTCGGTAATGCGCAGGGAACATAAAGAAAATGTTGTTGTTACCCTTTCAGAAGAAGTATCAACATACGTTCCAGATGAAAAAGGCACACCAAGAAAGCAGACGGTAAAAAAGGAAACTCCGCAGATTGTACAAATACCTGCAAGACTATGTGACAGTAATAAAGCTGCTGAATTGCTTGCTAAAAGATATGGTTTGCTTACTGATAAAGTGGAAGTTGATGTATCTAAGGTTGAAATAATAGATGACATACCAAAGGATGATGTAAATGAGTAGATTATCTAATCTCATTGCGCCATCCTTTTATAGTGTACACAATTTTTTAAAAGCGGATAAATATACTCATTACTGGCTCAAAGGTGGCAGAGGCAGTACAAAGTCATCATTTATAAGTATAGAAATAATTCTTGGGATAATGAATGACAGTAATGCTAATGCTGTTGCAATAAGAAAAGTTGGTCAATATCTTAAAGACAGTGTATTTGAACAGCTTTTATGGGCTATTCAGGTGTTAGGTGTTGAGCAATATTGGCAGGTAAAGCTCAGTCCTTTGGAACTTATATACGGTAAGCAGAGAATAATTTTTAGAGGGGCAGATAAGCCTAAGAAAATTAAATCCACAAAATTTAAAAATGGCTATTGTAAGTATATATGGTATGAAGAAGTTGATGAGTTTAATGGTATGGAGGAAATAAGAACAATAAATCAGTCCCTTATGAGAGGTGGCGAAAGCTTTGTAGTATTTTACTCCTATAATCCTCCCAGGTCGCAGAGAAATTGGGTAAATAATGAGATTCTTGAAGAAAGAAAAGACAGACTGGTACATCACAGTAATTATTTGACTGTTCCCAAGAAATGGCTTGGCGAACAGTTTTTTGTTGAAGCGGAACATTTAAAAAATGTTAATTATGATGCTTACGCTCATGAGTACTTAGGTGAAGTAAGGGGAACAGGCGGAGAGATATTTACTAATATTACAATTAGAAATATAACTGATGATGAAATTAATAATTTTGACCATATTAAAAGAGCTGTTGACTTTGGCTATGCAGTTGACCCTCTTCATTATGCAGAGTGTCATTTTGATAAAACAAGAAGAAGATTATATATTTTCTTTGAAATACATAAGGTTGGTATGTCAAACAGGCTGGCAGTTGATGCCATTATGAAACAGAATAAAGATAATTGCCTCGTAATGGGTGATAGTGCAGAACCAAGAACTATAGCCGAATTTAAGAATTTAGGCTTAAATGTAAAGGGTGTAAAAAAAGGCCCTGACAGTGTAGAGTATGGCATTAAATTTTTACAGGATTTAGAGGAGATTATAATAGACAATGAAAGGTGCCCTAATACAGCAAGGGAGTTTTTAGGGTATGAATACGAAAAGGATAGTAATGATAACTTTAAATCTGATTATCCTGATAAGGATAACCACAGTATAGATGCTGTAAGATATGCTCTTCGTGATGATATGAGAAGTAAGGCCGGAATTACATTTTTAAAGTAAAATGAGAGGTGAAAACAATGGATTTGAATGTAGCTATTGAGCTGATAAAGAAATATACAACAGGACATAATGATTTTGTAATGAAAGCAGACATTGCTGAAAGGTATTACAGGAATAAAACAGATATTCTTTTTAAGAAAATTAAGCCTGATGAGGATAAAAATATAAGGAATGCGGATAACAGAGTTTGCAGCAGTTTTTACAGCTTGCTTGTAAATCAAAAGGCAAGTTATATTTTTACAGCACCGCCATTGTTCGATGTTGGGAATAAATCAGCTAATAAAGTTATAACAGAAGTATTAGGTGATGCCTATGCTAAAAAGTGTAAGGACCTTTGTATTGATGCGAGTAACACAGGAATTGCATGGGTACATTACTGGGCAAATGATAATGAATTTAACTGGGCGCCCGTAAAAAGTCAGCAGATTATACCTATATATAATAATGATTTGAATAAAAAACTACTGAGTGTTTTAAGATGTTATGATGAAATAGATGGAAATACTGGAAAGACCTTATACATATATGAAGTTTGGAATGATAAAGAATGTGTTGCTTTTAAGAAGGAAGCAAACACCGAATTTGAGAAAATCACATATTACAATAAATTTGAAATTTGTAATACACTAACGGGCAATAAAGAAATTACTAATACATATAAACATAATTTCGGTAGGGTGCCCTTTATTGCCTTTGCAAACAACAATATAAATATGAGTGACCTTGAAAACATTAAGGGACTGATTGATACTTATGACAAGGTATACAGCGGTTTTGTAAATGATTTGGAGGATATTCAGGAAATTATATTTATATTAACAGGGTATGAAGGTGAGAATTTAGGGGAATTTCTTGGTAATCTTAAAAAATATAAAACCGTAAAGCTTGACAGCGATATTGAAGTAAAGGGGGATTTAAAAACTCTTACTATTGATATACCTGTTGAGGCAAGGGAAAAGCTTTTGACAATGACAAGAAAGGCAATATTTGAACAGGGACAGGGGGTTGACCCTGAACCTGGTAATTTCGGTAATACAAGTGGTGTGGCTTTACAATATTTATACAGCTTACTTGAATTAAAAGCAGGATTGCTTGAAACTGAATTTAAACTAGGATTATCTGAACTTGTGAGAGCTATATGTGATTATAAAGGCATTATTTGCGACAACACAGTTCAGACTTGGACAAGGACAAGCATAAGAAACGATGTTGAGCTTTCTGAAATTGCAAGAAACAGCAAGGGTATTATAAGTGATAATACGATTATAAAAAACCATCCTTGGGTAGAGAATCCTGAAGGAGAAATAAAAGAAATTCAAAAGCAGGAGGAATCCTTAGAAGGCAAATATACACAGCCTGTAAGAAAGGTTGCTGATACTGATGACGAATAATAAATCAGCAGAATACTGGAGAGAAAGATATAAACTGGCTGAAGAACGGCTATATAGTGAATATGCTTACAAAAATAGTGAGGAAATAAAGAAAATATTTAAAACCTCTCTTGTTAATATTAATAGGGAAACAGCTATTTGGCTGCAAAGGTTCACTGATAATAACAATATAACCTATGCTGAAGCTACGAGGCTTATAGGCACAAAAGAGCTTGAAGAACTGGGCTGGGATGTAGAGAAATATGTTGAAAAAGGTGTTGCTAACCAATATACTCAGCTTTGGGACAGTCAGCTTGAAAATGCCTCTGCTAAATTTCATATATCAAGACTTGAAGCTTTGAAGCTGCAGGTTATTGATATATGCGAAAATATGTTTAATGACCTTGGCGGAGTTATTGAGAATGCTCTTAAAAATACATATACAGAAGGCTATTACGGAACTGCATACGAGCTTTCCAAAGGCTTGAATGCAGGTGTAAATATAGCCAAAATAAATGAAAACCTGCTTAACAAAATAATACATAAGCCTTGGTCTGATGATGGTGTGGAGTTCTCTGAAAGAATATGGGGCAAATACAGACCAACCCTTGTAAACAGGTTGCACAAGGATTTAACAGATTGTGTTATAAGGGGTATCAATCCCCAGACATTGGCGGCAGATTATGCAAAGGAATTTAAGGCTTCTGAAAATGCTGCCACAAATCTTCTTATGACAGAATATAGCCAATTTGCATCTATGAGTAATACTGATTGCCTGAATGATTTAGGTGTTGAGGAATATGAAATAATTGAAACTCTTGATGAACGCACCTGTGGCCGTTGCCAGAGTATGGATAAAAAGCATTTTCCGATGAGTCAGTTAAAGGTTGGTATTAATGCGCCGCCATTTCATAACAGGTGCAGGGGTACTAAATGCCCTTACTTTGATGATGAATTTACGGCTAATATAAAAAGAGCAGCAAGGGACCCTGAAACAGGTGAAACTGTTTACATTAATGATATGCCGTATAAGGAGTGGAAAGAAAAATATGTTACAAATAATGTTGCAAAATCTGCTGAAAATGGTATAATTAAGGAAAATAACGTAAAGAGCGGAGCTTTTGAAGTGCATACAATAGGAAAGATTGACAGGAATATTTATAAGTGCATAACAGATGATATAATAACAGATGAAGTTATTATTACGGATGAAAGAGTAAATCATATAAAGGAAAGACATCCCAATGACTATGAAAGATTTTATTCTTATATTCCTGAAATAATTGCAAATCCTGATTATATAATTGAAGCTAATAAACCTAAAACTGCATTTATTTTAAAAGAAATTAATTATGAAAATGAAAAGTTTCAATTAATTTTGAGGCTTGCAACGTCCGGAGATACGATTGGCTACAGTAATTCGGTTATTACATTCTTAAAAATCAGCAATAAAAAGTGGAATAAATATTTGCGCAATAAAAAAATACTTTACAAAAAAGAATAAATGAATTATAATATATATACAATAATAAGGGATGCTTGAGGTAGAAGATTTCGTGTCCGTCTACACGCCGATGGCTTGACAGGGGAAACCCGAGAGATGCAGGAGAATGGCACGCCTGCCAAGTATTCCTTTAATTATCGTATACCGCTTAGTCTTTGATTAGGCGGTATTTTTATTGCATGAAATTTAATGAACTATACTTTAATTAAAACAACAAAATAATATAAATATACTTTAGCACTCTGAAAAGGGTGCTTTTTTTGTACAAAAAATCGGAAATACCGATTAATTATGAGGAGGATAAAACGAAATGAAGAAATTATTAGATATTACAAGATGCTGATGGAACAAACTCGAATAACCTTCGGGCTTTGGGTCGACATTTAAACCTACGCCGCCAAATCTATGAGTGAATGAGGCTTGCAAGAGGTGAGCAGGTCAGTAGCTCTGGCGGTTGAGCTATAAATACAATGGAGGTGTTGCCTATGAAGGCATAAGACAACAAAGCTTACCGTTTATCGGAGTTGGCTTTTGTCAAGAGAACAACTAAAAATATATATTTAGTGGTAATAGGAGTAGATGTCAAAGTCTGCTCCTATTTTTATACAAAAATATAACAAGGAGGTAAAAATCTTGAAGAAGGAAGATTTAATTGCAAAGGGTTTGTCAGAGGAACAGGCTAAAGCCGTATTGGAGCTTTACGATACTGAAATTAAGGACTATGTACCTAAGGCTGATTATTATAATGCAGTCAAGGAGAAAGAAAATGCTGCTGAACAATTAGAAGCCGCAAACAATACTATTGCTGACCTTAAAAAAGAAAATAAGGATAATGAGACCCTGCAGAATAAAATTAAGGATCATGAAACTACAATTAATGAACTTAAGGCAGAGGCAGAAAATATCCGTAAAACTTACGCTATCAAGGAAATGTTATCTAAGGAAGGTGTAACTGATCCTGACTATGTGATTTATAAACAGGGCGGCATTGACAAGTTTACTTTTGATAAAGAAGGCAAGCCCGTTGGTGTGTCTGATGTGGTTAAGTCTTATAAGGAAGATGCTTCTATGGCTCATTTATTTCAGCAGACACAGCAGAATTACAATCCTGCAGGCGGTGACGGTAAAAGGACTGTGAATCCTTTTATGAAAGAAACATTTAATTTAACAGAACAGGGAAAGATATTAAAAGAAAATCCTGCGCAGGCTAGAGAAATGGCATCTGCTGCAGGTATTACAATCTAAAGGAGGTTGATTATTTATGGCAATTACAAAATTATCAGATGTTATTGTGCCGGAGCTTTTTAATCCTTATGTTATTAACAAAACTATGGAGTTATCAGCTCTTTTTCAGAGTGGAATTGTAACGAATAATGCGGAGTTTGACAGACTGGCGAGTGAGGCGGCACCAATTCACAATATGCCTTTCTTTGAGGATTTAACAGGTGAATCAGAGGCTATTATTGAAGATGCTGATTTAACTGCAAAGAAGATTACATCAAATAAAGATGTATCAACTACTATTAGAAGAGCTTCAATGTGGGCGGCAACTGATTTATCTGCTGCATTAAGCGGCAAGGACCCTATGGCAGCTATTGGTGATTTAGTTGCAGGTTTTTGGGCAAGAGATAAGCAGAAGGAGCTTATAGCAATTTTAAATGGTGTGTTTGGCTCCTATACTGCTGACAGTAAGACAGTTACACCATTAGCGGATCATATTTTAGATATTTCAACAGCTTCAACTGCTGCTGCCAAGAATATAAGTGCAAGTGCATTTATTGATGCCTGTCAGCTCTTAGGTGATGCACAGGGACAGCTTACTGCAGTAGCAATGCATTCTGCAACAAAGAGCTATTTAAAGAAGAATAATTTAATTGAAAATGAGAGAGATTCAACTGATGTTGAATTTGAAACATATCAGGGCAGAAGAGTTATCGTTGATGATGGTTGTCCGGTTGAAAATGGTGTGTATACTACATATTTATTTGGCAGTGGTGCTATTGCTTATGGCAACGGAAGTCCTGTAGGTCATGTGGCAACAGAAATTGACAGAGATAAGAAAAAGGGTTCAGGTGTTGATTACCTTATTAACAGAAATACCTTTATTCTTCACCCAAGAGGCATCAAGTGGACTAATGCTGTAAGGGCAAATGTTGAAACTCCTACAAGAGCAGAGCTTGCTAATGCTCAAAACTGGGAAAGAGTTTATGAGCCAAAGCAGATTAGAATTGTTGCATTTAAGCATAAGATTGGCTAAGGGTGATGCTGATGACGATTGACAGTAAAGATGTAGTCGAGAGGTTAAGCACTCTCGGCTACAATCTTAATGATGGAGATATTGTCACATTGCAGCTTGCCATAAACGGTGTAGAGCAGTATATAAAGAATTTCTGCAATATAACGGAAATTCCCGCTGAGCTTTACTATGTTGCTGTGGATATGGCGGCAGGTACACTGTTAAAGACTAAGCAAAGTATAGGTGTTAATGTATGTGAAAGTATTGATTACAGCACAGCAGGCATAAGCAGTATAAAAGAAGGAGATTTAACCATTAACTTTAGTACAAGTGACAGCAACAGCACAGCAAATATGTTTAGTGCTTTACTGAAAAAGCTTTGTAACAGAGATGCGGAGCTTGCAGCCTTTAGAAAGCTGAGGTGGTAATATGATTGATTTAAGCAGGTTCAGAGGTATTGCAGAAAAACTGTATACAGGAAAATGTGATATTTTTGAATACAAGAGTAATACAAAAGGCTTAATTAAATATCAGGAGACTAAAGTATTTGAAAATATACCGTGCAGAATATCATACAAAAATAATAGCAGCAGCAAGGAAAATGAGGTTGCAAACAGTGCTGAACAGGCTATTGTTTTTTTTGTTGCTCCCGATATTGATATTAAGCCGGGAAGTAAAATTATTGTTACGCAGAATGGCAGAACTGTTGAATATAAAAGCAGCGGTGAGCCTGCAGTATATCAGACACATCAGGAAATAAGGCTTGAACTGTTTAAGGGGTGGTGCTGATGCCTGTAGATTGCAAAGAGCTTGAAATGTTTCGTGATAACTTAGGAAAAATGCTTAATGATAATGACAAGTTTATTGAGGAAATAACCAAAGAATTGGCTCAAAGACTGTTGGCTATGCTTATAAAAGCAACACCTGCGGATACAGGCTTTTTAAAGAAAAACTGGTCTGTTGTACTCACAAAGACAAGTGATGGCTATGAAGCCGAGATTATAAACAATACCAATTATGCAAGCTATGTTAATTACGGACATAGGCAAACTCCGGGGAGATATGTTCCTGCAATAGGTAAAAAACTTAAAAAGGGCTGGGTTGACGGTAAGTTTTTTGTAGAGCTTTCTGTAGCTGAGTTAAGGGGAATTACTCAGCCCCTTCTTGAAAAGAGGCTGGAGGAGCATTTAAAGGAGGCGTTTAAGTGATAAATACATTGATTGATGCTATTGCCAATAAGATTATGGAACTGTTCGAGGATGTTGCTGTACACACAGATAAAGCACCGCAGGATTTTGTTACTTCTTCGTTCTACATAAAGTGTATCAGTCATAGTGACAATATTCTCTTATTTGATAACAGAAGGAAAGCATTTACATTTGACATTGTATATTTCCCTGCTGAAAACTCATTGACTGCACAGGAAGAAATGAACAATGTACTTGCCGTGCTTGCTGAAAATATGCACTTTATCAATATTGGGGATAAAGTCATAAAGGATTATGATGTTGAAACCAACAGAGATGAGGAACTGCATTATATTGTAACTTATAAGTTTATAGCGTTGAAAGACGATGAAGATATTAATATGGAAATTTTAAAAGAAAGGACTGGTGTAAATGGCTGAAACAGCAAAGACAACAAAAACGACGGAGGTTACTAAGTACACAAAGGAGCAGCTTAGGAGTTCTAAGAAGTACAGAACTGATGTTGATATTTTAGGTGTGGTGCTCGAAGATGACAAGAGCTACACATTTGAGGAAACTGATAAGTTAATTAAGAATTTTAAAGAAAGAAAGGTGAAGTAATATGGCTTTAGGCGGAGGCAATTTTGTAACACAGAATAAGGTATTACCGGGCAGTTATATTAATTTTGTGTCTGTTGACAATGGTGTAAGTGTATTCGGTGAAAGAGGCACAGGTGCTGTCGGTACAGGTTTAAATTGGTTTGACGGTAATATTCATACTGTGACAAAGGAAGATTTTCAGAAGAACAGCCTTGCAATATTCGGATATGAATACTCAAATGTTAATTTAGGTTGGGTAAGAGATTTCTTTAAGAACGGCAAGACATTAATTTTTGCAGGCTTGAATACTGACGGAGCGGCAAAGGCAATCAATACATATTGCACAGCTAAATATTATGGTTCAAGGGGCAACAGTGTTAAGACTGTAATACAGAAAAATGTTGATGATGAAAATAAATTTGATGTACTTACGTATATGGATACAACTCTTGTTGACAGTCAGACTGTAGCTGCTGCAAGTGAGCTTACTAGCAATGACTATGTTGCATTTAAAGGGTCCGTAACATTAACAGAAACTGCAGGAGAGAATCTCGCAGGAGGCAAAAATGGTTCCGTAACAGGCTCGGCAGTGCAGAACTTCTTAACAGGCCTTGAAAGCTGCAGCTTTAATGCCGTAACTGTCTGCGGATTTGAAGATGACCTTTTACTTGAATGGACTAAGAGAATGAGAGATGAGGTCGGCATGAAGTTTCAGTGCGTTGTTTATGACGTTAGCAACAAACCTGATTATGAGGGATGTGTATGTATTCTCGGAGGAGAATATGGCGATTTTGAAGATATTCTTCCTTGGGTATGCGGTGCACTTGCAGGCTGTGAAATAAACAAGAGTCTTACAAACAAGGTATATGATGGTGAGGCTTTAAGTCAGGCTGACGCTCTTGAATATGCTTCAAAGTATTCACAGTCAGAGCTTGAAGAACATATAAATAACGGCTATTTTACTTTACACAGGGTTGGTGATGAAGTAAGAGTATTAATGGATATAAATTCATTAACAAGCTTTACAGATGAAAAGGGCTCTGTATTCAGTGATAATCAGACAATTAGAGTATGCGACCAGATTGCAATGGATATAGCAACAATATTCAATACCTATTATTTAGGCAAGGTGCCTAATGACGATGCAGGCCGTACAAGCTTTTGGGGTGAGATTGTAAAGCATCATGAAACACTTGCAGGTCTTAGAGCTATTGAGAATTTCAGCAGTGACGACATTACAGTTAGTCAGGGTGATACAAAGAAAAGCGTTGTTGTAACAGACTGCATTACAGTAGTAAATACAATGACACACTTATATATGACCGTAATTGTACAGTAAGGAGGGATAAAAATGGCTAAGGAATTAACATTAAGGGGTACAGACCCTATCAGCGGTAAGCTTGGCGAATGCTACGCCAATATTGACGGAAGTATGGAGGATATGCTTTATGTCAAGAAAGTAGAGGCAAAAGTAGAAAAACAGAAAAAGGAAATAAATGTGCTGGGTTATTCCGGCAGTAAGAATAAGTCGGCAGGCTGGAAGGGTACAGGCACTGCTACACTTTATTATATGACATCAATATTCAGAAAGAAGATGCTTGAATATATGAATACAGGCAAGGATTTCTATGTTGATATGTTTATTGTAAATGATGATCCGTCATCAAATGCAGGCAGACAGAAGATATGGCTTAAGAATGTAAACTTTGACGGAATTACACTTGCTATGCTTGATGTAGACAATACAGAGCTTAATGAGGAACTCAGCTTTACATTTGATGGTGCGGAAATGGTTGAAGAATTTGACACAGTTACAGGAGAATAATTAAGAGATTTTAAGGAGGAATATTTATTATGACATTACAGGAATTTTTAAACAAGGGTAAGAGTGTTAAGGGTATTACAAAGAAGATTGTTATTGGTGATAGATTTAAGGATGAGAATGGTAAGGATTTTAGTTTTACCATTAAGGCATTGAGTGCAGAGCAGTTAGAACAGTACAGGGCAAAGGCTAGTTCGTATGACAGTAACGGTAATTTTAAGTTTGAATCAATGTTATTCAATACAAAAATCGCTATTGCAGGCTGTCAGTATCCTAATTTTAAAGATGCTGAAAGTATAACCGAGAGGGGTTGTAGAACTCCAGAAGAGTATATTAAGGATGTTTTATTACCGGGAGAAATTGAAGCATTAGGCGAATCCATCAAGCGCTTAAGCGGCTACAATATTTCAATTAGCGAGTTAATCGAAGAATCAAAAAACTAATCAAGGGCAAAGACCCGGACGCAAGTCTGTGTTATTATGCCCTTCACAGGTGGCACAAAATGCCGAGTGAAATAATGGCTCTTTCCAAAAGGGAGAGAGCCTTTTTATATGCAGCTTTAGAGGTTTATGGCAAGAGAAGAAAGTAGGAGGTGAATATATGCCCGGAGTAAGTGCAAAAATAAGCGTGCTTGATGCGGCAACGCCTGCAATTGAGCATATGTATAGAGGTGTAGGCCAGCTCATAAGCGGTATGTATAAGCTGAACGAGGCATCAGGCAACGCTATTGATATGAGCCCTTTTCTTGAAGCTCAGAAGAGCATGGCTGAAGCTGTTGCTGTACAAAAGCAGTTAGCTAATGGCTGTAGTCAGGTAGGTGAAGAATACAAAAGGATTAAGGAATATACTGAGCAGGCAAACGATGCTCAAAGACAATACAACAGCAATTTAAGCAGCGGAATTAACAGTGCTGCAGCCTTTGGTGACAAATTAACAAGCGGAATAAAAAAATATATTACAATGGCGGCGAGTGCATATGGGGGCAAGCAGTTAATCGATGCCTCCGACACATGGATTAATAATTCCGCAAGACTGGGGCTTATTACAGACAGTTTAGAAAAGCAGAATGTGTTACAGCAACGGATATATAAATCAGCTAAAGATGCAAGAGGTGCTTACGGTGATACTGTTGATGTAGTTGCAAGGCTGGGACTGCTTGCAGGGGATGCATTTGGAAGCAATGAAGAAATTGTAAAATTTACGGAGCTGATGAACAAATCCTTTAAAATATCAGGTGCAAGTACACAGGAAAAAACGGCTGCTATGTATCAGCTTACACAGGCAATGGCATCAGGCAGGCTACAGGGTGATGAGTTCAGAAGTATTATTGAGAATGCTCCTATGCTTGCCAATGCCATAGCAGAATATACAGGCGTTGGAAGGGAAGGCTTAAAGGATTTAAGTTCTGATGGTGAAATATCAGGAGATATAATTAAAAATGCTTTATTTTCGGCTGCTGATGATATTGAAAGCAAATTCAGTACATTGCCAATGACATTTGGTGATGCGTGGACTAACGTAATGTCCGACACGACAATGGCTTTTAGTGATGTATATAATCAAATGAATGATATGCTTAACAGTGATTTTGGACAGAGTGTTGTTAGCGGATTGTCTAACAATATGGCTTGGTTGTCTGAACAGATACAAGAGGCTTTAAAGTGGATTCAAGATTTAGCTATACAGGGTGCTCCCGGATTAGCTGAACTCGGTGATACTATAAGAAGTGTTGCATCTGAATTTACTGGTGCGAATGGTGTTATTAATGTTGTAGGGAGAAATATTGTAAGTATATTCGGTTCAGAAGGAGCAAGAACGAGTATACGAATATATGCAACAGCTATAGGATCGGTGGCAAAAGGATTGTCAGGGGTTCTGAATGTAATTACACCGCTATTGCCTTATGTAACGTCAACTTATATAATGTTCAAGAGTTATCAGACATTGACAGGAATATTCAATCCTATTGCAACAGCAATACAAGGAATAAGTAGTAGTTTTATAACAGTCACAACCTCAGTACAAGGGGCTACCGTTGCTCAGAGTACTTTCAATGCAGTATGCAATACTAATGTGCTGTTCGCTATAGCGAGCGCTGTACTTGGTATAGCTTCGGCATGGTCACAGGTAGCCTCACAAGAAAAATATGCTGCTGAATGTGCAGTAGCTAATAACAATATAAATACAGCTTTACAAAGCGGTATAGACAATGTTACTGCTAGTGATTATGCAGCTGTAAATGGTGTTGATCTGAATACAGCTAAATCAATACTCGCTACACAAAAAGATTATCAAGAGCAGATTAAAGCTATAAATGATGAGCAGGAAAGTAAGAGGTATCAGACAGGCACTGGCTATGGACAGTATTATAAGGCTCTTAGCCAAGAACAGATGAATGCCATAGTAAAAATTGAAAAAGCTAATCCAAGTGACAGTTTTGTTAATAAGTTCAAAAGCAATTCATCTGAATACGGGACTGCATACGCTATAGGTGAAACAACATATGACATTGGAAAAGGTATTGTTGATTTTATAAAAAATCCTATTGAATCTGCAGGAGATTTAATAAAAGGATATGATAATCCGGGAGCAAAACTTACGTTTGATATGTCGAAAATTAAAGATAGTGATTACAATAATTCTTTAGCAGAAACTGCAAAGCGGACGGCAGAGCTTGAAAAACAGATGAGTGACCAGATACAGGCTTATAAAGATGGTTATAAAGAAACACAGGACATGTTGAAAGAAATGGAAAAAATAAAAGCTGGTGATGGCAGCCTTGATGTGGGGGATGTTGACAATGTAAATCATATTAATGATACAGTTGATATTGCGTCAGAGGATTTGCGTTATATGCGTGAGCTTGCTGAACAAGAGGCTATTAATCAATTTACAAGTAAGCTGTTACAACCACAGATAAATGTAACATTTGGAGAGGTTAAGGAAACAGCGGACGTTGATGCTATTGTAAAGAGGATTACCGAAGGCTTAGAAGAAAGTCTTAACAATTCGGGCGATATTGTGCACATTTAATATTGACAATACCACTCCTTTTTAGTATGATTAAAATAAAAAGGAGTGGTATTCTTATGAATGGATATGTTGTCATGGACAATTATGGAGAAAATGCTACAGAATATGTAACAAGATTTATTGAAAATGGATCTTCCGATAATTATGAAATGATTGGTTTTATTGTTATTACTGGGTTGCTTATGCTTATCTTAGTATTCTTGGCAAAAAATTTAAAAAATCTATTAAAGCTTATAGGATATGTGTATATTGTAATTTCTACGATTGGTGCATGTGTTTTAATGAATACAGAGAAAGGTTTTTTGTTAGGTTTTGCTGTTTTTATACAAGGTACTCTTCTTGGTGGCATAGCTGTTGGAATGTCTAAGTTATTAAACAATATGGAAGATGAAAGATTAAAATATATTGAGGAATTGGTGATTTACACTAAAAACCAAATCAAAGATATTAATGAAAAAGTTGATAAAATAAGTGGCAATTATGAGGAGGAATAATATATGAAAAGACTAATATTTGTACTATCGTTAGCGTTAACAACATTATTGCTTAGTGTTTCTACTTTAGCTGCTGAAAAGACAGATGCTTATAATAGACTTATGAATACTATTGTTAGCAAAGAAGAAATAAAAGAAATGGGTTGGTATGCTCTTACAGATGTTAATGGAAATATTTGGAGAGCTGATTTTGCAGAAAATGGAAATATTGTATGTTTTTCTACTCAAATAGATGATTATGGAGAGGCTCATTCTCTAGCGTATAAACTTGTGGGAGATAATCTTGAAGGTGTTAAGCCATATACAATTCCGTTTACTAGGAATTTAGAAGAGCCTTTAACGAATGAAATAGTTGTTCCCGTTTATAAAGATATAAGTGTAGATATAATATGTGCAAGACCTGCATATTTATATCCGTCTTGCGAAAAATTAATTGATAGCTTTTCGTTAGATTCTAGTAAGGGCGCAGAAATTATTATGTTTTATACAAAGGCAACAGCCTCCTTTAAGGCAACAATAACGAGCGGAGGATTAACTGATGATCATTTGTGGGGGCAGGATTGGTTTTCCGAAGAAGAAGCGGCGGACATGGAGGCTTATCAAGCTAGTATAAGTAACACTATTGAACATTATCAATTTACAGAGCCGATTCCAGAATATTCAGAAGAGCAATATCAACAGAATTTAGATTTGTACACCTATAGAGGATTTGCTGAATCAGACGCAATAAATAATGCACTTAAAAATATGCAACCACCTTCTAATGCAGAATACGGTGAAATTTCTAACGGAGAGGGATTTTTCCCTTGATAACTTTAATTCAAGAGCAGTCAAAAGATTGCTCTTTTATACTGAAAAATTATTGAATAACATACAATTTTGTGGTACAATATTTATATCTACAAAATAACACGGGAGGGTAATGCACTTTTCTTAAATTTGAGGGTTTGAGAGTAATGTTATTTTGTATGGTAGTAAAACTCATATTCACGATTTGTTGGGTGACCTCAGGTTTGAGAGTAATGTTATTTTGTATGGTAGTAAACTAGGAACGAGGTTAATGATATTAACCTAGTTCTTTTGATGGTTATATTAGCTAAGAAGTTTGAGTTTGATAGTAATGTTATGATGTAAATGCAAAAAGAGCAGTTTAAGACTGCTCTTTTTGTGTTGTAGTAAATATTATATTAAATTGCTTTGATTTTAAAATGGTAAATCTTCACAATCGTTTATGGCAATATTCTCAAATTTATTTAATGTTTTTTCTAGCCATAAATTGTATACTTCTTCATCTATTGAATTATTTTTGTACAATAAGTTCATTTTATTATAATCTTCAAAAAATTGCTCAAAGTCTTTGTTTCTTGTATCAAATAATATACCACAATAGTGTATAACTGGTTCGCCGAGTGTTGTATATTCAAGATATGATTCTTGAACTACAATTTTCATATCCGTTTTTGAAATATCAACGAGAAATTTTACTAAATCAGCATATGTTTTTATACTATTTTGAGTAACAGTTGTATCACTTAATCCGAGTAACCAGTCAACAGAAACATTGTATTTTTTGGCTATTTCTACAATTACAGAAATAGACGGATTAACGGTACTTTTTTCGTACGCAGAAAGAGTTGCGGGGGTAATGCTTAATTCTTCTGTAAATTCTCTTTGTGTTAAATTAAGTTTTTGACGTAATTCTTTAATCCTTTTACTAAGTATTTGAGTATCCATTAAATCACCTCCTAATATATAATAACAGTTAAAAAATGATAAGTCAATAATATTTCTTAAAATAGATTAATTGGTTTAAAATATTTTAATAAAATAAAATTCAATTAATACTTGACAAAATACTTTGATGGTGGTAAAATCAACTTATAAAATAAAACGGAGGTGATAATATGAAAGTAAAAGGCTTGCAAATTGACATTGCAATAGCTGAAGCAGGCTATAGGCGTGCTGAGTTTGCTAAAAAATGTGGAATACTACCACAGACATTGGCAAAGATTGTCAAGGATAACAGCACAACAATGTACACCGCAGTAAAAATAGCCAACGTTCTAAATGTACCTGTAACCGATTTAATAGCAGAAGAATAGGAGGGATTTTATGAATGAATTGCAAGTATTAGAGAACAATGGTCAGAGAGTTATGACAACGGCAGTATTGGCTGAATGTTATGAAACAAGCAGTAGAGTAATATCGGATAATTTTAATAATAATAAAGGTAGGTACACAGAAGGCAAACATTATTATTGCCTTACAGGTAATGAATTAAGGGATTTTAAAAGCAAATCCGAAAATTTCGGATTTGCTCCAAACCTAGGTAAACTCTACCTTTGGACAGAAAAAGGTGCTCTACTTCATGCAAAGTCCTTAAATACTGATAAAGCATGGGAAGTATACGACTACCTTGTTGAAAGTTACTTTAAGAAGAAAGAAGAATTGCCTACAGGAAATAACCTTATTGCCTTAGCTGTAATTGAAGCTCAAAAGATGCTTGAACAGAAAGATAAGGAATTACAGATTAAAAATGCACAGATTGAGGAAATAAAGCCGAAGGCAAGCTACTATGATGTTGTACTTAATTGTAAAGACTTACTGTCAACAACGGCGATAGCCAAAGATTATGGTTGGAGTGCTAAAGCTATGAACAAGTTTTTAAACGAACAAGGTATTCAGTTTAAAGGCAAAGATGGTGTGTGGTATTTGTATGAAAAATATGCAAAACACGGTTACACAAGTTCAAAGACACATGCAATAAGCGGAGATGACGGAAAAGTACATTCTCACCCACATACATACTGGACACAGAAAGGCAGATTGTTCATATACAACTTCTTAAAGGAAAGAGGCATTAAACCTTTAATTGAAAATGAACTTGATACTACAGCTTAAAGGAGGGATTTTATGAATGAGTTGCAGATTTTTAAAAATGAAGAATTTGGAGAAGTGAGAACAGTAGAAGAAAATGGGAAAATATTGTTTTGTGGTAGTGATGTTGCGAAGGCTTTGGGTTATACCATTCCTCATAAAGCTGTTAGGGAACATTGTAAAAAAGATGGGGTTCTAAATCAGACCGTCATAGATTCAATGGGTAGAAAGCAACAAGCTAAGTTTGTTACAGAAGGTAATCTTTACAGGCTTATTACTCATAGTAAACTCCCGTCAGCTGAAAAATTTGAAAGGTGGGTATTTGATGAAGTACTTCCATCAATCCGTAAACACGATGGTTATCTGACACCTAAAAAGATTGAAGAAATTCTTTTAAATCCTGATACTTTGATGAAGTTAGCTCAAAACTTAAAAGAAGAGCAGGAGAAAAATAAAGCCCTGACAGCAGATGTGGAGCGTATGAAACCGAAGGAAATATTTGCTGATGCCGTGACGACATCTAATGATTGTATTCTCATTGGTGAGTTAGCTAAATTGTTAAAACAAAATGGTGTTAATATCGGACAAAACAGACTTTTTGAATGGCTTAGAAAAAATAAGTACTTAATAAGCAGAAAAGGTGATGATTATAACACACCAACTCAGAGAGCTATGGAGATGAATTTATTCCGAGTGAAAGAGACAACAATAGCACATTCTGATGGACGTACAACTGTTAAGAAGACAACAAAGGTTACAGGCAAAGGACAGTTATATTTTATTAATAAATTTAAGGAAATGTTTGTTGCTTAGAATGGGAGGAATGGAAATGTTTTATGTAAAGCATAAGGCAAATGATGATGTTGCAAATATTAATATTAAGATTGATATTACAGATGATAATGTATATTCAACATGTCCTGTGTGTGGCAAAGAATTTAAAGTAGATATTGTAGAACAGATCCAATTCGATAAAGAATTTGATTTGTTTAGTACATATCCATATTGCCCGGAATGCAATAAAAAGTATTTAGAAGCAAAGAAAAAGAGTAGTTCAGTTGCCGACCAAAGTAACTAATAAACTACTCAAACTTGAAAAGAAGTTTCCTTCTGTTCACATTATATCACAGAAGAAGGCTCTTTTCAAGTACCAATTTTTTAAGTTTGAAAGGAGAATTTTTAATTATGGAAGAAATGATTAACAAATTAGTTGAAAATATATATGGTAACTTTGTTGAGGATGGAGAGTTCACTGATTTTAAAGAAACCAATAAAGCTTTTGATGAAGTCAGTAAATATTTTAAAAGTGAAGCAAAGTGTGTGGATATTAGTGAGGAATTAGAAAAAAATACATTTGCTTTAGGAGCTGCATTTGAAAAGCAGGGATTTATTTATGGATTTAAAAAGGCTATGGAAATATTTGAAAGAGAGGCAGTGTAGAGAAACATTTAGATTATTAATGTTAAATACAGTAGCTTAATATTTCGTCCTGAGTATGACGCAAAACTGCTCTTTTATTATACAAACATATTTACAAAATACAACAAATAATGTATAATGTTTGTAAGCAAGAGGGAATGACAAGGCGGTTGTTATCTCACCTACCTTTTTACGAGGGAGGTGATTTTATGGATAAGGAAATATTATATTTAACTTTGTTACTTATAATTCTTTACATAATAAAAAAATAACCGTCCTTCACTACCACATAAAGGACGATTAAAAAAGTAACTTATGTGGGGATAGCAACCGCTGAGGTTGCTCCCTCTTGTAACTTAATGATAGCATAAATTTTTTATGCTGTCAAATATTTTTTATAGAGGCACTTTGTTTAAGTGGTTATGTTAAATAGCTGCTTGGCACTGTGCCTTTTATTATGCAAAAAAAGGAGGTGATTTTATGGCTAGAGATGATTACTTTGTAGTTGTGTACAAAATATTGGTATATTTGTATAACTGTCTTAAACTGGGCGAACCTCCTGACGTTTACAATGTACTGACAGCAGAAAACTATGGTATTAATCAAAATTATTTTGAGTATATCTTTACAGAGCTTTTGGAAGAGGGCTATATAAAGGGTGTATCCACATTTAAGGTTATAGGCAAGGCAAGCCCATCAATAAAACTTACTTCAAGTATAACCATTAAGCCTAAAGGTATTGAATATCTACAGGAAAATTCAGCACTTGCTAAAGCTAAGGACTTCATTAAGGAAATAAAAGAAATTGTACCGGGATTATAAACACTCTGAAAAGGGTGTTTTTATTATGCCTAAAAGTGAGGTGATACATTGTACAGATTTATATTACAAAGGGAAAAAGATGGTGTTTTAGAGGATATTGAATTTCCTTTAGCACCAAAACAGTTTAAGACTAAGGTTGGCAATAAGAATAAGACTATTGAGCTTGTTTCCGTAGGTGAGGTTAATATTCCTAAGGATATTGGGCTTAGGGAATTTAGTTTTGAAATACTTTTACCCAAGGATGACACTCTTGTAACAGGAAGCAAGTTATATGTTGACAGTGAAGGCAATGAAGTGGGATATATGAGCTATGCTAAGATGAATTTCCACGAGCCTATATGGTATTTAAGCAGGCTTAGGGAAATTAAGGCTGATAAGAACCCTGTGTTTCTTGTTATTATAAGACAGATTCATGACGGAATTAATGCTGACGGCTCATATAAGCTAAAGTATTTATTTGGCGGTAATCTGAAAGTCACTATTGAGGACTATACTGTTGAGGAGAATGCAGGTGAAGAGGGGGATTACTGGGTTAGTATTAAGCTGAAAGAGTACAGAGAGGTAGGTGTAATTAAAACTCTTGAGGAAACAGGCAAGACCGATGCTGATGGCAAAGTTGAAGCCGTGGAAACACCTGTTGCGGAAAAGCCCTCCCTGCCTGAAACTTACACGGTAAAAAAGGATGATACGCTTTGCAATATTGCTCTTAAATTCTACAATGACAGCAGTAAATATAAATACCTGGCAGAGCTTAATAATCTTGAAAATGCCAATAAGATTTATATAGGGCAGGTGTTGAAGCTAATAGAGCCTACAACAGAAAAATCATCCAACGAAACAGATTTTACGGCAAACAAGGAAGGTGACAGTTAATGGCTAAAAAGAAAAACACTGTTGATTATAGGGGCTCACAGGTTCAGGCTCTCATTGAGTGGGCTAATGCTTGGGTTAATAAAGATTCATTTCCTTATAAGAACAACAGAAATGAAATGAAAATAGCAGCAAACTGGTGTCAGGCATTTGTTGCCAGTGCTTATTATGCGGCAGGAATAAATCCTGCATATACATCACTTGATTATGCTTCTGATGCAAGAAAGGCTTGGGGTAAAAACAGTATTACGTGGCAGAATGGTAAAATTGATTGCAGTAAAATACCTTTAGGTGCCTGTATATATTCGCAATGCGGTGATGACACCAGAGGACATGTATCTTTGTATATTGGAAACGGCTATATTATTGAAGCAGGTGTAAATCCTATAAGGAAAGTATTACTCAATAATGCATTAAGCGGCAGGAAGTATTATTCATGGGGCTACAATGGTAATCAGCAGCCGCAGGGCTCAGCTGTACAGAAAACAACTGAAACAAAAAGATATTTAGGCAAGTTCGATGTAACGGCTTATTGTCCCTGTAAAATATGCTGTGGTCAATATAGTTCGGAGGTTACGGGAAAACCGTCAAAAACATCAAGCGGCACAACCCCTAAGGCAAATCATACCGTTGCGGTTGATCCCGATGTAATTACAATAGGCAGTAAACTTATTATAGATGGTAAAACCTATTATGCTGAGGATACGGGTGGATTAATAAAGGGCAAAAGAATTGATATATACTATGACAGCCATAAGGCAGCATTAAATTCGGGATACGGACACAAAATGTGTGATGTTTATATTGTTGAGGGTGACGGAACTTACTCCGACAGCAGTACCAGTTTTAATCTTGAAAAAAAGAGTACAGCTACTATTCCCGACTTTAACAAAGCCGAAAAGGTTAAGCTTATGGAGCTTGATAAAAACGAGGGTTTAACATTAAAAATCGTACATGAGAATGTTATTTATGATGTTACGGAGCTTTGTTATGACAGTATACAGCTTGTTACAAAAAGAAAGGCTAATCCCGGTAAGCTGACGTTTAAAATTGCAAGAGATTTAATTCCTGCAGGCGGCGTTGAATTTTATGAGGGTGATGCTGTTGCCCTTATGTATGATGATGTAGGTTTGTTCTGGGGATATATATTCAGTAAAAGCAGGACAAAGGAACAAATTATAACCGTTACAGCTTATGACCAGACAAGATACCTTAAGAATAAGGAAACCTATTGCTATACAAAGACGGCATCAGAGGTTGTAAAAATGATTTGTGAGGATTTCAACTTGCAGATGGGTGAAATTGCTGATACAGGTTATACAATAAATGAAAGGATTGAGGATAACTCCACTCTATGGGATATAATCTATAATGCCATTGATTTTACGAATATATACACAGGCAAATATTATGAGCTATACGACGATTTTGGAGACATTACCCTTAAGGCTGTTGATGAAAACAGATTGCCCATTGCTCTTGTAAGTGATGATAACACTTTAATTGATTTCAGCTGCAAGACTGATATTGATACAAATACATATAACAGAGTAGTATTGTATAGGGATGATGAGGATTCAGGTACAAGAGAAATATATGAGGCGCAGGACACCGTAAACGAAATGAAGTGGGGTGTTCTGCAATATACCGAAAAGGTATCGGAAGGCTACACGGAAGGTCAGATACAGGATTTGTGCGACAGATTTATTGAAATATATAACAGAGTAAAGAGAACTTTTACCGTTGAAGATAAGGGAAATCCCAATGTACGTGCCGGATGTGGCATTTGGGTGCAGATTGATGATGTTGGCGAGGCTATTAATGCCGGAGCTATGGTTGAAAGCTGTACACATACCTTTAAGAATGGTGAACATACAATGAAGCTTGAAATTACCTGTGAGGAGGTGGTTGAATAATGGAACTGCATGAGGCTTTACAGCTTACAACGCTGAAAGCAATGGAAGAGTCAAAACCAGCAGAGCCTTTTGTGGGTGAAATAGCCGCTCTAAGTCCCTTGCGCATTAAAGTAAATGATAAACTTGCCATAGGGAGAAAAAGTCTTATAATGGCAAAGGGACTTGATTTAGAGTTGGGTGATAAGGTGTTGTGTATCAGAGCACCGGGTGGTCAGAAATTTTATGTAATATGTGAGGTGGAGAAAAATGATACCGCTTAATATCATTCAGAATTATAAGAAAATTATATATCCGACAAAAACTTATTATTGGGACAGAGAAAATAACAGAATAATTGGTATGACTGATGAACAGGAAGCGATGAAACAGGCCATATATAAGGTGTTGAATACAGAAAAATTTGATTATTTGATTTATAACGGCAATTATGGCATTAAATTAAAGGATTTGTTCGGAAGGGACAAATATATAGCTTGTGCTGTTCTTGAAAGACGAATTAAAGATACACTGCTGTTTGATGACAGAATTACTGATGTGTATGATTTTGATTTTTCTGTAGGAAAAAACAGCGTGCTTGTTAAATTTAGTGTTGTCACCGTATTTGGTGACATACCACAGGAGGTGAATGTAAATGTTTGAGACCATGACATTTGAATATTTATTAAAACGAGCCTTGTCAAATGTACCTACTGATGTAGATAAAAGACAAGGCTCAGTTATTTATGATGCTTTAGCGCCTGTGTGTGCTGAGCTTGCACAGGCTTATATACAAATGGATATTATTATGCAGGAGGCATTTGCAGACACTGCAAGCAGGGAATATCTTATCCTAAGAGCAAAGGAAAGGGGCATAGTGCCTAAGGAAGCTACAAGGGCAATACTTAAGCTTGTGGCAGCTTATAACGGCTATGAGGAAAATATAAGCATCGGTGACAGATTCAGCCTTAACGGTCTGACATATGCTGTAACGGAGCAGATGGTAAATGAAACAACAGAGACTGAAACTGTATTTACATTTAACGGTGAGCAGATGGAGATAAATCCAGGGCTTATTGTTCCCGGGTGGTGGAAGGTTCAGTGCGAAACTTCCGGCACAGAGGGAAACAGATATTTTGGCAGGGCAATACCTGTTAATGATATTGATGAGCTTGCAGCTGCTGAAATTACGGAATTGTTAGTGCCGGGTGAGGATTTGGAGGATACGGAGGATTTCAGAGAAAGATATTTTGAAGAAATTAATGCTGATGCTTTCGGCGGAAACAGGGCTGACTATAAAAAGCGGCTTAATGAGTTTGACGGTGTGGGAATGGTTAAGTTTGTAAGAGCGCCTGAAAGCGGCGGTACTGTCGGGGTGATTATAACCGACAGTGAAAACAATGTACCTTCTGATGAGCTTCTTAATGAGGTTAAGGAGAAGCTTGACCCTGCGGAGTATGAGGGGCTGGGTGCAGGTATTGCACCTATCGGACACGTTGTTGACGTACAGGGAGCAGTCGGCAGACAGCTTAGTATTAGTGTGGAGTGGCAGCTTTTGGATGATGCTGATGAAGATGAGGTATATTCCGAAAGCGCTGCAATCATAAAGAATTATCTGTCTGAGCTTAATGAGAACTGGGAGGATACAACAAGTCTTACCGTTAATGCCTTTCAGCTTATGGCCAGGTTAAGTGAGCTTAATGAAATAGTGGATATTACATCACTTGCCATTGATGGTGAAAGAGCTGTTGCTTTGAATAATAATGAAATATTTGATTTTAATTACATTGTGTTCAATGGAGGTAAGTACGGATGAAATTAATTGATTACCTGCCTCAGGTATTAAAGGAAATATACGAATTTAAGGTGTTGTGTGATACAGGGGATAAAGAGATTGAAAAACTTAAGTACGGCATTGATGACATTTTTAAAGAAATGTTTGTTTATACTGCCGGGAATGAAGGCTTGACAAGGCTTGAAAATATATTAAATTTAACGGTGCCGGCTGATGATGACATTGATTTCAGAAGATTTCAGATACTTACAAAGTTAAACGGAAGTGAAAGAAATCTTATTAAGAAAATTCAAATAATTGTCGGTGATGATTTTGATGTTGATTATTACTGGAGTGAATACAGGCTTTCTGTTAAGCTGCCTCTTAAGAATAAAAAATACTTAGATGCGGTTAAACAGATGCTTGATGAAACAGTGCCCTTAAATTTAATTATAGAAGCGGTACTGAAATACAATACCTACGGAATGATAAAGGATAAAAAATTAACATACGGAGCATTAAGAAATAATACATATAAGCAGATCAGAGAGGAGGAATTGTGATGGCGAATAACTACAATAAAAACTATGACTTTACATATCATACAGACGATGAGGAATTTGATGTAGAGCATATGAATGAAAATTTTAATACTGCCGCCAATGAATTTGATACGGTTTACGATCAAATAGACAGTAAGGCAAATACAAATCATAGTCACAATTTATCAAGTACAGCTGTGACAGGTGTTTTGCCTGTCAGTAAAGGCGGTACGGGAAAATATACATTAACTTCAGGACAGGTGTTAATAGGCAATGGAACTAATGCAGTAACAACGAGAGCAGTAGCTGTTGCCCCTAATTCAGGAAGTACCGGTTTGATAACAAGCGGTGGTGTGTATAACGCTTTATTGGGAAAAGCAGACAGTAATCACAGCCACATTTTGAGCGAGGAAACCGTATCAGGGACACTGCCTGTCAGTAAGGGTGGTACTGGTGCTGACAACATTATTCAGGCAAGGAAAAATTTGGAAATAAGCAAGTATTGTTATGTTGTGGCAGCAGCCGACAGCAACAGTGCTTATAAAGATTCTGCGGATTATGTGCTGCCTGATACCAATACAGCAGTTTTGCTTAATAATTATATTGAAGGTTTGCCGGAGGGTGTTACATTGTATTTTGCTCCGGGTACTTATAACTGCAGTACTTGTATTAATTTAACTAAGCCTATTAATATTGTTGGTGGCGGCTATAGTACGAAAATTGTAGGAGCATTTAATAATTATAACTTATTTATATCTGATGTATCAGGAATAAAGATTGCGGATGTATGCTTAAAAAAAGATGATTCCAGCAATGTTAATTTAGGGTTTAGCGACTCCCTAATCAAGTTACTTGATGTAGATAGAGTTTTATTTAATAATGTATTTTTTGAGTATATGCTGCCTGATAATGTTACTTATTCACAGTCTACGCTGTTTATAAATTTTGTGAGTCTTGTAAATTTTGTGAACAAGGCAACTAATATAAATTTTAACGGATGCACTATGCGTAGTAATTTTACAAAACGTAATTGCGACTATAACTCTGTTAGTTTTATATGGAGTGATTTAAATAGCTCTGTATTTGTTGGAACAATGACATCTGAGTCTTTAAGAGTTGCTTATAAAAGTACAAATACACAGAATACAGTAAGTCAATGCGGGAATTGGAATTTCAAGAAAATCATTGATGGTGTGGAGGTGACACAATGATTGTATTAACATTTAATGTAACAGGTACCGACCTTAGAAGAACTGACGTTAACAGAATTGTTGCTGTAAGCAGAAATAATGTATCTGCTAAATTTAATTTCAATTCTGATTGGGACGATATTTATCCTAAGGTTGTACAGTTTTACAAAGATGAAGAGTATTATAATGTAAGCCTTAAAAATGATGAATGCAGTGTGCCATGGGAGGTATTGACAGAGAAAGGAACGTTAAGTGTTACTGTAACGGGAGGGGATCTGATTACTACAACTACAGTTGATATTAATGTTTATGGTACAAGCCTTTCGGACAGCGGACTTGTACCCACAAAGGCAAGTCCCGGAGTGTATTCCGAAATTGTTAAAATGGCAGATGAAATAAGTATAGGCTATAACAGCATAAAATCAGTTATGGATACATATGAAGAAAACATAGCGGATTCTGAGAACAGAATAAATAATGTTATCAATGAAGCAAAAACGGATTTAGCCGAAAGTGAAGCCCATACTCGTGAAAATGCCGTTAATGCGGAAGCATGGGCGGAGGAAGCAAGGGAAACGGCAGAAGATATAAAAGAGAGGCTTGGCAATATATCCTTTAGTATCAGCAGTGATGACATGGGACTTGATATTATTATAAATGAGGGGGAGGAATAAAAATGGCACAGACAATAAATATACCGAGAGAAAGTACAATGCAGGAAATTGCAAAGGCATTAAACCTTATAGCAGTAAGTCAGGCATCTGCCTCACAAGAGATAACAAGCTGGGCTGTTATACAGCAGATTGTTAAGCAGGGAATGGGACAGGCTGTTTTTCCTGTAGGTACACAGTTAAAATGCAGTCACTCCGATTACGGGGAAATTGTATGGGATGTTGCGGCTCACGATTATGATAAAGACCCAAAAGGAAGAAACAGTCACAGCATGACTCTTTATACCCACAATACTATAGGAAGTACACAGTTTGACGCGGCAGAGGCCTTATACTGCTGTGATGAAGGACTTTCGGCAGGTACATACAATTTTACAATACCCGAAAGCTATGAGGGTGCAGGCACATATCAGTTTACTTTGGCAAATGACCTGCCTGAAGGAGGCGTAATATGCCTGACATGGAGCTCAGGGGGCGCCCTTATAACAACTGCATCTGTACAGACCTATACATCTTTAAAGGATACGGAAAAAATAGAAGAAGCAAATGTTTCGGCAGGCAGTGACGGCATTTCTCTGGGCATGGCAGACGGAAGCGAAACATGTCTTAATGATATACAGAGGGCACATTACAGCTGCAGCAACTGGAAGGAGAGCAATATAAGACAGTATCTTAACAGCAGGGGGGAGGCAGGAAATATATTTACTCCTCAGAATAAATTTGACAGGCCCTCAAATACCCTTTTAACCAAAGCCGGCTTTATGTCAGGCTTTAGTGAGGACTTTATAAATGCAGTGGGCGAATGTGAACATACTACGGTTAATAACCTGAATTCAAAGGAAACATATAAGACTGCCGACAGGTTTTATTTACCCTCAGTGACGGAAATATTCGGTGCAAATGAAGCGGGGACAGCGGAAGGAAGTCAGTTCGGATATTACGTAAATTCAACAGATACGGAAAAAATAAAATATGACGGAAGCGGTATATCCCCTTCGGGTATATGGCTGCGTACACCTTATACAGGGTCGGCAGCTTCCGCAAGGATAATAGATGCAAAGGGCACAATGGCAGTATACGGAACACGTTTTACGGCAAGACTGGCTGTTGCCTGTGTAATTTACTAAGGAGGGAAAGCTATGAGTATAGTTGTAAAAAATGAAGAAAAAATAGCAAAGCTTTTAAAAACGGCGGAAAGTATAAACGCCCAAAGTCCAGAAGTACAGGAACATGCCCTTAATGATGCTGTTAAAAGAGGTGATGAAGAAAGCGCAGCCGTAATTGCAAGAGCCATAAGGGACAGACTTTTAAAGGAAAGCGATGCAGAGCTTGCCGTTGACAGAATGGGACTTGAAGTGCCGTCGGGAAATACATTCGGTGCATGGCTTGACTTCTTTAAGGGACTTGGAGAAATGCTTAACGGCAAATGGGCTCAGTACAGACAGAAGTTGAGGGATTTGCCTCAGCAGGAGGGTTTTCCTTTGAATACGGAGTTTCCCGAAAAGCCTGACGGTAAATAGGGAGGGCGTTATGGCAGAAATAATTATTGCTTTTGTAGGTTTTGCAGGCAGTGCCGCAGGAGCTGTAGCAGGCATATTTATAAATACAAAACTTATTAATTACAGAATAGAACAGCTTGAAATTAAGGTTAATAAGCATAACAAGCTTATAGAACGAACTTATGAGCTTGAAACCAATGAAAAGGTATTAGAAGAACAAATAAAAGCAGTTAATCACAGAATAGAGGATTTGGAAAACAGTAAGCCTGTATCTGTGGTAAGTGACAATAAATATTTAAAGGAGCATTAGGAGGTACATAATTATGAAGAAATGGTTTAAAGCGGCGGGGGTAAGAGCAATAAAAACAATGGCACAGACAGCTATAGCAATGATTGGCACGTCTGTTGTACTTGATGATGTAAACTGGATTATAGTGGGAAGTGCAGCGGTACTGGCAGGAATTTTATCAATGTTAACTTCTGTTGCAGGACTTCCCGAAGTAAAGGGGGAGTGATTAAATGAGCAGAGATATAACAATGTGTCACCCTCAGTTACAGGAGCTTGCTGACAAGCTCCTGACTGAGTGTAAAAAACAAGGACTTATAGTCAAACTTGGTGAGTGCTTTAGAACTGCAGCAGAACAGGACACCTTATATGCACAAGGCAGGACTGCATCAGGCAGTATAGTAACAAATGCTAAGGGCAGCAGTTATTCAAGTATGCACCAGTGGGGTGTTGCCTTTGACGTAATCAGAAATGACGGTAAGGGTGCATATTATGATAATGACGGCTGGTTTAGTAAGGTTGGTAAGGTTGGTAAGGCTTTAGGCTTGGAATGGGGCGGTGACTGGACAAGTCCTGTTGACTTGCCTCATTTTCAGCTGCCACAGTGGGGAAGTACTCCAACTAAGCTGAAAAAACTGTATGGTAATGTTGAGAATTTTAAAAAAACGTGGGAGGCTGACGATATGACAGAAGCAGAAGTAAAGAAAATTGCAACACAGGTGGCAAATGATATGGTTTATAAGTATGTTACAAGTAAACAGGAGGCTGTTTATGATACTATTGATGAGGTTCCTGAATGGGGCAAGGCTACAGTTAAAAAACTTATACAAAAGGGTGTTTTACAGGGCAGCAATACCGGGCTTGACATGAGCTACAGCCTTTTGAGGTTGCTTGTAATTAATGACAGAGCAGGGTTATATGATTGATTTTTTTGGGGTATGCGACTTAGGTTACATACCCTGTTTTTATTTGTCGAAAAAAGAGTTGTTACATAAATTGACAATTTATATATGGATTTGTAGAATTATATATATAATATAAATTTTATGCTTAAATAAGGAGTTAATCATGAATGAACTTATGCTGAAAGATATATACATAGGATATGTTGATGGGCAAAAAGAGGCCTCTTCACAAGAACATAATTTTGCGGATCTTTTTTACACCAAAAACAGCAAATATGAACAAATAATAAAAGAACATAATTTTATTATTTCTGGAAGAAAAGGTACAGGGAAAACAATTTTAGCAAAATATATGGAAAACGAGAAAGAAAAGGAAGATGAGTTAATTAAGATTAAATATATTAATTTACCTAATGAAATAAAACAACATGAATTCACAGAAAGAAACTTTACTGATATAAAAGAGGATGAATATAATTTATTTCCTAAATATTATATTTTAAAAACTGCAACAGAACTTATATTGGAAAACAAGGTAGGTTTATTTAAGTACTTAATGAATTCTAATGGAAATTTATTAAAACGAATAAAGAAGTATTATCATTATGCTAAATCATTTAGAAATTTAAAAAAGATACATAGTGAAAGGTATCCTAAGGGAAATTTTTTTAGTGATAATATTCATTCTGAAGTTGGCAATTCTCAAATGTCACAAATTAAGGTTGAATATAAAGAAGCAAGTGCTCAGAGAGAATACAATCAGCATGAATCTAGAAAAAGAGATTTTAGATTTAAAAACTATAGTGCATTAATAGACGAAATAGAAAATGATGTTAAAAGGTGTGTAAAAGTATCTCCTATACTTTTGATATTTGATGATGTGGATGATATAAAAAACTATATGGACAATATGGTTAAAGTTAAAAAATTCCTTATAGGTTTAATTAAAAGTATAAATGAAATAAATAAAAGTTTATTAATAGAAAATCATAAAAATAAGTGTATTATGATTATAAGAGACGATATTTTAGATTCATTGAATTCATTGGACAGTAACTTAAATAAGATTGTTGCAGATGCTGCAGTAAATCTAGATTGGATTGGCAACAATCAAACGGATATGTTGATTGATATGATTTGCAATAAAATTAAAAAGTCAAATAAAAAATTTGATAATGTTACAACAGAGAACGTGCTAAAATTGTTCATAAAGGATAGGAGTTACAAGGCTATTATTGATTATATAATTAATAGAGGATTTGGTAGACCTAGAGATATAATATTGTATTTAAATATTATTGTTAGGAATAATCAATATGCAAAAAATATATCATTTAGTTTAGTCAAAAACGCTTTAAATGAATATTCAAACCAATTTTGGAATGAGATTAAGAATGAATTGTCATTTTTTTATTCAGAAAAACAGATAGATGAAATTGAAAAGCTATTAGGATTTATAGGGAAAAATGTATTAAAGTATGATGATATAAAGGAATATATAAACACTCATAAGGACGATTATACAGAAATCGGGAATTTAAAAAAATTATTATCTGATTTATATAAATATGGTATGATTGGCAATAAAAGATACAAAAAAACAGCGTCTTATTACTATAGAAAAGATGGAAGAAATTATTTTTGTTATGATGAGGCAGTAATGGTTCATCGTGGATTGCTTAAGGTTTTAAATCTTTAATTTTATGTAAAAAATAACTAAAACAAAAAAGTGTTGACAATTTACGAATTTTTTGATATTATAATTATGCAGATGAATAAATTTGTTTGCGTGAAATATAATATTAATGGGATTTATTCCCGTGAGCGTATACTCAAAAATGGTTTAGGAGAATATCCGGAGATTGTAAATCCAAAAATCCTAAAATAGCCACATGTATTGTGGCTATTTTTTATTGCTAAAGTAAGTTCTTTTATTATGATACTGTATAACGAAAAGAGTTATGGAGGGCGTTCCGATTCATCTTACCTTGGTGGCGATAGATCCGTAAGAGTTACAAATGCAACTGCTGGTAAATTAACTTTAAATGTGTTTATAGAGGAACCCGGAGCAAGTGAACCAGAAGTACGTCTTAAAAAATTTAATGTTAAGGTAAATGGTACAGAGGTATAATTCTGAAATATCTGAGGTGTGGCTGAGCCACACCTTTTTACGGGCTATGATTTAGTTAATTAGGTGTATACTTTGTTATCTTTAATATATCTATTCAAACTTGTCTGTAACAACATAACCTTTTTTAACAGCTAAGTCGACAAATTTATTGAGGTCAATTTCTAAGGAATTTCTCATATTTGCTAATGTTTCTGAGCTGGGCAGGTGTTCTTGACGTTCTATATTTGAGTATTCTCTTTCAGAAATTCCACAC
>JAUNGN010000006.1 GCA_030524425.1 Clostridia bacterium | reverse complement strand
TTACCCTTGACAACTTTTTTAGGCAAAGTGTAACCAATCATTGACACCTCAACAATTTTAATAAAATCGTAATTTTTTTACTTTGGGATATTTAGCAATTTACGGGTTTTACATATGCCCTTCTCACCGATAAAAATTTTTTACACATTCTGTCAAATTTTATCAGGTAAAAAATTAAGCCTCTGCAATTATTGAATAATGCCTTACCGATGTATGAAACTGTAATAACAGCCTTTTGTATTAATATATATGCATCAAAATTTCATATAAATTCTAACTTCAACGTATTTTTAGTACCATAAAAGTGTAAGTGTAAAGCATTTCATTAGTGCTTTAACATTTGCACTTATTTTTTTATAATAAGGGAGTAATTGGTCTGGCGAAACGCATTTTGGATTATAACATCCGTCAATAAAACAGTCAGCCATCCCTTATTATAAACATTCGTTTAAGCAAGTTGAAACGGTAACGCTTTCGTGTAAAGAACTAAAATGAATCGTAATAAGTGTGAATGGTTAACAATTACAATTAACAGCTTAGGAGGATATGCGAATGATTAGCGTAGGTATTGATGTGTCAAAGGGTAAAAGCACAGTATGTATTTTGAAACCTTATGGAGAGATTGTCAGTTCTCCGTTTGATGTGGAACATACAGAAACGGCTATGCATGAATTAGTGTCAATGCTACTTAAATTTGATGATGAATTAAAAGTAGTTATGGAAGCTACAGGAATATATCATCTTCCAATACTGACTTATCTGGCAGATAAAGGTATATTTGTATCGGTTATTAATCCATACGAGATGAAAAAGTATCGTACACAAGGATTAAGAAGTGTAAAGACTGATAAGCACGATTCAATAACCATAGCTAATTATGGTATAGACCATTGGTTCAGTTTGGAAAACTATAGGTTTACTGATGAACTGTATAATGAATTAAATCTCTTAGGCAGACAATATATGCACTATATGCGTATGCGAGTGGAAAGTGTATTAAGTTTAACACATTTGTTGGACTATACTATGCCTGGAATAAAGGAATTGTTGAATGGATGGAATGAAGCATCAAACAGGGATAAGCTTTCAGATTTTGTTGAAAAGTACTGGCATTTTGATAATATTACAAGAATGAGTGAGGAAGAATTTATAAACGACTATGCTGAATGGGCAAAAAGTAAGGGATACCACACAAGTCCCAAAAAAGCAAGTAAGATTTATCAACGGGCGATTGAGGGCATCCCTACACTTTCTTCCAATACTCCATCCGTCAAAATGCTTGTACTGGAAGCCGTCAGAGTTCTACGAGAAGTAGATAATACTCTGTATAAGATTATAACACAAATGCAGGAATTAGCCAAGATGCTACCTGAATATTCTGTGGTAAGAAATATGGGCGGCATTGGAGATGTACTTGCACCCAAGCTTATAGCGGAAATAGGAGATGTCAGAAGATTTCACAACGGTAAGGCTTTGATAGCTTATGCAGGGATAGATGCTCCACCATATCAATCAGGTAAATTTATAGGAACGCAACGTAAAATATCTAAACGTGGGTCAGCTGCATTACGAAAAGTAGGCTATGAAGCTATGAGGTGCTTGAAAACGCACAAACCAAATGAAGATGCGGTAGTATATGACTTTATAGTAAAAAAAGAACAAGAAGGAAAATCAAAGAAATCAGCTAAAATAGCAGGCTTAAATAAATTTTTAAGGATTTATTATGCAAGGGTTTTGGAGGTATATAAGAGTTTAGAATGATTGAAAGTTTACATAAATTTAAGAAAGACCAGTTTTTACGCTGGTCTTGTTGTGATGTAATAAAATCTGCAAGAAAAATTTTTAAAATTTTTGAAAATAAGACTTGACTTTTCTTAGCAAGTTTATTATAAAAAATTATGTATGCAAATTAATAATGAACCGACCTCCAAAAATACGGTATTGGAGATCAGTTCATTAAAAAAATCATTTTTATAAAAAATTTAAAATTTTACCATTAATCCAATCCACTGCTCAAATCAACAATAATATCAACACACTTATCAATACCTATAACTCCGCTATCCAAAGTCAAATGATAATTTTCAGCCATTCCCCAAATTTGGTCAGTATAGTACTTATAGTTAATGGATCTTTTTTTATCCTTTTCGGTCAATCTTTTTTCGGGCTTTTCATCAGTTTCACCATAAAGCTTTACTATTCTTTCTGCTCTTTTAGCTATATCTGCATGGACAAATATATTAAGTACATCTTTTCGGTTTTTTAAAATGTAATCAGCACACCTTCCTACTATAACACAATTCCCCTTTTCGGCAATGTTCAATATAATCTTTCTCTGTACAGATAATATATAATCATTAGCCGACATACCATTTATGCTTCTTCCGACAAAGGAATATGCAAAAATACTCTTAGACGGAGAATACTCCCCCTCTTCTTCAATAAATTTTTTTTCAAATCCCGATTCCTCAGCAACCTTTTCAATAATTTCCTTATCATAGAATTCATATCCCAGCTTTTCTGCAGTTTTTTTACCTATAGTTCTGCCGCCGCTGCCAAATTGTCTGCTTATTGTAATAATCTTTTTACTCATAGTTTATCCCTCCAATATACTTATTTTGTTTTTAACTATTCTTACCATAAAGATACTTGCAATTATAACTGAGAGAATCTCAGCTATAGGAAATGTTAGCCATACCATCCATACACAGTCCGCTGATTGTCTTGCTATTAATGAAAATCCATAAGCTGCAGGCAATACAAAAATAAACTGTCTGCATACTGATATAATTAAAGATTCAAGCCCTCCGTCAATTGCCTGGAAAATTCCCTGATAAGCAATATTTGCTCCCGCAAACAAAAAGCTTATTGAAACAATTCTCATTGCACCTATACACAAATCCTGAGTTGTACCCGATAAACCGAAAATTGCTGAAAATGGTTCAGCAAAAACTTCCAAAGCAATTAATCCAAAAGCCATAATTACAAGTGTATAAAGCATACCATATTTAATACCATCCTTTATACGTTTCCTGCTTCTCATTCCGTAATTAAATGAAATGATTGGTGTAATTGCATCACGCAAGCCAAATGCGGCAAACAATATAAACTGCTGTATCTTATAATATAATCCATATGCCGTTACAACAGCTTCATTAATCCGTACAAATATAATATTTAATCCATAGGTCATAATTGACATTAAGGCCTGTGCAATTATTGCAGGAAAACCAATAGCATATATTTCACCGATAATTTTTATTGAAGGCTTCATATATTTCACACCGTTAGTAATTTCCTTATTATATTTCAAATGAAATATGAGTCCCAAAACCGCAGATACAATCTGGCCGATAACCGTTGCATAAGCTGCACCCTTTACTCCAAATTCAGGTAAACCAAAACATCCGTAAATTAAAACAGGATCCAAAATCATATTAGTCACCGCACCCGCTATCTGTGCAATGGTTGAATACATTGAATGCCCTGTTGCCTGCAAAAGTTTTTCAAATATAGAAAAGAATACTATACCAAATGAAATTATACAGCAAATCTGTAAATAATCCACTGCCATATCATATATCTGAGGATTTGATGTTTGTGTTCCAATATATGCACCTGCTCCCCAAATGCCAAACACAACAAAAACAATATAAATAACAACTCCAAGAAATAAAGCATTCCCCGCTGCTTTGCTTGCTTTCTCCCTGTTATCCTGTCCAAGACTTTTTGCTAAAAGTGCATTGGTTCCCACTCCTGTGCCGATACCAACAGCCACCATAAGCATTTGAACCGGAAAGTCCAAAGTGAGTGCATTTAATGCTGCCTCTCCCGTTCCTTTCATATTAGAAACAAAAGCACTGTCCACAATATTATATACAGCCTGTAATACCATGGACAAAATCATAGGTATACCCATTGTCAGTAACAATGAATTTATAGGCTTTAAGCCCATTTTGTTCATAGAAATTTCTTCCATAATTCCTCCTTTTCTTAATGGAGTCTTTTATAGGGAAGCTGCCACAACCTGTATTTGTACAAGAAAAAAATGCGTAAATCCAAAATCTGGATTTACGCATTTGCTACTCGATACTCATATATTTTAGCAGTTTAAAAAAAAATTGTCAAGAATAAATTAAAATAAATCAAAGGACTTACGGCAAATATAAATACTATATTTCCTCTTGATTTTTCTTAATACCATATGCCCAGTTGTCATACCTCTCTATCTTATAATTAAGTCTGTCAAGAGTATCCTGCATATCTTCCATACGCTTAATAATCTTTTTTCTTTCTTCAATTAAAAGCTTTTTTCTGGTATCAACAGTACTATCCCCCTGCTGATAAAGGGATATGTATTCAATAAGAGTTTCAATAGACAATCCTGCACCCCGCATACATTTTATAAACTCAACCCATCCGCAGTCTGCTTCGGAATAATCTCTTATGCCCCTTTTATTTCTGTTTACCGGCGGCAGTAATCCTATTCTCTCATAATATCTTAAAGTATCTGCTGAAATATCATATTTTTTAGACACCTCTGCAATTGTCATATTTACACCTCCAATTCTTTAAATATAATAACATTTAAAATTAACTTAAGTCAATACTTTTTAATTAAATTGCATTTCCCTGAAACTGAGTTATATAAAGCTCATAGTATTTTCCCTGTTTTTCAATAAGCTGGTTATGATTACCTGTTTCAACAATTCTTCCATTATCAAGGACAACAATTAAATCAGCATCCTGAATAGTTGAAAGTCTGTGGGCAATAATAAGGCTTGTTCTTTCCTTCATAAGATTAACCATGGCATCCTGAATATGCTTTTCTGTTCTTGTGTCAACGCTTGAAGTTGCTTCATCTAAAATTAAAATTTTAGGATTTGCAAGAAAAGCTCTTGCAATAGACAAAAGCTGTCTTTGACCCTGAGAAAGATTTTGACCTGCCTCAGTAAGCATTGTATCAAATTTCTTAGGAAAATGTTTAATCATATTATAACAGTTGCTAAGCCTTGCCGCTTCAATAATTTCATCATCATTAGCACCGGGATTTGAATATTTAAGATTATTCCTTATTGTATCGGAAAAAAGGACTGTATCCTGCAAAACAATGGCAGTATTCTTTCTAAGCTCGTCAATAGCAATATCTTTAACATTAACTCCGTCAATTAAAATTTCTCCGCTGTCAACGTCATAAAATCTCATTAACAAATTAACAACAGTAGTTTTACCGCTGCCTGTTGCACCAACAAGAGCTACCTTATGACCTGCATGAACATCTAAGCTAAAATCAAAAAGCACCTGTTTGCCCTCTTTATATGAGAAGTTTACATTCTTAAAGGTAATTATGCCTTTTGCACCCTCCATATTGTTACTGCCCTCTTTATTTTCTCCTTCTTCATCCATAATGGCAAATATTCTCTCTGCCCCTGCAATTGCCGTCTGGATTTGTCCATAAACCTGCGCAATTTCATTAATAGGTCTTCCAAACTGCTTTGCATAAACAATAAAGGCTGAAACCACACCTATGGAAATAATACCGTTAATGGCAAAATACCCGCCAAAGGCCGCAATAATAACAAAGCCAATATTATTAATTACATTCATAACAGGTCCCATTGAACCTCCGAATATTTCTGCTATTATACCTGTTTTTGTAAGCTCATCCGAGCTTTTTTCAAATTCATTTATAACAGCTTCCTGCCTGTTATAAGCAACAACAGTTTTATAGCCTGTCACCTTTTCCTCAACAATGCCATTTAACTCACCGAGCAAAACCTGTCTTTCCGTAAAAAATTTCCTCATTATTCCCGAAAGATTTTTGGTAACAAACACAGTTAAAATAACAGTTGTACATGATAAAAGTGCAAGCTGTCTGCAAAAATAAAACATCATTAACACCGTACCTGCTATTGTAAGTATACCTGAAACCAACGAACCTAAAGACTGAGATACAGTGTTTGAAATATTTTCAACATCATTTGTCATTCTGCTCATAATATCACCATGAGGATGATTATCAATATATTTTATAGGAAGATTTACAATTTTTTCAAACAAATCCTCTCTCATTTTTTTTACAATTCTCTGACTTAAAACAGCACTTATTAAATTCTGAAAAAGAGTTGATAAGCTGTAAATGCCATACAATATAAGCATCATAACCAAAATCAGACCTATTTCATCATATTTGCCGTCTGCAATTGTATCAACAGCTCTGCTTTGAAGACTTGGAGCAAGCACTGAACACAAGACAACTACAATAACAACAAAAATCAGTGAAATAATAAGACTCATTTCTCTTGAAAAATATTTCAAAAGCCTTGATATGGTTTTTCTTCCCTCCTTCGGCTTTTCTATTGTGCCATAATTTCTGGGTCCTCTCATTCCGGGAATACGCATATTAATCTGGGGCTTATTTTCATTTTTAACACTCATTGATTTCACCTCCGTTCTTTAACTGTGAAGCATATATATCCCGGTATATTTCACAGCTTTCCAGCAGCTTCTCATGACTGTCACAGGCAACAATTTTACCATTATCAATAATTGCGATTCTGTCTGCTCCCTTAACAGATGCAATACGCTGAGCTATAATTATTTTTGTCACATTATCATAATCCTTTTTTAAAGCCTTATAAAGCTTTGCTTCCGTCTTTAAATCAAGGGCACTTGTAGAATCATCAAAAATAAGTATTTCCGCCTTTTTCAGCAATGCTCTTGCTATGGCAATCCTCTGCTTCTGACCGCCTGAAAGACTCATACCTTTTTCAGCTACCATTGTTTCAAAGCCCTCGACTCTGCTTTCAATAAATTCACTTGCCTGTGCATTGTCCGCAGCAATCTTTATTTCCTCATTGGAGGCATCTGCCTTGCCCCATATAATGTTTTCTTTTACAGTAGAATTAAAAAGCTCACTTTTCTGCAAAGAAACAGCAATTTTATCCCTTAATAAAGACAACTTATAATCCTTTACATTTATATCGTCCACAAATACACTGCCCTCCGTGGTATCATAAAATCTTGGTATCAGGTTTACAAGACTTGACTTACCGCTGCCTGTTGCTCCTAAAATTCCAAAAGTTTCTCCGGGATAAACAGTCAGATTAATTCCATCCAAAACAAGTTCACCATTACCTTGAGGATATGAAAAATACACATTTTTAAATTCAATCTTTCCCCTTGCTTTTGTAATATGATTAAAAGTTCCATTTTTAATAACAGGCTCCGTAATTAATATCTCATTTAATCTTGATGCTGATGCCTTTCCCCTTGAAACGGTCTGAAAAATCATAGCCAGCATCATTACAGAATGCATAATTTGTGATAAATATGTAATGGCTGCCATTACACTGCCGGGAGTAGTTGCTCCTGCCTCTGCCTCTACAGCTCCTATTTTTATAATTATAACCATAACAATATTTAAAACAATGTTGGAGAGAGGTGTCATATAGGCAAAGAGCTTTAAAACCTTAAGCTGAGTACTGACAAGCTCATCATTTGCTTTACCAAACCTTTCGCCCTCGTATTTTTCCTTAACATAAGCCTTTACAACCCTGGCACCTGCCACATTTTCCTGTACAACACTGTTAACTCTGTCAAGCTTTTTTTGCAAAATATCAAAGAAGGGATTTGCCTTAATCATAAAAAACAAAACACCTGCGGCTACAAAGGGTAAGGCACAGGCTAAAACAACACCAAACTTTAAATCAAGTGTAGTCACACAATAAATTCCTCCAAAGAAAAGCAATGAAGTTCTTACAAACCCCCTGACAGCCTGTGCTGCAAGGTTCTGCATCTGAGTTACATCATTAGTAACTCTTGTTACCAATGAGCCTGTTGAAAATTTATCCGTTTGTTCAAAAGAAAATTCCATTACTCTTTTAAAGCACGCCTTTCTTATTTCATTTCCCCAGTTCTGGCTAAACAAGTTAGCAAACACACCTGAAAGAACACCTGTAACACCACCTATAATTACAACACCTATCATTTTAAATCCCATTGTAATAATAAGACTTAAATCTCCCACATTATTGTTATTAAGTCCTAAAACGCCGTTGTCAATAATAATACTCATCATTTTAGGCTGAATTAAATCCATCAAAACTTCACCAAACATAAATATTGGTGCAAGTAATCCAAAAAACCAATATTTTTTTAAAAACTTAATCACAGATACCCCTCCCTATTTTCTATGATTAAAAAGAGCACTGTCAAACTTGCCTTCCCAATCCTGAAATAATTTAGTAAGCAATTCCCTTAATGTTTCCTGCTCCTCAAAGCTAAGGGATGTAAACAACACCTTCTCCTGCTCTATGTTAATTTCAGTTTGTTTATTTAAATAATTTCTTCCGTCATTTGTAAGGATAATATTTATTTTTCTTTTATCATTTTTATCTCTCTCCTTAATTATAAAGCCTTGAATTTCAAGCTTTTTTACTGTTTCACTTACAGAGCCTGATTTTAATATAAGGACTTCCAAAAGCTCCTTTTGTGTAATGCTTCCTCTTTCCTCCAATAATCTAAGTATTTTTATCTGACCTCTTTTACCGCCTCTCCTGTGATATAAAAAGTGTCCGCATTTTTCCATAATTTGTAATAATTCCTTATTTTCCATATTTTCCTCCGCAAAACAAAAGTTAGGTACCTTGATATTATAACATCTCCGGTTATATTTGTCAAGGTACCTAACTTTTTCTTTTATTTTTACTTTTTATAAATCACATTATAACAAATTTACAAACTATATCAGCAATAAATACAATTGATATAATAATAACAATTATATTCAAAGCATTATCCCTTAAATGCAGTAATCTTTTCTCTAAATAAGGCTGTATAATATACAGTATTATTATGCCGCCAATACCAAACCTTATGCTCGGACTTAAGGCAATCCTTGCCTGAAAATTTATTGCATAACCGGCATAGGTCTGCCAAGGCCAGCTTCCTGTAAAATATTCCAGTATATATGCAGCAGCAAGCTCAACAAACGTGGCTGTAATCATACAAAGTATAAATACAACAGGTATAAGCTTAAATCTTTCAATTTTAGGCTTTTTAGCTATAAACCTGTTTACGGTAATAATAAACAAAAGTGCTCCTACACCATAAACGGGACAGTAAGGCCCGAAAAGCACCCCTCTGTTTGAAAATCCCCAGCCGTAAATAAAGGTTTCAAGTATAACTTCATAAAGCCATCCCATTACTGAATAGACAGTAAAATATATTAAATATTCTTCAAATTTCCTTATCATTTATACTAACCTTCTGCCCATTAACACACCCATTACTGAGGCCATCATAAGACCTCTGGTCCAGCCGCTTGAATCCCCCAGGCAATACAACCCCTTAACATTTGTATTAAAATCCTTATCCATTTTTACTCTGTTGCTGTAAAACTTAAGTTCAGGTGAGTAAAGCAGTGTTTCCTCAGAAGCAAATCCGGGGACAACATTGTCAACTGCCTGTATAAAATTAATAATATTAATCATGGCTCTGTAAGGCATTGCCGCAGTAATGTCACCTGCTGCCGCATCAGGTAATGTAGGTTTTAAATTAGATTGTGAAAGCTCCTTCTGCCATGTTCTTTTTCCGTCTAAAATATCTCCGAATCTCTGCACAAGTATATGCCCTGCACCCAGCATATTAGTAAGTTCACCAACCTTCTGAGCATAAGCAATAGGCTGGTTAAATGGTTCGCAAAAGTTGTGAGAACACAAAATGGCGAGATTTGTATTGTCAGACTTTAAATCCTTATAAGAATGACCGTTTACAACTGCCAAATCATTATCATAGTTTTCCTGACTTACAAAGCCTCCGGGATTCTGACAAAAGGTACGTACTTTATTTTTAAAGGGCTTAGGATAGCCAATGAGCTTTGACTCATAAAGCACATTATTAACCTTTTCCATTACCTCATTTCTTACCTCAACCCTGACTCCGATGTCAACTGTACCGGGCTGATGAGCAATATTGTGCTCAGCACAAATTTTTTCCAGCCAGTCTGCACCGCGTCTGCCTGTTGCCGCAATGGTATTTTCAGCTAGTATTTCAATTTCCTCTTTTCCGTTTGTCACAACCACACCTTTGCATATACCCTTATCCAGTATCAGATTTATACACTCATACCCGAATATAATTTCAACACCATTATTTAACAAATACTGCTCAATGGAATAATAAATCCCCTGAGCCTTTTCTGTACCTAAATGGCGAATAGGACAATCCACAAGCTTTAAACCTGCCTGAATAGCTCTCTTCCTTATATCCTTAACTTCCTCTGTGTTACCGATGCCCTCAACATGTTCATCGGCGCCAAACTCAAGATAAATTTTATCTGTATAATTAATAGTTTCCTGAGCTAACTCCTCACCAATAAGAGAAGGCAAATCACCGCCCACCTCGTAACTTAAAGAAAGCTTGCCGTCAGAGAAAGCTCCTGCTCCCGAAAAACCTGTTGTAATATGACAGTATGGCTTACAGCTTACACAATGTTTTGTTTTATTTTTAGGACAACGTCTGTTTTCAATAGCTGCCCCCTTTTCAACAATTAAAATTTTCTTTTTACTCCCTTTTTTCAGCATTTCAAGAGCAGTAAAAATACCCGCAGGACCTGCACCAATAATTACAACATCCTTATTCATAAAAAACCTCCTTAAAAAAACAACTGCCTTATATTAACTATACTTATTCCTTTAGTATAAATATAGTCAACTGTAAGGCAGTTGGTAGAAACGCTTGCCCCTTATGCAAGCTTATATATTTAACCTCAAACGATTGTATTGTATCATAGCTTGGTTTCTTTGTCAATAGTCAGAAATACAAATTAAAAATCTGTTATAAAATATTCTGTGTGCTTAAAATAATAATTAATTAACAGTGTTTTCTTTAATTATATTTTCAATTTCCGTAATCTCAGTAGGACTTCCATCTACAAGAGTTGCCGTTGCCGTCATAAGCTTATTCCCTTTTATTGTATTATGACAAATTACTGTAGATATATTGTTATCTAAATCAATAATTTGTTTGTAATAAAGGCTTTGCTCTGTGCCGTCATCATTAGATGTATAATTAAAGTCCTCTATTTCACTGACAGCCATAACCTCTTCTCCCAATAAATTAAAAAGCTCCTCTTCCGTAGCAGCCATTTTATATCCGTTTGGTACATCCGTTACATTATAGGATATCATATTCTTATCATCTGAAACTATGTAAGAGTTTGCATCATCAGCAACAGATTCCCAATTACCGCCCGGTAAATTTAATTCAATGTCCAAATTATCGGATTTCACCTTTGTATTTCCGCAGGCTGTTAGCGAAACCATACTAAAAATCATAACAGTTGATAAAATTATTTTTTTCATTTGTCTGCACCTCTTTTATATTAATGTTTTTTACCGCTTATATCTTCTGCAGCAAGCTCATATACACAAGTATGCCTTACAGCATTTTCATTGTATACAAAATCATCATTTTCACAGTACTTTGCCATAATAGCCTTAAAGGCCTCAAGCTTTTCATTATAATCATCAATAAATCTTATTCTGCCTCTTCCGCATACACTTTTATACATTGTTGTGGACTTAGATGCTTCATTGTATATGGCAATCTCGTCTACTTTATACATTGAAAATGCTGCTTTGTTATCAGCGTTTATAAGATCTATCTTTTTACCTTCATTTGCTCCGTGAAAATAAAGCTTTACGGAACCTCCTTCTGCTTTATACCCAAAATTAAGGGGTATTACATAAGGATAATCCTTGTCATTAAAAGCCAGATTACAAACCTGAAATTCCTTAAGCATACTTATTATTTCATTTATATCTGTTATCTCTCTGTCCTTCCTTCTCATAAAAAACCTCCTGAAAGCAAACATCAAATACAAATAATTAAAGCATTATTGATTTATTTTAACACTATGGCAGAAAGAATGCAATACTTTAAAATCAGAATACCAAACACTGCTCAATAGTTTTAATAATCAATAAAAAAAGAGAGACTTCATAATACTTGTTATTCAGCGTCTCTCCTTTTATGTATTAATATATTTTACTCAACTATCTTAAAGCCCTCTTCCTTAAGCTTATCAATAATAGTCTTAATATGTTCATGATCTCTTGTTTCAATTCTCAAATCAAGTATACAGGATACAATATCAATATTCAAATCATATCTGTCATGATGAATAGAAACAATATTGCCGCCCAAACCTGCAACAATTTTAGAAACAGCCTCAAGCTGACCCGGTTTATCCGTAAGTTCCATCTTAATAGTCAGGGAACGGCCTGAATTTAACAAGCCTCTGGAAATAACTCTCGACAAAATAGTTACGTCAATATTACCGCCCGATACAAGACAGCAAACCTTTTTACCCTTAATATCAACCTTGTTGAACATAGCAGCCGCAACCGATACTGCACCTGCTCCCTCTGACACAAGCTTCTGCTGTTCCATAAGAGCAAGTATAGCTGATGCAACCTCGTCATCTGTTACCGTTACTATTTCATCTACAAATTTAGAGCAAATCTCAAATGTATTGTCACCCGGAGTTTTTACTGCAATGCCGTCAGCAATAGTCTTAACATTGTCAAGATTACAAATATGCTCCTGTTTCAGAGAATTATACATTGACGGTGCTCCCTCAGACTGCACACCGTAAACCTTACAGTTTGGATTCAAAGACTTAATTGCAAAGGCAACACCCGAAATAAGTCCGCCGCCTCCAATAGGTACAATAACTGCATCTAAATCAGGAAGCTGGTCCAAAATTTCAAGTCCGATAGTGCCCTGACCTGCAATTACATCCACATCATCAAAAGGATGAATAAATGTATAACCCATTTTATCCTTAAGCTCCATAGCCTTAGCATAAGCATCATCATATACCCCTTTTACAAGGCAAACATCTGCACCATAACCCTTTGTAGCCTCAACCTTTGAAATGGGGGCACCGTCAGGAAGACAAATAAGAGACTTTATGCCATTAGCTGTTGCGGCAAGAGCAACACCTTGTGCATGATTACCTGCAGAACAGGCAATAACACCCTTAGCCTTTTCTTCATCACTTAATTGAGAAATCTTATAATAGGCACCTCTCACCTTAAAAGAACCTGTAATCTGCAAATTCTCAGTCTTTAAATAGACATCAGCATCAGGGTTAATATCAGGCGCCTGAATAACAGCTGTATCTCTTATAACATTTTTAAGAGTATATGCTGCATGATAAACCTTATCCAAAGTTAACATATTTATACTCCTTACTTAGACGCTATTACTTCTACTTCACAAAGAACATTCTTAGGCAATGTCTTTACAGCAACACATGAGCGTGCAGGCTTAGTTGTAAAATACTTGCCATAAACTTCATTAAACTTTGCAAAATCATTCATATCAGCAAGAAAACAAGTAGTTTTTACCGCCTTAGTCATATCTGTGCCTGCAGCAGTTAAAATAGCCTGCAGGTTCTTCATAACCTGTTCAGCCTGTTCCTCAATTGTAACAGCTTCAATCTGACCATTTTCAGGATTAATGGCAATTTGTCCTGATGTAAAAACAATATTATCTAAAATAACACCCTGTGAATATGGTCCGATTGCAGCAGGTGCTTTATCTGTACTTATAATTGTCAACATATTCAAACCTCCAAAAATTATAATCGTATAGATTATACCACGTATCTAATATAAAATCTACATTTTTTTAGTTTTTTGTTTTAAAGAGATGGAAATAAATCCTTATACAATTATTAACAGATATAAATATTTAATTTAATACGCTGTTTTGCGAAAAGACCTGTTTATGCTGCGGGAAAGATAAGGATAGGATTTTTGACGGAACAAAACAATAACAGCATAGGGAGCATTGCACCTATGCTGTTATCATAGTCCAAGGATTGACCCTCGGAGAATTTTTATCTGCTTGCCTGAGCAAGAGCACTATCTATAGCATCAAGCAATATACTGCCTGTAACCTCATAGTCTTTGTTTAATTCAATATCAGTGCTTTGCAGCTCAATAACCTGCTGAGATATTTCATCTATGCAGCTGTTAAAAGTCGGATAAAATACCTCCTGTGTTTCATTTAAAGGCTCAAGGGAAATACTTTCAATTTCATTTTTTCCAACCGTTACAGACAGTGCAACAGATTTGCCCTGTAGAATTATTTCTGAATTGTATGTACCTTCTTTGTAAGCACTCTTGTTGCTTCCGCTGAAAAAAGCTATTATTGCCGCTATAATTATAATGCCCAGTACAGCAAATATACCTGTTTTAATTACATCCTTAAGCTTTACAACAAAAATTTTTGATGCCATTTTTTTCACCTGCCTTGTGATATAATTATATTAGTAATTTATTAAAAATATGTTATAATATTTTAGAGAAACACTGATTTAAAGTATTTCCTTATATTAAATTAATTGAGGTGAGAAAAATGGGCTTAAGATACATTTTAGGAAATCCAGGAACAGGCAAAACCACTCGGTGCGTTAATGAAATAGTAAGCCGTGATAATATGAAGGATAGGCTTTTTTACATAGTACCGGAGCAGTTTACCCTTGAATCCGAGAAGAATCTTCTAAGCAAAAAAGAATCTCTTATTAACATTAATATTTTAGGTTTCAGACATTTTGCCTATTATCTCATATCCAAAATGGGCACATCCGGCAGAACTATACTTGATGATGTGGGCAGAGCAATGCTTATAAAAAAAATTGTGCTGGAATTAAAAGATAAACTTGAGTTTTATAAAAACTCTGTTGACAAGCAGGGCTTTACAGACAATTTGGATATGACAATTACAGAACTTATGCAATACAATACTTCAACGGATAAAATTGATGACCTTATTAAAGTACTTAGTGACGGTAATTTAAAAAATAAGCTTAAGGATATTTACATTATTTTTTCAAAATACAGAGAGTATATGACCAATGAATATATTGCTGGTGACGGCGCCTTAGATGAGCTTGCGGCTCTTATTCCCTTCTCCGTCGTTAAAAACAGCGAGGTTTGGATTGACGGATTCAAGAGTTTTACCCCCCAGGAATACAATGTAATTGAACAGCTTTTAAAGCACTGCAAAAGAGTCAATATTACCCTTACAATCAATTCAAGTGCTATTGAATATAAATCCGTAAGCAGCTTTGACGAACAGTTTGAAGTTAAAAGAGCAATAACAAAAATAACGAATCTGGCCAAAGAAAATAATATCAATATTGAAGAAGTTATTTATTCAGACAAAGAATACAAAATTTATAATAAAGAGATTGAGTATTTAAAAAACAATTATTTTAAATATAAACTTCAGCCTTATGATAAAGACGTAAATAATATTACAATTTACAGGGCTAATAATATGTATCAGGAAATTGATAAAATATGCGGAGAAATAAAAAAACTTGTACAATACAGAGGTTTAAGATATAAAGATATTGCTCTGATTATAGGTGACAGCACTTATGAGATGCCTCTTTCCGCTGCACTTAAAAGATATGATATTCCCAACTTCCTTGACAGCAGAAAAAATGTTTCAAGTCACCCTCTTATAACACTTATTACATCTGCTGTTGACATTGCGGCATTTGGCTGGGATAACACATCGATTTTTAAATTTTTAAAAACCGGCTATACTAATATAAGTTTTGAACGTATTTACAGCCTTGAAAACTATGTAACTGCCAATGGCATAAATAAATATAAATGGCATAAGGAATGGAAATACGGCTTTAAGGATGAAAATATAAAATCCAATAAACCTGAGAAAGTATACATAGAAGAAACCAAAAATGCTCTATTTGAAATTTTGGAACCTTTAAAAAACAAAAAGGACAGTGTAAAGAATATAACAGAAAATCTTTTTAAAGTTCTGGATAATATCAACGTGACGGAAAAGCTTGAATATGAGCTTAACAAAGCAAAAAAAACGGAGGATAATGTAAAAACAGCCATTAACGAGGCCATATGGGATATTGTTATTGATGTTATTGATAAAATGATTGATATTTTAGGCAATGAAAGAGTAAGCCTTAAAGAATACTCCAAAATATTAAATGCGGGTTTAAAAACCGCAACCATAGGTATATCACCTCCCACACAGGATTATCTCATTGTAGGTGATATGGAAAGAACAAGATTGTCTGATATTAAGGCTATGTTTGTTTTAGGCGCCAATGACGGCAATATACCGGTTAAAATGATGGAAAAAGGCATTTTTACCGATGATGAAAAACTTGTTATGGAGGATAATGCCATTGAGCTTACGCCTAACATAATTCAAAAAACAAATAACGGCAGACTGGGTATTTACCTCAATATTATTAAGGCAACCAATTACCTGACAATAAGTTATCCTACAGGCACCCTGAACGGAGGCAGCCTTAAGCCTTCAAGTATTATTTCAAGAATTAAGGCAATATTTCCTAAACTTTCCGAAAAGGAAGCTGAAATAACCGGCTTTAAGCCTGATGAAATATTAAGCGGAAAAATAACTGCCTTTGATAAGCTTATACAGGCAATTTCCATTAACAGCAATGAGGAATTTATAAAGGAGCTGTACTCTTACTACATTAATGACAGGGAATACGGTAAAAAACTTAAGGTAATCAAGCGAGGTATTCTAAGCCAGATACCTAAAAAATATTTAGACGAAACCCTTATGCCCATACTTTGGGAAGAGGCAATAAGCACAGGCAGTGTTTCTAAACTTGAAAACTTCACAAGCTGTCCCTTTAAATTCTATATGAATTATATTTTGAAAGCTAAAGAAAAAGAAATATACAAGCTTAATTTTAATGATGCAGGTACTCTTGCCCATAAAATTCTTGAAATGTTCTCAAAACACATCACAAACAATAATATAGACTGGAGCATTGCTGACAAAAAATACACCGATGCTTTTGTTGATGAGCATATTGAGGAATATGTAAATGAAATGAACACTGACATTTATGAGGATAACAGAAATTCAGTTGTTTTGGATAAAATAATACAGGCGGCAAAGTTTTCATTATGGGCAAATGCAGAACAAATAAAGGCAGGCAAATTTAAGCCTGAAAACTTTGAAATCGGATTTGGCAGAAATAACTCTAAAATACCTGCCCTCGAAATAGAGCTTGATAACAACAAAATACTTAAAATAAACGGAGTCATTGACAGGATTGATAAAATGATTGACGAGGACGGCTCTCTATACGTTAAAATAGTTGATTATAAAAGCTCAGGCAAAAGCCTTGACATTAACAAAATATACTATGGCCTGCAGCTGCAGCTCACGTTATACATGAATGCTGTTTTAAAAAGCGAAAATGCCAAGCCTGCAGGTATGTTTTATTTTGAGGTAAATGAACCTAAAATAGCAGACAATGAAGCTGTTAAAGTTATTTCAAGTGATGAAAATTTTATGCTAAACCGTATGGCATTAAAAGGTATGTATGACGAAAATTTAAAAGATAAGCTTAACAATGCCAAAATTGAAATATTAAAAAACAGAAAAGTTACAAATATACTGAGAGATATATCAGAATCAGACAGTGATATACTTTCAAGTGATAGCTTAGAGGGGCTTTTAAAATACTCCGAGGCCCTTGTTAAAGACATTGGCAACGAAATGGCTAAAGGAAATATTGAAATAAGCCCTTACAAATATGGTGATGAAAATCCATGTAAATACTGTCCTTACGGTGTAGTATGCGACTTTGAAAACAGCAGCCGTGAAAAGCTGAGAAGTATAACAAAGGCTGACAGGTGGAACGATATTTTCAAAAAAATAAACAATGAATAAAAAAAGGGTGCTGTATAACAGATTAAATTCTGTTTACAGCACCTTTTTCTTCAATTATTTCTCTTACCTCATATTTACTGAGAAAATTTTCAAGCTTAGATACAATATGCCTTCTTTTGCTTTCCATAATGTTTGCATTGTTTAAGGCTTTAATTATTATAGATATCTCTGCTATATCAAAGTCCTTTTTTACTACAGCATAACCCAGCCTTTTTTGATTAACTATTTCAAAGCCCATTTCCCTGAGTAAATCAATATCACTGTAAATACTTTTTCTTTCAGCCTTTATCCCAATATTTTCAAGGCTTTCAAGTATTTCATTCATAGTCATATAATGATTTTTGTCAGTATTTTCCAATAAAATATTACGCAAATGAAAAATTTTCAGCTTTTGATTAATTGATTTTGCCATAAAAACACCACCTCATACATAAATATACAATAAATTAGTGTTCTTGGCAACAAATTTTTGCAAATTTTACAAATTTTCTAACAATTCATAGAAATTAGGGAATGATATACCTACACAATCCGCATTTGTAATTACAGTATCTCCATCAGCAATAAGTGCGGCTATTGCACAGCTCATAGCAACTCTATGGTCAAGATGTGAGTAAACAGTACCTCCCTTAAGCTTTTGATTGCCTTCAATAATCATACCATCCTCTGTTTCTTTTATTGTAACACCCATTTTACCAAGCTCTTCGCTCATTGCGGCAATTCTGTTAGACTCCTTAACCTTTAATTCGGTTGCATCCTTTACTACTGTTGTACCCTCAGCGCAAAGGGCAGCAACAGCAAACACAGGAATTTCATCTATCATTCTGGGTATTATACTGCCTTCAAGGGTAGTGGCCTTAAGCTTTGAAGTTTTAACCTCAATATCACCTACAAGCTCACCGCCTGACTCTCTTGGGTTAATTATTTCAACATAACCTCCCATAGCCTTAAGTGCATCTATGATACCTGTTCTTGTCGGGTTAATACCTACATTTTCAATAATAATATGTGAATCAGGAACTACTAAGCCTGCCACCATAAAGAAAGCCGCTGATGAAATATCTCCCGGTACTTCAAGATTTCTGCCATAAAGCTCCTCCACCGGTCTGCTTGTTATTACTCCATTGTTATTCTTAATATCTGCACCAAAGTAATTAAGCATAATTTCAGTATGATCTCTTGATGCTACAGGTTCATTTATAACAGTTACTCCCTCAGCAAAAAGACTTGCAAGCAAAACAGATGATTTAACCTGAGCAGATGCAACAGGCATGGTATATTCAATAGCTTTTAATTTTCTTCCATGTATTGCAAGAGGTGCATAACCGTCATTTGTACTTTCTATATCCGCTCCCATCTGACTGAGAGGATTAATAACTCTTTTCATAGGTCTTTTCTGTATTGAAGCATCCCCATTAAGAGTACAATCGAAGTTCTGTGCAGCCAAAATACCTGAAATAAGCCTTATTGTAGTACCGCTGTTGCCTACATCAAGCAGCTCATCCGGTGCTTTAAGTCCATGTAACCCCTTGCCGTGTACAATAACCTTATCATCCTCTACTTCAATATCAATACCCAGCTTTTTAAAACAGGAAATAGTTGACATACAGTCATCACCTTTTAAAAATCCTGTTATTTCAGTATCACCCTTTGCAAGGCTTCCAAACATAACTGCTCTATGTGAAATTGACTTATCTCCCGGAATTTTTATTTTTCCCTTAAGTCCTGTCTTTGAACTAATTATCTTATCCATTGTTTACTCCTTATTCAAAACCGTATAATTTCTTGCTTCTAAAATTTCAATTGCATTTTCCTTATGAGCAGGCTCACTGAACACAATCTGCAGTACACCATCGGAATACTCCCTGTTATTTATAATACCTATATTTTTAATGTTAATATTATGAACACTCAATAATGTGGATATTATTGAAATAGCTCCGGGCTGGTCAGTTATATCTACATATATTTCATACTGTGTACAGGTTGTAATAGGGTTTCTGTTGGCAAATGTATTTCTGTATTCCCTTGCCTTATCAAAAAAGTCATAAAGATTGTCCTCTTTTGTAAGCTCTTTTTCTATATTATTTATATTTTCCTTAAACTTACAAAGAACCTTAAGTATTTTATCTCTGTTATCCCTGCATATACTGCTCCACACCTCCGGCGAAGAACTTGCTATTCTTGTTATATCCTTAAAGCCGCCTGCCGCAAGAGAATACATATAATGATTTTCATCATCAAGCTCCTTTACCGTATTAACAAGAGCAGATGCAATAATATGAGGTACATGACTTATGGCTGCTACAGTATAATCGTGGCAGTCAGGATCAAGCACAAGAGGCGTTGCACCTATAAGCTTAACAAGGCTAATCATTTCATCAACCATTTTTTCTGAAACCCACTTATTAGGTGTAAGTAAATAAAAAGCATTTTCAAAAAGATGTGCTTTGGCAGACTTGTAACCCGTTTTTTCTGAGCCTGCCATAGGATGACCTCCTATAAAATTAATATTGTCAAATTTAAGCATTTGATCGTATATTATCTTTTTGGTACTGCCTACATCCGTAATTATGCAGTCCTTTTTAATATAGGACAAAAGCCTTTCCACATATTCAGGAATTTTATCAACAGATGTGCACACAAACACAATATCACAATCCTTAAATATTGACATATCTGTTAATGAGTAGTTGTCAATTACTCCGTCAGCCTTAGCGTCAATTAAAGATTGTTCGCTTCTGTTCATTGCCGCAATTTTAACTCCATCTATTTTATCCCTGAAACATTTTGCCAAAGAACCGCCGATAAGTCCCAGACCTATAATACCTATATTTTTCATATTTACACCTCTTATAATAAGCATGGATTAATTCACTGCATATTTACCTAATTTTATCATTTATAAAAGAATAGGTCAAGAGGCGGAGGAAAAATAAGTTAAAAAGTGGTATTATGCCCTGTTTTTTTTAACTGCTTTTAATCATTAAAATATTACCTTATTTCTTTATGCCTGTGCCTGTATTTTATACCCTAATGAGTTCCTCAATTGTAAACTCAGCCTTTGCCATATTAGCTTTTTTAGCGTAACTATATAAGATATTAGGTCTAACATAAAGAGATTACATAATATTGGGGACATATTGCAAATATATATATTAATTTTTTTACAAAAAGTAGTTGACAAGTATATATCATTTATGATAAGCTGTAATTAATTAAGACAATATGTCTTAATAGATCAGAGGGGGGATGATTATATGAAAATATCATATGTAATAACTTAAGAATATGTATAATATACAATTTTGTTTATAATTTAAAATTTATTATATGGGAGTGTTATAATGTTAAAAAAGAAAAAAAGATTATTGGATTTAAAACTTTTTACTATATCAGCAATTGTAATTGGAAATTTAGCAACACCTGCATTAGCTTCTGAAAATATTAATAGTGAAAATCAGGCTTATCTAAATAATATATCTCTTGAAGAATTAGAAGATGCAGATAACCTGTTAAATAGCAATAAGGTTGAAATCAAATTAAACGAAAAAATAATTAGAACTTATACAACAAACGGAAATGATTATACTGTAGAAATTTTTAGTTATGAATCAGATGAAGCTGGAAATCCTGTAGCCAATAAACGATGGTCTAGCTCTGCGAAAACAGTTGAAGAAGGAAAAACCTATACTACAACCATAACATATAATAATATTGATAAGATACTTGGAGGAAAAATCGTAACAAAAACAACATACAAAATAAATAAAATTACAAATGGTCTTGTATCAGATATAAAGGGTACTAATGCCAGCATAACAGCAACACCACCTCAAACTTATTCAATTTCAAGTTCTAGTTTTGATTTTACATTAAGTACTGGATATGATTTAGCTGCTGAAGGACATGTATCATTAAAAGCAAGTTTAGCTGACGTAAACTTAAATTACTATCCAAAAACTTGGATTTATGGCAAAGGTACCAGTACAAATCAAATTTGGGTTTGCTACGAACTAAGTAACTAATATTATGTATATAGATATACTTCCAACAATAGTCCTTGTTTTATCAATATTAAAAAATATTGTAATCATAGCAGCTGTAATTTTTATTGTTAGATATATAACAAAAAATAAGTGAATTTAACAATAGCATATTATGTATTTATTACATTTAACTGTTTAGCTATAATATTAAAATAAAAATCACGACATATAAAAAACTGAACTGACCCCCAAAAGTTAGACTCAAAAAATATAAGGATTGGAGGTCAGTTTTTTATGACTGTTTTTATTTAGTATACAAAAAAAGAAATATCACGTATATAATATTTTATGGGAACAAACTAAATAAGTATAAGAATTTATTTTTGTTTCCATAACTAAGTTCCGCATTTTAAGCATTTTTGGCATTATATACCTCCACTTTACAGCCACTGCTGCCATACTTAATATGCTTAGACACATTAACATTTGTGCTTTAGGAGTAGAATTTTCAGTAATAAATAGAGAAAATACTTTCCACTTTCTGTTAATGACATAATAGGAATAACACTTCTCAATCATTCTTCTTCCTCTAAAAAAGCTTTTAACTGCTTTGCTTCATTATTTGTAAGTTTTTTGCCTCCTGTAAAGGCTGACATAAAGTCATGTATTGAACCATTAAAAAATTTGTTTAACAATTTTTTTGTTATTTCCTGCAAATATTCTTCCTTTGAATTTTTAGGTAAATAAATATATTTATTAGTATCCGTGTCAACATAAATATTTATATAGCCTTTATCTTTAAGTCTTAATAAAAAGGCTCTGACAGTTTGCTGTTTCCATCCCTTATTCTCTTTACTGTTAAAATATTCACATATTTCTCTAAGACCGACACCCTCTTTTTGTTTCCATAGAAATCCCATAATTTCAAGTTCGGATTCTGACATATCCTTTTTTTTAGACATTTTATCACCCTCCTAATAAGACATATTATCTAATTTATCAAAATTATACGACATTTTTTTATATTTTTCAATTAATTCTTAAGCATTTATAAGAATTATTTATAAGTGCAATTGACAAAATTTATTCTATATGATTATGGTTAAAACAAGTTGGGATACAACTATAATTTTAGACAATAAAACATTAGCTTAATCAAATATTAATAAAGATAATATTTATGATTATGCTTATTTTAACAGTCTAAGATAATGAAAGTAAATTTGATAAAAAATTTTTATATTTTTAAAAAATCTCATTATATATAATATAATTGCCTAAACTTTAAACTTACATTTGTTAATATACCAATCTGCCAATCAATTATAATATTATGTATAACATTTACTGTATATTATATTATTAATAATTTTAATAATATAAACAAAAAAGCAATTAAATTAACAAACCATTGTTATGTTATATTAAATTTTACCGCAGTATTTTAAATCTGTTACATAATTTATCAATAATAGAGATAAGAACAAAATTAAAAAAATTTACTTATTATAGGATTATGATTTTACTTTTGTTATTTGGTTACTTAATAAATAACATATTAATATGGGTGATACTGCAATTGACAATACAAAGGAATATAGTTTTACTAACAAAAAATGTTATTGCCTGTCTGTATTTTTCTGTCAGAGGATTGTTAGCAATTATTGCAGACAAATATATAATAAAGCTTATAACAAAAATTCCTCCTATGGTATTTATACTGATATCTGTAATTGGAATTATATTTTACATATTGATGATGATACTTCACTATGCTTGTGCAAACGGAAATATCATTTTTTATATAATCAGTGACAAGCCCTATATTTTTATAATATTAGGCGTGATAATGTATTGGGAATATGAATTCAGATTATAACAAATAAAAAATCTTTTTTGCTTATCATAATGCCATAAAAAAATACCCTCATACAGCATAAGCTATATGGGGGTATTTTAAGAAAAGAAACAAAAAATGAGAAAACCGGATTACTTACCCTCTACTAATTCCTTTCTCTTAGCAATTACATGCGCCTGAACATCGTGAGGGGCTTCTTCAAAGCGTGCAAATTCCATAGTAAAATCGCCTCTGCCCTGAGTCATACTTCTTAAATCAGTAGCATACTTAATCATTTCATAAGCAGGAACTTCAGCAGTAATATGCTGCTTTCCATACTTTGCTTCCATACCAAGTATACGTCCTCTTCTCTTATTTAAATCGCCCATTACATCACCTGTGTAGCTGTCAGGAACAACAACTTCAACCGTGTTAATAGGCTCCATAATTGCAGACTTAGCCTTCTTGAAAGCTTCCTTAAAAGCACCGATAGCTGCCATCTTAAATGAAACTTCGTTTGAATCAACAGGGTGATAAGAGCCGTCTACAAGAGTCGCCTTAATACCCACTACAGGATAACCTGCCAAAGGACCAGCCTTAACACATTCCTGTAATCCCTTTTCAACAGCAGGGAAGTACTGCTTAGGAACAGCACCGCCAAAGATTTCCTCCTCAAATATATAAGGAGTTGTTAAATCTCCGCTTGGCTCAAATACGATTTCAACATCACCGTACTGTCCGCCGCCGCCTGACTGCTTCTTATGCTTATATCTTACCTGTTCTTTACTCTTAATCATTTCTCTGTGAGGAATAATCGGCTCGGAAAGGTCAACATCAATCTTATACTTACTCTTTAACTTATTAACAAATACGTCAATATGAGATTCTCCGATACCTGAAATTACTGACTGCTTTGTTTCCTTATCAACCTTAAATGCAAGAGTCTTATCTTCTTCAAGCATCTTAGCAACAGCACCTGCCAGCTTGTCCTCATCACCCTTTGTCTTAGGTGTAATACCCTTTGAAAGATATGGTGTGGGGAACTCAATAGAAGTCATCTGAACAGGTCTGTCGGCAGAAGCTAATGTATCATTAGTACTTGTATTCTGAAGTTTCGCAACAGCACCTATATCACCTGCATTAAGTCTGTCAATTTCAATCTGTTCCTTACCTCTTATTACGTAAATCTTGCCAATCTTTTCCGCAATATTCTTATTTACGTTTTTAAGCATCATATCTTTCTTAATAACACCGCTGCAAACTTTAAATATGCTTAAACGTCCAACATAAGGGTCAGAAATTGTCTTAAATACAAATGCAGATGCAGGCTCTGCCTCATCACAATTAATTTCAACAACATCATCAGTCTTAGGATTAATTGCCTCCATAGTAGGTCTTACCTTGTTAGTAGGAGGCAGAAACTTGTTAATAGAGTTCATTAATACTCTTATACCAAGAGTATTAACAGCAGAACTTGAAATAACAGGAGTAACTGAACCATCAATAATACCAATATTTAAACCTTTATGAATTTCATCTTCAGTAAAGCTTTCCTCAGCGAAAAACTTTTCCATTAATTCGTCATCTGTTTCAGCAACAGCCTCTTCAATCATATTTCTGATTGATTCAACCTCATCCTCCATACCTGAAGGCATTTCACAAGGCTCAACAAGACCATTTTCAAACTTCCTTGCCTTTCTTCTGATTGCATTAACAAAGCCTATGTATTTGCCGTCTTCATAAAAAGGTACCTGAATAGGTGCAATGCTCTTGCCAAAGGTCTGCTTTAATGCTTCACAAACATCACCCCAGCTTGCATTTTCATCATCCATGCCATTTACAATAATCATTTTTGGAACATTGGCTTCCGTTGCCATTTCCCATGCCTTTTCGGTACCTACCTGCACACCTGACTTGCCATCTACTACAATAAGGGCAAGATCAGCTACAGCTAAAGCCTCTTTAACCTCACCTACAAAGTCAAAATAACCGGGAGTATCAATAAAGTTAATCTTTTCATCAAGCCACTCAACAGGAATAATTGATGAACTAATGGAAACTTTTCTCTTAATTTCCTCTGCATCATAATCACTTACTGTATTACCTTCTTCAATTCTTCCAAATCTCTTAGAGCCACCGCTGACATGTAAACAAGCCTCAACGATTGTTGTTTTACCACATCCGCTGTGGCCAAGGACAGCCACGTTTCTAATTTGATCCGCTGAATAATTCCTCATAAATAATCACCCCAAATAATAAATTTATACATTTTAGACTATAATAATTAAAAATACCAAAAGCTTATAATGCTTTTTTACAATATTTTTGAGTCTTATAAATATTTATATTCTACAATATTAATAAATTTCCTTTAATAAAAAATATTTTTTTGTATATTTGTTAATATTGCACAGATTTTAAAAGAGGAATATGTGATAAATGTTTAATTGATTTACCCGGATTACTTAATCGAACAGTGAAATAAAAATTTTAATACAAAATCTGAATATAAGATTATTGTCAAAAAAAGAGCCTCTACATCACGTAAAAGCTCCGGTACTAATGAAGATTAAATTTCAAAAAAGCTGTCATCTGAGCCTTCGCCATTAAATACATAATAGCATCTGCCTTCCTCAGGCTTATAATAAAGCTCAATAGTAGCTAAATCCTTAACCTTATTACCATCTGACTTCCAAATTTCCTTAGCCATTTCAACTAATGTCTTTGTGTCTACACTGTTTCCCTTAAACTGAACATATAATTCGCTTTTCATATGTATTCTCCTTTCATATCAGTGACAGTAAACATCAATTACAATAATTATAATAACCTATTTTAAACTATTTGTCAACTTTATTGATAATTAATTCAACTTTTCAATTTTTGACACGGAAATTTCATAAGCCGTTTTTTCTATTATTTCATTATCTGATATCTTTTTTTGATAGTTTCTGGACTGCATTCTTCCTGTTATTAAAATATTGCTTCCCACTTCCATATTTGAAGCATAGAGTGCGTTTCTGCCCCAGCATATAATAGGTATATAATCAGATTTATTATATGCCCTGTTTACTGCAAGTAAAATATCTGCAATTTGTCTGCCGAAGGGAGTTGTTCTGTAAATAGGAGGTTTACATATAAAGCCATTAAGCTGAATATTGTTAATATCCTTTGTTTTTTCTTCATTTATGGATATATCCTTTGCAAACACCGTAAGAATAAGATGAGTTTTACCATCTGAATAATTATTATAAGAACGCAGCTGACCCGTTACTGTTATAAAACTTCCTGTTTTAGCTTCTATATCAATTAACAGTCTTTCTGATATTGTTACCGGCAATGTATCATAAGTATCACTTAATCTCTTTGAACAGAGCAAAAAGCTGTAAAATGCCTCTCCGTATACCTGATGACTGTAGGTAAAATCCGATACTATCTGACCGCTGAGAATTATGTAGTTATTTTGTGTATTACTGTTTTCCATTTTTGTACTCCCTTCATAAGTTCACTTGTTACTTATTTATTTTATTCTGCCGTACTGAATTTTAGAATAAAAATAAAAAAAATATTGAACTTATATTAAATAAGTGATAAAATCAATTTAGCTGATTAAAGTTTTAAAGGAGAATAAATTATTATGAATATGAAAGAAGCCATTAACAAAGTTGTATCGGGAGAAAATCTAAGCCTTAACGAAGCTAAAGAAGTTATGCGAATAATGCTTAGCGGCGAAGCCACACAGGCACAGCTAGGCAGCTTTCTCACAGCACTTAGAATAAAAGGAGAAACAATTGACGAAATTACAGGATGTGCAACTGTAATGCAAGAGCTTGCAGACCATGTAAAGCCTAAAACAAATATAAATTATATTGACCTTGTGGGCACCGGCGGTGACGGTGCCAGTACCTTTAATATTTCAACCACATCGGCTTTTGTGGCTGCAGGTGCAGGCGTTCCCATAGCAAAGCACGGAAACAGAGCTATTTCAAGCAGAAGCGGTGCTGCAGATGTACTTGAGGCTCTCGGTATTAATATTATGCTTGAAGCCGATAAGGTAGAAAAATGTATAGAAGATGTTGGTATGGGGTTTATGTTTGCCCAAATTTTCAATAAAGCAATGAAAAATGTCGGTCAGGCAAGAAAGGATATGGGTATAAGAACAATATTCAATATTTTAGGTCCAATATCTAACCCCAGCAATGCAAAGGGCGCCGTAATTGGCGTTTATAGCGAAAAACTTACAGAACCATTGGCAAAAGCTATGCTTGCCATGGGAGTCGAAAGGGCCATTGTTGCCTGCGGTAACGGTTCAATGGATGAAATAACCAATACAGGCACAACCCGCATTTCAGAAATAAAGGACAATAAGGTTGTTACTTATAACATTAAACCGGAAGACTTTGGCATACCTACAGTTGATGCTGATGATATTAAAGGAGGCAATTGTACCGAAAATGCTAAAATAACCAACGAAATTTTATCAGGTGTAAAAGGACCTAAAAGAGATATTGTTCTCCTTAACGCAGGTGCCGCAATTTATGTTGCAGGTATTGCAGAAACCATGTCTGAGGGTATAAAAAAAGCCGGGGAATCCATTGACAGCGGTGCTGCTGCAAAGGTTCTTGATGATTTAATAGCCTTTGGCAAAGGTTTATAAAATTTGACGATTAAGAGTTTCAATTATATTGAAGCTCTTTTGTTATTTTTAACAAAAACATAAACCTTTTTGTATATTTTGCTAAAAAAAGTAAAAAATATATTGTGAATAAATAGTCTTTAAAATTATAAAATTATATGTTATTATTATATTGAGTAAAAATTTATAATTTTTTAGCTTTTATTATTACGAGAGGAGGCTTATCAAAGTGTATAATGTAGGCGACAGAGTTGTGTACCCAATGTATGGTGCGGGTATTATTGAAGGTATCGAAGATAGGGATATTGACGGTAAAATTATCACCTATTATGTATTAAAAATTCCTGTAAACAATTTAAAAATTATGGTATCTACCGAAAAGGCAGAAAAGAGCGGTTTAAGAAGTATTGTATCGCCTGATGATGTTATGCACATTGTGGAGGGTGCGGATATTATTGAAATGTCTGATAACTGGAATCTCCGATATAAGGAAAACATGGATAAACTCAAAACAGGTGATTTATTTAAGGTTATGCAGGTATTTAAAACCCTGTTTGTCAGAGAAAGAAATAAAAGCCTTTCAAACATCGAAAAGAAACTTATGAGTACTGCCAGACAAATCATTTTAAGTGAAATAATATTATCAAAAGACGTCGACAAGCATGGAGCAGAAGAGTTGCTTATGCAGGGTATTGCCGTTTCAATTTAATATATAAATTTTATAAAAGGGAGGGTGTTGCATTTATTTTGCAACACCCTCCCTTTAAAATCTAATTACATTCTTTCAATAGAAACAGTACCCTTATTACTGTCAATAGTAACAAGTAACTTATCAGGAATAGTAGATGCAACATCAATATCGCAAAGAATACAAGGTATCTTTAATACTCTTGCTAAATCTACAGCATGAGTAAAATCTATCTTATTATCCCTTGCACCCACAATAATTGCACCTGCCTTCATCATATAAGGTATAAGGCCTTTATCAGAATTGGAAGTAACAAAAATATCACCGCTCTTAAAATGGAGCTTTGCTTCTTCACAATTAGTACAAATGTTAGTATGTGCAGTAAACTTGGCAGCCTTAGTCATTGCTTTGCCCTTTAAAAGAATATCGCCGACTATACCAACTTTAATAGAATTTGTAGAACCTGTAGTACCAAGAGGAGTACCTCCTGTAAACACCATAAGCTCACCGTTTTTAGCATAACCAAGCTCAAGAGCTTTCTCAGCTAAATCATCAAATAAAGCAGACATATTAGACTGTTCAAAATCAATCTGCATAGGAGTGGTGCCCCAAATAAGATTAAGCTGTCTGCAAGTTCTCTCAACAGGAGAGCAGCCTAATATAGTAGTAGCAGGTCTATACTTGGAAACCTCTCTGACAGCTCTGCCTGACAAAGTAATTGTAGAAATAATAGCAGCATTTAAGTCATTAGCTGTAGTACAGGCAGAATGGCTTACGGCACTTGTAATATTTCTTACGCTTAAGCTCTTTGAAAAAGCCTTGTTAAATCTGTCTGCGTAGTCAATTGACTCTTCAATCTTTCTTGCAATTCTGTCCATGGCCTTAACAGCCTCAACAGGATAGTCACCCTGAGCAGTTTCACCTGAAAGCATAATAGCATCAGTATGATCAAATATTGCATTTGCAACATCGTTAACCTCTGCCCTTGTAGGTCTTGGATTATCCATCATAGAGTTAAGCATCTGTGTTGCAGTAATAACCGGCTTACCTTTCTGAATACACTTCTGAATAAGCATCTTTTGAACAAGAGGAACCTCCTCAAAAGGAATTTCAACACCAAGGTCACCTCTTGCAACCATAATACCGTCAGTTACTTCGAGTATTTCATCAATATTATCAACACCATCTCTGTTTTCAATCTTAGAGATAATCTGAACATCACTGCCTCCGCATTCCTCAAGAACTCTCTTGATTTCAAGAACGTCCTTTGCAGAACGGATAAATGATGCCGCAATATAGTCAACACCGACACTTACGCCAAACTTAATATCATCAATATCCTTTTCGGTAAGAGCAGGAAGATTAATGTGTACGTTAGGTAAATTTACACCTTTCCTTGTGCCGAGCAAGCCTGAATTTACTACTCTGCAAACTACGTCATTGCCCTTAATATCGGTAACTGTAAGCTCTATAAGACCATCATCAATAAGAATAGTTGAACCGACACTTAAATCCTTGGTAATATCTTCATAAGTAACCGCAACTCTTGTATTATCACCAACAATATCATCAGTTGTAATAGTAAAAGTCTGACCTTCTTCAAGCTGTACCTTCTTACCGTCAACTAAATCTCTTGTTCTGATTTCGGGACCCTTTGTATCAAGAATAATGGGAATAGGCGCCTTTAACTCTTCTCTTGCCTGCTTTAAGTTAGCAATTCTTGCACCATGCTCCTCATGATCACCATGAGAAAAATTAAGTCTTGCAGCACTGATACCTGCCTCAATGAGAGCCTTAATCTCCTCAACACTGTTAGATGCCGGGCCTAATGTTGAAACGATTTTAGTTTTACGCATAATATTCTCCTTTTCAAAAAAATATTTTAATTCATACTTACTTAGTATTTTAACACATCATAGCTTAAATTTCTACACTTTTTTTATGTTTTTACAAAGTTTATACCAATTGTTATTTTATCCCAAAATTACTGTAAATATTGCATAAATTTAAATATATTAATACGATAAAAATATTTAAGCTTAATTTGCCATTAATATTTTTATTTTCTCATTAAATTCTCATTTTTATCTAAAGACAGCTTAATTTTTAATTTGTATACTGGATACAACAAAAGTTAAACTTTAGTTAAGGAGGAGAAAAATATGAGTAAAAATCAAGAAGTTTTTAGGCGTTACGAAAAAAAATATTTACTAAATTCCGTACAATATAAACTTTTTACGGAAGCTGTAAAAGATGAATTTAAAACAGATAAATACGGAAGGTGTACAATAAGCAATATATACTTTGACACACCTGATTACAAACTTATAAGAGAATCCCTTGATAAGCCTGTTTACAAGGAGAAACTACGACTGAGGACCTATGAAATTCCCGATGCGGACAGCACTGCTTTTATTGAATTAAAGAAGAAATACAAGGGAATTGTCTATAAAAGACGTGTTGATATGAGCTATTTAAAGGCCTTTGATTATCTGTACCATAATAAGGAAATTGAAAATCCTACACAAATACAAAAAGAAATAGACTATTTTATTTCTTTCTATAATAACATAAGTCCCGCAATGTTTATTTCTTATGACAGAATAGCAACCTACGGAGTTAATAACCCTGACTTGAGAATAACCTTTGACAGTAACATAACATGGCGTAATAACAATCTGGAGCTGACAGAGGGAGTATGGGGCAACACACTTTTATCTCCTGATGAGGTTTTAATGGAGATTAAAATTCCCGATTCACTTCCTTTATGGCTTACACACGTTTTAGACCGTTTACATATTTATCAGACTTCATTTTCTAAATATGGAACAGCCTATATGCAAATGATTAGTGAAATGTCAGATTTGAAAGGAGCGGATTACTGTGCTTAATAATATATTCACAAACTCAATTTTAACTGTATCAAATGATACAGGCAGCTTTAATATTACAAGCTTTTTATTATGTACACTTTGTTCAATTATTCTTGGTATAATTATCGCAAGTGTACACGGCTACAAAAATCATTGCTCAAAAGGCTTTGCAACAACTCTTGCCCTGCTGCCTGCAATGGTACAGGTGGTCATAATGCTGGTAAACGGTAATCTTGGTACAGGTGTTGCAATAATGGGAGCTTTCGGACTTGTACGTTTTCGTTCGGTACCGGGAAGTGCAAAGGATATAGCAAGTGTATTTTTAGCAATGGCATCAGGTCTTGCAACAGGCACAGGCTATCTGGCAATAGCAGTCCTTTTTGTAATTATAATTGAAGTATTCAGTATCACACTTACAAAAAGCAGTTTCGGCGAAAATAACAGCGGAGAAAGATGTTTAAAAATAACAATCCCGGAAAGCCTGGATTATTCCGATATTTTTACCGATCTATTCCAAAAATATACAACTAAGAATCAGCTTTTACAAGTAAGAACAACAAATATGGGTGCTCTTTATAATCTTAATTATCAGATAGAACTGAAGGCAGGTGCATCAGAAAAGGAATTTATTGATGAATTGCGATGCAGAAACGGGAATCTTGAAATTTCCTGCGGCAGAATACTTGCAAATAAAGACGAATTGTAATGAAAGGAATGAATAATATGAAAATGAAAATATTAACGGCTTTTGCCATTATATCCGTATTGACAGCAACATCATTAACCGGATGTATAGGAGCTGCCGATACGGAAAAAGTTACAGCAGCAGAAAATATAGATATTGAATTTACCGAAAGAGATAAAAACACCTCCTATGATGATGCCTCAGCAACTAAAATTGCTCTTTCCTCTGATACAGCAACAATCAGCGGTGACGGTGCAAATGCAGACAACAATATTGTAACAATATCAGAAGAAGGAACTTATATAATAAGCGGAGAACTTAATGGTCAAATAATAATTGAAGCTGCTGACACCGAAAAAATACAGCTTATACTAAATAATGCCGTTATACATAATGAAAACGGAGCTGCAATTTATATTAAAGAAGCAGATAAAGTATTTATTACATTAAATGAAAACACCGTAAATACATTAAGTAACGGAGAAGGTGCAGAAGATACAGGCGTTGACGGTGTTATTTACAGCAAAGCTGATTTAACCGTTAACGGCAAGGGAGAGCTTAATGTTAATGGTAATTATAAGCACGGAATCGTATCAAAAGACGATCTTGTCATAACAGGAGGAAATATTACGGTCAATTCCGAAAATATAGGACTATATGGCAAGGACTGTGTTAAAATTGCAGACGGCAGTATTGTACTTAATACAGGCACAGACGGAATACAGTCAGACAATACGGATGAAAATAAAGGCTATATTTATATCAGCGGAGGAAGCTTTAATATTAATGCCGGAAATGATGCCCTTCAGGCTGAAACAATTTTAAGACTGGATAACGGAGAGTTTAACATAAAAACAGGTAACGGAAGTGAAAGCGAAAGTGCCAAGAAAAACAGCACTCATGAAAATATGGGCAGAGACGGTATGAAAGGAGGTCGTATGAACAGTACTCCTCCCGATATGGACAATGAGGACTTCAAAAACAACACTCCTCCCGATATGGACAATGAGGACTTCAAAAACAACACTCCTCCCGATATGAACGGCGGGGACTTTAAAAACAACATTCCTCCCGATATGAATAATAAGTCTGATAATAACATTCAAAATCAGACTGCCCCCGCAGAGGAAACGACAGAAGAAACAACAACTGAAAGTAAAAAAGCATTAAAATCAGGCAGTGAACTTATTATAAATAACGGCAGTTTTAACATCAACTCTGAGGATGATGCCCTGCATACCAACGGAAATATAACAATAGAAGGCGGAACCCTCTCTATTTCTTCAGGAGATGACGGTATTCATGCTGATGAGCAGGTATTAATAAATAACGGTACCATTAATATTACAGATTCTTATGAGGGTATTGAAGGTAATATCATCAATATAAACGGGGGAAACATTGTATTAAATGCAAGTGATGACGGAATAAATGCAAGCAGTAATAATGACAATATACCGTCTGAACAAAGAAAATCCACTCAGGAAAATGAAACCGAAGATACCTATATACGTATAACAAACGGCAATATAAATGTTACTGCAAAGGGTGACGGTATTGATTCCAACGGCTCAATATATATTGACGGCGGTTCAGTATTTGTTAACGGACCTGAAAGCAACGGTGACGGTGCCCTTGATTATGAAAAAGAAGCCGTTATTACAGGAGGCACAGTAATAGCAACAGGCAGTTCAGGTATGGCACAGGGCTTTTCTGATAGCTCCGCACAATACTCAATACTTCACAATTTTGAAAACAGCTTAAATGCCTCCGATATAATAAAACTTACTGATTCAGACGGAAATGTAATACTTGAATATACTCCAGCCAAAAAATATCAGTCAGTTGTTATAAGCTGTCCTGAACTCAGCAAAGATAAAAGCTACACTCTTTCAGCAGGAAGTTTAAGCGAAACCCTTACTCTTTCATCAGTTGTAACATCTAACGGCGGATTTGGAAATAACAGAGGAGGGGAAATGAACAGGAACTTTAAACCTGAAATAAATAATTCCCAAAATAATGTTAATTCATAAAATAAAAATGACAGCATTTTTAAATAATAAAAATATCCCTAAGAGCCTTACTCTTGGGGATATTTTTGTTTATCGGACAAATATAAAATCAATATGTTTTTACAATTTAATTCTGAAGCATTTCCTCATATTCATCAAGAGTAATCATATCATCACAGCTCTTGCCTGCAGGAATCATAGGGAATACCTTTTCATCTCTGCCGATTTCGCATATAATAAGAGCAGGCTTGCCGCAGGCAATAGCACCCTTAATGGCATCATCAACTTCTTCAGGCTTGGTAACATTAAATACCTGAGCCTTATAAGCCTCTCCAAGCTTAACAAAGTCTGTAGCCTTATCAAGATTAGTCTGTGAATATCTTGCATCATAGAATAAATCCTGCCACTGTCTAACCATACCTAAAACGTGATTGTTAATAACCACCTCAATGATAGGCACATCATTTGCAACGGCTGTAGCCATTTCAATATGATTCATATAGAAACAGCCGTCGCCTGCAATATTAAATACAACCTTATCAGGCTGTCCAACCTTAGCACCAATAGCAGCACCAAGACCATAGCCCATAGTACCTAAACCTCCTGAAGTAAGGAAATGTCTCGGATACTTGTTTTCAATAAACTGGCACGCCCACATCTGATGCTGACCAACCTCTGTTACAATAATTTCCTCACCCTTACAGATAGCATTAATTCTTTCCATAATGTACTGTGGCTTTAATGCACCGTCATGGTCATATTTTAAAGGATACTTAGCCTTGTATTCATTAACTTCAGCTAACCATTCCTTACGTTCAGTTTTATCAAGTCTGGCATTTAATCTCTTGCAGACTTCTTCAACATCGCCGATAATTGACTGTGCAGTAACAATATTTTTGTTTATTTCAGCAGGATCAATATCAATATGTAGCACCTTTGCATTCGGTGCAAATTTCTTAAAGTTAGTTGCAACTCTGTCACTGAACCTTGCACCCATAGCTATAAACAAATCACATTCATTAGCTAAAAGGTTAGATGTCTTTGTACCATGCATACCAATCATGCCCGTATAATTAGGGTGATCTGAAGGAATAACTCCCAAACCCATAGCAGAGCAGGAAACAGGAATATCCTGACTTTCAACAAACTTAATAATTTCAACAGAAGCCTCTGCATTAATACAGCCGCCGCCGCAGTATAAAAACGGCTTTTCAGCTGACTTAATGAGCTCAACAGCTGACCTTAAGTCCTCATCCTTAATAGTCTTTACTCTCTTTTCAATTACATAAGGCTCTGCCTTAGTGTATTCACACATTGCACCTGTAACATCCTTGGTAATATCAATAAGTACAGGACCGGGACGACCCTTTCTTGCAATATAAAAAGCTTTTCTCACAGTTTCAGCAAGCTTTGTAACATCCTTAACAATAAAATTGTGCTTTGTTATAGGCATTGTTACACCTGTAATATCTACCTCCTGAAAGCTGTCCTTACCCAAATACTCCAAGCCTACATTGCCTGTAATTGCAACCATGGGAATACTGTCCATATAAGCAGTGGCTATACCCGTAACCAAATTACATGCACCGGGACCGCTTGTAGCAATACAAACACCAACCTTACCTGTTGCACGGGCATATCCGTCAGCAGCATGAGCAGCACCCTGCTCATGAGAAGTAAGGTAATGCTTAATTTCGTGCTGATGCTTATAAAGAGCGTCATATATATTTAAAACAGCACCGCCCGGATAGCCAAATACAGTATCAACGCCCTGTTCCTTAAGGCATTCAACCAAAATTTCAGAACCGTTTAATAACATATCTTTCTCCTTCCTTTAACTTAAAACCGCACCCTTGTCAGCAGAGCTTACAAGTCTTGCATATCTTGAAAGATAACCTGTCTTAATTTTAGGCTCAGGAATAACCCAAGACTTTCTTCTTTCTGCAAGCTCCTCATCACTTACATTAACATTAATTTTGCCTGCATTAATGTCTATATCAATTATATCGCCCTCTCTGACAAGACCAATGTTTCCTCCTGCAGCAGCTTCAGGAGAAACGTGACCGATACTCGCACCTCTTGATGCACCGGAAAATCTGCCGTCTGTAATAAGTGCAACATCCTTGTCAAGCTTCATACCTGCAAGGGCAGATGTTGGAGAAAGCATTTCTCTCATACCCGGACCGCCCTTAGGACCTTCGTAAACGATAACCACAACGTCACCCTTAACAATCTTGCCGCCGAAAATAGCTGCAATAGCTTCTTCCTCAGAGTTAAATACTCTTGCAGGACCGCTGTGCTTTAACATTTCAGGAGCAACAGCACTTCTCTTAACAACACAGCCGTCAGGAGCAATATTGCCTCTTAATACTGCAATACCGCCTGTAGCTGAATATGGATTTTCAACAGTTCTAATAATAGTACCGTCAGCACCCTCCATATGAGCTATATTTTCTCCAACTGTCTTTAATGTACAGGTTGGATTGTCAAGCTCAAGTAAACCAAGCTTGTTAATTTCTGCCATAACAGCAGGAATACCGCCAACTTCATTTAACTCCTCAATGTAATTTGAACCGGCAGGAGCCAAATGACAAAGGTTAGGAGTCTTTGAACTGATTTCATTAGCCATATCAAGATTTAACTCAACACCTGCCTCGTGTGCAATAGCAGGAAGGTGGAGCATAGAATTGGTTGAACAGCCAAGAGCCATATCCATAGTTAAAGCATTTCTGAAAGCCTTTTCATTCATAATATCCCTTGGCTTAACATTATTTTCAACAAGCTTCATAATCTGCATACCTGCATGCTTTGCAAGACCGATTCTGTCACCGTAAACAGCAGGAATAGTACCGTTGCCGGGTAAAGCCATACCAATAACCTCTGATAAGCAGTTCATTGAATTTGCAGTATACATACCTGAGCATGAACCGCAGCTCGGACAGGACTTGTTTTCAAATTCCTTTAATTCATTATCATCAATCATACCTGCCTCATAAGCACCAACAGCCTCAAAGGTCTTTGAAAGAGATAGCTTTTCACAGCCCTTGTGACCTGCAAGCATAGGACCGCCTGAACATACAATAGCAGGAATATTCAATCTTGCGGCAGCCATAAGCATACCCGGAACAATTTTATCACAGTTTGGAATAAGCACAAGTCCGTCAAAGGCATGAGCAGTAGCCTGACATTCAATGGAATCTGCAATTAATTCTCTTGTAGGCAGAGAATAGTGCATACCAATATGACCCATGGCAATACCGTCACATACACCGATAGCAGGCACCTCAATAGGAGTACCGCCTGCTGCCAAAATACCTGCTTTAACAGCCTTTGCAATATTATCAAGGTGAATATGTCCGGGAATAATTTCATTCTGGGCATTTACAACACCAATCAACGGTCTTGATAATTCCTCATCTGTATAGCCCATTGCCTTAAACAATGAACGGTGAGGAGTTTTGTCAGGACCTTTTTTTACTCTGTCACTAATCATTTTTCCTTCCTCCTAATCATTTATTCACAACACCTAAATAAAAGCATACTGCCGCCACATTAAAGTGAAGGCAGTACATTAAATTAAAGATTTTCAATAACTAACTTACCCATTTTCTTACAGCCAACCTGAGTCATACCTTCACTCATAATATCGCCTGTTCTGTAGCCCTTATTAAGAACCTTAGTTACGGCATCCTCAATACACTTAGCCTCTTCAAGCAAACCAAAGCTGTACTTTAACATCATTGCACCTGAAAGGATAGTAGCAATAGGATTAGCAATATCCTTGCCTGCAATATCAGGTGCAGAACCATGTACAGGCTCATACATACCAAGAGTACCCTCGCCTAAGCTTGCAGATGGAAGCATGCCGATAGAGCCTGTCATCTGAGAAGCCTCATCTGATAAAATATCACCAAAAATGTTGCCTGTTACAATAACGTCAAATGTAGCAGGTCTCATAATTAACTGCATTGATGCGTTGTCTACATATAAGTGGTCAAGCTCAACATCAGGATAATCCTTGGCAACCTCTAAAACAACACTTCTCCAAAGTCTTGATGACTCGAGAACATTCTGCTTATCAACATTAGTAACGTGCTTATTTCTCTTTCTTGCAATTTCAAAGGCAGTTCTTGCAATTCTTTCAACTTCTTTTACAGCATACTGCTCAACATCATAAGCAGCCTCACCCATATCAGTCTGCTTTCTGCCCTTTTCGCCAAAATACATACCGCCTGTAAGCTCTCTTACAACCATAATGTCTACACCATCGGCAACAAGCTCAGGCTTTAAAGGACAAGCATCCTTTAATGCGTCGTGTAAGGTTGCAGGTCTTAAATTAGCATATAAGCCTAAAGCGCCTCTTAAACCAAGCAATGCTCTTTCAGGTCTTTTATCACCGGGAAGAGTATCCCACTGCCAGCCGCCTACTGCACCAAGAAGTACGGAATCACTTGCCTTACAAACGTCAATAGTTTCCTGAGGAAGCGGCTCGCCATATTTATCAATAGCACAGCCGCCGCCTAAAACATATGTATATTCAAACGTGTGTCCAAACTTTTCACCAACAGCATTTAATACGTTAATATTCTGCTCCATTACTTCAGGGCCGATACCGTCACCTGCTACAACAGCAATTTTGTAATTCATTTTAATTTACCTCTTTTCATTATTTATACCTATAACAGTTTATTACTTCAAACCAAGCTTAACCTTAGTCTGCTCAATCAAACCGCCAACCTTAAACATTTCCTGCATAAATTCAGGGAAAGGTTCAGCCTGATATGTTTCATTTTTAGTGTGGTTTGTTATAACGCCTGTGTTGAAATCAACTTCAACCACGTCACCCATATCAATTCTTTCGGCAGCCTCTTCACATTCAAGAATAGGTAAACCAATATTAATGGCATTTCTGTAGAAAATTCTTGCAAAAGTCTTTGCAATTACACAGGAAACACCGCTTGCCTTAATGGCAATAGGTGCATGCTCTCTTGAAGAACCGCAGCCAAAGTTCTTTTCTGCAACAATAATGTCGCCTTCCTTAACATTGTCTGCAAACTTAACTGTTGAATGAATAGCATCCTCCATACAGTGAGCAGCAAGCTCTTTAGGGTCAGATGAATTCAAATATCTTGCAGGAATAATAACATCTGTATCTATATTATCACCATATTTAAAAACTGTTCCTTTTGCGTTCATTTCTCGCTACCTCCTTATACGTTTGCAGGGTCTGTAATCTTTCCTGTAAGAGCTGATGCAGCAGCAACAGCAGGACTTGCCAAATAAACGAAAGATTCAGGATGTCCCATACGTCCTATAAAGTTTCTGTTTGTTGTAGATAAAGCCTTTTCTCCCTTGGCAAGTATACCCATATGTCCGCCAAGACATGGACCGCAGGTAGGAGTTGAGAATACACAGCCTGATTCAACAAAAATCTTGGCAATGCCTTCTTCTATACACTGAAGATATATCTGCTGAGTACCGGGAAGAATAATAACTCTAAGCTTAGGATTAACCTTCTTGCCTTCAAGAATTTTAGCTGCAATTCTTAAATCGTCCATACGTCCGTTAGTACATGAACCGATAACAACCTGGTCAATTTCAAGATTCTTGCATTCCTCATCATCTACTGTTCTTGTATTTGAAGGAAGGTGAGGGAATGAAACCGTTGGACGAAGTGTTGAAAGGTCAATTTCATAAACCTCATCATATTCAGCATCTTCATCGGCCTCAAATACTGTATATTCCTTATTAAGCTCCTTATTGTAATGCTCCTTAACATACTCAAGAGTTTTTTCATCAACAGGGAAAATACCGTTCTTGCCGCCTGCTTCAATAGCCATATTCGCAATAGTAAATCTGTCATCCATTGAAAGATACTGCAAACCGTCGCCTGCGAACTCCATTGACTTGTATAATGCACCGTCAACACCAATCATACCGATAATATGTAAAATAATATCCTTACCGCTTATCCATTCAGCAGGCTTATTCTTTAATACAAACTTTAATGCAGCAGGAACCTTAAACCATGCAACACCTCTTGCCATACCAACAGCCATATCAGTTGAACCTACACCTGTTGAAAAAGCACCTAAAGCACCATAAGTACAGGTATGAGAGTCAGCACCTATTACAACATCACCGGGCACAACAATACCTGCTTCAGGAAGAAGACAGTGTTCAATACCCATCTGACCTACTTCAAAATAGTTCTTTACACATTTGTCATATGCAAATTCTCTTACCATTTTACAGTGTTCAGCTGACTTAATATCCTTGTTTGGTGTAAAATGGTCAGGTACAATAGATACCTTATTCTTATCAAATACTTCTTTTACACCTATTTTCTGAAATTCTTTAATAGCAACAGGAGTTGTAACATCGTTGCCATGTACAATGTCAAGCTTAGCTTCAATAAGCTGACCAGCCTTAACAGACTCAAGTCCTGCATGAGCTGCTAAAATTTTCTGAGTCATAGTCATACCCATAGTAGTTATCCTCCTAATAATTTATTAATTATACATTTATAAAAATTGTTTAAACTTCTTTTCAATATCCTTAATAAGTTTATACTCAATAGAATCCACAAGAGCAGTCCAGCTTGCCTCAATAATATCCTGTGAAACACCAACTGTAGTCCAGCTGTCATTGCCGTCAGAGGATTCAATGAGTACCCTTACCTTAGATGCTGTAGCAGAATTACTGTCTAATACTCTAACCTTGTAGTCCGTAAGATGTACTTCTGAAAGGTTAGGATAAAAGACTTCAAGAGCCTTTCTAAGAGCCTTGTCAAGAGCATTAACAGGACCTTCACCCTCTGCCGCTGTTATTTCAGTCTTGCCGTCAACGCAAACTTTAATCATTGCAGCAGCAGTCTGAGTATCCGTAACAGCAGGATGCTCACCTATAATCTTAAAGGTTTCAAGCTCAAAGAACGGCTTATACTTGCCAAGTTCTTTTCTTATTACAAGCTCAAATCCTCCTTCTGCACCCTCAAACTGATAACCCTCATATTCAAGTTCTTTAAGCCTGTCAATTATCTTAGTCGTTTCAGGTGAGTTCTTTTCAATATTAGGTGCTATTTTCTGTATCATAGATAGAATTGTAGTTCTTCCTGCAACCTCACTTGTTAGGAATTTTCTTTCATTACCCACAAGAGTAGGGTCAATATGCTCAAAACTCTTAGGATTTTTGCATACACCGTCAACATGCATACCGCCCTTATGGGCAAAAGCAGTTTTACCTACAAAAGGCTCTCTGTCATTAAGTTTAAGGTTTGCAATCTCACTTACTTCTCTTGCTATGTGAGTAAGCTTTATCATATTTTCATCAGGTATACATTTATAATTAAGCTTAACCTGTAAATCAGGTATAACAGTTGAAAGATTGGTATTACCGCATCTTTCGCCAAAGCCTGTCATTGTACCCTGAACGTGCCTTGCCCCTGCCTTTACGGCCATAACGGTATTAGCTACAGCAAAGCCGCAGTCATTATGGGCATGAACACCAACCGTAACATCAAACTTGTCTGTAACAATCTTTGTTATTTCATAAATTTCGTCAGGAAATGTACCGCCGTTTGTATCGCAGAGACAAAGACAGTCAGCACCTGCCTGAACAGCCGCATCAAGAGTTTTAAGAGCATATTCTGCATTGTTCTTATATCCATCGTAAAAATGCTCGGCGTCAAATACTACCTCCTTACCCTGTTCTTTAAGGTAAAGAATGGTATCATAAATCATTTCAATATTTTCCTGAAGTGTAGCATTGATTATATCAGTAACATGAAAATCCCATGACTTACCAAATATAGAAACTGTTCCAACACCTGCCCCCAGCAAAGCCTGAACATTTCCATCCTCTGAGGGTGAAATGCCACGTCTTCTCGTACTTCCAAAGGCAGCAATTTTAGTATTTTTAAGCTCTATTGACTTAATTCTTTCAAAGAATTCCAAATCTTTGGGATTTGAACCGGGATTACCAGCCTCAACATAACCAATTCCAAGCTCGTCAATAGCTTTTACTATTTTAATTTTGTCCTCTACACTAAAAGATACACCCTCAGCCTGTGCTCCATCTCTTAATGTAGAGTCAAATATAGTTACCTTTTCCACAATTTGCCTCCGTTAAATTTAGGGGCGTCCTTTGGACGCCCGCAATATGTATCATTAATTGTTTAATTCATAATTATAAATCCTTAATTTTGAATTAATTGTTAATAAGCTTATCTTCGCCATTCCAGCTGTAAAGCTTTCTGATTTCCTCGCCAACCTTCTCAGATGGGTGCTCAGCAGCTAACTTTCTCATAGCCTTAAAGTGTACCTGGCTGCCTGCTGAAGACATATCTAACAAGAAGTCCTTAGCAAATGTACCATCCTGAATATCAGAAAGAATTTTCTTCATAGCCTTCTTAGTATCCTCAGTTATAATCTTAGGACCTGTAATATAGTCACCATACTCAGCAGTATTGGAAATAGAATATCTCATACCTGCAAAGCCTGACTGATAAATTAAGTCAACAATTAACTTCATCTCGTGAATACACTCAAAGTAAGCATTTCTTGGGTCATATCCTGCTTCGCAAAGAGTTTCAAAACCTGCCTGCATAAGAGCACAAACACCGCCGCAAAGAACAGCCTGCTCACCAAATAAATCAGTTTCAGTCTCAGTTCTGAATGTAGTTTCAAGAACACCTGCTCTTGCACCACCGATTGCTAATGCATAAGCTAAAGCCATATCAAGAGCCTTGCCGGTTGCATCCTGCTCAACAGCTACTAAACAAGGAACACCCTTGCCAACCTGATACTCGCTTCTTACAGTATGTCCGGGGCCCTTTGGAGCGATCATTGTTACATCAACATCCTTTGGTGGCTTAATGCAGCCAAAATGAATGTTGAAACCATGAGCAAACATTAACATATTGCCTGCCTCAAGGTTTGGCTCAATATCCTTCTTGTACATATCAGCCTGTAACTCATCGTTAATAAGAATCATAATAATATCAGCCTTCTTAGCAGCCTCAGCAGCAGTATAAACCTTAAAGCCCTGCTCTTCTGCTCTCTTCCAAGACTTGCTGCCCTCATATAAACCAATGATTACATCACAGCCTGACTCCTTAGCATTTAAAGCGTGAGCGTGACCTTGTGAACCGTAACCGATTACAGCAATTGTCTTTCCTTCAAGTAAGCTTAAATTACAATCGTCCTGATAAAAAATTCTTGCATCTGACATTTTTAATTGCCTCCTAAAAATAAATTAAAAATTAATAGTTAAATATGTATACGCGGCCATGAATAATTCCTGCCGCAGTATAAGCTAAATTATGTGGTATTACCATTCTTCCCTGCTCTTCCTTATAGGATTGTTTCCTCTGCAAAGACCTGTAAGTCCTGTCCTTACAACCTCCTTGATACCATAGCTTTCCATTAAAGCCTCAAAAGCTTCAATCTTGCTTGGCTTACCTGTAATTTCAATAGTAAGGGTTTCGCTTGCAACATCAATAATATTTGCTCTGTAAATATCAACCATACTTGCTATTTCTGACCTCTGCTGAGGTTTTGCACTAACCTTTATTAAAGCAAGCTCTCTAAATACTCCATGGTCTGAGTGAAGTTCTACAACTCTGATTACATCAACAAGCTTCTCAACCTGCTTAATAATCTGATCAATAGTCATATCATCACAATCGACCTGCACAGTTATTCTTGAAATGTTTGCATCCTCAGTAACACCTACACTAAGGGTCTCAATATTGTAGCCTCTTCTTGAAAAAAGACCACAAACCCTGTTAAGTACACCTGCTTGATTATCTACAAGAATAGATAAAATATGTCTGTTCATTTGCTCCTTCCTTTCTTAAAAACCTTATTTGATTAATTATAAACCAAAATGACAATATATTCAATAAAGTATTTTTATTATTCAAAAAAATATATCAATTTTATAATAAAAAAGCCCCTGACTATATAAGTCAGGGACGAATTATCGTGTTACCACCCTAGTTCAAGCATATATCACTATACACTCCTCAGCAGGTTCAATCAAACCTTTTGCCTGTAACGGGGCACCCGCTCCACTCATACTCATAAATTTCCGAGGGAAAGCTCCTGAGTGATAGGCAAAATCCATAATCTGCTGTCTTCCAGCAACCGACAGCTCTCTGTGAGATTAATCCAGAAATTGTCTGTATCTCAATCAACACCATAAAATATTAATTATTGAATATTTTATCAGATAATTCTATTTTTGTCAATAGCTTTATAAAATAATTTTAAAAAAATTATATGGCATCATTAAGCCTTTTTAAGTCCTATTTTCTGCCCCATTTTAACGGGATATTCTTCCTTACAATTCAATATTTCCTTATCGATTACGGCTGCATTTTTATCTAATAATATAATAATTGTAGAACCTCCAAATTCAAATTTCCCCTTTTCTTCACCCCTTGAAAATATGTACTTTTGATGATAATTACAAATTCTGCCTACCATTAAAGCACCTACTTCCATAAATACCACTCTGCCGAAATTTTCCGTATTTAATATAGTATATTCTCTTGTATTCATTTTATAAACAGGCATATTTTCAACAGCTATAGGCTGTACCGTATGATATACGCCTTTAATATGTATATTTTCACCCTTACTGCCGTTATCTATATAGCAATATCTGTGATAATGGCTTGGTGTAAGCCTGAATACAATACACTTGCCGCCTTTATACTCCTTAGCAAGACTTTCATTCTGTAAAAGTGATGAAACTGTATATGATGAATTTTTAATATCCATTACAATATTTTCATCAATATCATATACACTGACAAGACCGTCACAGGGACTTATAAGTACATTACCACTCTTATTTATTATTCTTGCTCCCGGATTAATTTTTCTTGTAAAAAATTCATTAAAGCTGTGCCATTTTTCATAGACAAAATCCGTCATATCAATTTTATTTATTATTATAAAAGGCTTTATAAAAAAAGCTGAAATTCTGCTGTCAAGTATTTTTCCTGCAAATTCCGAAACAAAAGGCATTGTCAATGGCTTTAAAATAATTCTTCCAAAGACACTTTTGTAAAGTCTTAATAAGCCCATACAATTCTTCCTCCGTATCTGTAAAAAAGGAAAAATACTGCCGCACCAAAAACAGCACATAATACCATACCGTAAAAATAAGGCTTTTTAATCTTAATTTTACTTATAAATGCAACTCCTACAAGCAAAAGACATAGACTGTATAATCTTATAACACAAAACTTTGTAGGAATATCAAAAAGCAAAAAAGTAGGAAGAAGTATAGCTATTGATGTTACCGGAAGTCCTGTGTAATACTGTCTTTTTTCTGTAGTTTCCCTAGTTCTGTTAATTTCCTGGACATTAAAATATCCAAGTCTTATAACTGCCGCAAGGGCATAAAAAGCCATACATAAAACACCTATAACACTTTTAATACCGATAGAAAAACCTATAACAACAGGAAAAACACCAAAACATACAAGATCACATAGTGAGTCTATTTGTATACCAAAAGATTTTTCATCCTCCGTTCTTGTTTTATGAGTTCTGGCAACGACTCCGTCAAACATATCACAAAGCCCGCATATCATAAGGCACAAAACTGCAGTCTTAGGATTACATTGCAATGCCTGCATCATACCAAAAATAGCAGAAAATAAACCTATGTATGTTAAAACAACTGTATAATTATAATATCCTAACATTATTATTCCCCTTATTTAAAATTATTTTTTTTATAAACCTATATAAAATATAAATTGTACTTACCACAAAGGGTAAATAAAAATTTATTCCTCTTGTAAGCAAAAGTGCAGGATAAACCAAAAATTCCCCAAAAACTGCGTCATATAAAAAAATAAACACACTCTCACTTATTCCAACTGCTCCCGGCAGCGGCATCATTTCTACCGAAAGAGAAAGCACAACCTGAATAGCTAAAATTTGAAACAAACCGGTTCCTGAAAGCCGAAACGATTTATATACAAAATATGTAATAACAAGCAGCGAAATCCTTTGCAGAATAAGTACCAAAAACATTTTACAAATAATCATTGGATTAGCTTTAAAAAAATCTGCACACTGTCCATATTTAATTTTTTGATCCAGTATTTTCGCTCTAAAACCTTCAATATTTTTAATAACACTCAACTTGACAAGAAATTTAAACAGTATATTTTCAACAATCCAAAAAGTCTGATTTGAAAACATAAGCAACAGTAATATTCCCACAAAAACAGCATTAATAAAAATTCCCAAATAAAGCAGAAACCTGATATGTCCTATAATTTGAAAAATATAGCTAAAACTACAAAATAAAAAAAGTAATGCCAAAAGCATAAGACCAATTTTATATATAGCCGTCACAGCCATAAGTACCATTGCAATATCTGCGAACCTATATTTATCCGATTTCATTGCAACAGCAATCATTGGCTGACCACCTGTATTTGATGGAGTAATTGCACTAAAATAAATTTCAATCAACGAATATTTAAAACATGATCTGTAAGGCATATTATAACCCATAAAATCAATAGGTATTTTAATGGCATATCCCCCCAGAAATACATATAAAGTAATGGCCGCTACTGCTCCGCCAATATACCAAACATTAACAGACCTTAATATATTACATATTTGAACTATATCCTGATTTCTAAATAGAAGCTTAAAAGTTAAAACTATAAGCAACAGCATAATAGTCATAAGAATTACAATTTTTATGGTTTTGTAATTTTTGTTTTCAACCATCAAACACTCCACCATCCCCAATAAAAAAATTAACCTTCCCACTTTTTAAAAGTCTATATACATATTATCATATTTTCCTTTATTTCTCAATATTAATCGGTTTTAATAAACTTAAATTTTATTAAGCTTAATATCTTAATTAATAAAAAATCACCCCGAAACAATCGGGGTGAAAACTTTTATCTATTATCTATTAATAAACTCATAAGAGCTATCAAGTACTTTTTGTAAAATTTGAGCCGCATCTGCTGATGTGATTTTATCATTTCCGGAAACTTTTGAATTTTCTATTTCCTGTAAAGTCATATCAGAATTTTCAGGCTGTAATACATAATGCAGTACTCTTTCAACATCAAGAATAGTAATATCACCATCACTGTCTGCATCACCATTGCCTGATGCAATCTTTTCAGACTCAAGAGAAATATTACTGAACTTTGTTGCATTATATCTTACAAGCTGCATTGTATCCTGAGCCGCATCTGTAGCAAAACCAACATAAGCCGTCTCAGGCAGTGTAGTTGTAAATGTATCCATTACATACCATGTATTTCCATCAAGAGAAGCTGAAAGTGTAACTTCCTGTCCCTTTCTCTCAATTCTTGCCCAACCATGATTTGGAGTTCGGTCAACTCTTACAGCAGGAATGCCAAGCATATGCATTGTATAAGACACATTACCGCCATCAGTCTTTCTCACCATAGTTCTGATATTCTTAGCCTTAATACCATTTCCGGCTATATCAGTTAAACCTTCATAATCCTCACCCTTAATATAAGTAAGGGAAGGCATATAAAATTCACTTGTAGGATCAAGGCTTCCTCTTACCATAAGACCTGACTGCTGCATATAGTCAAGTTTAGCAAGATTATCAATCTGAGCAGTAAAAGTAAAATCACCTGTTACTTCTTTATAATTAAAGTGGAAGGCATCAGGAGCCTGAATTGAGCTTGTGTTAAGTATACCAATATGACCTGCACCTGTTGAAATAAGTTCATTGGCATCTGCATTGTAATAATCTCCTCCATAAGCACCTACAGCCCCAATATCAACAGATTTAAACTCCTCTAAATTTCCTTCATTTGAATTATCTATTATCACACAAGGAATTCCTGATGATATAATGTTTCCTCTGTCACTTGTTGCCATAATCGCTAAACTGTAAACACCTGCTTCAATATCATCCGGAACAGTAAATTCCATATTATCTGAAACAACCCTGTCATTTAACAATACCTTATAGCTGTCATAACCACCATCTACCGTAAAGAGAATAGAATAGCCTTTTCCCTTTTTCATAGTAATGTAATTTTTATCACCTTCTCCAATTACCTCATTAGTTTCCGTATCATTAATATGAGTAACAACTATTTCAGGATTTTCAGCCTTAGCAGGAACAACAGTACTTTCTTCCCACTCGCCCAAAAGGTCATTAGCATAAATTTCAACATTAGTATAACCGCAATAAGACTTGGTTTCATCAGTTGAAATAATCACAGAATCACTTGCATCGTCAGGATTAAGTCCATGCGCTTTTTCCCACTCATCAGGAATACCGTCTTTATCAGTATCTGCAGGAGCATTTGTATTTTCTGCCTCAACTGTACCAATACCGCCTGCCTCAAATTCATTATTAATAAATCTTCCTGTACCATTCTTAACTTCATTAACAAGTCTTGCATCCTGTGCATCCCTTACATAGCTTGCACCAACACCATCTAATACAGCATTATAAGCTTCCTCAGCACTTGTGGCTGTATATGGATTTTGAAGTTCAACAGGATAAGACAAAATATCAGAATTAGTAACATCATAAAAACCAATAGTATTATCAGCAGTAACCTCAGCACTTGATGTCATAATGTTATTCTTGAAATAATACTTACTTGTACTGCCATCAACATCAAAAATTCTTGTATTTACCTTTTCAAGAGTATTGGGACCCGGCTTATAATAATTACCTATCATATTAGTATTACCTGAACCTCTTTCACCGCCGTATCCTGAATTATGTCCCCAGTTATAAATAACATTATTAGAAAATTCAAGCTTATTTCCATATGTAATACTGTTATATGTAAAACCACCCTCAAATCTTGGATTTCTTGTACCATGATTAGCCCAAAGATTATGAGTATAAGACACATCTGAGCCGTTAATAATAGAGCCCATACCGTGTTTAGCCTCACTCTCACCGGAATTAACTTCAGCATCATTATTCATTATTCCTGTCTTATTAGGAAACGCTAAACTGTTTGCAATAATATTATACTGAATACTTGAATTTATAATTTCTTTAGCAGTAAAGCACTCGTCAACACCCCAGCTGAACGTGCAATGATCTATTACAATATTTTCACCTGTTGCCGTAGCAGCATCCTGATCATAACCTTCACCTAATCTGAAACGAATGTATCTTGCAATAATATTTTCACCATTAAACTTAGCAGAACCGCCATAAACGGTAATACCCTCACCAGGAGCAGTTTGTCCTAAAATAGTAGTGTTACTTCCGATATTAAATCTTCTTCCGCTCTTTGATGCTTCAGTGTCTATATTAATTACACCGCCGACAGCAAATGTAATAATTCTTGGATAATTTTTATCACCGTCTGCTCTGTCACGTCTTTCAAGACCATATCTGAAAGAACCGGGCTGCGGATTTGAAATGCTGTCTGTTAAATTTGTTACAACATAAACATCTGCAGGCTTATCAGCAGTACCTCTGCCTCCCTGAGAATAAGTTCCTCCACCTTCAACAGTAGGAAAAGCAGGATACTTTACAGCACCCTTAGGAGTAGTAATTGTTGTTGTAAATTCTTTAAAGTTTTCTGTAGTCTTGGCTGCATTTGTTGCAGTAACTCTTATCTGATACTCTGTATCTTCTTCAAAACTTCCTGTAAGTGCCTCAACATACTGATCCTCAAGAAAGAAGGTATTTCTTGCATCAGGCTTTATTGAACCGTCAGCCTGTGTTCTGTATAACTTCTTACCATGATTGACAGTTGTCATCATATGATCTAATGTCCAGTTAATACCATCTTTTGAATATTCAATCTTATAAGCAGTCGCAAAATTTTCAGCAACTACAGTATCATCAATATATGCATTTTTAAGTACTATTGATGTATCCCTCTGGTCAACACATATAACAGGATAACTTGTAACCTTGTCTGTCATACCAAATAAAATTCTGCAATCACCTGTGTTAAGCTGTGTAGGATTTGCTGTATGAGTACCATCAATAGTCCAGTTAGGATATTCAATAATCATACCTTGTGTAGGATAAGTCCAACCACCTTTCGGATCCCCATAAGCAGAATTGGACTCAAGAGGATTGGCATTAATAAGATTACCGTTTTTATCAACAGCAGGCCATGTAATAACTACCTTTTCCCCCTCTATACTTGCTTCAAGATTTTCAGTTTTACGATAGTTATAGCTTCCGTCTTCTACACTATATCTCGCAAAAACATTTACACTCGAAAGCGTAAAAATCATAACCAAAGCCATAGCTAAGGCCGTAAGTCTTTTCGTCATAAATAAGTCTCCTTTCCGAATTTATATATAGTTAATTATACCATATAACTTTTTAAAATGGAAGAAATATTGTATAAGTTTTATAAAGTTTTGGAAAATTTAATAAAAGACGGACACTTTATAAGTGTCCGTCTTTTCACTAATTAAAATACATTACAAATTTGTTCACCCGGAATTTTATTGTTATATACATAACTGTAAATCATATCTCTATAATCATAAACAGTTTGCTGAAGCTCAGCCTGTTTAGCAGCATCAGGAATAGTTAAACTTAAATCGCCCGGAGCATCATCCTGACCACTGTTAAAGCTGTAGAATACACCTTTAGCTGACTTCGCACTCATTTTGTCCATCCAGTAGTTCTGACCATTGTTAAAGCTTAAAGCATTTTCAATATCATACTGAGCATAGCCATTATTCTGATCAAATCCCTTTGCCGGCTTCTGATTAGGAGTATTTTCATGATCAAAGGCTATACAGTTCTTAATATATCTATAAGATGAGCTTGGTGTTTCAGCAGAGCCAAACTTAAATCCGTTAGGATTACCGGCCCAGTTTTTACTGTGAATATTAGCATAAGTATTACTTGCTCCTAAAAGCCTTACAGTAACCTGCGGCCAGCTTGTTACTGTATGTGCATTATACTGAGCCTCAAAATCAGGATTACTTGCTAAAACAGCCTGTACATAAAGTAAATTCTTATCTAAAGCAAAGCCATGCTCATAATCATACTCACCTGTAAATACGTAAGGATTACCATTGTTCCATGCAAGGCACTCAATATATTCAACACTGCCTATATATGGAGTACCTCTGTCGTAGCTGTCCCAGCCATCATCACTGTTTTCCCATGCACGACAGTTATAGAATTTATTTTCCTCACCTGCATTAAGCTTTACAGAAAAACCATCTGCATCTGCACCATTTTTCTGAACAAGATCGCCGTTTCTGTAACTGTCCACAAAACGAAAAGTATTATGTGAACCACCATTTGTTACAGAAACACCCGAATTATTATTATATCTGAATACACAGTTTTCAAATGTAGAGTATCCGGCACCTGAACCTGTAATTCTTATGCCGCAGTCACCTGCATTCTGAATAATAACATTTCTGAATGTATAGTGGCTTCCGTTCATTGTAAATCCTGTACCGCCTGACCCACTCTTTGAAAGGCTGTCTCTGAAAGGAGCAAAATCAAGAGTTGCCGCAGTTCCGTCTTCATTAGTCAGGCCGTAAATTTCAACATTGGCATTTGAAAGCGAAAGCTTTACATTCTCAGTACACATAATTGTTCCCTGAACATAAATCTTGTTATTTTTCTTCGCAATTTCTGTCTTTAAATCAGAGAAATTGTTTACAACCACGCCGTCAGAAGTATCTCCGCTAAATGTAACAGATTCCGTTGAGGTCTCACTTAATGTAGTACCCTCTGTAGATGACTCAGTTTCAGGAGTTTCACCATTGAGTATAATTTCGTAAATATTAATTCCGCTTGCTGAAGAATACATATAAATTCTTCCCGTATAATTTACTTCAAAGCTGTATCTTACAGCATTAGTTGCTGCAGATAATGTCTTTAATACAACCCCCTCTTCATTAACAATGTTAAGAGTTCTGTTTGTTGTACCGCTTGATTTAATGACAACATCTATTTTATTTTCACCTTCAACCTCAAAGGAAACGGATCTGTATGTCAAATTACCGCTGCCCCCAAGATTAAGGGCATTCGTATATGTAACCCCGTTTACATTTTCATCAGCCGCAAACATATTCATCGGTTTAGCATCAGTTGCATACAAGCTAAGACCGTTAATAACCTGATTTGACGTTATAGGACCGGCTAAAGCAGTAAACTCAGGCTTACTCATATTCCAGCTCCTGCACTCCGCCGTTGTAACCTCTGTTGCTGTTTCAGCAGTTGTCATCTCTGTGGCAGTTTCTGTTGCCGCCTCTGTTGCCGCCTCTGTTGCAGGCACCCCATCAGGAATATAAGAACTGTCTAAAACCATCTGCAGAATTTCAGCCACATCTGCAGAATCAAACTTCCCATCCTGATTAAGATCCATATATTCCATATAATTTATATTGCTTTCAACAGGCATAGCCTCACCTGTAAGCACTCTGTTAAGACCTGCGGAAACATCTGCTATTTCAACCCTGCCATTGCCATCAGCATCACCATATACAGCATCATTTCCCGCACTTACATAAACAGCACATAATACTGCCATTACCCCGCTGATAAAAAGGCTTAAAAACTTTTTCATATGTTTACCCTCCTAAATTGTAGTTACTTATTAAATTAACATATTTCCACATTATAATCAATATAAATAATTCACAACTTTTTAACATTGCCGCTGTATATTTATACCACACCATAAAGTCAGTTACTGATTGACATTGTCAAATTCAAGTTATATAATTAAGTTATAACAGTTAGTGGAGGCTCAGTATGAAGAAAATAGTTTTAACGGGCGGAGGAACCGCAGGTCATGTTACACCAAATATTGCACTTATTCCCCACCTTCAAAATGAAGGCTATGAGGTTTACTACATAGGCAGCAAAGGAGGAATGGAGGAAGAGCTTATTAAATCCTGTAATATACCCTATTACGGCGTAAGTTCAGGTAAATTGAGAAGATACTTTGACAAAAAAAATTTTTCCGATATATTCAAGGTGGCTAAGGGAATACTTCAGGCAAAGCATATAATTCACAAAATCAAACCGGATGTTGTATTTTCAAAAGGCGGATTTGTAGCTGTTCCTGTTGTAATAGGCGCTGCAATGAATAAGATAAATGTAGTTTGCCATGAATCCGATATTACACCGGGACTTGCAAACAAACTTGCAATGCCCTTTGCAGCAGCAGTATGCACAACATTCCCGGAGGCGGTAAAATACATTAAGGATAACAAGGGCATATATACAGGCACACCTATAAGAGATATGCTTTTTACCGGAAACAGGGAAAATGGACTTACTCTCTGCGGTTTTAGCGGCAATAAACCGGTAATACTTGTTATGGGAGGCTCACAAGGCTCAGTTAAGGTAAATAATTCAATAAGAGAGCTTTTAGGAAAACTTCTGCCAAAGTATGACATTGTTCATCTCTGCGGTAAAGGTCATATTGATAACAGCCTTTTAGACAAAACAGGCTACAAACAGTTTGAATATATATCGGAGGAACTTCCCGATATATTTGCAATGGCAGATATGGTGGTATCAAGAGCAGGCTCAAATGCCATATGTGAGTTTTTAGCACTGCACAAACCTATGCTTCTTATCCCCTTGGGCAAAAATGCAAGCAGAGGTGACCAGATATTAAATGCTTCAAGCTTTAAAAAGCAAGGCTTTGCCGAAGTTTTGGACGAAGAAAAAATGACAAAAGGAAGCCTTTTTGATACAATAAACAAAGTATTTGAAAACAGGGCAGATTATATTTCAAATATGGAAAAATCACCTGCATCAGAAGGTATCAAGGCAGTTATGGAAATAATTAAAGCTGCAACAAAATAAAATTTTTAACACGGAGGAAATGAAAATGAAGAAATTTTTATACTTAATGACTGCAACATTGCTTATGACCGCAAATGTATTGGCATCAGGGGAAGTTAATATTACTGTAAATGGTATACCTGTAGATATGGATGGTGTAATTGCAGACGGCAGAACAATGGTTCCCGTAAGAGGTGTATTTGAAAAAATAGGCTACAGCGTAGACTGGAATTCCGACACCAAAACCGCAACTCTTACAAAGGGGTCAATCACTGTTGAAATGACTGACGGAAATGCGTACTTTACCTGCAACGGTACTCAGATAACTCCCGATGTCCCTCAGCAGATTATTGACGGCAGGTTTATGCTTCCCTTAAGAGCCGTAGGCGAAGCACTTAACGCTGATGTTGATTGGGATAATGAAACCAAAACTGCAGCAATCACCTTAAACACAGGCTTAAAAATCGGAGATATTTTAAAACTTGACTAGTATATCAGACTGAATACAATAAACAAATTTAAACTAAAGTCAACCCCGCCGCTTCACAAAACAAGCGGGGTTTTATAAAGCTTGACATTATTAACACAATAAAATAAAATATATGTTGTCAAATATGTAATTTATACTGTTCTGCTTATGGGACAGCCTTTTGGAGGTTATAATATGTCAAAAAAACAAAAAGCAATATTTTATATAATATTGTCTGCATTCTTCTTTGCTCTTATGAACTGCTTTGTAAGACTTTCAGGCGACTTGCCTACAGTTCAAAAAAGCTTTTTCAGAAACTTTATTGCAATGATTGCGGCAGGTTTTATTCTTTTTAAAGAAGGAATTGGCCTGGACTACAAAAAAAATGATATACCTCTTTTAATATTGCGTTCAGCAATGGGCACAATAGGTATACTGGGTAATTTCTATGCGGTAGACCACCTTAACTTGTCGGACGCTTCAATGTTAAACAAGCTTTCACCTTTCTTTGCTATAATATTTTCAATGATATTTTTAAAGGAAAAGCCAAAGCTTATACAGTATTTAGGTGTAATTACAGCCTTTATCGGCAGTCTTTTTATAATTAAGCCTGCTATGGAATTTACAGAGATACTTCCCGCATTAACCGGCACTGTCGGAGGAATGGGGGCTGGCGCAGCCTACACTGCGGTAAGAGCCTTAGGTCAAAGAGGAGTAAAAGGACCTTTAATAGTATTTTTCTTTTCAGCGTTCAGCTGTATTGCAGTTTTACCATGGGTAATAGCAGGATTTGAGCCAATGGAAATGCGGCAGCTTGGTTATTTACTCCTTGCGGGTACGGCAGCAACAGGCGGTCAGTTTACAATTACAGCAGCCTACTCAAACGCTCCTGCTAAGGAAATTTCCATTTTTGATTATACACAGATAATCTTTGCAGCATTAATGGGATTTTTCCTGTTTTCAGATGTGCCCGATATTTACAGCATTATAGGCTATATCATTATATGCGGTGCTTCTGCAGCCCTGTTTGTATATAATAATAAACAGTAATTTCTTAAAAATGCTGCGGCAATTAATTTATCACTAAAGCAGCAAAGGCTCAAACCTTTACGGGAATGAGTCTTTTTTCTTTATACCTAATACAGCATCTCCGAAATTTATCAATTCTTAAAAACGGCATATTTTATTGATTTTTGCTTATACTAAGTAAAACATTAATTATATAAAGTATTTCATACCGCAATTTAACATTTATTCAATTTTTTATAATTTCTTTTTAAACACACTTCAGCTTGAAACCTCCGTATTTCAAGCTTTTTTGTTTTTAATTAAAATAAAATAATTTTAATGTTATTGTAATATAAAAGCTATAAATTTTTGATATAATTATAATTGGATAAAAATTGTATAGGAGAGTGAATTAAATATGAAAAAAATAACTGGAAAGCTGGCATTAGCTGCAGTCTTTACAGTTGCATTGTCTACAACAATTTTCACGGTAAATTCATTAGCAAGAACAATTAAGGGCACAACACAGACTTATGCGGCTGCAACTACTACCGAAGCAACTACCGAGGCAACTACCGAACCTGCCACCGAAGGCACAACCTTTGCCTCATCTGTTTCCGGCTCAATAAGAGGTGTTAAAAACAAAAATAAAAACACTGTCACAACAACCGAAACTACTACTGAGGCCGCTACAGAATCCACCACAGCTTTTGATAAAACAAAATATGAAGCAGGTATAGAAATAACTACCATAAACACTAATACTTACAGTGATAACCCCGTTGATAAGAACGGCAATCCTTTAACAGGTAATGCTCTTGAAGCATACAATGTGGTAAAAAACACCTTTAAGGATAAGTGGAAGGCAATAACTGCCCCCGAAATTAAAGAAGAAGTTATATTAAATGATGCTGATAAAACCGTAAAGGAAAAAAGCTTTAAATTTATTAACAACGACGTTTTCAGTATAAAAAGATACAATTTCAACTCAACACAGGAAGAAAGATACAGCGAAACCATTAATATACCCGGTTCTGCCTTTGAAATGAGATATGTATCACCTGAAACAAAGGATTGGTATATGTCACAAAATCCTGTGAACACTGAGAAACAGACTCTTTTCATTGATACAGACAAGGCTTCAATTATTATAAGTATTCCATCTGTTTATACTAACAATAAATTTCAGAATAACACTCAGGAATACAACCCGGAGCTTGAAGAGCCCCTGTCAATTGAAATAAATGAGGATGACACAATATCCATTACCTATACTTTCCCTCATGATACGAATTATGTGGGAGAAATATGGTATTTATTATCTACAGAACACAAGCTTGCTGACTGGAACAATATTAACCATTTTAATGTTCTTAAGCAGGAGCTTGCTGACGGCAGACGTTTTTCATGGGACGGATATTATTTCCGGGCCCCCTCTAACTATATTCCATACAGTGAAACAATGCTTTACAGACAGCCTTCCAACTATGCAGGCGCAAGTATGACTAAGTATGGTGATTTCCTTGCGGCTTATGATTTAGGCTATGTGTTTACTTATACCTGTATGCAGAACCAAAATGATTTAGGTTATTGGGCAACAGGTCCAAAGTCGGGCTGGCTTTCAGAGGATTTTAATATAGGCGCCAATTTTTATGACACAAGATTTAATACAGACTTTGCCGTAAACCTTATAAATGCCTACAAAAGATATAACAATGACGATTTCTTAATGGCTGTATGCAGATATGCGGAATACTTTATTGACCATGCGGAAAATAATCATTATGACACTAAAAACGGCGGATGGCTTGTTGAAGACTATGGTTATGACTATGAGCACAACAGAACCCATGTTTCTCTTAACCATCAGCTTGCCGAATTAAATGTACTTTATACCCTTTATCAGACCACAAGAGAAGAAAAATACAAAACTCTTGCCGATAAAATGCTCCTTGCCGTTGAAGACACAAAGGATCAATGGGTACTTGCAAGCAACAACTTAAACTATGCGCTTTACTATATGGCAGGCACAAATACAATGGTTGACTATCCATATCTTACTTACAACGATTTATTTGAAACTCAGTCAATATATAAGACGATATATGGCAAGGAAAATGATGTTATAAAATATCTTATGGACTGCAAAATGGAATGGATGATTGAAAACGAAGTAACAGGATACAGAACAGAATAGGAGCTGAAATTTAATGTATGAAAAAAATACAACAAAGAAACTTGTACTTACTGCCGTACTTGGTGCAATAAGTGCAATACTTATGATACTGGAATTTCCGATGCCCCTTATTCCGCCCTTTTTTAAAATGGACTTTTCAGAACTGCCTGTAATATTAGGAGGTTTTATTATGGGCCCTTTAAACGGTGCTTTAATTGCAGCCATTAAAGTAGTCCTTAACCTTTTACTTAATGGCACTACAACTGCAGGTATAGGCGAGCTTGCCAATCTTTTATACAGCTTGGGTTATATGTTTCCTGCAGTTCTTATTTATCATAAAATAAGAACAAAAAAGGGTGCCGTAATAAGCCTCACGGCAGGTACCGTAATTACAAGTATAATATCGGTTATTATGAACCTTGCAGTAACCTTTCCCCTTTACGGAAAGCTTATGGGAATTGACCTGCCCGTAATTGTGGATATGTGTGCAAAGGTTAATCCTTATGTAAAGGATATGATAAGTCTTATGATTTTTTCAATACTGCCCTTTAATTTATTTAAGTACGGTGTTACTTCAATAATTGCATTTCTGCTTTATAAGAAACTGAGCACAGCTGTAAGGGACTTTATTTGCTAATACATAGAGAACTGCACAGGAGAAAACTCCCGTGCAGTTTTTTTATGCAGATTATTATCCTTTACATTTTATTAAGCTCATTCCACTTTTTATCCACACTTTCCTGGACTCTCTCCACAATATCCTTATACCCTTCCCCTGTAAGATGTCTTGTTCTTCCCATAGAGGCAAGAAAATCCACAACAGGCAGTTTCTCCTTAGGTCTGTAGGTTACACGTCTTATACCTCTCTCCACCTCATAAAGAGGAAAATAACAGCTGTCCACAGCCTTATGAATAACAACTCTTTCATACCTCGGCTCATCCTGCCAGTTAAGAGGACAGGCAGATATAGCCTTAATGTAGGCAAGTCCATAGTTATCTGCATAATACTGTGCCTTTTTAGCCTTTACAATAAAATCCTGGGGATTACTTTCGGCAACAGTAGCAATATAATTAATATTTGTTGCCTCAAAAAGTTTTGCAGTATCCTTAGGCATATAAGGTTTTCCCTTTTCTGCCGTACCTACATGACTTGTGGCACTTTTGGCACCTAAAGGCGTTGTGTAACTATACTGATAGCCTGTATTCATATAACCGCCGTTGTCATATTCAAAAATAATCATATTATGATTTCTGACAGCTGCAGCAAGAGCAGCACCTAAGCCTATATCCATACCGCCGTCTCCGCTGACCATTATAAAGGTAATTTTACCCTCCGGAATTTCACCGCGTCTTTGTCTTTCTTTGTAACCTTCTAAAATACCGCTTAAGGTAGCTGCACCATTTTGGAAAAGGTTATGAACATAATTAACATTAAATGCAGTTGTGGGATACCCTGTTGTAACCACCATACCACAGCCGGTCTGGAAAAGCATTACAACATTTCCTTCTATACCCTTTAAAAGCAAATTAATATTAACAGGAATACCACAGCCCGCACAGGCACTATGACCTGCCACAAGTCTTTTAGGCATATTTGTTGCTTTTTTAATATTAATACCCTTAATACTTACTTTGTTATCCTGCTCAGATACCTCATACCCCATTGAGGAATTAACCTCGGTAACAGGTTCAAAATATCTTTCTGTCTTATAATCTTTACCCCTGTATGCACCGTAATAGTCAAAGGATTTAATGTCCTCAAACTCCATAGCCTCAATGCCCATATAAAGCATATTTTCAGCATCCTCTACATAAAATTCCTTGCCTCCAAGACCGAATACTCTTGTTATGACCTTTGCTGAAATCATATTTTCATAAAAGGCAGCCTTTATCTCTGTAGAGAAGTTACCTCCGCTTCCATATGAATCCTGTCTGTCACCTATAACAACAACCTTAGCATTTTTACAGGCATCGGAAATTTCATTGCCAAAGAAGGGACGAAGTGCCTGCAGTGTAATTACGCCTACCTTATGTCCCTCAAGGCGCATTTTATCCACGGCTTCTTTTGCGGTATCAAAGGCAGAGCCAAGAACAGCAAACAAAACTTCAGCGTCATCACTCATATATTTGTGTACAATATTATATTTTCTCTCACTTATTTCGGCAAATTTTTCGAATTCCTCATATATTACCGACTTAGCCTGCTCCATTGCCAGACGCAGCTGATACTTATTGTTTATAATATCCGGTTCATTCATATAAGAGCCTATTGTTACGGGATTATCCGTATCAATAGCCGTATACGGGGCCTTATACTCACCTACATATTTTTTTACGTCCTTATCCTCTTCAAAAACAAGAAGCTTTTTCTTTTGATGGCTTGTAAAAAAACCGTCAAACGCAATAATAACAGGCAGCTTTACTCTTTCGGCTACCCTTAATCCAATAATATTAAAATCATAAGCCTCCTGATTATCCCTTGCAAATAAAATAAGCCATCCCGTATTTAAAGCAAACATTATATCACTGTGATCACCCTTTATACAAAGGGGCGCAGAAACCGTTCTGCAGGTCACATTCATAACCATAGGCATTCTTGTACCTGATTGTACGGGAAGCTGTTCCAAAGCATATAAAAGACCGTTGGCACTGGTTGCATTAATTACTCTTGCTCCAGAAAGACTTCCTCCATAACATATACCTGCGGCAGAGTGTTCCCCTTCGGCAGCAATCATCACAGTATCCATTTGCCCCCGGCTTTTTAATAAATCCATACCCTCCGGTATCTGTGTTGATGGGGTAATGGGATAATAACCCATTAAGTGATAATCTATTTGCTTTGCCGCTGTACATACAGCTTCATTAGCTGATTTAAAAACAACCTTCTGACTAAGCATATATACCTCCTGTGTATTGCTTAAATTGTAATTTATACCTCATCATTATTATAGCTTTCGCTATCCACCCAACTGTTCTCACCTATATTTGTAAATTCAAAGTTCTTATTTATAAGCGAAATATTTCCTATATTATCATAATATTCCCCCTCTTTAACAGCCACAAGGGCAGCGGTAGGGCAAATTTCAACACAACGTAAACAGCCTTTGCAGTGATAAAGATCCATACCCAGGTTTACACCATCCTTAAACTGAAAAACCATATCGGGACAGGTAGAATCACAAAGACCGCAGTCAATACACTTTTCCCTTATATAATGAGGCAGAAATCCCTCTCTGCAGCCCTGCAAATCATTTGTAATGGAATTTGCAAAGCAGTAATTTACTCCGCCTATAGGACTGTTATCATAACCCTGTACTCTTTGAGTATCTCTATATTGGGCATAAGGATATTTAGTTTTGATTTTCTTTTCTTCAACTCTTGAATAACCCATTTTAAGCGCCATTAAGTTTGCTGTCAGCTTATCCGGATATCTTGCCCCCACAGTATTTTTAACAACATCCTCAGCAAACTCAAGAGGAATAAAACCGCTTGCCCTTATCATAGCACCAAGCATAACAATATTTAGCCTTGCATTACATTCAACGGCAATATCCATGGCATTTAAAATCCAAAGATTGCAGGAGGGGAGCTTAATTCTTTTTGCCGCCTCATCAAAATCCAAATCCGTATTAATAACCACATTGCTTTTTTCACTTATACCTGCTAGTGTATTCTCTTTATCCCCTAAAGAAAGCTTAAAAAGAGCAAGCAAATTAGGTTCTCTTACAGGGGCATTTATTCTTATTTCCTTTTTGGAATATCTTACATAACCTTTTACTGGCGAACCTCTTTTTTCGGAACCGTAAGAAGCAAAGCTCTGTGCCTCCATACCTAAATACATGGCACCTATTTCTCCTAAAAGCTTACCTATAAGATTAGCGCCGAAACCGCCTATACTTTCTATCCTTATCTCATAATTATCAATATCCATATAAAAAAACCTCCAGCCTGTTTTACTTATTAGTATCCCAAGCCGGAGGTTATTTATACATTTTTGGTTAATAATACTATTCAAAGCATATTTTAATTTATGTAGATATCAAAGTCAAATTCTGCAAAAATTTCTGCAGCCTCAGGAGTATCCAGATATTCTCCAAAATCCTTTACAGTTTCATTAGGCTCAAGTCCATCATCTGTATTCATAACAGCTACAGAATATATTGCCTCTGAATTAAGGCTGTCCTTAGGTGATGCCGTTATAATCTGTACTTTATCCGCATTGGCCAAAGCATCGGTTTCAAAGCAGACACCTATCTGATTTTTACCTTCTGCAACAGCAGCGGCAACAGAAGGAGAGTCATCATAACTGCTTGCAGTCATATTCAAAACTTCCTTAAATACATTAAGATTAATAAATATCTCTCTTGCAAAAACACCTATAGGTTCATTTTCCTTTGCCAAAGCAATATTTCTTGCCTCTGTAACAGTGTCAAAGGATTTAACGGGAATACTGCTTCCATAACCCTTTATTAAAACTACATTATTTTTCAATATAGGAGTAACATTTTCCTCCTTCAAATATTCATCTTTAATAAGAGAATTGATTTGCTCCTTAGATGAAGGAATAAAAATATCACAGTCGGCACCTTTTTCAATTCTGTTAAAAAGTGCACTTGTGCTTCCGCTTACAATTTCAATGTTAACGGGATTTTCCGCTGTATACTCCTTAACTGCTTCATTCATTGCGGCATTAAGGCTTGAATCCACAAAAACCCTTATACCCCTTTCTTCACCATTGTCACCACAGCCCGACAGCATGAAAATTACCGCCGCCATTAAGCAAATTATTCTTTTCATATTTTATCTCTCATTTCTTTTATTTGTTGATTTTTGTTATTTTTTGTCGTATACTATATGTGTTGTCATTCTCCAATCTGTGACGACAGAAAGGAGGTGTGTACATGTTAGAAATTATTGTATCTTTTATATTGTCTGTTATGGCTGGTGTAGTTGCCAACTACATAAGCAAATGGCTGGACAGACATAATAGCAATGACAACTAGCCTCGGCTCCTTTCCGTAAGAGGAAAATCAGAGAACCCCTAAGAGCGGCAACTCTTAGGGGTTCTTTGTGTACATGCTAAATTATTGTATCTTTTGCCTAAAAGTATTATAACACACTCTAAATATAATTACAACTTATTTTTTTGAATTCTATTTATCATTCTATTATTGTTGATTTTTGCTGTTTTTTTGTCGTATACTATATGTGTTGTCATTCTCCAATCTGCGACAACAGAAAGGAGGTGCCGATATGACAGAAATCATCGAATCCTTAATTTTGTCCATCGTGGCTGGTGTAATTGCCAATTACATAAGCAAGTGGCTGGATGGACGAAACAAAAATGACAACTAGCCCTGACTTTTCCTTTATAGGAAAGCAAAAAAGCCTAAGAGCGGCAACTCTTAGGCTTTTTTGCTAATATGACAAATCATCGAATCCTTTGCCTAAAAGTATTATAACACACTCTAAATATAATTACAACTTATTTTTCAAAATTTCATCAAGTATTCTGTCAGCCACTTCATTTTTAGTCATGACAGGCAGTTCAACAATATCTGTCTTAGTAATAAGGGTAACAATATTTGTATCAGTGCCAAAGCCTGCACCCTTCACCTTCAAATTATTTGCAACTATCATATCCGCATTTTTCTTTTCAAGTTTCGCCCTTGAATTTTCAAGCATATTTTCAGTTTCCATACTAAATCCGCATAAGTATTGATTTTTCTTATACTGACCCATGTATTTCAATATATCTTCTGTTCTTTTCAAGGCAATTGACATATCCCCCTCCTTTTTCTTAACCTTGTTTTCATAGGTTACTTCGGGAGTATAGTCAGCAACAGCCGCTGCCTTAATTACAATATCACAGTCATCAAATTCAGCCTTAACTGCATTAAACATATCCTCTGCACTCTTAACATTTACTAAATTTACAAACATTGGAGGCTCGACAGTCATATTTGCTGCAATCAATGTTACGTCAGCACCTCTTAACATAGCCTGTTTTGCAATAGCACAGCCCATTTTGCCTGTAGAATGATTGGTTATATAGCGGACAGGATCAATGCTCTCCATAGTCGCACCTGCTGTAACAACTACCTTTTTACCTGACATATCCTTATTGCATTCAAGCTCTCTGTATAAATATTGAACAATAACAGAAGGCTCCTCCATTTTTCCCTTTCCCGTATCACCGCAGGCAAGGAGTCCGCTCTGAGGCTCAATAAACTTATATCCGAATTTTTTAAGCCTTGCAATATTATCCTGAACAACAGGATTTTCATACATATTTGTATTCATGGCAGGAGCAATATACACGGGACATTTACAGGCCATAACAGTGGTTGAAAGCATATCATCGGCAATACCGTTTGCAAGCTTGCCAATAATGTTGGCAGTAGCAGGAGCAATTAAAACTGCATCAGCCTTTTTTGCAAGAGCAATGTGCTCAACCTCGTAGCTAAAGTTTCTGTCAAAGGTATCTGTAATACATTTGTTGTTTGTTAGTCTTTCAAAAGTCAAAGGCGTAATAAACTCCCCGGCATTTTTAGTCATAATAACATCAACATTGTATCCTGCCTTGTAAAGAGTATGGGCAATTTCTGCTGACTTATATGCCGCTATGGAGCTTGTTATCCCCAGTAAAACCGATTTAGACAAAAAATCACATCCTAAGTAGTTTTGTAATAATTTTAACATTGATGGAGATTTTGTGCAACATAAAATTATATTAATATTTAAACATAATTCAAAAGAGAGATACATAAATAATAAATATACCTCTCTTTTAACTGCATTCTATTTCGTGCTATACTCAGTATTTAATATTAATGGAATCTTTATCAATAATTTATGAAGGAAATTTAGAAGTATAATTTGGTGCTGTATATAACGATATTCCATAAATATAACCTGTATAATAACCCGTTCCCGCAATTTCACTATAACTTAAATCTCTTTCTTTAACTGTATTCTTGCCATCACTATTACAGTCATAAACATGTATTCCCGTGCTTGTTGTATACATAAATACCATTGTATGTTGACTTGATTGTTTTTTCCCCTGAATTATATCACCTGGTCTTCCCTTTTCAAACATATTCTTAAGTTGTTCAACTGTTGGACGTGACGTTATTTCACCAACGACTGTAATATTTGAATTGTGTATTAATGTATTTGCACTTGAAGTATAAGCTGGTAATGTTAATCCAAACATTCTATAATATACATATCCCGCAAAACCTTTACATTGAATACCTCCAACACCGTCAGAATCATTAAATGTACTCCCAACCGGATATTTTTGTTGAATAACTCGTATACTGTTAATAGCACTTTCAAAATTCGATTTTAATTCTAATTTTTGATAAGCCTCTCCCTCGGAAATTTCTTCTGAATTTTTATATACTATTTTTACCTGAAGAGCCTCCATTTGAGCAGCGCCACCTGTAGTGCCTGCCATACCGCCGTTTTTTGTCCAACCCATCCAGCCTATATCGGCAACGTGAGCACGGTAATAAATGTCATAATATTTGGACATATTTCCTGTAAGCTCAATTTGTATACATTCTATAGGCAATCCCTGTCCTGTAGTGCCTGCATTGCCTCCACCGTTTACCCAACCTTGCCAACCGACATCTGATACATGAGTCCTATATCTGATACCTCCTGACAGATTGCTGTTTTTAGGATTAATATTTAATTGAACAGCCTGTAATGATTTTACCTCGCCTACAGTTCCTATGGTTTCGCCCAAACCGACATAAGCCAGCCAGCCGTAATCCTCAACGTGTGCCGCAGCTGAAAAATCAGGCAACATAACATTATATACACCTGTATATTTTTTTGAAGTATCTTTTTTAACGAGCCTTACCTGTATAGCTTCCATTCTTTGCTTTAAGCCTACACTTCCCGCTATTTCACCGTCAGCGCACCAATCAAGCCAACCCACACCTGTAATATGTGTCCTGTATTCAACAGAATAGGTGTTGGCAATATCACCTTTCAGTTTTATTTTAATTGCTTCAATCGGTAATTCCTTACCTGTTGTTCCCGCTAAATTTCCATTGCTGACCCAACCTTGCCATCCTATACCCTGAACATGTGCGCAATATTCAATTTTACCGTCAATTCCTCCCGACAGCTTTAACCTTATTGCCTCCAACCTTTTTTCCTGACCTGTAGTTCCAATTATATTACCGGACTTTATATTGTTTTGCCAGCCAATTTCTTCAATATGACCATAGCCTACAATATTTATATCATTAAGTATTGATATAACATCAAGCATATCTACATTACCGTCATTATTTATGTCGGCATTTGTCAAATTAAAATTTGAAGCATATGTTATGCCTGCTAAATGTTTAAGTAATAAGGCAGCATCCTGTTTATCATTGCTTCCGTCTTTGTTTATATCTGTATACACTAATGAGGTGTCGGCACTAGCTGTAACAGGTCCTCCACAAATAACAAACAAAAATATACTTATAATTATTAAACCTTTAATAATGCGCATTACTTTTCCTCTATTGTTTTAATGATTTATTCAATCATTATTTTGCTAACTTAAATCGACATTAATAATTATCATAACTATATTTTTCACCAAAATCATCCTGATAATATCCATCCATATCTCTTAAATTTCTTGTTTTTCCGTTTACATATATGTAAGGCTCATTACTTGCATTCGTTAAAATATGATAGCTTTCCCCATTTGCACCCTGAACATATTCGGGGTATTTTCTGTTTTTCATAGCTACGGCTTTATCAACTCCCAAAAGTTTGCCAACAAGCCAGAACCAAATATATATAGCAAAAAATAAAAATTTTAAGTAGCCCTTAAATCCGATTTTTACAAATAACTTCATATGAGCCTTGTTGTTATTGCACCTCTTTTTTTCTGATTTATAGAGCACTATAGCCAAAATTACACATAAAGCATATCCTATAATTGCTCCTGCAATTCCCGAAATCATCTCCTGCTGCTGTGCAGGTGACATAACATTGGGAGTATAGCTTGCCTGACTTTCAATAATTTTACCTATTATTAAGCCTATAGGCGCAATAATTGTTGTTGCCGCTGACACAAACCAGATACCTGCTTTCCATTTTGATATTCTCATAATTTTCCTCCTTATCATATTTTTCATAAGTAATAAATAAATTTAATTAGCATATACATCACCAAGTCCAACTGCACCCATAGCACCTCTTGGACTGGTTTCTTCTGTTTTTACTTCAAGTTGTGATACACCTGTTACATTAATTGAGAAATTTTTTACAATCTGTCCGGCTTTTATTTCAAAAGATTTTAAAAGTATGCCATCACCATAGAAATATATCGTTGCCTCTCCATAACTTTGACTTGTTTTGTCATCAACTGTGCCATATACTCCACTCACAGTGTTATAATTTCCTCCCAAATTAAATGATGCAGTTCCATTTGAAACAATACCGCTCCACGTTCTAAAACATATCCCATCTTCATATTTATTTCCGCTCATCGTAATATCCTCAACTGAAACATCAACCTTACTGTATGGCTCCAGTTTTACACCTGATACGTATCCGCTGTTTGTATTAAATCCGCTGCCTAAATATACGGAGTTTGTATTTGCATCATACCTTACTTCCTTACCCACCGCCTCACCTACAGCTCTTACAGGCAGATATGTAGTACCATTATAAATAAACGGTTCAAGTGTATTTCCCTTTGAATCCTTTGGAACAAGCTGAGCTCCGTCAACATATATTTTTATATTTTTAAAGGTTGCCTGAATACTTCTTGTTACATCAGAAGCAAAAGCTGTAATACCTGTTGACATTATTATGCCGACACAACATCCCAACATAATAGATTTAAAATTTAATTTCATTATAATCCTCCTATTCCTTTTGTGTTAAAAAATACATTCTGATTTGCCGCTTATAAAAGTGTACACCTCCAAAGCTATTTTTTCAGAAATTATTTATAATAAAAGATTATATTATAAATATCTAATTTTCAATACTTCACATTCAATTTACAAAATTCGATATTTTTTGTGAATTGAAATAATATTTACATTTTTAACAATTTATTATATAATTTGAATAAAAAGAGGTGACACTATGGAATATGTTATAGAAAAAATATTAAAAATATTGGAAGAAAACAATATAACTGTTTACTCATTGGCTAAATCCAGCGGCATAAGCCAAAGCACATTACATATGATACTGCATTTCAAAAGGACAATGCAGCCAAAGCATTTTTATACCATTTTAGAAAATCTGCCCATATCAAGAAGCGCAAAAAACGAGCTTAAAGTACTGTTCCAAATGTATTCATTGGGACACTGTAAATATAGCGCCAATACTATCATATTAGATATGCTTAAAATTTTTTCCGATTATACATACGGCAGCAGTGAAAGTACACTGTTAAATACCCCCCCCGATACTGATAATACACTCCGTTTAAATACAATATATAACAATTTCAATATACAGCCCGTTATCAGTCAGCTTATTATAAAAGAAATGAAAAAACAAAGCCCTAAGGCTTATGTTTATGTTCCTATGATGGATGCCTTTTTAAATACATATATTGACAGTGTTGTAAAGCAGTATAAAACAGACATAAAAATTACACTTTTTATTGATTTATTAAATACATCCGCAGAAACAAACGATAATTACAACCTTAAAATATTTAAAAATATTTTGCCCTTAGCATTGTCCTACTCTGATAATTATGAGTTCTATTATACATATGTAAATTCAATAATTGATGAGAGCTATTTGACCCCCTATCCTTACTTTATAGCTTTATCTGATGTAATAATTTTTGTTTCCGCTGACTTTAATGAAATTATGCTTATTAACAACAGAATAGTAACCGAAAAGGTTCATCGTTTGTGTGAGGGAATGCTGCAAAAGTATAAAAAGCTTTTAGAGGTTTCTGCCAATGTGCCAAACATTGTAGAAACTCTGGTACAAAATCAAAATGACTGCACAACTCATCTTTGTATTGAATACGAGCCTTGTTTTTCAATGCATTTTACAGAAGAAATGATAAACGCTGTTATACCCGAAGGCGTGTTTATGCGTGAACAGCTTGTTGGGCTGCTTAATATAAGACTTGCTCAGTTAAAAAAAATTAATACAAGTATTCAAATATTTAATAAAAACTGCTTAATGGAATTTGCAAAAACAGGCATTATTCAGGAATTTCCAAAGGGATATTCAAGACCTTGCACAAAAGAGGAACGACTTTTTATACTTAAAAGTCTTTTAAAATACGCTAATTCAAATAACCATAATATACAGGCAATAAATCCTGTAAATCTTAATATTTCCGACTGTCTGTCACTTATAGTTCAAAATGACAGCTGTCTGCAATTTACGATATGGAATGATACAAAGCTGCGGCTTAAATACTTTGCAACTACTCAATACTCTATTTGCAGGCATTTTTATGACTTTATAAAGGATATTGTAAATACTGATTATCTTTACTCACAAAAGGCAACTGTTTCATTTATTGAACAGGCAATTCAATACGTTGAAAACATTGAAGAATAATATTTAATTTCAAAAAAATTGCCGTCGTATGATTTCCAAAAATCATACGACGGCAATACATATATTTATCCCCTATATCCATTCAAATATACCAGCAGCATATTAACATCAGCAGGGCTTACACCGCTTATTCTGCTTGCCTGTCCAATATTTACAGGCCTTACAGACTTAAACTTTTGAGTAGCCTCAAGCCTTAGCCCCATAACATTATCATAATCAATATCCTCAGGTATTTTCTTAGCCTCCAGCTTTTTAAAAGCCTCAACCTGCTTCATTTGTCTTGCAATATAGCCTTCATACTTAATCTGAATATTAACCTGTTCTCTTACCTCGTCACTTAAATCAGGTCTTTCAGTATCAATAGGAGCAAGCATATCATAGGTAATTTCAGGTCTTTTTATAATATCACCCATATTGACCCCTGTTGACAAAGGCGAACTTCCAAGACCTTCAAGCAGAGAATTAACCTCATCAGCAGGTCCAAAGTTAATTTTTGATACTCTCTTAATTTCATTTTCAATGGCAGCCTTTTTAGCTAAAAATCTGTCATATCTTTCCTGTGAAATAAGTCCGTATTTATAGCCGTATTCTGTAAGCCTTAAATCCGCATTATCCTGTCTTAAAAGAAGTCTGTATTCGGCTCTTGATGTCATCATTCTGTAGGGCTCCCTGCTTTCCTTGGTAATAATATCATCAATAAGCACACCTATATATCCCTCACTTCTGTCAAGAATTAAAGGCTCTATACCCTTAATATAAGCAGCCGCATTAATACCGCTTATAATACCCTGTGCAGCCGCTTCCTCATAACCGCTTGTACCATTAAACTGTCCTGCTGAAAAAAGACCATGAATATTTTTAAATTCAAGGCTTAATTTAAGCTGGTTTGCATCAATGCAATCATACTCAATGGCATAAGCTGTTCTTGTAAATCTTACATTTTCAAGACCCGGAATTGTTCTGTACATTGCAAGCTGAACATCCTCCGGAAGTGATGAGCTCATACCCTGAATATACATTTCATTGGTATCCTCACCCTCAGGCTCAACAAAAATCTGATGCTGTGTCTTATCCGCAAATCTTACAACCTTATCCTCAATAGACGGACAATATCTGGGACCTGTGCCCTCAATAACACCGGAATAAAGAGGTGAACGGTCAAGGTTAGCCTTTATAATATTATGAGTTTCCTCATTGGTATAAGTCAAATAACAGTCATACTGTGGCTTTGAAATATCCTTATCAATATTTTCAAAAGAAAAAGGTATAACCCTTTCATCTCCCGGCTGTGCCTTCATTTTACTAATGTCAACAGACTTTGCATCAACTCTTGCAGGCGTACCTGTCTTATATCTGAATAACTTAATACCAAGCCTTTCAAGACAGGCACTTAATTTTTCTGACCTTCTCAAACCGTTGGGACCGCTTTCAATAATCGTATCACCATAAAGACAGCGTGCCTGTAAATATGTACCGCTGCATATTACAGCCGCCTTACACCTGTAAAGAGCGTTGCTTTCAGACACAACACCGGTTACTTTATTGTCCTCTGTAATTATATCTGCAATTTCACCTTGTCTTATTAAAAGATTTTCAGTATTTTCAAGTACCTTTTTCATTTCGGTATGGTACTTGGCTTTGTCGGCCTGTGCCCTTAAGGAATAAACGGCAGGTCCTTTTCCCGTATTCAGCATTTTTATCTGTAAATAGGTCTTGTCAATATTTTTACCCATTTCACCGCCTAAAGCGTCTATTTCCCTAACCAAATGACCTTTGGAGCTTCCGCCTATGTGGGGATTGCAGGGCATCATTGCTATACTGTCAAGGTTAAGGGCAAAAAGTATTGTTTTTAAACCCATTCTTGCTGCAGCAAGTGCTGCCTCACAGCCTGCATGACCTGCACCTATTACACAAACGTCAACTTCGTCAGCTATATATAAGTTTCCCATTTTTTTCACCTCAAAATTTGATTAAAATCCACCTTCGATATATACTTTTGCAATAACTCTTCATTTTCAAAATATATATTTGTCACTATAGATAACTCCTTTCATATTGCAGAAATCTAAAAGCTTTTTCTGTGCAGAATACAACATGATGTGTAATAATGCAACTCAATCTTTTTAATATTGCTTGCATATAAAAAAGTCAATAATTACAGCCTAAATAGGCTGTTTTTTATAGTTATAGCCTATTTAAGCTGTTTTTTATGATTATAGTCTAAATGAGCTGTTTTATTTACCCAAACAGAACTCACTGAATATTTTATCAATAATATCCTCTTCCAAAGCCTCTCCCGTAATTTCTCCAAGGGCGGCATAAGCCTCAGTCAAATCCATAGTTATAAAGTCCTCAGGCATTCTGTTTTCAACAGTTTCCATAACATTTTCAAGGTATCTTTTAGCCTTAAAAAGACTTTCCTTATTTCTCTCTCCTGATATTAAAACCTCATTGTTAATATTAATATCACCAAAGGAAAACATTTCTTTTATTCTTTCATATATATCATTAATACCCATATCTGACTTAACTGAAATATTAACAGGTTCAAGCTCATTCAAAGCTTCAATATCAATTTTCTGTTCCAAGTCCAGCTTATTAATAAGGGTAATCGTTTTCTTATTTTTAACAAGGTCAATAAGCTCCCTGTCCTCACTGCTTAATTCTCTGCTGCCGTCAAACATAAGAAGAATTAAATCAGCCTGTTCTGCAAGGCTTTTTGACTTTTCAACACCTATCTGTTCAATCACATCATCGGTATTTCTGATTCCTGCCGTATCAATAATATTAAGAGGAATACCATTTACATTAAGCATTTCCTCAAGGCTGTCCCTTGTGGTACCGGGAATATCCGTAACAATAGCTCTGTCCTCCTCAAGCATAGCATTTAAAAGGGAGGATTTTCCCACATTAGGTCTGCCTAAAATAACAGTCTTAATGCCCTCCTTATAAATCTTGCCTGTGTCAGCAGATGAAATAAGCCTGTCTACAGCCTTTAATGCCTTTTTTGTATTATCGGCTATAAGATTATAAGTCATAGCTTCATCATCATGTTCAGGATAGTCAATACCTGCCTCAATATGCGCAAGCATCATAAGAATATCCTCTCTTACATTCCTTATCTCCTTAGAAAGCCTGCCCTCAAGTCTTAACATTGCAGCCTCTCTTGAAGCATCGGTTTTAGCATTTATAATATCAATAACAGCCTCTGCCTGTGTCAAATCAATTCTGCCGTTTAAAAAAGCTCTTTTTGTAAACTCTCCCGGCTCTGCCATTCTTGCACCGCTTTTAATAACAGTGTTTAAAACAGCAGTTACAGCCCTGTATCCGCCGTGAGTATTAATTTCCACAACATCCTCACGTGTGTAAGTATTAGGCGCTCTCATAACAGACACAAGCACCTCATCAATAATTTTTCCCTCATATACAATATTTCCAAAATGAATTGTGTGGCTTTTTTGTTGACTTAATTTCTTACCCTTTGGGGATACAAAAATTTTATCGCAAATCTCTACAGCCTCACTGCCGCTAAGTCGAACAATGCCAATACCTCCATTGCCTGTTGCTGTTGATATAGCGGCTATAGTATCATCAATATTAACTTTAAGCATAGTGTTCAACCTCCGTAAAAAAGGGCACAGGCTAACGCCTATGCCCATATGACATTAAAATTAATTATTTCTGTAGTTTCTTCTGCTTGAATAATTATTCTTTAAAGCAATTACAACATATCTGAAAGGCTCTGTGCCTTCACTGTATGTAGTAACATATCTGTCATTTTGTAAAGTTGCATGAATAATTCTTCTCTCATAAGGATTCATAGGCTCAAGAGTAATATTTCTTCTGTTGTGCTTAGCCTTTTTAGCTAAGTTAAAGGCAAGCTGCTCAAGAGTCTTTTGTCTTTTTGCTCTGTAATCCTCAGTATCAAGAGTAACATTCATATAAGGATATTCTCCCTTGTTTACAACAAGGTTAGTAAGATACTGAATACTGTCAAGAGTCTGACCTCTTTTACCTATAATAGTACCCATATCTTCACCCTTCATATCAATAACAATGTGTTTGTTATCACTAAAAACAGCATTAAGCTCAACTGACATATTCATTTTTGTAAAAACTTCATTTAAGAAATTAGCAGCAACAGCAAGAATTTTATTCTTATCCTCATCAGTAAGATTAGCTCTTACAGACTCATTTTCGTTAGCTTCTTCAACTTCTTCAACTACAGCTTCTGCCGTTTTTTCCTCTGTTTTCTCAACAGCTTTTTCATTCCTTGGCTCAGGCTTTTTCTCAGTATTAAACTCAGCACGATTTTCAATCTTAGGTTCAGCCTTCCTTTCAACAGCAGGCTTTTCAACCTTTGCTTCCGGCTTAACATCCTCATCTTCGCTTCCGATAAGGGTAACGAGAACTTTAGCAGGCTTTGAGCCAATACCTAAAAAACCCTTAGTTGGTTCATCAATAACCTTATATTCAACATCAAGCAAGCCAACGCCTAACTTTGCACAGGCATTATCAATAGCCTCATTAATTGTCTTACCTGTCATTTCAATCTGCTTCATTATCTTTTACCTCCCTTTTTATGCTTCTTTTCCTTAGGCAAAATTACATTGGCAGCACCGATTTTTTCAAAATGCTTATTAAGGAAAAATTGCTGGCAAAGCTGGAATACATTTGATATAATCCAGTACACGCCAATACCGCCGGGAAGAGATGTAGTAATCCACGCCATCATTAAAGGCATTGTAATATTCATAATTCTCTGCTGAGACTTCATAGCAGGGTCAGTAGGTACATTCCTCTTAGTCATTAACCATGAAGATAAAAATGTTGTTAAACCTGAGAGAATAGGAATGATAATCTTTGGAGTCAAAGCAAATCCTACAGTTTCGGTAAGGTTAAGCCCTAAGAAATATTCAATGGAGTTCTTAGCAGCACATACTGAGTCAAAGTCGGCGGAAGCAATAGCAGTCTTGAGCTGACCTACCTCTTCAGGGCCTAAAATGTTAATAATTCTGTTAAACAAATTAACATCAATACTTGTACCCATAGGCACACCGGCAATATTGCCAAAGCTCTTAACAAGCTCTAAAACACTTGTATTATCCTGAGCTGCAGTAAGTACAATAGTTGACAGCTGAGTATAAACATCATTAATAACATCTATATACTTAAACGGGTTCTGCATTACATGATAAAGTCCAAAGAAAATGGGAAGCTGAATTATCATTGGCAGGCATCCGCTGAATGGGCTTACATTATTATCACTGTAAAGCTTTTGAGTTTCCATTTGCATTTTTCTCTGAATTTCAGGGTCAGACATACCGTCCTTATATTTTTCCTGTATTTTCTTAAGCTCAGGAGAAAGGGCCTGCATCTTAAACATGGATTTCTGCTGCTTATAAGAAAGAGGAATCATAAGACAACGGGTAAAAATAGTTAATAAAATAATCGCAATACCAAGTGAGTTGGCATGAACTCCAAGACTATAAATAATGTTAAAGAAGAAATCAATAACATGACCTAAAATCCAGGCTATAGGACCAACAATAACACCGGGATCCTTCATTACATCTCTGGAAACAGCTAATAAATTTAGCAACAATGGTATATCCTCCTTTATGGTACAGGGTCATAGCCACCCTTATGAAAGGGATGACACTTTAAAATTCTTCTTACAGCCAAATAGCCACCCTTCAACAATCCATACTTCTCAATTGCCTCATAGGCATAGGCAGAGCAGGTAGGAACAAATCTACAACTTTTAGGTGTATACGGTGTAATGTATTTTCTGTAAAAGCCTATTAAAAATAGTGCTGTTTTCTTCATAAACGGACTCAATCCTTTTTCTCCGACTTCAGTAATCTCTGTTTTTTCAACAAGTGCAAAAGAGCACTTTCAATTTCCTTATAGGCGGCATCCTTAGCCGACCCTCTTGCTATAACCACAATGTCATAGCCCGATAATATATTTTCTTCGGAAAGTCTGTAGCTTTCCCTAAGCAGTCTGGTAATTCTGCTGCGCACAACACTGTTACCAACCTTTTTGCTTACTGAAATACCATATCGGTTGCCCTCTGTTCCATTTTTAATAGAATACATAACCAGTAATCTGTTAGCAATAGAACGGCCTCTGTTATATACATATCGAAATTGATAATTTTTTTTAAGGGATTCTGTAAACAGCATATTTATCCCCCTTTTTTCATTAATAGAAAAGTATTACATATTAACAATAAAGCCCACTTAAAAAGCGGGCTTTCTATAATGCAGATAAATTTATGCAGATAAAACCTTTCTGCCTTTTCTACGTCTTGCAAGTATTACCTTTCTGCCGTTAGCAGTACTCATTCTCTTTCTGAAGCCATGAACCTTGCTTCTCTGTCTTTTCTTTGGCTGGAATGTCATCTTCATTTCAAAAGCACCTCCTTATACTATATCTTATATTTTACTTAAAGTCAAATCAAGCACTAGTCCTATTATAGTGTAAATTTGCCTTTTAGTCAAGAAAAATTTTTGATTTTATGGCATATAAAAAAATATTTGTAAAATAACATCAAATTTAATGGGTACACTAATATAACAGACTATGCAAAATTACAGTTAGGAGAATTTTATATGAAAAAATGGATAACCATAACAGCCGGTCTCGTGCTTATGTCACTTGCCTTAAATCTGCTTTTAGAACCCCACTCTCTGGTCATAGGCGGTGCTACGGGTGTAGGTGTTATACTTAAAAAGCTTTTTAACATTCCTCTTTCTGTTACCAACCTTATGGTTAATATTCCTCTTCTTATTGCCGCAATTAAAATTAAAGGTTTTTACTTTGTAAAGAATACCCTTATTTCTACACTTTTATTGTCTGCAATACTTGAAATCACAAGTTTTATACCTCCGATTAAAACAGACCTTATACTTGCCGCTGTTTTCGGCGGACTCATAAGCGGCACAGGCATAGGTCTTATTTTTAAAGGCAATGCAACCACAGGGGGCAGTGACCTTCTTGCAACTATAATACACGTTTTTTACCCTCACATTACAACGGGACGCATAATGCTTGTTATTGATATACTTATAGTTGTTCTCGGTATATTTGTCCTTGGTACTACTCCTGCACTCTACGCCCTTATTTCAATATACATTATGAGTAAAATAATAGACGTTGTTCTGGAAGGCCTTGATTTTGCAAAAGCCGTATTTATAACTTCCCGCAACTGTGCCGCTATAGGTCTTGCTCTGACAAGCAAGCTTACAAGAGGTGCAACCTATATAGACTGTAAAGGTATGTACACAAAAGAAGAAAAAGGTATGCTCCTAATCGTAGTATCCGCCAGAGAAATAGGAAAACTTAAGGAAATAGTAAACGATATAGATAAAAATGCCTTTGTCATTGTAAATGATGTAAGAGAAATACAGGGTAATTTCAGAAAATAAATTAATTACCCTGCTAATTATTTTATGACGACTGTTTTTTTGTAATAATATCAGTAAATACAATACCTAAAACTGCCAAAATTATTTCCGTCATATTATTTGTAATCCACTGACGTAAGGTTAGATAAACAGATTCTCCCGCAATTTCCAGTCTGCCTGCTCTGCCCTCGATTTTTATCGGCAGCGGATACTGTCCCAAATCCTTTATTTCTGCCTTTAAATTATTATCTTTTGCCTTTCCGTATACTCCCAAATGTCCCAGCTCCTTAAATTCAGTATTGGAATTATAAGTATATTCCAATTCTGCTTTTTCACTGTTTTGTATGTAAAATGAATCAATATTTTCAGAAAGTCCTATGCTTTTCTCGGTATCATACTTGATATCGGCTGACCCATACATATCAAATTGTATATAATCACAATCATAAACAATGTATTTTGCGGGCTTCATTTCCTTAAGGGTTTTATCCCCTTTACAATTTATATTACCGCTGTTTCGAATACAAATTTTTAAATCCCCCGGAAAGTTTTTTATTGTAACTCTGTTTACACATCCGGTGTTATTATCATTATTTTGATTATTGTTCTTATTTTCAATTTCAATATCATATGAAAAAGGCACACCTTCAGGCATTTCCAATGACAAATCAGCATCATCATTTGTTAAAAGTGTTGCAGTACCGTCAGCAAAAGGAAATTCAGCTGCTTCATCATAATTATTAACATCAAATTTATAAGATTTTGATTCCTGTATCTTATCATAATTAATTATTTTTATAATTTTATCTTCACTTGCGCCAAAAAAAATTTCTCCGGCTAAATCCTTCCCCGGAATATGAAGATCAAAATACTTATCAGATACACCGCTCAGGCTGACTTTATCTGCTTCAGCATTATAATAAACATAGGATTCGCCGGGCAATATTAAAAAAAACGCAATAAACATAGCCAGCAAAATAAATATAAGCATAAATACACGGCTATTATGTTTAAAAAAATCAATTGCTTTTTCCATATTTTCGCTCCCTTCTAAAACTAATATTTTATTATAATACGCTTGGTTTCCCCAATCCAGTCAACCTCACAGCCAAGAGATTCCAAATGCCTTACGGGAATAAATATTCTGCTGTTTATAATTGAAGCAGGTACATCAAAGCGGGCACTGCTTCCGTTAACCTTTATTTCATTTTTTCCCACAGGAATCTCTACAGTATTATTCCATGCCTTTAAGCTCACAAGCTTTTCGGTTTCATTCCAGCCAACACTTCCGCCCATAGTTTCTACTACAGTACGTATGGGCAAAAGAGCCATTCCGTTTATTATAACAGGGAAAATGCTTCCTGACTCATCTATCTTTTTTTCTTTTCCGTTATGATTCATATATGGATCGCCAACCCGGAGAGATATACAATTTTTATTGTTATTCTCTATATATTCCGAGTTTTTAAACTGTGAAACATCTATAATAACCTTATTGGATTCCCCCGATTCGCCAAAAACCGTATACTCATAAACTTTATTGGACTCAATGCTGACATCAATAAAACTGTTTGAAGTTATATTTTCAAAGATTTCACTCTCTGCTCCATTTTCACTGCGAATAATAGTATATTTATTGTCACTGTCAAAATTCCATTTTAATTCAATTCCTGCAATATTGTTAAAATTATTTGTTAAAATTTCCCCCGTTAACACAAATAATTCTGAATTTCCCTCAACGGTAAATTTTTTGGAATATTCCTCCGAATCTAAATATACCTTTAAAATATATTCACCTGAGTTAGATGGAGCTTCTATACTTATTTCCGATAAAGTACTGTTAATATTTTCCCTGTATACCACATTTCCCACATCTACAGATATAACCTCAACAGTTTTTTTACCCTGAATTTCATCTGCATTAAATATATTAATTTCAATATTTTCCTTTGGCGCATATAAAGTTTTATCAATTGAAATAAAAGCTATGGCAGAATTTTCAGCTCCGTTTACAAATGATATATGTACAAAAATCATCAGTATAGCAATAAACATCAGCAGCTTTAATCTCATAAACAGTCCTCCTTAAAACATAATCAACAGCTTTTATCTGCATTTTTAAATTCAATGCTTATGACTGCAGGCTGCGCTGATAATATGGCTGTAATACCATTTGTCTGAATCCACATCAGAAAAATAAGTACCATATCCTTCAACAGAGCATTTATTTCTGCCTGTGACATTATTAAGTATTAATACAGCCTCTGCACGTGTAATGCCCATTTCAGGAGCAAAAGAGCCGTCAGGATAACCTGATACGATTCCCTGTTCTGATGCGGTCTGAATATATTGTGCAGCCCAGTAGTTTTGTGAAACATCGTAAAAATCACATTTGTTCGTGCTTATATTTATTTCTTCAGCCCTTAACACCATAACAATAAATTCAGCTCTGGTAATAGCCTTATCGGGTTTAAAACACATATCGGGATATCCCCTTATAATATTCATAGAATTCAGTGTATTAATCTTATTGCTGTACCATGCGGAAGCCTCCACATCCCTGAAACTGCCGTAACCCTTATCATAACCTGAAAGATTCATAATACTGTACAGCATTGAGGCGCCTTCACAGCGCTTAATTACTGCATTGGGGCGGAATGTTCCGTCAGGATAACCATTTATGTAGGCATTATGAGCTGTATATGAATAATCATTATACTCATAATCTTCGTCATAATCATAACTATAATCATAATCATATTCATAATTAAATGTAACACTTTCATTGCCCCTGACTTCCATATTTATACGTTCCTTGTCTGCCAAAATATAGTCATCCAGCTCAGGAGCATATATTGTTATATATTCTCCTATACTATACCTGCGGCTGCCTGAATAAATTACGTCTCCGTCTTCATCAACACAATTAATTTTAATTACCGCCATATTATTATCAGATTCCCTTTCAACCCTTTCCTCCTGCTCATCCTCTAAGCTATTTTCTATTGTAAGTATACCTTTATTACGCTTATCAATAATATAATTTTTACCTGCCTTGCCGTCACTGACCCAAATATCGTAAGTACCTGCAGCATTACCGTTTACGGCATTGGTAAAAACCTTAGGCTCTGATGATATAGCATCCTTTATTGTTTCTCCGTCTACAATACCTGTAACCTCATATTTAAAATCAGGCAGAGCACTTCCTGACATTATGCTTTCATTTACAGCATTAATTGATATTTTTTTGGGAGATATTATAAAACTAATGGTGCCTGCACCCACATAATCATCATCAGGATCGGTCCTGACTATCAATGTATAGGCTCCTGCATCCTTTGGAGGCTTGCTGCTGCTATATATATCGTCATCATAATTTGAATTTGTGCCAACATACTCATATTCAAAGGGCATATAATCTGTTACCTGTTTTCCGTTATAATATGCCTTTATTAAGCTTTCATCCCATGAATAAGGTTTTCCGTCATAGGTTTTTCCGGGAAGTTCAAAATCTATTCGGAGCATTTTGCTTTCTGCCGCTATTTCTCCATAGGTTATCATAGAGTCTGAGTCAAAATTTACGTTATTCCCCCTTATTTGATACTCAATCTCGAAAATATCACAAAACTTATTAACAGATAAAAACATTTCACCGCCTTTTTCATCAAAAATATCATCCCAGACCACAAATTTATCCTGCAATGCTTTATCAAAATAATTAACCGATTCCAAGTTATATAACTCAAGCATATCTTCATAGTCCATAACAATATAAAAACCAAGGCCATCCACAGCTCCCAAGGCAATATTATTAATAGCAAATATCCTATAAACCATGTCATCTCCAAAAGGCTCTGCTTCAATACCGCCCAATGCAGAAATTGTATAACCTAAAGGTATCATTATTTCCCCATTTTCCTTATACGGTTCCAAGTCATCGGGATAATCTATTATTCTGCCGTCAACAGTAACAGTACAAGCATTGTTTGATGCATATACTCCGTAAGGTACAAATAAACAAACCAAAAACACAACACATAAAATATAATAAATAAGATAATTTTTTTTCATTACATACACCCCTTTTCAATAATTAATTGCAATTTTCATAAAGCCATGCAGGTATTTGAGGATACTTTGACACAGCTCTGTCTAAATACTCCCTTTGTGAATGTCCTTCCCCGTCAAATAAACCATACCTCATCAATAAGCCTAAAACCAAATCACCTTCCGTATCATTATTATAGGATAATTTTTGCCACACTTTAATTACATCACTGCAATTAATATCTTTTTTTGCAAATTCTTGTATAATCCTATCGGTTTCCCCCCAGTTATTTTTAGATGCTTCAAGTAAAGCATGGTTTATATATGCCAAGGGCTGTCCCTCCGCCTTTGCCTGACTAAGCAGCCATTCCAATTTATAATTATTAGATACGTACTCCCCCCTTCTGATTAAGTATGCTAAGTTGTTTTTTGCAAGACCGTTTTCACAGTCTCCATTCATTATGGCATTTTCAAAATAATAACCTGCCGCAAAATAATCCTTTCTTTCATATAACCTTACTGCCCTGCTTACTAAATCTCTTGCATATAAGTCTTTCAAAAATATTCCGAAAATTTCTATATGTTCCTTATTAAGTTCGTCCTTAGCCTTACTTATGTCAATGTCAAGTTCCTTAATTCTTTCCTCCGCTGATATTGTAAAATCATATATTATACCGTTTTTTCTGTTATAAACATATCTGTTAAGATTCAGTATACCTCCGCCGTATTTTGTATCAAATCCCGGACTGCCCTTATCATCTGAATATTGAATCATAAGATTTTTTATTTCGTTACACGAAATTTCAGGCAAATCCATCATAATCATTGCAGCAGAGGCTGATACATAAGCTGCAGCCATGGATGTTCCGTTTTTACTGCCAAATGTATCACCGTCAATACTGCTTACAACACTGACTCCGGGAGCAGAAACGGTTATTGTTTTCCCCATGTTAGCCTCAGCATATCCTTCCCCGTTTTTATCTGATGCCGTTACAACTATGGCACTATCCACACAGGCAGGAGAAAAATCCTCAGTGTTTCCCCTTTCATTTCCTGCCGCAACTATTACGGCACAATTATTTCTCACCGCCTCGTTAATCGCATCCTCAATTTCACTATTATGTCCCTCAATTGATTTTGACAAACTTATATTTATAACCTTTGCACCCATATTCACACCATATTGTATAGCCTTAACTATTGAGTCTATAGAACAGTTTCCGTTTCTGTCATAAGGTTTTATAGGCATTATCTTAACAATTTCAGGTGTTGAATTTACAATAATTCCCGCAACATGAGTTCCGTGTCCGTTTAAATCAGTAACATCATTTGAGCCATCTGCAGAATTGTAAGCATTTACAATCCTGTTTGCAAGGTATGTATGAGTTATGTCAACGCCTGAATCTATTACTGCTACCGTAATTCCATTATCGGCCTTTCCATTTTCTTTCAAAAACTCAATCATACTGCCGGCTCCAATATACCCTCCGCCCCATGTCATAAAAGCAAGGGTAATTTTTCTTTCATCACCATTCCAAATCAATTTACAATTATTTGTTTTTTCCATAAGCTGTACAGGAATCATTACAGAGCCATTTATTATTTTAGGTGCTGTGTCTAGACTGATTACAGTACTTTCGTTATTTAAACTAACTTTATATGCACTTTGAGAATTAACATTAAGCGTAATATTACACTCTTCATTTTGAATATATATTTCATTTGTATAATTGTTATATGTTACTTTATAATTCAATTTTTCCAAAATATCATTGGCAGGCATTAAGGCTCTGCCATTATCAATTACAGGCGCCGTCTTTAATTGATAAGGCTCACCGTCAATCTTCATATATTTTTTATCAATAAACAATTCAATAAATGATGGTAAATCATTTACATACTCACTGCCAAGGGCATTAAATTGTAAACCAAACAATAGTATAAATACGGCAGCTATTAATAATTTTGTTTTTTTCATTATTCTGCACCTCCGTAATATGAATAATTCAATTCTTTATTTTTAATTATAACACTTTTCCGATTAACAATATTATTAACCGCCTTACTTTTTATCCTCAAATATCGACATCTTGTATTGATTTTATACAATTATCAGCAGTGATTCGACAATAGTTTTTATATTTTCTTTAACTTAAACATTTATGTAAAATAGTGTAATAAAGTGTAATATTATATTGACATTCCTTTATAAATCTTATATAATTTTTATATGGTACATAAATTTTATTTAGCAATGGAGAGATATATATGATGAAGCAAAAATCACATCTTACAAAAAAGGAATATGAAGTTATGAAGGTTTTGTGGAACAGCGAAAAACCTTTGTTAATTTCAGACCTTTTATTAATGACAGAAAATGTTGCGGAAAATTCCCTTCATCCTATGGTTAAAAGCCTGTTAAAGAAAGGATATATTAAAGTTGTGGGCAATATGAAGGTTGCTAAAACACAAAGCCGGTTTTATGCCCCTGCTTTAACCGTAGATGAATATGCTGCAATACAGTTAAACGAAATATTCAGCGCCTTTGATAAAAAATTTAATTTTTCTAATTTTCTGGCATATTTTGCAAGTCACAACAAAAGAAAAAGTAATTTAATAGTTGCCGAATTGGAAAATTTTCTTGACGAGTACAAAAAACAGGATGATAATTAAGCAGGAGATAATTAACTTGTTAGCTCTGACTCATTATTCAATATTTACTGTTGACATTATTACAAGTATTTTTATTTTACTGTTTATAACCTTTATAAGTGTAAACGATGTAATTACTAAAAAAGTTTAAATATACTTTGCCAAAAGCTTAAATATATTCCGCCAAGCAAAAATGCTAAAATTTTAAATATTCCGGAAAAGTAAAAAGACAGCACAATTTTAATTTTGAAGTTAAACTGATAGTTAATGAAGTTATTGTGCTCCCTCTGAATTCGGTATTTTTCGTCAGACAATACTGTTAAATGACTATGAATACAATGATAATGAATTATATTACATTTTATTCCACATACAAATATATGGCAGTCAATGGCGTTAAATATAAAAGACTTTGGTCATATACAATAGGCTGTTGGGCAGATCCTGTTTGGATTCCTTGTGATTAATTATTCTTATTAATATTACATATATTAAAATACATTGGACTATTATAAATAAAAATACCTTTTCTAAATAAGAGTCCCATTACCGGCATATATAACTCTTAAATAAAAAAGGTATTCTTAAACTTATAATATGATAATTATTAATTAACTGTCATATTATATATGTAATGAAGGCGGTAAGCATTTATTTACTCACTGCCTTTATTTTACCACAATTACATATTATTCTGAATATAAATAATTAAAATTTATATTCTTCCTTTATCTTATCCAAAACCTCCATCCATGTATTAACGGAGGCATCGCTTGGCATTCTCCAATCTCCTCTTGGACTAAGACTTACAGAACCAACCTTAGGTCCGTCAGGCAGACAGCTTCTCTTAAACTGCTGAGAAAAAAATCTCCAGTAAAAATTCCTAAGCCATTTATAAATAACAGAATCATCATACTTTCCCTTAAAGGCTGACTTTGCCATATAAAAAATCTTATCAGGCTCAAAGCCTAATCTCATCATATTATATAAGAAGAAATCATGAAGCTCATAAGGCCCTACAACATCCTCAGTAATCTGTGCAATTTCTCCATTTTCATCAGGAGGTAAAAGCTCGGGAGATACGGGGGTATCCAGAATGTCGTTTAAAACAGCTCTCAGCTGCTTATCCTCTGTAGTATCAGAAACATATTGAATAAGGTACTTAATAAGGGTCTTAGGAATAGAACAGTTTACACCATACATACTCATATGATCACCGTTGTAAGTAGCCCAGCCAAGAGCAAGCTCACTTAAATCACCTGTCCCAACAACAAAACCCTTGTATTTAGATGCCATATTCATTAAAACCATTGTTCTTTCTCTTGCCTGAGAATTTTCATAGGTTAAATCATGAATATCCGCATTATGTCCTATATCCTCAAAATGCTGGGTGACAGCCTTTTTAATATTAATTTCCTTTAATGTGGCACCAAGCTCCTTTACAAGACTTACGGCATTATTATATGTTCTGTCAGTAGTTCCAAAGCATGGCATTGTAACGGCAATAATCCCCCTCTTATCCATACCTGCAAGCTCAAAGGCTCTTGCTGTTACAATAAGCGCCTGTGTAGAGTCAAGGCCTCCGCTTATACCAATAACTACATTTTTGCATCCGATATGTTCTATTCTCTTTTTAAGACCATAAGCCTGTATATTAATGATTTCATCACATCTTTTAGCCCTTTTCAGTAAATCCTTAGGCACAAAGGGAGCAGGGTCAATGAATCGGTCTATTTCACCTTCACCGGGTATAAAATCTATTTCAACAACAGTATAATCCGCATCATTTGTTCTGAATGAGGTATTTCTCTGCCTTTCACCGCACATTCTGTATACATCAATATCAGCATAGATTATGCCGTTATTAAAGCGCTTGGCTTCATTAAGGGTAATGCCGTTTTCACAAATAATATTATGTCCCGAATAGACAACATCCGTTGTAGATTCTCCCTCACCTGCACAGGCATATACATAACCGCCTATAATTCTTGCAGACTGACTTTCTACCAGGGATTTTCTGTAAGTATCCTTACCTGTAATTTCATTTCCCGCAGAAGGATTTGCAATAATTACGGCACCTGCAAGAGCATGATTAAGTGACGGCGGAATAACACTCCAAAGGTCCTCGCATATTTCAACACCAAGTGTAAACTCCGGCATAGATTCCGACCGAATAATAACATCAGTGCCAAAAGGTACTTCCTCCCCCAAAAAATCAATAAGTATTGTATCCTTTAAGGCTTCTTTAAACCATCTCATTTCATAAAATTCATTATAATTGGGCAGATAGCTTTTAGGCACAACAGCCAAAGTCATTCCTTTAAACAGCACAGCAGCACAATTATAAATATTTCCCAAATATTCAAAGGGAAAACCAACAACTGTAATAATATTTTTATCTTTAAGATATTTTTTTATTTTTTCAATTCCCTCAAGAGCTGACGCAATTAATCTTCTCTGTAAAAATAAATCACCGCAGGTATAACCGGTAACAGCAAGCTCGGGAAAAACAATAAGCTCTGTTTCATTGCCATATGCTTCACTAATACATTCTATAATATTATCAGCATTATACCTGCAGTCTGCAACCCTGATATTTGGAGTTGCCGCAGCCGTTCTTATAAATCCGAATTTCATATTATCCTCCTCGGCTGTATCCTAAAACCGCCTTTCATATATAAAACAGTTTTAAGATACTCTTTTATAAAATTTTCTTCTTATAAATATCTTAACCTATTTTACTAAAAATTACCACATAAATTGTTAAAATTCATTCAAAACATCTGTTTTGTCATTATTTTACATAAATTTCCATTATTTTGTTGTTTTTTTATATAAATTTATGTTAAATCGAAGTTTGCATAAATATGTTTTACGAATTTTTTACTATTTTTTTTAAAAATTATATAATTTTTATTGTAATTTACCCTGAAAGTGTGGTATTATATATTTAAAGAAATCATAGCGAATGGAGGGATTACAGCTATGCGCAAAAAAGAAATGATGGCTATGCTTTTAGCCGGAGGACAAGGAAGCCGTTTAGGTATACTGACAATGGACAAGGCAAAACCTGCTGTTGCCTTTGGAGGTAAATACAGGATAATTGATTTTCCTATGAGTAATTGTGTTAATTCAGGTGTAGAAACCGTTGGTGTACTTACACAGTACCAGCCTCTTACACTTAATCAGCATATCGGTATTGGTGTTCCATGGGATCTCGATACCAGAAACGGAGGTGTTTCCATCCTTGCACCACACCAGAGAGAGGGTGAAAAGGGTGAATGGTATTCAGGTACGGCTAATGCTATTTATCAGAATATTGACTATATTGATGCTAACAAGCCTGAATATGTACTTATTTTATCAGGTGACCATATTTACAAGATGGATTATGCCGCAATGCTTAAATATCACAAACAGAACAATTGCGATGTAACTATTGCCGTTCTTGAAGTAAGTATGGAAGAAGCCAGTCGTTTTGGTATTATGAATGCCGATGAAAACGATAAAATTTACGAATTTGAAGAAAAGCCTGCAAATCCGAAGAGTAATCTTGCAAGTATGGGTATCTACATATTTACATGGGATAAATTAAGAGAAGCTCTTATTGAGGATAACAAGATTCATTCAGACAGCGACTTTGGAAAGCACATTATTCCAGCAATGCTTAACAAGGGAATGACTTTATATGCTTACAGATTTAAGGATTACTGGAAAGATGTAGGTACTATTGAGTCTTATTGGGCTGCAAATATGGAGCTTATTAAAACCTTGCCTGAATTTAATTTATACGAAGACTTTTGGAAGATTTATACAAACAGCAATCTTCAGCCGCCTATGTATTCAGGTCCTAATTCAGAGATTAAGACCAGCATTGTTTCAGAAGGCTGTCAGGTTGAAGGCAAGGTTATTCATTCTGTACTCAGTAAAAATGTTGTTATTGAAGAGGGTGCAGTTATTAAAGACTCCATTATTATGGAGGGCTGTCATATAGGCAAAAATGCTGTAATTGACAGATGTATTATTGATCAGAACACTAACATTGGCGACAATGTTGTTATGGGTACGGGAGATAATATTCCTAATGAAGGAAAGCCTAATATTTATAACACAGGTATTACTGTTATAGGCAGCAGCACTACTGTTCCTGACGGAATTGAAATTGGTAAGAACTGTGTAATTTACGGTCCTACTAAGGCTGATAATTACACTGATAATAAGCTTCCTAGCGGACAGTCTGTAATTATTCTTGAGGAGGCGATTTAATTATGAAAGCTATAGGTATTATTCTTGCCGGTGGTAACAGTGAAAGGCTTAAAGCTCTTTGTAAGGTAAGAGCAATTGCTGCTATGCCTGTTGCATCTTCATACAGAGCAATTGACTTTACACTCAGCAATATGTCAAATTCAAGTATTAACAAGGTTGCAGTTATTACTCAGTATAATTCAAGAAGTTTACATGATCATTTATCATCTGCCAAGTGGTGGGATTTAGACAGAAAGGAAGGCGGATTATACATATTTACTCCTTTCCTCTCCAGTGAAAATAATTTTTGGTTCAGAGGCGTTGCTGATTCAATTTATCAGAATATTTCCTTCCTTAAGAGAAGTCACGAGCCTTATGTAGTTATTGCATCAGGCGATGCTGTTTATAAAATGGATTACCAAAAGGTACTTGATTATCATATTGAAAAAAATGCAGATGTTACTATCGTAACCAAAAATGTTGCAGGAACATCAAAGGATGTTCATGACTACGGTGTTATGACCTTTGATAACGAAATGAAGCTTACAAGCTTTGAGGAAAAGCCTATTGAACCTAAGAGTGATGATATTTCTCTTGGTATATATGTTATTTCAAGACCTCTCCTCATTAAGCTTTTGGAAAACGCAATTCCAAAGGGCTATTATGACTTTGTAAAGGATGTTATTTTAAGAAACAAAAACAATCTTAACATATTTGGCTACAGATTTGATGGCTACTGGAATACTCTTAACAGTGTTGAGGCATATTTGGAAACTAATATGGACTTCTTAAAGCCTGATGTTTTGTCTATATTTAAGAGCGAGCCTTACATCAGCACTAAGCCAAGTGATGATCCTCCGGCTAAATTTAATGCAACAGCTGAGGTTAAAAATTCCATTATTGGTACAGGTACTATTATTGACGGTTCTGTTTCAAACTCTGTGTTATTCAGAAAAGTTACAATTTCTGAAGGTGCTAAGGTTAACAATTCAATTGTTATGAAAAGTTCATATATCGGTAAGGGCTGCATAATTGAAAATGCCATTATTGATAAAGAGGCTGTAATAAGTGACGGCAAGCAGGTAATCGGTACTCCTGATGACCCTGTTGTAATCACTAAAGGTCAGGTTGTATAATAAATATTTAAAGCTAATTTAAGGGACTGCATATCGCAGTCCCTTTTATACTGTAAAAATATTAAATTAATAATCAAATTTTACAATTACTCTTCAGCAAACTCACCGAATTTTCTGAATCTGTCATATCTCTCAGCAAGAAGAGTATCAATATCCTTAGACTGCAAAATCTCAACCTCAGTTTCAAGCTTGGATTTTAAAAGATTTGCAGTAAAGCCAAAGTCATTCTGCGCTCCGCCGTCAACTTCCTTAATAACCTTTTCAACCACATTAAGATTAAGAAGATCCTCCGCCGTAATCTTCATTACGTCAGCAGCCTCCTTTGCTCTCTTAGAGTCCTTCCACAAAATACTTGCAAAGCCTTCGGGAGAAAGAACCGCATAAACAGAGTTTTCAAGCATCCATACTCTGTCAGTAACAGCAAGAGCAAGAGCACCGCCGCTTCCTCCTTCACCAATAAGAATAGAAATAGTAGGCACCTTTAAATTAGTCATTTCCAAAAGATTTCTGGCAATAGCCTCGCCCTGACCTCTTTCCTCAGCACCAACACCACAATAAGCACCGCTGGTATTAATGAAGTTAATAACAGGTCTATGGAACTTTTCAGCCTGCTTCATAAGTCTTAAAGCCTTTCTGTATCCCTCAGGATGGGGCTGGCCAAAATTTCTTTCAATATTTTCTTCCATTGTTTTGCCCTTTTGTACACCGATTACGGTAACAGGTGTACCGTTAAGCAAAGCAACACCGCCTACAATAGCTGCGTCATCTCTAAAATTTCTGTCACCATGAAGCTCTGTAAATTCATCAAAAATATGATTAATATAGTCAAGTGCAGTAGGTCTTGATACCTTCCTTGCAATTTTTACCTTATCATAAGCCGGCATTATTCTTCACCTACTTTCTTAATATTATGAAGCTTAAGTATTCTTTCTAAGGTTTCAGGCAGCTTTTCTCTTTCAACAATAGCATCTACAAAGCCGTGTTCAAGCAAAAATTCTGATGTCTGGAACTCATCGGGCAGCTTCTGCTTAATAGTACCCTCAATAACTCGTCTGCCTGCAAAGCCAATAAGCGTTTTAGGCTCTGCAAGAATAATATCACCAAGCATTGCATAGCTTGCAGTTACACCCCCTGTAGTAGGGTCAGTAAGCACTGTAATATAAAGAAGTCCTGCCTCTGAATGCTTAGCAACGGCAGCACTTACCTTAGCCATCTGCATAAGGGATAAAATACCCTCCTGCATTCTTGCACCGCCTGAACAGGTAAACACAATAACAGCCATTTTGTTTTCGGTAGCATATTCAAAAGCTCTTGTCACCTTTTCACCAACAACAGAGCCAAGTGAACCCATAATAAAGCCGCTGTCCATAACAGCAATAACACAAGGTCTGCCTCCAATCGTACACTTACCTGTCTTAACTGCATCCTTTAAGCCTGTCTTTTCCTGTAAGCTCTTTACCTTTGCTGAATAATCAGGAAAGTTCAGCGGGTTCTTTGACTCCATGTTAATGTCAAATTCCTCAAAGCTGTCCTTATCAGCTATTGCCTTAATTCTGTCCTTAGCATTCATTCTGAAAAGCTTTGCACACTTAGGACAAATTCTAAGCTGACCTAATGCCTTCTTCTCCATTATATTTCCGCAAGAAGGACACTTAATATGTCCCTCCGGAATTTCTTCCTTCTTTTCAGCATTCTTTTCTGCTTTTTCAGCCTTTTCCTTCTTAGGCATTGCGTCCTTTATTGCATCTACCTTACCTTTAAGGTTATCCACACTAATTTTGTCAATGCCTGACTTAATGTTATCAAATAATTTCATTTTAAGCACCTCATCAGCCAATCATAAATGTAAGCTCGCCTTCAGCAACCTTTTTATCACCTACATAAGCAACGCCCTTGCCTATACCTGCATTACGTTTAATCTTAATCATTTCAACTTCAAGACGCAACGTATCGCCCGGAACAACCTTTCCTCTGAACTTAGCTTTATCAATACCGCCAAAGAAAGCAATTTTTCCCTTAAATTCATCCATAGAAAGCATTGCCACTGCTCCTGTCTGGGCAAGTGCCTCAATAATAAGCACACCCGGCATAACAGGCTCCTGTGGAAAATGACCCTGGAAAAAGGGCTCATTCATAGTTACATTTTTAAGAGCAACACACCTCTTGCCCTCTTCCATTTCAAGAACTCTGTCTATTAACAAAAACGGATGTCTGTGAGGTAAAATACTCATAATTTCCTTAATGTCCATCATTATATTATTCCTCCCACTTCTTTAAACAAAGCACACCGTTGTGACCGCCAAAGCCTAATGTATTTGATAAAGCATACTTAATATCTCTTTCAACAGCCTTATTTACTGTATAGTTAAGGTCACATTCTTCATCAGGCACCTGATAGTTAATTGTTGGAGGAATAACACCATTCTTGAGGGCAAGAATAGTGGCAATAGCCTCAACAGCACCTGTTGCACCCAAAAGATGACCTGTCATGGACTTAGTTGAGCTGATGTTAATCTCCTTTGCATAATCGCCAAAGGCAGACTTTATAGCTATAGTTTCTGAAGAATCATTGGCAGGAGTTGACGTTCCGTGAGCATTAATATATCCTATCTCTGTCTTGTCAATACCTGCCTCTGCCATAGCAGCCTCCATAGCCTTGCAGGCACCGTCAGGCATAGGAGCAGTAATATGATGTGCATCACAAGTTGAGCCGTATCCCACAATTTCAGCTAAAATTTCAGCACCCCTTGCCTTTGCGGACTCAAGAGATTCCATAAATAATATACCTGCACCCTCACCCATTACAAATCCGCTTCTTTCTTTGTCAAAAGGTGTTGATGCTCTGTCAGGGTCTTCACTTGTTGTAAGTGCCTTTAAGGCAGCAAAACCGCCTATTCCAAGCTTACATATAGAAGCCTCTGATCCGCCTGCAATAATATAATCACTGTAGCCGTGCTTAATATTTCTGTAAGCCTCACCAATGGAGTGAGTAGCAGTTGCACAGGCAGTAACTATATCAAGACAGGTACCTCTTGCACCAAATCTTATGGCAACATTTCCTGCCGCCATATTAGAAATAGCCATAGGAATAAACAAAGGTGCAATTCTTGACATACCTTTATTTGCCATCTTTACAGCTTGTTCTTCAATTGTAGTAAGACCGCCGATACCTGAACCGATAATTACACCTAATCTATGCTTATCAATACTGTCTAAATCAATACCTGACATAGCAACAGCTTCATCAGCGGCAGCCATGGCATAAATACTGAATAAATCGTTTCTCTTAACTTCCTTTTTATCTACAACTTCAGCCGGGTCAAATCCCTTAACCTCACCGGCACATTTTACCTTGCTTTCTGTTGTATCAAAGCGTGTAATAAGACCGATACCGTTCTTACCGCTTTTCAAACCTTCCCAAAACTCATTAACATTATTTCCTATAGGAGTCAAGGCTCCCATACCGGTAATAACTACCCTACGTTCCATAGATCAATTTCCTCCTTAAATACTCAAAACCCATTTCAGCATAGGGGACTGTCCCCTATGCTGTTTATCTTCCGATTACCATACCGCCGTCTACGGTAATAACCTGACCTGTAATATATTTGGACTTAGCAAGGAACAATGCAGTATCAGCAATTTCCTCAGGCTGTCCGAATCTCTTTAACGGAATACCTGCTAAAATCTGTTCCTTAACCTTGTCTGAAAGAACCTCTGTCATATCCGTAGCAATCATACCCGGTGCAATGGCATTACATGTAATATTTCTTGATGCAAGCTCCTTTGCAACACTGTATGTCATACCAAGCACGCCTGCCTTACTTGCAGCATAATTAACCTGTCCCGCATTGCCTGCAAGACCGATAACACTTGACATATTAATAATGGCACCGCTTCTCTGCTTCATCATAATCTTGTTTACAGCCTTCATCATATTAAAACAGCCTTTTAGGTTAGTGTCAATTACAGCGTCAAAATCCTCCTCACTCATTCTCATAAGTAAGGTATCTCTTGTAATACCTGCATTGTTTACAAGCACATCAATACCGCCAAATTCAGCTATAGCAGCATCTGCTAATTTCTGAGCCTCATCTGCCTTGCTTACATCAGCCTGAACAGTAAGGCACTTAACACCCATTTCCTCAATTTCATTTTTAACCTCTTCAGGAGAGGTGCTTCTGTAATTTAAAACAATGTTAGCACCCTCACCGGCAAACCTTAAAGCAATAGCCTTGCCAATACCCTTGGCACCGCCTGTTACAATAACAGTCTTATCCTTCATTATAAACCCAAACCTCCTATAGCCTTTTCAAGAGTTTTCAAATCCTCTACATTATAAATTGCCACATCAGCATCAGCCTCTTTAGCCGCCTTTTTAACAAAACTTGATAAAGTCTTGCCGGGACCCATTTCAACAAATGTATCCACACCAAGCTCAATCATTTTCTTAACTGACTGCTCCCACTTAACAGGATTCATAACCTGTTTGGTAAGAATATCCACAACCTGACTCTTGTCTTCAACTATTTCAGCAGTTAAGTTAGTAATAACAGGAACAGTCATATCACTTAATTCAATTTTATTAAGCTCTTCATTAAGTTTGTCAGCGGCAGGCTTTAAAAGAGAAGTATGGAAAGGACCGCTTACATTAAGCATAACAGCTCTCTTTGCTCCCTTTTCCTTAACTAATTCCGCTGCCTTTTCAACAGCCTCCCTGTCACCTGCAATAACAATCTGACCGGGAGCGTTGTAATTTGCAATCATACATCTGCCAATTTCAGATACCTCGTCACAAGCCTCCTGAATTTTCTCTGCCTCAAGGCTTAACACGGCACACATAGCACCTTCACCCTTTGGCACAGCCTCAGTCATAAACTTACCTCTTTTTCTTACAAGCTTAACAGCTTCCTCAAAGCTCATTGTACCGCTTACAGCGTGAGCAGAGTATTCGCCTAAGCTAAGACCTGCAACATAATCTGCCTTTAAACCCTTTTCACTCATAAGCTTATACACTGCATAGCTCATAGTTAAAAGTGCAGGCTGAGTATACTCGGTTTCGTTAAGTCTTTCGTCCCCGCCAAAGCACATATCGGTTACCTTAAAATCAAGAACAGAATCAGCCTTGTCAAAGACTGCCTTTACACATTCAAAATTGTCATAAAGCTCCTTGCCCATACCTGCATACTGTGAGCCCTGACCGCTAAAAATAAATGCTGTTTTCATATATTTCTCCTTAATTACTTTACAAGTTCTTCAAACTGACCCACAATTTCTTCAATAATTTCCTTACAGGTCTGCTCCTTATTTACCATGCCTGCAATCTGACCGCTCATTACAGAACCATTGTCAACATCACCAAGCTTAACAGATTTCTGTAAAGCACCTGTACCAAGCTGGTCAAATCTTGCCATATCAGGCTCGTCCTTGCCCATTTCTTCCTTTTCAGCCTTTAAGAAAGCATTTGCAAGCTTATTCTTAATTACTCTTACAGGGTGACCTGTAATATTGCCTGTAATAACTGTAGCAATATCGTTAGCCTTTAAAATCTTAGCCTTGTAGTTTTCGTGAACGGTACACTCTTCTGCAACAAGGAAACGTGTACCAATCTGAACACCCTCTGCGCCAAGCATAAAGCCTGCCGCCATACCTCTGCCGTCTGCAATACCGCCTGCCGCAAGAACAGGAATACTTACAGCATCAACAACCTGCGGAACCAAAGCCATAGTAGTAAGCTTTCCAATGTGTCCGCCTGACTCCATACCCTCGGCAATAACAGCACTTGCACCAATCTTTTCCATTTTCTTAGCCTGTGCTACTGAAGGAACTACAGGAATTAAGCAGATACCGTGCTCCTTAAACTTATCCATAAATTTAGAAGGATTACCTGCACCTGTTGTAACAACCTTAACGCCTTCTTCACATACAAGGTCAACAATATCATCAACAAAGGGTGATAAAAGCATAATATTAACGCCAAAAGGCTTATCTGTAAGCTCCTTACATTTTCTTATTTCCTCTCTTACAATATCCGCAGGAGCATTGCCTGCTGCAATAATGCCTAAACCGCCTGCATTGGAAACGGCAGAAGCAAGGCTTGCATCGGCAATCCAAGCCATAGCGCCCTGAAAAACAGGATACTGAATACCCAACATTTCACAAATTCTAGTTTTCATTAAATTCACCTTTTATAACCTTTCTAACTTTGTCATTTATATCAATTAATATTACCACTCAATCAACATACTGCCCCAGGTTAAACCGGCACCAAAGCCGGTAATAATTATCTTATCGCCCTTTTCAAGCATACCCTTGTTTGCCATTTCCCCAAGAGCAATGGCAATGCTTGCCGCTGATGTATTGCCGTATTCCTCAATGTTTAAATAAAACTTTTCAATAGGCAGTTTCAGCTTTCTTGCAACAACATCAATTATCCTTGAATTTGCCTGATGCGGAACTATGTATTTCACATCATCAATATTTACACCGCTCTTTTCAATAATAGTATTAATACTTTGGGGCACAACCTTTGTAGCAAAGTTGAATATTGCTCTTCCATCCATCGACAAATAGGGATTATCAGCTCTTTCAGAGGTATAAACCATATTATTCGGAAGTCTCTCTCCTCCTGTAAGCTTAAGTCCGTCCTCGCCCATAGCGTGTAAATCCTCGGCAAGTATACCTCCTCTGTCTGTTCCCTCAAGTATGGCACCGCCTGCACCGTCACCAAAAAGCACACAGGTTGTCCTGTCCTTCCAGTCAACTACCTTTGACAATGTTTCGGCACCTAAAACAAGAGCCTTTTTATAGCTGCCTGATTTAATAAATTTATCCGCAATGCTTAAAGCATAAACAAACCCGCTGCATGCCGCACTGATGTCAAAAGCAAAAGCATTCCTCGCACCAATAGCACCCTGTACAAGACAGGCAGTGCTTGGAGTTATATAGTCGGGTGTAATTGTTCCTACTACAATAAGATCAATATCCGAAACATTAATTCCTGATTTATTAACAAGTTTTTTAGCTACTTCAATACAAAGCTGTGATGTATTTTCACCTGCTGACAAGTGTCTGCGTTTAATTCCCGTACGGGGATATATCCACTCATCGCTGGTATCTACTATCTGACTTAAATCATCATTAGTAACTACCTTTTCCGGTGCATAATAATCCACAGCCAAAATACCTGTATTTAACATAATTTTCTCCTTTTATAAACTATAAGTTTTGCCTTTTTTAAGGAACTGATTGAGACTTGATAAGGCTTCAATAAACATATCAGCCTCGTAATCAGACAAGTCTACAATAAGTGATTTGACAAGCTCAAAATGAAATTTCTGATGAGCCTTATAAAGTTCTTTCCCCTTTTCTGTAAGGCTAAGCATAAATACACGCTTGTCCAATTCATTTCTTACTTTATTGACATAGCCCTTTTTAACCAAATGATTAATAGCCACTGTCAAAGTTCCCATGGTTATATCAAGTTTTTCAGCCACAGCCGACATGGTTTTAGGCAGATAAATGCCTATTGCATCTACTGTATGTGCTTCATTAACGGAAACGTCTTCAAAACCGCCGGACCTTATTGCCTGCTGTTCACTCCTTGACATATCATTAAAGGCACCACTTATAAGCCTGTTTAAAGTAATCATTGTACTTTCCATAAGCCAATGCCTCCCAAAATATTTTGATAATCAAAGTATATACTATTTAAGCCAAAAAGTCAATATCATACAGCACTATATCTCATATAGGTTTCCATTCTCCGTCCTTTCCTTTAACTGCCGCAGTTCTGAATTTTCCGTCAAAATCTTTCATATTTTCAGGCTCATACTTTGCGGTTTGGGAAAATACTTCATAAAACTCAGGCATTTTTTTCTTTATACTGCACGGCTTAAATCTTGAGTCCACAAAACAATGGTCACTTGTACCTGCAGTTCTCAGCTCACCTGTTTCATTGTCACTTACTTCATAGGAAAAGCTAAGCTTAACAGGGGTAATTCTATCTATTTTTACTTTTATTCTTACAACATCCCCGTATTTTACACCTGTTTTATAAACAGCACTGACTCCCAGAACAGGTATCATTATTCCATTATCTTCAAGCTCTCTGTAGTCATAGCCGCAATCCTTCATATAAAGGATTCTCGCCTCTTCAAACCACCTTATATAATTTGAGTGGTGAACTATACCCATTTTATCGGTTTCATAATACTGAACTGCTCTTATATAATCACCCATTTTTTCATCTCCATTACAAACTTTACTTTTTTATTAATTATAACACATTTAAGCATTACAATCAATTCAATCCACTTGACAATATTTCAAACAAAGTTTACAATAAAATATATGTCTGATTTTAGTCTGAAGGAGAATATGTATGTATAAAAAAAGGAAAAAGAAAAAATCAATGGCAATACCTGTTGCATTTTGCTGTCTTTTAATTATGGCAGTAATGATAACACTTTTTATGATGCCTTTTTTCAATATTAAAAATATAAGAGTAACGGGAAATGAAGCCCTTACACAGGATCAGATAAAAGGATATCTTACCTTTGCCGAAGGTGATAACATTTTTTTGTTTAACAAAAATAAATGCAAAGATACCATACTCAGCAATCATTATGTTGAAAGTGTAAGTATTAACCGAATACTTCCCTCAACAGTAGAAATTACAATGAGCGAATATAAGCTCAGAGGTTATGTACCTTATTCGGGAAGCTATCTTTTTATTGACGGCGAAGGCAGGGTGCTGGATGTTCAAAAGCAAATTACAAAGGCTCTTCCCGTTGTTGAGGGACTTAAGTTTAACAATGTAACAGTCGGAGAAATTTTGCAGGTGGATAATCCCTCTACATTTGAAACAATGGTTCACCTGTCAAAACTATTTGAAAAATACGAGCTGTTATCCGATGTTATAAGAGTGGATATGACAGATGTAACCGATATACACCTTTACACCGGAAACGTAGACATTAAATTCGGAAGCTTCGATGACGCCAACAGAAAACTTTTAATGCTTATAGAAGTTCTTAAAACCTTTGACACAAGTGTGCCGGGCACAATTAACCTTACAGCAGACAAGGCTACATATAAGTATATGCTGTAAGCTCGGAAAAGTGTAATTTTTTGTAAAAATTTGTATTTTTTTAGGTAAAACCACCAAAGTTAAAAAATATATTATTTTCCTCTTGAAATATGAAAAAAAAAGGGGTACAATAGAATATAACTGATTAATTATGTAAATAAGAAAAAATATATATACGGAGAGATACATAGGAGGTATATTATGATTGAAGTTCTTAATGAAATGAACGACGTTGCCAAGATAGTGGTTCTTGGTGTTGGCGGCGGCGGCTGCAATGCCATTAACAGAATGCTGGCTACAAACGGTGACGGTATAGATTTTATAGCAGTTAACACTGATTCTACAGCTCTTGACAATTCTGCCGCAAAAAAGAAAATTAAAATCGGCGTTAAGCTTACAAAAGGCTTAGGTGCAGGCGGAAGACCCGAAGTTGGTGAAGCTGCCGCAGAGGAAACCGCAAACGAAATTTCACAGGCTCTTGAAGGCGTAGATATGGTGTTTGTTACTGCCGGTATGGGCGGCGGTACAGGCACAGGAGCGGCTCCCGTTGTTGCAAGGCTTGCAAGAGAGATGGGTATACTTACAGTAGGTGTGGTTACAAAGCCTTTTAAATTTGAAGGACCTAAGAGAATGAAATATGCTCTCCAGGGTATTGAAAACTTAAAAGAATATGTTGATACTCTTTTGGTTGTTCCTAACCAGAAGTTAATCGAAACAGCAGAAAATACTGACAAGACATTAACTGTACGAGGTGCTTTTAAGATGTCAGATACGGTTTTGGTACAGGGAGTAACAGGTATTTCAGACCTCATTACCAAGCCGGGTGAAATCAATGTGGACTTCGCCGATGTACGTACGGTTATTGCTGATCAGGGACTTGCTCATTTTGGCATTGGCGAGGCAGATGATATTCAGGAGGCTGCAAAGATGGCTATTACATCTCCTCTTCTTGAAACTGCCATTGATGGTGCTAAAAGCGTTATTGTCAACTTTACAAGCGGACCTGATCTTAACCTTCTTGAGGCTAATTCAGCTGCCGAGCTTATTTCTGATGCTCTTGACCCCGAAGCAGAATTTATATTCGGTACAGTTGTTGACGAAAATATGGGAAATAAGGTAAAGGTTACAGTTATTGCAACAGGTCTTGTTTCAGAGGATGCACCTAAGGCAAAGTCTAAGCCTGTTCAAAATGAAATTCCCAGAACCTCACCGGCTCCTGCTTCATCCTTTAGAACAAGCAGTTATTCATCTGCTCCTGTACATGACTCTGCAGATGAAGAAGAATCAACAAGTGATTTAATCATTCCAACGTTCTTAAGAAGAAGATAATAACATATAAATATAATATCAGGGCTTTTGCTTTAAGCGAAAGCCCTTTTAAACTATTTGGAGGTGTTTTTTGTATATGTTTAGAACAAAGCTTGCTGACAGAGCATTGCCCAATTATACCAAAGGAGAAGAAATATTTAATATGGTTAGCCACATAGTCGGAGGCGCTTTATCCATTGCTGCTATGGTACTTTGTATAATTGCAGCTGCCATACACCATAATCCATGGGGTGTTGTTGCCTCCTGCATATACGGTGTTACAATGATTTCACTCTATACTATGTCAAGTATATACCACGGTCTTCATCCCGGTACAGCAAAAAAGGTATTTCAGATTATTGACCACTGTACAATATATTTTATGATTGCAGGCTCTTATATGCCCGTTATTTTCTGCACTATAAGAGAACAAAGTCCTGCTGTCTGCTGGATAATATTCGGCATTGAGTGGACACTTGTTGCCATTGCCACAACTCTTACCGCAATTGATCTTGAAAAGACAAAAAAACTGTCTATGGTATGTTATATAGGTATGGGCTGGACAATTGTTGTGTTTTATAAATATCTTGCGGCAGGAATTGCACCAATGGGTTTATATCTGCTTGTACTTGGCGGTATACTTTACACAATAGGTGCTGTTATATATGGTTTTAAAAGAAGATATGCTCACAATATTTTTCATGTTTTTGTAGTACTTGGCAGTATAGCTCATTTCTTTGCAATTATTTTTTATGTATTATAAAACTGCTTTTAACCAAAAAAACATATTCTGTTTAAATGACATATATTTCATTCAAAAACAATTAACAATTCATAACTCAATCTTTTTATTGCATAAAAATTATATAAATTACTAAAAATACCTCTTAAAAGGAGGTATTTTTTTATGTTAAAAAAATTAACTGCACTAACATTATCATTATTAATATTTACAACTACAGTACAGGCTGAACCGCCTGCAATTGACGCAAAGTCCTATATACTTATGGAGGCATCAACAGGCACAATTTTATCAGAAAGCAATTCAGAGGAGCCACTTCCCCCTGCCAGTGTTACCAAAATTATGACACTGCTTTTAATATATGACTCAGTTAATTCAGGTAAAATAAAGTGGACTGATATGGTATCGGTATCGGAGCATGCTGCAAGTATGGGCGGCTCTCAAATTTTTCTTGAGCCTAACGAACAGCAAAGTGCAGAAACCCTTACAAAATCCATAGCAATAGCATCAGCCAATGATGCGGCAGTTGCAATGGCTGAGTTTATAGCAGGCAGTGAAGAAAGCTTTGTAGCCATGATGAATGAAAAGGCTAAAGAACTGGGTATGAAAAATACCACCTTTGTAAATGCCTGCGGTCTTGATACAGAAGGACACAAAATGAGTGCCAAAGACATTGCTATTATGAGCAGAGAGCTTATCACCAAATATCCTGATGTAAAAAAGTATACTACCACGTGGCAGGACACCATAACCCATACAACTTCAAAGGGTACAACGGAATTCGGTTTAACAAACACAAACAAACTGATTAAGTGGTATAAAGACGCAACAGGCTTAAAGACAGGCTCAACAGGCAAGGCACTTTATTGTCTTTCAGGCACAGCATTAAGAGATGGTATGGAACTGATAGCCGTAGTAATGGCCGCTCCCGATCCTAAAGTAAGATTTCAGACTACAATGAAGCTTCTGGATTATGGATTTGCAAACTATAAACTCCAAAGCGGAAAAGCTCAGGGAGAAATTGTGGGACAAGTCCCCGTATATAAGGGTATGTCAGATATGGTTAACGGTGCAGTGGCAAGTCCCGTTAATATGGTTACACCCAAGGAAAATACTGCCGAACTTGATTTCAAAACAGAACTTGCGGAAAGTATAAATGCACCTGTTAAAAAAGGAGATAAAATCGGCGAAATCATTTATTATTCAAATAACAACGAAATCGCCCGCTGCAACATAATTGCAAATGAAGACATTGAAAAAGCTAATCTTACAAAAAATATTGCAAGGCTTTTTCAAATGTGGCTTCAATAAACAACAAGAGCCGTGACTATTAAAGCCACGGCTCTTCAATACGAAACATACCTAAAACATCACAACTACAAAATAAGTTAATTACGGATAAAATATTAGCTACAATGGTATATTTCATATCTTACATACAGGAAGCACTGCTTCCTTATTTTCATTATAGCACAATAATCCTCTTATTTTGGTTATTGTCATAATCTGCAGGTTTTTTGACATTTTCTGCATTTTTTTGACATAATTCGTCAAATATGCGTTTTATTATCTGTTGCCTTCTTTTATATCGGCAGTAAGCTCACTGCCATTATAATCAACATAAATAACATTACCTGCATCAAGGTCATTAGCAATTATCATTTTACCTGCAAGGGTTTCAATTTTTGACTGTATAAATCTCCTCAACGGTCTTGCACCATATACAGGGTCGTAACCTCTGTCAATAATATACTGTTTTGCGGTATGACTGACTTCAAGAGAAATTTGCTTACGGGCAATCCTCTTATTAAGATCCTTAAGCATAAGGTCAACAATTTCACCTATTTCAGTCTTGGCAAGAGGCTTATAAAATACAATTTCATCAAGCCTGTTAAGAAACTCAGGCCTGAAGGCGGATTTAAGCATGGATTCAACCTGTGACTTTGCCTCATTGCTTATAGTATTATCTGCCTGTATGCCCTCAAGTATGAAGTTTGAGCCCAAGTTAGAAGTAAGAATGATAATTGTGTTCTTAAAATCAACAGTTCTGCCCTGTGAATCGGTTATCCTTCCGTCATCAAGAACCTGCAAAAGAACATTAAAAACATCAGGATGAGCCTTTTCAATCTCATCAAAAAGAACCACTGAATAAGGCTTTCTTCTTACAGCCTCCGTAAGCTGTCCGCCCTCCTCATATCCAACATATCCCGGAGGTGCACCAATGAGTCTTGACACACTGTATTTTTCCATATACTCGGACATATCAATTCTTATAATATTCTTTTCATCATCAAAAAGTGCTTCTGCAAGAGCCTTTGCAAGCTCCGTCTTGCCTACACCTGTAGGTCCTAAAAACAGGAATGAACCAATAGGTCTGTCAGGATCCTGAATTCCTGCTCTTGAACGTATAATTGCCTCACATACCTTTTCAACAGCCTCATCCTGACCGATAACTCTTTCATGAAGAATATCATCAAGGTGAAGAAGCTTTTGTCTTTCGCCTTCAACAAGCTTAGACACCGGTATACCTGTCCATCTGCCTACAATTTTGGCAATTTCTTCCTCAGTTACCTTATCCCTTAAAATCCTGTTTTCTCTTGATGAGCTTTCTCCCTTGCTTTCTTCAGTCTCCAAAGCCTTCTGCAATTCAGGCAGTTTACCGTATTTAAGCTTTGCGGCCTCATCAAGATTATAATTTCTTTCAGCAATTTCAATTTGCTTTGTAACTTCTTCAATCTGTTTTCTTAAATCCTGCACCTTATTTATATCAGACATTTCATTTTCCCACTGTGCCCTCATAGCGGCAAATTCCGATCTGAGCTCGGCAAGCTCCTTTTGTACATTTTCAAGCTGTTCCTTAGAAAGCTTATCCTCCTCCTTTTTAAGGGCTGCCTCCTCAATTTCGTGCTGCATTATTTTTCTTGAAATTTCATCAAGCTCAGCAGGCATGGAGTTCATTTCAGTCTTAATCGTGGCACAAGCCTCATCAACAAGGTCAATAGCCTTATCAGGCAGGAATCTGTCTGTAATATATCTGTTTGAAAGTGTGGCTGCCGCAATTAAAGCCTGATCATGAATTTTAACACCGTGATAAACTTCATATCTTTCCTTTAAGCCTCTTAATATTGAAATAGTATCCTCAACTGCAGGCTCATCTACCATAACAGGCTGGAAACGTCTTTCAAGGGCTGCGTCCTTTTCAATATACTGTCTGTATTCATTAAGTGTAGTAGCACCTATACAGTGTAACTCACCTCTTGCAAGCATAGGCTTTAAAAGGTTGCCTGCGTCCATAGCGCCCTGACCCTTGCCTGCTCCTACAATAGTATGAAGCTCATCAATAAACATTATAATTTTGCCGTCGGACTTTTTAACCTCCTGCAAAACAGCCTTTAATCTTTCCTCAAATTCACCCTGATATTTAGCACCTGCAATTAAGGCACCCATATCAAGAGAAAAAATTCTTCTGTCCTTAATGTTATCGGGAACATCACCTTTAACAATTCTTAAAGCAAGACCTTCAGCAATGGCAGTTTTACCAACACCGGGCTCACCGATAAGAACAGGATTATTCTTGGTTTTCCTTGAAAGTATTCTTATTACATTTCTGATTTCGGTATCTCTGCCGATTACCGGGTCAAGCTTGCCTTTTTCAGCCATGGAAACCAAATCCTGTCCATACTTATTAAGCACATCATAGGTTGATTCGGGATTATCCGTAGTAACTCTTGTATTACCTCTTACTGATTTCAATGCAGTTAAAAATCTGTCTTTAGTTATATTAAAGGTTTTAAGTATATCCTTTATTTTACTGCCGGGATTATCAATTATACCAAGCATTAAATGCTCAACTGATACATAGTCATCGCCCATTTTTGAGGCAGTCTTTTCAGCATAGTTCAAAGCCTTGTCAAAGTCAGAGGAAACATAAACCTTACCCTGCTCCCTTGCACCTCCTCCAATCTTAGGCAATGCATCAATAGTCCTTTTTACGGCAAGTCCGAAACTGCCTATATCTATACCCATCTTAATTAAAAGTTCGGCACAGACACCGCCATCCTGAGAGATTAAGCTGCAGAGCAAATGCTCCTGCTCAATTTGCTGATTACTGTTTTCAACTGCAAGAGTTTGTGCTAACTGAACAGCTTCCAAGGATTTCTGTGTCATTTTGTTCATATTCATATATAACTCCCCTTTCTGATGCTTATAAATTAAATTTTAAATAAACACTTTTTATAAAACTCAGCATACTCCATTTCTATATTTTCAATACTTTCTCCCGCAAAATAAAGCTTCATTATTCTGTCAAAACCTGTAATATATTCTGAAATCATCTCTCCAATCTGATTTTCATCATAATCATCACCGGGTAAATTCAATATTCGGACATACCTTCCGTTCGACCGTGCATACCTTATATCCCTTTGATTATATTTAGCCTCAAGAGCATTCCATATATCAAGGAAATTATTAAGTTCCTGCAGTAAAATGGAATTTTGAGTTCTAAAAGCAACCCTCAGCTCTCCGCTTGCTGAGCCGCCGTTTTTATTAAGAACCACAGAATACTTAACACTGGGGTTGTACTTATACTTAAAGGAACTCTTAATCATAAGAGAACTGTCCCCAGAGGTAGCCATTATTCTGAAAACCTCCTGATTATTTATTATTCCCTCAACTCTGTCAAGTATATTTCTTATATGCTGTTCAGGTGTAACATAAGCAACCTTTTCAGCCAAAATCTGATTAATCATATTTGAACGGTTTGTTCCTAATCTGTATGCCATTTCATCAACAGCTTCAACTACGGCATCATTTAAAACTATACTGTATACGCTTTTACTCATTTCATCACCTCATCTTGATTATATTGTATCACCATTTAAATAATTTGTCAATCTTTTTATATAAATTATTTTTCATTTTTAACACTTAAGCATAAATAACATCTCTGCTTAATATACTAAAGTATATTTAATACGGAGGTTATTTTAACATGAATTATATAACAAAGCATATTACGGCTAACAAAATAATAGGCAACGAAAAAGCACAGCTAATACAGGAAGGAGAAATTGTATTAAGCGATAACAAACCTGACATTGATATAATGCTGAAATGCGACGCTGCAATTATTCCCGAAGAAAGCAGCACAGAAGAAAACCGCTTAAGTTACAAAGGCAGGCTTTTAATAAACGCTCTTTACTGCGGTAAGGACAAGAGTGTACATAGCATTTCAACAGAAGCACCAATTAACGACTTTATAAACATAGAAGGCGCAGCCGGTAATATGCTTTCCAACATAAATGCATCAATATCCAATGTGGAATGCAAAAAAATAAATGACAGGAAGATTGGTTATAAAATAATGTCAGAAATCAACGGCACAGTTACAGACCTGGCTGAAATCGAAGCTGTAACCGACATATACGATATTCCAAGGGAACAGCAGCTTTTTAAAACCATTAACACTTCAAAAACCCTTTGCCAGACAAGAGAAAGCTTTACTGTTATGGAGGATATTGCCCTGCCTGCCACAAAACTGCCTATATCAGAGATTTTAAGCATAAGCTGCAATATAACAAACTCTGAATTTAAGCCCATGGAGGATAGTGTTGACACAAGCGGTGATATTTCAATAGTCGTATTATATACAAGCACCGAAGGAGGCTTTCCTGAATTATATGAATTTGATATTCCTTTTAACTTTGCCCTTGAAGCAGAAAATACCGATACCGACAGCATGGCTGATGTAAACCTTTATGTTAAGGACTGCTATTACGATGTAGCAGAAAATGAAGACGGTGAACCTAAAACAATAAAGCTGGAAATAAATGTGGGAGCCAATATAAATACAAGCCAAAGCGAGGAAAACGAAATATTGGAAGACGCCTATGCTTTAAACAACGAAATTAACTTTACTGCAACAGAACTTTGTTATTCAAATGTTGTATGCCGAAACAGAGGACAATGCCCTGTGAAGGAAGTTGTAACTCTTGACGAAAAATGCCCCGATATGCTTCAGATTTTCAGAGCAACAGGTACGGTTTACATAGATGATGTAGCAATATACGAAAATAAAATCGTACTTGAAGGTGCAATAAATATTGACATAATGTACATTACAGGCAATGACGAAATGCCAATATACAGCTTTTCCGACACAGTACCGTTTACTCAGACAATAGATGCACGGGGTGCAAATGAAGGAATGGAAGCAAGCGTAAATGCTAACATTGCCCACATAGGCTTTAATATGCTTTCAGACAGAGAGCTTGAAGTAAGATGCGCACTTAACACCAATACAACCGTAAGGGACAAATGCTGTATTAACATTATTACCGATGTTGCAATTACTCCAATACCTCCCGAGTCACTGGATAAAATCCCCGGTATTATAGTCTATGTAGTAAAAAAAGGAGATACACTTTGGAAGCTGGCTAAAAGATTTAATACAACTGTTCAGGATATAGTTGATATCAATAATATAGAAAACCCTGATTTAATTTATCCTAATCAGAAGTTTGTAATTGTTAAGAGAGTTTAAAAATATTATCTGTTTAATACACGGGCTGTCATTGTATAGTCAGTTTTCACAAGAGGACGGAGGATAAATATAAAAACTAAAATCTATTAATAAAAAACTCCTGAAATCAAGTTGTTTTCATTTGATTTCAGGAGTTTTATGCATATTTTTTATACAGCTGTTTTACAACAGACGCTTTTATATAACTAGATTCTTATACAAGCAACAACCTTGCCGCCATCAGGAACACTAACCTTAGCAATTTCACTTTCAGGCACATTAAGCTCCCACTTGCCATAAACACCGCTTCTCTCGGAAAGTACACCATAAAAATGAAGCATAAGTATACCTAAATTAAGGTGATAATCATTTTCATCTGTTTCCTTATCCTCAAGAGCAGCCAGCATAAAATAACCGTCATTTATAATAAAACGATATGGCTGTCTGTTAAGGAAGGACGGAGCACAGCAGGCTGCCACCAAGGCCTGATAAAGGTCAGTGTAATGATCCAGGGTTGAAGGCTCACCCTTAATACCCATATCCTCGGAATAAATGGCATCATCAACATAAAGCTTAGGAGCTTCATAGCTTGTACGCTTTTTAAGCGTAACATTTGACTGGTTGACAATATCAAGGCGCTTAATGCTTGATACTGAATTTTCATAGCCTAATGCAATGAGAGCAACAGGCTGTTTGTCTGATGCAATTCTCAGTCTTTCCTTAAGCTTCTGTGCGTCACTTATTGTAATCCAGCAGGTAGAAATGCCCATATCTGTAAGTTTAAGAACCAAGTCCTCACCAATAAAGCCTGCATTTTCAAGATAATTTTCAGCAGTCTCTGATGTAAGAAGTATGTAATGAGGAGCTTCTATTAAAAAATCCTCATAGCCTGCACAGCCTGTCATATTAGGAGATGTTCTGGGATCTATAATACTTAACTCAACATCAATTTCAGGAATAAGCCTTTTACAGACCTTAAAATACTCTTTAATTTCATTTAATACGCTTTGCGGCGCCACCTTTTCCTTAAAATCTCTTGTTGATTTTCTCTTTGTTGCAATCTGATAATAATTCATTAATATTCACCCTTTCCCTATTATAAATAATTTATATCTATTTATAATTTTAGTATATATTGGAGAAAAAGTCAATGTAATAAGAAATTTTATTTTAAATTTAGAGCAGCTTATTTTATTTAATAAGGGAAAAATTGTAACATTTTGCCAAAAATTATTTCATAAATTTATCAATAGCCTTATTCAATTCTTCAATTGCTTCAGTATCATTATTTTTCACTGCATCAACCATACATGTGGATATATGGTCCTTTAATATTACTCTGCTAAGGCTTTTTACAGCAGCATCAACCGCAGATAATTGTATAAGCACCTCACTGCAGTCCCTTCCCGTTTCAACCATCCTTTTTACGGAATTCATATGACCAATAATTCTTGAAATTCTGTTTATCACAGATTTTGTTTCCTTGTGAGTGTGAGTATGGCTGTGTACTTTTTCAATACCATTCTCAGTTATATGTGTATGTATGTTATTATCCATATTAACCTCCCATTCTTAAACCCGATTTTGTTTATTATAAAATATTTTTAATGTAAAATCAATATATTTTAACATAATATCTGGGGGGGATACATAACTTCGGCAGAATTTACGCCGGCAAATCCCGCTGTTTAAGCTATAAAAATATTTTCATTTTTTATCCCCCTCACAGGCTTGCAAGACCAGTGAAAAAGTCCCTAATTGTTTTTTAGAAAATCCACAAAATATTATTTTTAGGCGAAATTTATGCCAAACAAATTCATTTTACCTTGTTTATGGATCAAAAAATGGGATTGCATTTTCAAATTTCTCAAAAAATTGACTTTTTCAGCGGTCTCCAGGCTTGCACAGGGGGATATCTGATGCTATAATGTAAAAAAACAAAGTAATGTCAGCAAAGATGTTGTCAATATTTCTTTTTTTGGAATATATACAGCATCTTTATTTATTATTATAAGGAGGAATTTATATGGCATGTTTTTTGGTTCCGGCTGCAGAAGCTATTGTTACAACTATTGCCGCAAAGGCTACAGAAGCAAAAAAAGAATCATTGAATGAGGTTAAAATTGATTTAAATAATTCAGAAGCTCATAATATGATGAAAATTCCGTTTTCCAAAAAGTTAAAATGGCTTTCAAACCTGCTTTGGGGCGGTTCTGTACTTTTGGCCTTTGAACATATATGGCACGGAGAGGTTGTACCATGGTTTCCCTTTTTGACTGCCGCTGCTGACCCTGCCGAAACCACAGAAATGTTTCGTGAAATAACTTCAGCAGGTGTATCTATGGCTGTTTTGGTTACTGCAGTGTGGATTGGTATGGTGCTTGTTACAAAGGCACTCGAAAATAAACCTATGGAGTTTGCTAAAATACAGAACAAGGAGGATTTGGCATGACATTATTGATTACTGTTTTTGCTGCCATAATAAGCACTGTAGTATGGTATGTGAAGTCAGCAAACGATGATGATATGAAAATAGGCACATTATGCTTTATGTACTGGGGAGCCTCCCTTATGTGGTTTATAGATGCTGTTTTTGAATACGCAGAACTTAAGGCAGAATATTTTACCCCTCCCCTTGAAGACATGATAAATGATACTTATCTTGGTCTTTCCGTTGTGGCTTTAGGACTTGTTATATGGCTTATTATTCTGCTTGTTACAGACCCTAAGGGTGTTGTAAGAAAAGCTCTTTCTAATATGAAATAATTAATATTTAAAATAGACACGTTTTTTATACAAGATATATGAAGACGTGTTTATTTTTGCAAAAAAAGAGAGCGGTAAACCACTCTCTGCAATAAATTATAGCTAGGCTAGCAGGATTCGAACCTGCGAATGACGGATACAACAAAGTACATTTTTATATTTTGTATTGCATAACAAAATGGCTTAAATACTGACTTTATAGCTGGCATATCATTATAAAATTTGAGGTATAAAAATACTTTGGGGCTAAAATGGGGCTAAGTGAGGTCAATTTATCATTGCTAAAATTGTCACAATATGTTATAATTGCTGTGTCGGTGCCTCCGCCAGGGAGGAGGTGTTTACATTGGAATACTACATACTAACTCTTTTAATATCTGTCGCAGCTGATGTAATTAGTTATTATATCTGCAAGTGGCTTGACAGATAGTCACCGACAAAAGCACAGCCCCTACAAAGTCGCAATTTGTAGGGGCTTTTTTGTGTGTACAATGGAATACACACTAACTCTTTATCTAAAATAAGTATATCATATATTTTTGTAAATTGCAATACACAATTTTAATTATCAAATTATTTTTAGCCTTAAAAATACCCAGTAGTTGCAGAGAGGGGAGGAACAACCGCCCGTCATTCCCTTTTGCAGAGTTTTATCAACTCGAAACGGATTATAACACAATTTAACATATTTCACAACCCTATATAGTATTATTTACTTTTAAAAGTAAATGGATTGAAATATAAAATTACAAATGTTATAATAAATTTTAGTGGTTTAAAAAAGAAAAATGAGAGGTTTAAAAAACCTCTCAAACATTGATAAAAGCTAGGCTAGCAGGATTCGAACCTGCGAATGACGGAATCAGAATCCGTTGCCTTACCGCTTGGCGATAGCCCATTATTAAATAAACATACTTTGGTAAAAACCTGGGCTGGCAGGATTCGAACCTGCGAATGCAGGGATCAAAACCCTGTGCCTTACCGCTTGGCGACAACCCATCAGTAAAGTATGAAAGCGCGAGACGGGATTCGAACCCGCGGCCCTCGCCTTGGCAAGGCGATGCTCTACCACTGAGCCACTCGCGCATAATGCAGTCTACGGGACTTGAACCCGTACCCAGTTAACCCGGACTAGATCCTTAGTCTAGCGCGT
>JAUNGN010000060.1 GCA_030524425.1 Clostridia bacterium | reverse complement strand
TTATTATAATATATGACTTAGTTTTTTGTCTACTTTTTTAGTATAGCACCATGCCCTTATAGGGATAAATGTCACAAATCAAAGAATGATTTTAGAACAATAAAAGTTTCTCATAGATTTTCAAAATAACAAGAGGGAAACGAAAAACCGAAACTCAATTTTTTCTGCTTTCTTTTTCGTTTAATGTGTAAAAATATTTTAATAAAATAGTAAATGAAAGATTAAAAACAGAGCTTTTTGAGAAAGAAATAGCTTGACTTATCAACAAAATAATTATCTTAGAGGTGAGTTATTCACATCTCTTATTAGTTGTACCCAAATTTAACAGGGTACTTATTTTTTTGTATATTTTTTTTATTGTTGTCAATACTTTGTATGAGGTGTTGAAAATGAAAAAAATAATTTATTTATCTCTTTTAGGTATTATGCTTTTGAGTGAAAACAAGGTGTGGCTTGGAATTATGGATTTGTCAATAAATAATGAAGGGGAACACATAACCAATGATGAAATTAAAGAAATTGAAGATGTAAATGTAAAATTTAGACTTGGGGATTTAATTAATTATATTGAAAAAAAGTTGAAATAGTAATATAATTAATTAGATTGGAGTTGATAAAGTGGAGAAAGAATTTTTTATAAGCAACAGAAAAAAACTATATAAAAAAATGAAGGATAACTCGGTTGCCCTTCTTTTCAGCGGCAAGGCACCTAAAAAGCTTGGTGATGAAAATTATGCTTTTACTCCTTTAAGAAATTTTTATTATATGACAGGACTTGACAGACAAAATATGACAGTTGTTTTATACAAAAAGGGTAATATATGTGAAACAACTGTTTTTATTGAAAGATATGATGAAGTAAAGGCAAAATGGGTAGGGGCTGTTATGCTTCCTGATGAAGTCACTGAGATTAGCGGAATTTCCAATACAGCTTATTTAGATGAATTTGATGAAATTTTTGCTTCTCTTATGTTTAACAAGAGAATTGAAAATGTTTATATGGATTTTGAAAACAGGGATTTTGTTGCTGTTGGTGATGCCTTTAATTTAAGTGACAGAATAAGCAAAAATTATCCATATATTAAATTTATAAATGTTCACGACATAATTGCCGAATTAAGAATGATTAAAGAAAAATGTGAAATAGAAAAAATTGAAAAAGCAATAGATATGACTAAAAAGGGTATTTATGCTATGATGTCAAATTCAAGGGCAGGTATGATGGAATATGAAATAGAAGCATATTTTGACTTTGAATTAAAAAGAAACGGTGTAAGGGATTTTGCCTTTAAATCTATTGCTGCAAGCGGTAAAAACGGTACAGTACTTCATTATTCTGATAACAACCGTAAAACAAGGGATAATGACCTTATATTATTTGACGTAGGTGCTCAGTGGGAATATTACAACGGAGATATAACAAGGACATTTCCTGTAAACGGCAAATTTACTCAAAGACAAAAGGAAATATATAACATAGTGCTGGAAGGTCAGGGAAAGGTTATTGATGCTATTAAACCGGGACTTGAATTTAAGAGATTAAATGAAATATTAAAGGAATACTATGCTGTTGAATTAAAGAAGATTGGTCTTATTAATAGTGATGATGAGGTAAGCAAATATTACTACCACGGTGTAAGCCATATGCTTGGGCTTGAAACTCACGATGTTGGCAGACACAATGAGGGACTTCTGGAGGAAGGTATGGTATTTACCGTAGAACCCGGTTTATATATTGCCGAAGAGGAAATCGGTATAAGAATTGAGGATAATATTGTTGTGACAAATGACGGATGCAGAGTGTTGTCAAAGGATATTATAAGAACTGTTGATGAAATTGAAAGTTTTATGGCAGGTAACAAATAATGATAAAAAGTGAAACCGAATTATATTTGCCTGTGCAGAAGTACTTTGATGATTTGGGTTTTAAAGTGGATGCAGAGGTAAGAGATTGTGATGTTGTTGCCACTAAAGGGGATATAATGGTTATTTGTGAGCTTAAAAGAGGCTTTACTATTGAGCTTATATATCAGCTTGTACAAAGGAAGAAAATGACACCTTATGTCTATGCGGTTATTCCAAGACCTAAAAATATGAGAAGCAGAGCATTTACCAAAAAGCTTGATATTTTAAGAGCCCTTGACTGCGGTCTTTTGGTTGTGCTTAATTCCACAAAAAGAGTTGATTTGGTGCTTGAACCAAGGGGAGAGGACACAAGTGCCAAAAAGGCAAGACGCAAAGGTGTGGAAAAAGAGGTCAGCGTCAGAAAAATGTCTCTTAACTTAGGCGGTCAGACAAGAAAAAAGATAGTGACAGCACATAAGGAAAGCGTTATAGCTGCCTTATGCTACATAGAAAAGTACGGAACAATAAAAACAAGAGAATGTAAGGATAATATAAAAAATGTTTTAATTAAAAATCACTATGATTTTTTTGTGAGAGTAGATAAGGGTTTATATACTTCCAATGAAAGAGGCAGAAAATTTCTTGAAGAAAAAGATTATGGTGATGTGGTTGAATTTTACAGAAACGAGGTAGAATTATGTTTAAAATAGGCAGAAATGATAAGTGTTGGTGCGGCTGCGGAAAAAAATACAAGGCTTGCCACGAAAGAAGTGATGAAGAAAATTTAAAGGAGTTTGTAGAGGGTGCTTATCCTATACCTGACAGGCATCTTATATTAAATCCTGAACAGATACAGGGTATTAGAGAAAGTGCAAAGGTTTCAATAGCTATTATGGACGCTCTTGACAATTTTGTTAAAGAGGGGGTTACTACAGAGGAAATTGACGAGCTTGTTTACAAAATGACTACCGAGGCAGGAGGAATATGTGCACCTTATAAATACGGTGATTTTCCAAAACACTGCTGTACATCAATTAATAATGTGGTTTGTCATGGTATTCCAAGCAAGAATGTTACATTAAAAGACGGTGATATTATAAATGTTGATGTCACTACTATTTTAAACGGCTATTATTCCGATATGAGCCGAATGTATATGATAGGAAATGTAAGTGATGATGCAAGAAGGCTTGTTGAAGTGACTAAGGAGTGTATGTTTGCAGGTATTGAGGCTGTAAAACCTTACAGACCTATCGGAGATATTGGCAATGTTATAAATGATATTGCAGATAAAAACGGTTATGGTGTTGTAAGAGCTTTATGCGGTCATGGCGTTGGGCTAAAATTCCACGAGGACCCTATTGTTAATCATTTCAGAACTGACAGAAAGACAATGGTAATGGTACCGGGTATGGTATTTACTGTAGAGCCTATGATAAATGCAGGCACATGGGACTGCAATGTGTCAAAGACCGACGGCTGGACTGTAACAACTGCTGACGGAAGTCTTTCAGCACAGTGGGAGCATACCGTACTTGTAACTGAAGATGGATATGAAATATTGACTAAGTAGGTGAGAATAATGATAAATATATGGAAGGGAACTCCTTTAGGATACAATGGTGAGTTTGATAATGAACATAATATTAATAAGCCTGAGCTTGAGGAATTTGCAATAAATGACGGCAAAAAGCACAGTTGTTTTTTAATTTTGCCCGGAGGCGGTTATGACCATCTTTCTGACCACGAGGGTGCAAATGTAGCAAAAAGATTGAATGAGGAAGGTGTAAGTGCCTTTGTTCTTTATTACAGAGTTGCACCTTATTCACATCCTGTATTTTTGTGGGATGTAAAAAGGGCAATGAGATACATAAGACATAATGCGGAAAAATATAACATTGATGAAAATAAGATAGGTATAATGGGTTTTAGTGCAGGAGGAAATTTAGCCTGCATTACAGCTGAACATTATGACCAGTATGAGTATGATAAAATTGATGAAATTGACAATGTATCGGCAAGACCCGATGCACTTTGTATGTGCTATCCCGTTGTAAGTATTACTAAGGAAATTTCTACACATGTGCGTTCAGGTAATAATCTTTGTGGAAATAATGATAAATTGAGAAATGAGCTGTCCTGTGAGCTTGCGGTAAGGGATGATATGCCTCCTGCATTTATTTGGCATACCTTTGAGGATAATAATGTGGATTGCAGAAATTCCCTTGAAATGGGTATGGCAATGAAAGAAAAAGGCTGTTCCTTTGAAATGCATATTTTTCCAAAGGGTAAACACGGTCTTGACCTTGCCGAGGGCATTGAAGGAACGGAGCAGTGGTTTAATTTATATTGTAACTGGCTTAAAAGAATTGGATTTTGCATATAATCATATTGGGTGATTATATGAGTGACAATTTAACAGGCAGACTTATTAACAAGGAAGTAATTAATGTTAAGGACGGATGCAGAATAGGCTGTATTTCAGATGTTTTGGTTGACTGCAAAAGCGGAAATATTTGCTGTATAATTGTACCTGTTGTAAATGGTATATTTTCCTTTTTCGGAAAGAAAAGGGAGTATTGTATAAACTGGTGCAATATTGTGAAAATCGGAGGGGATATTGTACTTGTTGATGCAGATGTAAGAAATTGTGTGAGAATATGTGAGGGCTAATTTATGTTAGACAAAAGAGAACTTAAAAATCAGCTTGAAAATATTATAGATAAAAAACTAATTGAAAGTGTAAGTATAAGCAACCCTTTAAAAAAGGGAGAAAATATACCTGCAAAGGTAAAAATATCTTCCGTAATTATTAAAAATCAGCTTGCATATCAGGTGTCTGAATACATAGGACAAAAGGTTATTCATAAAAATATTGAGCCGGAAACAGTTGTCGATGAAATTATAAATATTATGGAAAAGGGCTTTAAACAGTGCAATATCACGTCCAATATGCTTTGTACCGTTCTTATGAACAAGAAAAAGCAGTTTACATTAACAGGCGTTAAGGAAAATATAAATGCAATATCTTTGCCAAAGGAGCATAATAAGGCTAAGAATTATATAATAGGCGAGGGTGAATATGTAGACTGGATGTATAAGCTGGGCTTAATGGATAAAAATGGAGTAGTGTTAAAGCACAGACAAAAGAAGTTTAGGCAGATTAATAAATTTCTTGAAATGCTTAAGGATATTGAGGGTGAAATTCCCGAAAACTCAGTTATTATTGATATGGGCTGCGGCAAAAGCTATCTTACATTTGCAATGTATCACTATTTTAATATAATTAATAAAAAGAACATTGAAATAAGAGGCTATGACTTAAAAAGGGATGTTGTTGAATACTGTAATGAGCTTGCTGAAAAATTTGGTTTTAACAACCTTAAATTTTACTGTGAGGATATATCAAATATTGAAAATACCGATGACAGAATTGCTATGATTATAACCCTCCATGCCTGTGATACGGCTACAGATTATGCAATATATCACGGTATACGCTGGGGCTGCAGGGTAATGATGAATGTACCTTGCTGTCAGCATGAGCTTTTTCATCAAATGAAAAATAATGATATGAGTATTATGCTTAATCATGGTATTATCAAGGAAAGATTTGCCGCTCTTCTTACAGATTCCATAAGAGCAAGAATTATTGAGCTTAAGGGCTATAGGGTGCAGGTAATGGAATTTATTGATATGGAGCACACGCCTAAAAATATTATGATAAGGTCTGTTAAGACAGGAAAGCCTGTGGATAAAAAAAAGAAAGAGGACTTAGAGAGAATTATAAAAGAATATAATATAGAGCCGACACTTTACAAGCTGTTTTGGGGTGATTAAATGAATTAAAAAAATATTTCTTGGCAAAAATCAAAGCTTAATAAGGAAGGGTATTCCGCAGGATTAGAAGTAATCCTGCGGAATTTTTTTTAAATTGATATTGCCTGATACTTATTTACGGGTCTATCCCAAAATTTGTGTAAACCTCTAAACTGATGTATAATAAAAATAA
>JAUNGN010000023.1 GCA_030524425.1 Clostridia bacterium | reverse complement strand
CACAGGCGACTACTCAGCTGCAACCAACACAGGCGACCGCTCAGCTGCGACCGTAGAGGGAGCAGATAGTATTGCTATTGCTACTGGATACGCAGGAAAGGCAAAAGGCGCATTAGGTTGTTTTATAGTAATTGCTGAAAGAAGTGCAGATTATAAGCTTATTGATGTAAAAGCAACAAGGGTCGATGGTAAGGTTATTAAAGCTAACACCTATTATAAATTGGTAAATGGCGAATTTGTGGAAGTGGAGGAGTAGATTATTTCTAGAAGATATAGGCATTTAGATGTAGAGTGGCTCTTACCAAAACGTAAGAGACCATTTATGTACACCACAAAAGCTACATCTGATTTATTGGTTGAATTAAGTAAAATAACAAACTCTCAAACACCAAAAGAAATTTTGCCTTTAAAATTTTGCCTTTAATTAGATATGACAATGATGCAAGAAAGGTAATGCAGGTTTATATTGATAAAGGCTACGGAGATACACCTTTAAATATTAGATAAAGAAAACGAGCCCCAAACCCGCCATATCAAGCTTTAAGACTTTGGCTAAGAAAATGTAAGCCTTAATCTTAAAACTCAAATATGGGTCAATTTGGAACTCATTAGAAGTACACTATATTTGACAACTTAGTATAATACCCGTAGACAATAAGTATATTGTTGCCTCTGGGTTCGACTGATGATACGTATAGTGGAGATGAGGGGAATCGAACCCCTGTCCGAAAATCCGTCGTCAGGGACTTCTCCCATTACAGTCTATCTATAAACATTCCCTCAGACTACTGCCGGTAGACAGGCTATAGTCTTCAGTAGCTTCATAAAATCTTTTCATTACTCAAAGCTTTGTAACGAAAGTGCTCCACAAGGTCGGCACTGAGTCTTAGACTGTGGAATATCTAAGGTCAGCGAGCAGCATTAGGCTGCTAAACAAACGTTATCGTTGTCTTTTATTATTTAAATTGTCGGGCTTTTAAGGAGTCTCCCGCCTCCAATGGCTATCCCGGATTTCAAAATCCCCGTCGAAACCATTGCATCCCCATAAAATAATGTTTATTGTATATTAGATGTGATAAATATTATATTAATTCAAATACATTTGGCTATGCCTGTTGTGCAAACAGATGTTTTTTCTATTAATAATTAATAATAAAAGGAACTGTTTGTAATAATGGCAAAACTTTCACGATTTGCATATCACACCATTTAATACGATATTTATTATCTGTCACTTTATTATATATTATTCTGAAAAAAAGTCAAGTGAATTAATCTAACAAAATAATTACAAAATTTTTAATAAAAGTATAAAGTTATTTATTTTGAAACAAAAATAATGTATAATAAAAAAAGCAATAAAATAAGAAGGACGAATGTTATGGGAATTATAAAAAAGTATGGTTTTGGGACTGCTTTATTTCTGGCAAAAAGAAAACTTAAAAATAAAAAGAATACGTATTGTTATTATGTAAAGAAAGAGGACAGAAACTCTGTTGATTTGCCCTGCCTTGAAATAAAGCCGTCGATATCAATAATTTTATTTGCTGACGGTGACATAACAGAAACCTTAAATTCAATTAAAAATCAGACCAATTACAATAATTTTGAAATAATTGTTATAAGCAGCAGAGATATTGAGTGTGAAGCCGGTGCAGTAGCAGTGGAATATGGCTGTGACAAAAATTCTGCATTTAAGCTCGGACTTGCTATTGCAAGGGGTGAATATGTTGCTTTTGCTGATGGCAATATGATATTAAGGGATACTGCCCTTTATTATATGATGCGTCAGCTTATTTATAATGATTATGATATTATTTACTGTGATGAAGATATTATTGAAAATGGTGTAAGAAAAAATCCCTTTTTTAAACCCGGCTGGTCACCCCATACACTGAGGAGCTTTAATTATATTGGTTTCGCTTTAATAAAAAGAAGAATTATTACGGAATTTAAGGATTACTATGGAATGTTAATTGAGTTATCCCATAAAAATATAAGTGCTGTCAATGTTGAAAGAGTATTGGTACATTACAAAAAAACTGACAGGGAAGTAAATAATATATCAATTAATAGGTGCAATGACAGGGTAAGTATTATTATTCCTTCAAAGGATAATTATAATGTACTTAAAAGATGTATTGACAGTATAAGGAATAAAAGTAATTATAAAAATTATGAGATAATCGTTGTTGACAATGGCAGTGATGAGAATATTAAAAATAAAGTAAGGGATATTACTGATAAGTACATTTATGAAAAAATGGATTTTAATTTTTCTAAAATATGCAATATTGGTACAAGGAATGCAGAAGGAGAATATTTGCTGTTTTTAAATGATGATACAGAGGTCATATCTGAGGACTGGCTTGATAAAATGCTAAGTTATGCTTCAGAAACACAGACAGGGGCGGTTGGCTGCAAGCTTTTATATCCTGAGGACAATAAAATTCAGCATTGCGGTGTAATAAATATTAAAAATGGTCCCGTACATTGCTTTATTGATTTTGAGGACAGTGGAGATTTATATTATGGCAGAAATAAATATGCTTACAATTATTCTGCTGTTACTGCTGCATGTATGATGATAAGTAAGGACAAGTTTAAGGGATTTTGTGAGGATCTGCCTGTTGCCTATAATGATATTGATTTATGCTATGGTTTGATGGAAGAAGGTTATTATAATGTTGTTGTTAATTCCGTTAAGCTTTATCATTATGAATCATTGTCAAGAGGTGATGACAGAAAAAGTAATGATAAGCTTTTAAGGCTTTACAATGAAAGAGAAAAGCTTTATAACAGGCACGGAAGCTTTGTGTTTAATGATAAATTTTATAACAGAAATCTGACTCAGCACAGAGCTGATTTTTCTGTTGAAGATATTGACTGTATTAACAGGGGCAGATTTGCAAAAGCCATTGTAAATCCGGAAAGATTTTTTTCTGACAATATTCATTATAATATTGAGTATATGTATGACGGAGATGTAGTTAATATCGGAGGCTGGGCGTATATAGAAGGAAGGTTTACTGCTCCTTTTGTTGTGGTAATGACAAGAAGTGATGTAGCCATACCTGTTGAGGCCAATATTGAAATAAGACCGGATATTTCGCTTAAGACGGGAAAGAAAGTAAATCTTTCAGGCTTCAGTGCGAATATTGATACTAATATGTTTGAAAAGGGCATTTATCAATTAGGTATTATGCTTGTTGAAAAGTTTACATTAAAAAAACATATTGTTTTGATTGATAGGAGAATAGATATTAGAATATAACTGTGAATAATAGCCTGACTTAAGAAATATACTTTACTGAGGTGAGGTTTATGAGTCAGGTTATATCAGCACAGTTATTTAGTTGGGCAATATATGCAGTTTCATTGTTTGTGATATGCTTATTTACAATTAATATGTCAGAGAGATTCAGCAGACTATGTATGCAGGGGGTAATGGGTTCATCATTTATACTTATACTGAACTGTATTTTATTTAAATTTAATTTATGTGTGGGAATAAATGCTGTTACAGTTGGAATTTCTGCGCTGCTGGGTATGCCCGGAATAGGTTTGATGTATTTATTGCTATATATTTTTTAGAGAGGATAGACAAAGGATGTCTTTTATAAAAAACTTTACGGAAAAATTATTGGAGTCAGAATACAGACCTATAGCAAATTTTTACAGCAGTAAAAATATAGGAGAAAATACGGAGCATTTAGGCTTGATTAAGCAGGCAGGTACTATTGCTTATGGTGTGGTAATAATAAATGCTGACTTAAAATATGATTACAAAGGATTCTACAAAGATGTGTTAAGTTTTTTTAGTCAGCTTAAAAAGGTTATTGTCATAGGTGTTTTTGTAAGCTGTAATCCGCAGGATGAGCTGATTAAGTTTACAACAAACAACATTGAAGATTATCAGGAAAGTATTATTGATGTAAGATGGACTGTGGATATAACCCAAAATAAGCTTATTGTAAACGGTGAACAGCCTGATAAGATTTTAGAGATTGACAGGCTTATTAAAGAATCCTTTCATAACGGAGGATATACGGTTTCACAGGATTTAAATACCTTGCAGCAAAAAAGCATTGAAAAAAGACAAAAGCAAATAAGGAGCAGTAATATAGCACTTACTCTTGCTCTTATATTTATCAATGGTGCTATTGAGCTTTTTTCATTTTTTGCGGATTTAAATTTGAATGGCAATTTTATTATAAATAGCTGTGCGGTTGAAAGAAACAGCATTATTTCAGGGCAATGGTACAGGCTGATTACATATATGTTTATACATGGCAGTCTGAATCATTATTTGGGCAACGCATTGTCATTGTATATATTTGGCAGTAGAATAGAAAGGTATTACGGTAAGAAAAGTATGATTATTATATACTTTGTGTCGGGAATAGGTGCAGGTGTTTTGAGTATGATTTGTAATGGCGGCCCGGCTGTAGGTGCTTCTGGAGCTATATTTGGACTTATGGCCGGTATATTGACTTATACAAGAGTCAAAAACTGCTCTATGGAGGGATTTGATAATTATTTAATGATAATATTTGCCGTTGTGGGCATATTCAGCGGATTTTTAATGGATAATGTAGATAACTGGGGGCATATCGGCGGATTTATTACAGGTATAATTACAAGTCTTGTTGTAATGAGAGGAGATAAGGATGAAAGCGTTTAATGAACAAATGGAAAAGGAAAGCAAAAAATTTTTTGGTGAAAGAAGAGTTGTATTTGGCGAGGGGAAAATAAATGCTGAAATTATGCTTATAGGTGAAGCTCCCGGCGGCGAAGAGGATAGGCTTGGCAGACCGTTTGTAGGCAAGGCAGGTAAAAATTTAGATGAATTTCTTGAAATAGTAGGGCTTGAAAGAGAGGATTTGTATATTTCAAATGTTGTAAAGTTAAGACCCTTTAAGCTGAGTCCCAAAACAAATAAACCTGTAAACAGACCTCCTAATAAAGAGGAGCTTGATTTTTTTGTGCCTTTGCTGTATAAAGAAATTGAATTGGTAAAGCCTAAACTTATTGTTACTTTAGGTAATTTTGCCCTTAAAAATGTGCTTATGAATCAAAAGGTATCAATAGGTGATTATCATGGCAGACTTATAGAAACTGATGGTAAAAAGATATTTCCTCTTTATCATCCCGCTTCTGTTATATATGACAGAGCGAAAGGCCCTGTGTATATTGAGGATTTACACAAGTTAAGAGAAATATTATGAAAAATAAATTTGTGATTTTAACTTTTCTTTTAATAGCAGGTATTATATTTTTAAAATTAACGATTAGTTTTTGGATGAATTTACTGCCTGAATGCTATATTTTGAAAAATACGGGATTATATTGTCCCGGCTGCGGTGCAACAAGGGCTGTTGCATTCTTGCTTAATGGTAAAATATGGACAGCATTTAAGTATAATCCGGGAGTTGTGAGCCTGGCAGTTATTACAGTGCTGGCAATATCGGAAAAAATGTTTAATAAAAAAATACTACCTGATAACATTGTGTTTTGGGTAGTATTTATTATTGTATTATTCGGTTATTATATTTTGAGAAATTTTACATTGTCATTGAGTGCATTGTAGCAGGGACCTCAAAAACTGCATTTATACTGCCGAATATGACAAATAATGCACTTGTAATAAGGAAAATAGCAATACCGATTGAACATAAAATTACACCGATAAGTGCAAAATTTTTGCCGGCTGAATTACTTCTAAGTGAAATTATACCCAAAATCAGGCCTATAATTGCTGAAATACAGGAAGGAATGATTGAACAACAGCATATAACGGAAAATATTCCCAATATAAGAGAAATAATGCTCATAAGAGAGCTTTCGGGAACTGCAGATTTAACATTAGTGTCAGAATAGGCAGCTTTCGTGTTTTTGCTTATATTTCGGGCATTTTCCGGAATATCATCTACAACTTCATCTGTATTTGTTGTGATATTGCTTTTTTCATCAACAATATTATTGCTAAAATCTTCTGCCATAATAAACACCTCCTCTTAAATAATATCATAATTGTAACTATAATTCAATATTTTAAAACTTAAGAATATATTAATGAGGATAAAAACTATGAAAATGACTACACTTTGTTATATAGAAAAGGAAAATAAATATTTGATGCTTCACAGAGTATCTAAGAAAAATGATATAAATAAGGATAAATGGATTGGAGTGGGAGGACACTTTGAGGAGCGGGAAAGTCCTGAGGATTGTCTTCTGAGAGAAGTCAGGGAGGAAACAGGATTAACATTAACAAAATACAGATTCAGAGGTATTGTGACCTTTAATGCAGACAATTATGAAACAGAATTCATGTGTCTTTATACTGCAAGTGAGTATTTTGGTGATTTAATTAAATGTGATGAGGGGAATCTTGAGTGGATTGAAAAGGACAGGCTTTCAGACCTTAATTTATGGGAGGGAGATAAAATATTTCTTAATCTTATAAAAGATGAGAGACCATTCTTTTCTCTTAAATTGTGTTATGAGGGTGATAAGTTGGTTACAGCTGTATTGGATGGTGAAAGTTTACTTTAAAATTATGCAAAATTAATAAAAAATTTATTAAAAATATCTTGTTTTTGTAATAAATGAGTAATATAATTAAATTGTAAGCATAAAATATTTGATTATGGAGGTAGTAAATATGGCAAACAGATTTATATTAAATGAAACATCTTATCACGGTTCAGGTGCGATTAAGAGTATTGCTGATGAGGCAGTTGGCAGAGGTTATAAGAAGGCATTTGTATGCTCTGATCCCGACCTTATTAAGTTTAATGTAACAAAGAAGGTTACAGATGTTCTTGATGATGCTAAGCTGGCTTACGAAATTTATTCAAATATTAAGCCAAATCCAACTATTGAAAATGTTCAGACAGGTGTTGAGGCTTATAAAAAGAGCGGTGCTGATTACATAATTGCCATAGGCGGCGGTTCATCTATGGATACAGCCAAGGCTATAGGTATTATTATTAACAATCCTGATTTTGCCGATGTGGTAAGCCTTGAAGGTGTTGCACCTACTAAGAACAAGTCAGTTCCTATTTTTGCTGTGCCCACTACTGCCGGTACTGCTGCTGAAGTTACAATTAATTATGTAATTACTGATGCCGCAAAGAACAGAAAGATGGTATGTGTTGACCCTAAGGATATTCCTGTAGCTGCATTTGTTGACCCTGATATGATGAGTTCAATGCCTAAGGGTTTAACTGCTGCAACAGGTATGGACGCATTAACTCATGCTATTGAGGGTTATATTACAGCAGGTGCATGGGAGCTATCTGATATGTTCCATTTAAAGGCTATTGAAATTATTTCAAAGCATTTAAGAGGTGCTGTTGAAAATACTCCTGAGGGCAGAGAAGGTATGGCTCTTGGTCAGTATGTTGCAGGCATGGGTTTCTCCAATGTTGGTCTTGGTATTGTTCATTCAATGGCTCATCCTTTAGGTGCTTTATATGATACTCCTCACGGTGTTGCAAATGCTATTATTCTTCCTACGGTTATGGAATATAATGCAGAGGCTGCAGGAGAGAAGTACAGAGATATTGCTAAGGCTATGGGTGTTCAGGGCACTGAAAATATGACTCAGGCTGAATATAGAAAAGCTGCTGTTGATGCAGTAAGAAAATTATCTCAGGATGTAGGTATTCCTGCTGACTTAAAGGATATTGTCAAGGAAGAGGATATTCCATTCCTTGCTCAGTCTGCTTATGATGATGCCTGCAGGCCGGGTAATCCCAGGGAAACATCAGTTGAGGATATTACAGCTTTGTATAAATCTTTGTTATAATAAAAAATTGAGAGTGATGCAAAATGATATGCTCCTGTCTTTTGACAGGGGCATATCAAAATGAAGCATCCTCAGCTTTTTAATTATGGTATATGGAGTCTTTGTTGTTTTTGGCTTATTCATTAATTTCTTCCCATTCTTCATAAAGAGCCATAAGCTTTTCTTCAAGACTTTCCTTTTCTTCGTATATTTCACGTGAACGTATTGAATCTGTGCAGACATCTTCTGCAGCAAGGAGATTATCTAATTCTTCTATTTTGTTTTCGGTTTCTTCAATTTCCTTTTCAAGTTTTTTAATACGGTTTTCTCTTTTTCTTTGCTGAGCCTGAATTTCCTTTTGCTTTTTCCAGTCAAGCTTATTTTCTGTTTCAATTACAGTTTCATTATTTACGGCTGCAGTTTCATTTTCTGCAAGCTTTTCAATATAATAGTCATAATTTCCCGGATAAGTTACAGCTTTATCCTTATTTAATTCTATTATTTTGTTTGCTGTAGAATTAATAAAGTATCTGTCATGAGAAATGTAGAGAATTGTGCCTTCATAGCTTTGAAGAGCCTGTTCAAGTATTTCCTTGGAGTTAATATCAAGGTGATTGGTAGGCTCGTCCAAAATAAGAAAATTGGCATTTGAAAGCATAATTTTAGCCAGTGCCACGCGCCCCTTTTCTCCGCCGCTTAGGGTAGCTATAGTTTTGAAAACGTCATCACCTGTAAATACAAAGGCTGCAAGTACATTTCTTATTTGAGTTATTGTAAGGTTTGGATAAGTATCTGAAATTTCATCAAAAATGGTCTTATTAAGATTAAGGTCAGCCTGCTCCTGGTCATAATAGCCTGCAATTACATTTGACCCAAGCTTTATATTGCCTTTTACAGGTTCAAGTTTTGAAAGTATAATTCTGAAAAGGGTAGTTTTACCTATACCGTTAGGACCTATGAGGGCAGCCTTTTCACCCTTTTTAATATCAAAGGAAATATTGTCAAAAAGAGGCGTGCCGTCAAATGACATTGAAACGTTACCTACACTTAATACATCATTACCGCTTTCCTTTAATGGTTTTATTGTAAGTCTCATTTTCTCAGGCAGATTTTCGGGAGCGGATATTCTGTCAATTTTTTCAAGTTGTTTTTCACGGCTTTCCGCTCTCTTTATGGATTTTTCTCTGTTAAACTCCCTTAACTTTTTAATAACTTCCTCCTGTCGTTTTATTTCTTTTTGCTGATTTAGATACTGATGTAATGCAATTTTTCTGTCCTCTGTTTTCTTTTCAGCATAGTAGGAATAGCTGCCGAAATACTCCTTTGCCTTTTTGTTTTCAATTTCTATTACTTTCCCTGCAGTTTTGTCAAGGAAATATCTGTCATGAGAAATAATAATGACAGCACCTTTATAATTTTTTAAGAAATCTTCAAGCCATCTGAGTGATTCAATGTCAAGGTGATTGGTCGGTTCATCAAGCAAGAGTATGTCAGGTGATTTTAAAAGTATTTTACCTAATGCAACTCTTGTTTTTTGACCGCCTGAAAGTTCATTTATGGTTTGTCCGCTTTCATCCTCGCTAAAGCCAAGACCTTTAATAACACCTCGTAATCTGCTTTGATAGCTGTATCCGTCCATTTCTTCCATTTTGCGGGAAAGTTCTGAATACCTTGTCATGAGAATTTCAAGCTCTTTACCGCTTTTTTGTGACATCTGTGATTCCATATCCCTGAGCTGCTGTTCCAAAAGCATAACCGGCTCAAAAACTGTAAGCAGTTCGCCGTATATGGTTTTTGAACTGTCAATTTCAAGACTCTGAGAAAAATATCCGATTGATGCAGACTTTGGAATAATAACTTCACCGCTGTCAAGGGATAATTCTCCTGTTATTATTTTAAAAAGTGTAGACTTGCCTGCACCGTTGACGCCTACAATGGCAGCCTTTTCTTTTTCTTCAATGTGAAATGAAACATTTTCTAATATAACGTCTGTACCAAATGCCTTTGATACATTATTAAGTGCCAATATCATAGTAATACCTCCTAAATCTATCCTATATGATTTTAACAGAAAATGCTGTCAAATAAAAGTAAAAAAGTGAAGATTGACAAAAAAAGATATTTCTTTTATAATAAAAAAAAGGTTTAAAAAAGGTGAATAAATATGAATAAGATTGAAAATGAAAAAATATCCATTGCCGTTATTAAAAGATTACCCAGATATTACAGATATTTAGGTGATTTGCTGGAGCATGGAATTACAAGAATTTCATCTAATGATTTAAGCAGAAGAATGAATGTTACTGCTTCTCAGATTAGACAGGATTTGAATAAATTCGGGTGCTTTGGACAGAGAGGCTATGGCTATAATGTAGAAATGCTTTATGAAGAAATTAAAAAAATTTTGGGTCTTGACAAGGAGTATAGTTTAATTATTATTGGTGCAGGTAATCTTGGACAAGCACTTGCAAACTATGGCAATTTCAAAAAGAGAGGCTTTAATTTCATAGGTGCATTTGATAATAATCCTGATATTATAGGTAATATGGCAGGGGATGTAATTATTGATGATGTTGCTAATCTTGAGAATTTTTTAAGGAACAATAAGGTTGATATTGCAGTTTTGTCTATTCCTAAGAATAATGCACCCCAGATTTCTCCCATTTTGGTTGAAAACGGTGTTAAGGGTATTTGGAATTTTTCACATATAGATTTGCATACTCCTGATAATGTCATAGTTGAAAATGTACATCTTACTGACAGTGTTATGACATTGTCCTATAAATTAAGTGAACTTGAAAATCAATAAATTATTAGAGGTCTTTGCTTTTGCGGGGCCTTCTTTTTTTGATTAATAAAGCATTGTAAAATAAACAGCCATATGATATAATTATTATAAATCAATGCTTTATTAATTATAATAATAACAATAACAAAGTAAAGGTGGGTTTATATGAATAAGAAAGGACAAAGCGGCTTAACGGCATCAGACAGGCTTATGGGAATTTTTCTTTTTATTGTCGTTGCAATAATTCCTTTAATCTGCAGATTAAGTCAGGTTGCGGTGAGCGGAGAGGAATATAATGTTATAAGAACAGGTGAAATGCTGAATGATTTGTTTTCTTACAGCAAATCAGTGCTTATTCTTACAATGGGTGTAATTATTACCCTTTTTATGGCATTTCAGATTTTAGGTGAAGATGGCTTTACAATTGATTTTAAGTCAAAGCCGGTAATTCTTGCGGGAGTATATGTTTTGTTTGCTCTTGTTTCTTCAGTTTTTTCAAAGTATCATCATACTGCCTTTTTCGGTGTTTCTGAAAGATATGAAGGCTTTTTTGTATGGCTCTGTTACATGGTGTTTATGGTAGTAGCAATGGCATTTGCATCTGATAAAAAACGTCTTAACTTTATTTTGGGCGGATTTTTTATTTCAGGTCTTTTGGTAGGCTTGATAGGCTTGCTTCAATTTTTAGGCTATAACATTTTTTCGACAGAATGGTTTAGTAAGTTAGTTATGGGCGATGCCTATGACGGTGTGCCTATGAAGATTAAGTTTGACTCTGTTTTTGCTACTCTTTATAACCCTAATTGTGCAGGTATGTATTATGGAATGATGTTTTCAGCCTTTGGTGTTATGGCTGTTCTTATGCCTTTAAAAAATAAGTTTAAGTGGATTTTTGCAGTCCTTTCAATTATGCTTCTTGTTTGTGCAATCGGTGCAAACTCAGTAGGCGGTTTTATTGGTATTACAACAGGTGTCGGCTTTACGGCTGTTGTTTGTATGTGTTATTATGTTTTTGCCGTTAAAAGCAAGAGGGCTGCAGGTATTACCGCCGGCGTTATTGCAGCCTGTGTTATTGGTTTAATTGTGCTGTTTAATTCCAATGCTGTAATAGTTAAGAAATTTAATATTATAGTTGATGCTTTAAAAAGCGGTGAAGCCCTTAATGAATCTGCAAGCTTTTATGAGGATGTAGAAGTTGACGGTATGCTTGGTAAGGTAATAACCAAAGACGGTGAGTTTGCCATTGATTATGCGGCAGAGGCTACACAGTTTATGCATAATGGCACAGTTCTTAATCCAATAAGTGAAGAGCCTATGGAAAATGGCAGAGGTACAAAGTATGTATTTAATGAGTCAGGTGTGAAATGGAGCTTATATTTGTATAACATGGAGTCTAAAAATATATTTGTAGCCAGTCTGATTGGCGCAGATGAAGCAGGTACGGAAACCTATTTCCTTTTTGGCGAAGTTGACGGAAAGCTTTCTGTACTTGATAAATTCGGTAATGCTGTTGACATTGATACGCCTGTTGAAAGCTGGGGATTTAAGGGCGTTGAAAGGTTAGGTTCTAACAGAGGTTATATTTGGTCAAGAAGTTTACCTTTATTAAAGCATAATATTATTATTGGTTCAGGCGTTGATACTTATGTTTTTGAGTTTCCGCAGAATGATGTCAGGAGTAAGCTTAATTTCTTAGGCAATCCTTATGTAATTATTGATAAGCCTCACAATATGTTTTTACAGATTGGCATTAATACGGGTGTTATCTCTCTTATTGTTATGATTGTGATGTTTGTACTTTATATTGTGCAGACTATAAAGAGGGTATTTAATGATAAGTCACAGTGTATGAATGCTATAAGACTTGGTATTTTGGCAGGTGTAATTGCTTATATTATGGCATCAATGACAACAGATAGTGTTGTTTCTGTTGCACCTGTATTTTGGACCTTGCTTGGTACAGGCTTCGGAGCTAATGTAATCAAAGCAGAGGAAAATGTTTAATAGTTTTAATTAAATTTAAAAATCAGGCGAGGAATTACCTCGCCTATTTATTGGAGGTAGGCTATGGTTAGGCTGTCAGCTATGGCAAGGGAACAAAGAAATAAAATGTTTCTTTATGCACTGCTTGATGTAGTGTTAATAAATATATCTATATTAATTGCCATATGTCTGTGGTATGGCGGCACAATTCCCGGCTTGCCGGGGGGACAGGGAAGGCTTATTCCTTCTGAGGTATGGAGTTGGTACAAGTATACTTTTATTTTTGTATCTCCCTTTTGTCTGGTGGTGTATGGACTGTTTAAGTTTTATTCCAACCTGTGGAAATATGCCGCTATTGAGGATGTGTATAAAATAATTGTGGCAAACACCATTATTTTCGCTGCAATATATGGATACTATTGTTATTTTTTGTCAGGAATTATATATATTGAACTGCCTAAAAGAATGCTAATAGTGGGATGGATAATAAGTATTATTTTATTTGTCTTTTCACGTTCGGGCTATCGCTTTGTTAAGAGAATTTTTATAAATATAGAGCATTTTTTTGACAGAAAAAGCGGAAGAAAAAGGGTTCTTGTTGTAGGTGCAGGTTACTCCGGCTATAATGTTGTAAGAAGCATTATAAACGGTGAAAAGGGCTATGAAGACAGGATGGCTGTTATTGTTGTTGATGATGATTACAGTAAAAATAACAGTAACCTGATGGGTATAAGGGTGACATATGATACTGCCAATATTCCAAGACTTTGTACGGAGTATGAAATTGAGGAAATTATTGTTGCAATTCCTTCTGCCACAAATGCTCAGATAAACAGAATAATGGGATATTGTACTCAGACGGATTGTGTTCTTAAAATGATTCCGCCTATGAGTGATATTTCTGACGGAGGTTTTCAGAGATTAAGAGCTGTAAATATTACAGATTTACTTTTCAGAGATGAAGTTTCTATTGATATCCGCAGTATTTCTGAATATATTATGGATAGGGTTGTGCTTGTTACAGGAGGCGGAGGCTCTATTGGTTCTGAGCTTTGCAGGCAGATTGTAAAGTTTGAGCCTAAGCTTCTTATAATTTTTGACGTGTATGAAAACAATGCCTATGAGCTTTACAATGAGCTTAAAGATAAGTACGGTAATAAAGCTAAAATGATAATCAGAGTCGGCACAATAAGGGATATAAACTGTGTTGAAAGAGTTTTTGAGGAATACAGGCCTAATGTTGTGTTCCATGCTGCGGCACATAAGCATGTGCCTCTTATGGAGTTTGTACCTGCTGAGGCAGTAAAGAATAATGTGTTTGGTACATTAAATGTTGCAAAATGTGCTGACAGGTACGGTGTTGACCATTTTGTTCTTTTATCTACGGATAAAGCTGTTAATCCTACCAATGTTATGGGAGCAACAAAGAGAATTACCGAGCTTATTATTCAGGAATTTGCATCTCACAGCAATACAAAGTTTGTAGCTGTACGTTTTGGCAATGTACTTGGCAGTAATGGCAGTGTTATACCTCTTTTTCAAAAACAGATTAAGTCAGGGGGACCTGTTACCGTAACCCATAAAGATATTACCAGGTTTTTCATGACAATACCTGAGGCATCAAGGCTGGTTATGCAGGCGGCGAGCCTTGATAACAGCGGAAGAATTTATGTTTTGGATATGGGGAAGCCTGTTAAAATTGATGATTTGGCAAGAAATCTTATAAGATTGTCGGGTTTTGTACCGGATAAGGATATAAAGATTGAATATACAGGTTTAAGACCGGGGGAAAAGCTTTATGAAGAGCTTATAATGGCAGAAGAAAAGGATAGTATGAAACTTGTATTTGGAAATAAAATTTTTGTTACTGCACCTGTGGAAATGGATTACGATGAGTTTAATAAAAATCTTGATGAACTTTACAGGGCAGCCTTTGAGGAGCCTGATAAGGTAAAAGATTATATTAAAAAGATTGTACCTAATTTTAACCCGAATGGAGAATAGTATGTATATCAGAGTAAAAAGACTATTGGATTTTATACTAAGTCTTATGGCTATTTGCGGCTTAAGCTGGCTTTTAATTATACTGGCTTTGCTTATTAAGCTTGAAGATGGCGGTAATATTTTGTTTAAGCAGAAAAGGATAGGCTTAAATAAAAGGGAATTTTATATATATAAGTTCAGGACAATGAAAATCACTACACCAAAAGATGTTCCTACGCATCTTTTGGAAAATCCTGAAAGCTACATAACCCATATAGGTAAATTCTTAAGAATATCCAGTATGGATGAATTGCCTCAGCTTTTTAATATACTAAAGGGTGAGATGAGTCTTATAGGTCCAAGACCTGCTCTATGGAATCAGTTTGATCTTATTGCGGAACGTGATAAATATGGTGCTAACGGAGTTGTGCCCGGGCTTACAGGCTGGGCACAGGTAAATGGCAGAGATGAATTACCTATTGAAATTAAATCAAAATATGACGGCGAGTATGTAAAGAAAATGAGCCTTTTGTTTGATATTTATATTATAATAAGGACTGTTATTTCTGTATTTATGGCTGATGGTGTCAAGGAGGGCAAAAATGAGGATAATACTGACGGGGAAAAATAGCTATATAAGCAGCAATATATGTAATTATCTTTTGTCACATGGCTTTGATGCAGAGTGTATTTCAATAAGGAACGGTGTAGATGGTATAGACTTAAGGGGAGCTGATGCTATTATTCATTGTGCGGCAATTGTTCATAAAAGGGAGTCTGATTATAAGGATGAATATGACAAAGTCAATTATGAGCTTACAAAGGCTCTTGCGGATAAAGCTGTAAAATATGGTGTAAAGCATTTTGTTTTTTTAAGCACGATGGCTGTATATGGAGTTACAGAAGGAAAAATAGATAAATTTACAAAAACAGAGCCTAAAACATTATATGGCAAAAGCAAGCTTAAGGCAGAAAAATATCTCCTTTCATTAAAAAGTGACAGCTTTAGAGTCACGATTGTAAGACCTCCTATGGTTTATGGCAAGGACTGTCCGGGAAACTATGCAAAGCTATCTAAGATTGCTAAAATTATACCTGTTATTCCTGATACGGCTAATAAAAAGAGTCTTATATATATAGGAAATCTTTCCTTATTAATAAGGGACATTATTGAAAAAAATGAGGGTGGTATATTTATGCCTATGGATAATGAATATGTCTCAACTGCTGACTTAATGAGGTATATTTCTAAAAAGCCCTGTTCCAAAATATTGGGCAAAGCTTTAAAGGCATTGCCCTTTGGAATTATAAAAAAAGCTTTTGGAACTTTGTATTACGGTGAAGATATTGCAGCAAGGATTGATAATGTTTCGGTTAAAGAAGCTGTGAGGTTAAGCGAAAGATGAGAATATATGTAGATGCTGACGGATGCCCTGTGATTAAGCAGACAGAAGCTGTTGCAGAAAAATATAATATTCCGGTTACTCTGATATGTGATACAAATCATATTTTAGGTTCGGATTATAGTGAGATTATTGTGGCTGATGCAGGCGCTGATTCCGTGGACTTTGTGCTTGTAAACAGATGTAGAAAGGGGGATATTGTAGTAAGTCAGGATTACGGTGTGGCGGCTATGGCTTTGGGCAGGGGTGCACATCCCATTCATCAAAGCGGAAAGTGGTATACCAATGAAAATATTGACGGACTTCTTATGCAAAGGCACATTGCCAAGGCTGTAAGAAGAAGTCATAATAAAACTCATTTAAAGGGTGCCAAGAAAAGGACAGAAGAGGATAACTGGAAATATAGTGAATCTTTGGAAAAACTCGTATTAAAGTATTTATATGCGGAAAATTAAAAGAGGGGCGGTGCATATCAAAAAAGTGCACCGTCCCCATTTTTTAAAGCTTTGTAATATCAATAATATTACTTAACTTATGAGCAATAATATATTTACTTGTCTTAATACATACCATATTTTTTGTATTGCCGCCTATAAATTCACCTTCAAAGTCGGCATTGGCAGTGGTAGTAATTTTAACCTTCATTCCTCTTGTAAAGGTTATACCGTGGTATTCAATCTTTTCTAACGGGAAAAGAGTATAACATCTGTCCATTACTGAAGCAATATCTTTAGGGCCGTTTACATTTATTGAAGTAGCCTTAATAAGCTTTCTTATTTTAATAGTATTGTTAATAAACCATGTTATACAAAATGCCAATAAAGCAGCGTATATTAGCTCTTCTAAGCTGATTGGTAAATTACTCATATTTACAACCCCCTTGTAAATCCTATGTTAGTTAAGTATAACATATTTTTATTATTTTGCAAGAGAAATTTACAAATTAGTTGCTTTTTAGTTTCTTAATTATTTTTTACAACATATACTTTATTGTTGTTCACTCCTATAATGTTTACATTAAGTTGCTGTAATATTCTGATTTTTTCAATGTGCTCTGAAGTGATTTTTTCGCCAACGGCAACCAGTGGTATTCCCGGAGGATAAGGCATTATAATACCTGAAGGTATTCTGCCTATTGAATGATCAAGGTCAATTTCTTCTTTTTCCGCATAATACACATCCCTTGGTATCATAACAGGCTTTTGTACGGGCGACATTGTGAGAGGAAGCTTTTCTATATACTTTCTCTCTACCTTTTTATCTATATCTCTTATAGCCTTTACAAATTTCTTTATACCTCTTGGGTCATCAGCAACTGAAGTCATTGCTATAATATGATGAGGTCCTGCCATTTCAATCTGTATATTATATTTATCAAGTAACAGGTCTGCAAGCTCTCTGCCGGTCATGTCTGTTCTGACCATAATTGTAAATTTACTGATATCAAGGTCAAATATATCACTTTGTCCTTTAATACTGTCATTTACAAGTTTAAGTACCTTGCAGTGATCCAGTTCATGACGGGCTTCTGTTAAGGTTTCTATATATTTTGTAAAAAGATTTTTGTCTGTTGTTAAAATATGCCTTGCATAATCAATGGAAGCAAGTATGGGGTATGAAGGGCTTGTCGTATTCATCATTGAAACAGCTTCTTTAATTCGGTTTTTATTAACTCTTGTTGTATTTATACTTAAAACAGCTGCCTGATTTAAGCATGGCAGGGTTTTATGCCAGCTGTTTACTACAACATCTGCACCGTCATGAAGAGCTGAATGAGGAAATTTATCTGAAAATACAAAGTGTGCTCCGTGGCATTCGTCTGCAATAAGTATGGAATTGTGCTTATGTACTATATCTGCAATAGTTTTTACATCACAGGTAAAACCTTCGTAGGTCGGACTTGTAATAATCATAGCTTTAATATCATAGTCATCAAAGGCTCTAAACATATCTCTTATGCTGATACCGCCGCAAAGACTTTCCTCCGTCATCTGGGGTGAGATATATACAGGATTCACACCTGACAGAACAAGTGCATGGTATACACTTTTGTGGCAGTTGCTTGCAACAAGTACAGTGTCTCCGGGATTGCAGCAGCCCAGCAGTGCGGCTATTGTTCCGCTTGAGCCTCCGTTGACAAGGTAAAATGATTCTTCAGCACCAAGAAGTTCAGCCATAGCCTTTTGTGACATGGCAATAATTTCCTTAGGGTCATGAAGATTATCGACATCGCCTGTTTCTGTAATATCCATTGTTCTGAAATCATAGGGCATAAAGTCAGTATTGCGCTTATGTCCCGGCATGTGAAGGGGATAGGCATTTTTTTCCTGTATTTCTAATAATTTATCTAAAATAAAAGCCGACATAGTATTCCTCCTAATCGCATCCATGGAAAGTACATTCCAAATATACAGAGATATTATAACCTATATCAGAGTAAAAGTCAAATGAATTCGTCATTGTGCAAAAATAGTTTACTTAAGCAAAACATTTTTGTGTCTAAATTTAACAAATATTTTCAATATAATTGGGCAATATAAAATTAGTGATAATAATTTAGGAGGATATATATGAGTAAATATGTAATAAAATGTATATTTATTTGTTTTTTTTCTCTTTTGTGCATAAGCCTAAGCGGCTGTAATACTGTTAATGAGGGAAAAAGAATAGTGAGAATAGCTCATTCACAAAGTGAAACCCATCCTGACCATATAGGACTTCTTGCCTTTGAAAAATATGTGGAGGACAGGCTTGGAGATAAGTATGATGTTCAGATTTTCCCTAATGAGCTTTTAGGTGCTTCAGTAAAGGCAATTGAGCTGGCACAGACCGGTGCAATTGATTTTGTTGTTTGCAGTACGGGAAATCTCGAAACCTTTGATGACATTTATTCAATATTTAGTATTCCTTATCTTTTTGACAGTACAGACACTTATTATGCTTCTATGGAGGACAGCTTTATAAGGGATAAAATTTATACTGCAACAAGAAGTTCGGGCTTTGAAGCTGTTACATGGCTTGATGCCGGTACAAGAAATTTTTATACAACTAAGCCCGTAAAATCACCTGATGACTTAAAGGGACTTAAGCTCAGAGTACAGCAAAGTCCTTCAAACGTAAGTATGGTTAAGGCTTTTGGTGCGGCAGCTGCACCTATGTCATTTGGCGAGGTATATACGGCTATTCAGCAGGGCGTAATTGATGGTGCGGAAAATAACGAGCTTGCTCTTACGAATAATAAACATGGTGAGGTTGCAAAGTACTATATTTATGACAGGCATCAGATGGTGCCTGATATGATGATAGGAAATGTTAAGTTTTTAGACAGCCTGGATGAGGAGGAAAGAAAAATATTTGATGAAGCAGCGGCACTTTGTACTAAAGTTGAAAGGGAGGAATGGATAGTACAGATTGACGAAGCTAAAAGGCTGGCATCAGAAATGGGTGTAAACTTTTCTGATGTTGATGTAGAGCAGTTTAAAAGCAAGGTTATTGATTTACAAAAACAAATGGTAAATGACAATGAAAAGCTTGCTCCTATATATGAGCGAATACAGGAAATAAACAGGGAGGTGGGCTGATGAATAATATTATTAAATACTTTAACAGAGGTCTTGAAATAGTATGTATATTTATATTTGCTTTTATTGTGGCTGTGGGAACCTATCAGATTGTAACAAGGTATGTTTTTAATTCTCCAAGCACAACATCTGAGGAGCTTTTGACCTATTCATTTACATGGCTGGCTCTTTTAAGCGCTTCTTTGGTTTTTGGAAAAAGGGAGCATATGGCAATGACATTTTTATATGACAAAATGCCTGAAAAAAGCAGAAGAATATTAAGTATTGTCAATGAAGCTCTGGTGTTTATATTTGCGGCAATTGTTCTTATTTATGGCGGTATTTCCATTACAAAACTTACGGCGACACAGGTTACTGCTTCTCTTGGCATACCTATGTCTTATGTTTATACTGTTGTGCCGTTAAGCGGTTTTATTACAGCCTTTTATTCTGTTATTAATATTATAAAACTGATATCAAAGGGAGGTAAAGTATGAATACGGCTATTTTTTGCGGAATTATTATTGCGGTAGTGCTGCTTGTTATTTTGTTGATGGGTGCACCCATATCAATAGCAATAGGTATTTCGTCAATTGTTGCTATACTGCCTGTGCTGGATATTAATGCGGCTTTTCTTACAGGAGCACAGCGAACTTTTTCAGGTATTTCGATTTTTACTCTTATTGCCATTCCGTTTTTTATATTGGCAGGCAATATAATGAACAAGGGCGGAATAGCAATGAGACTCATTAATTTTGCCAAAGTCCTTACAGGCAGGATTCCGGGAGCCTTGGCTCATACCAATACTCTTGCAAATATGATGTTTGGTTCTATTTCGGGCTCAGGTGTTGCTGCAGCTTCTGCTATGGGTACAATTATTGGTCCTATAGAGGAAAAGGAAGGCTATGATAAGGACTATTCGGCTTCGGCGAATATTGCAACTGCACCTACAGGTCTGCTGATACCTCCCAGCAATGTTCTTATTACCTTTTCTCTTGTAAGCGGCGGTACATCTGTTGCCGCTCTTTTTATGGCAGGCTATATTCCGGGCATATTATGGGGGTTTGCCTGTATGATAGTTGCTTTTATAATAGCGGCAAAAAGAGGTTATAAGAGCAGTCAAAAATACAGTATTAAAGAGGTTATAAAAATTATATTTGATGCAATACCCAGTCTTTTGCTTATTATTATTGTAATAGGAGGTATTGTTAAGGGTGTTTTTACAGCAACGGAAGGTTCTGTGGTAGCTGTAGTTTACAGTCTTATATTGTCATTATTTTTTTATAAGACTATTAAGGTGAGAGATTTATATGACATTTTCAAGGCAAGTGCAGAAACTACAGGTATCATTGTATTTTTAATTGGTGTATCAAGCATTATGGCTTGGGTTATGGCTTTTACGGGCATTCCTGCGGCAATATCTAATGTATTGCTTGGTATAAGTAATAACAAAGTTATAATTCTGCTTATTATTAATGTAGTTTTGCTTTTTGTAGGAACTTTTATGGATATTACTCCTGCAATTCTTATTTTTACACCTATTTTTTTGCCTGTTTGTACAGAGCTTGGCATGGATTCAATACAGTTTGGTATTATGCTTGTTTTAAACCTTTGCATTGGCACAATAACACCGCCTGTCGGCAATATTCTTTTTGTAGGTGTAAGAGTAGCTGAAACTAAAATTGAGAAGGTTATTAAGCCGCTTCTTTCTTATTATGTTGTAATATTTGCTGTCCTTATGCTTGTCACATTTGTTCCTGCCATATCATTATGGCTGCCAAGACTGCTGGGATATTAAATCAGAGGCTTTGTTAAAATAAATAAAACCATTGCTGCTTTGCAAACGGCAATGGTTTTATTTTAATTATAAATCTCCGAAAATAACAGGAAGCTTTACTTTTAATTCATCAAGCAAAGCACATGCAACCTGTCTGATTTGAGGATGAGCAGCAGGTACAGTCCTAAGCTTAAAAAAGTGACGCCATGACCTTAAATTCATAGTTACGACTATTTCGGTTTTTAAGCTGTTAGGCAAAATACTTCTTGCTTCTTCAGGCTTTGCACCTATGGCAATTAAATCGTTATATTCTTTTTCAATGTTTTGCATTGATTTTTTCCAAATATCCATTTTAGCCTTGCCGTCAGGGGTGTTTTCGTCCCAAAAACAGGGCTTAATAAATGTAAGCTCATTGCCGAACTTATCATTTGCATAGTTACAATAACGTGTACTTTCCTGAGAATAGCTTGCCATTCTATGTCTTACCATTTCATGAGTTACACCTCTGTCGCATATAAATCTTACAGTAATCTTTTCATGTTCAATAACAGATTCGTGACCTCTTTTAATAATATTTGCAATAAACTTTTCGGCACTGCCCTCAGAAATATTATGTTCACTCTTATAGCATGTTCTTCCTGCACGCTCAATAGTTTTCATCATAGCCTGAGCATTAATTTCATCCTCGATTATATAAGTCGGTTCAATAATTCTCATAACTTTCTCCTTTACATTTCAGCTCTGCCCTCAAGAGCCCTTGAAAGAGTTACTTCATCCACATATTCAAGGTCACTGCCTACAGGTACGCCGTTAGCAATTCTGGTGACTTTTACACCTAAAGGCTTTAAAAGCTTACTTAAGTATACAGCAGTAACATCACCTTCAACGGTAGGATTTGTTGCAATAATAACCTCTTTAACACTGTCGTCAAGCCTGCTGATAAGCTCTCTTATTTTCAAGTCTTCAGGGCCTATACCTCTTGTTACGGCAATAGCACCGTGCAATATGTGATAAAGACCGTCATACCCCTTAGTCTTTTCATATGCCGCCATATCTCTTGGATTTTCAACTACCATAATAATATCACGTCTGCGTTTAGAACTTGAGCATATTGTACAGGGATCGCTGTCTGTTAAATTACAGCAAACAGAGCAGTACTTCACCTCTGTTTTTGCCGAAACAATGCTTTCAGCAAGTGCCCTTGCTTCATCCTTAGACATATTTATAATATGAAAAGCTAATCTTTGTGCAGATTTACCTCCAATACCGGGTAATCTTGAAAGCTGTTCAATAAGTCTTGTTACAGACTCACCATAGTAATTCATTTAATCTCTCCTAGAAAAGTCCGTTGCCTAAACCGCCTGTTATACCGCCCATAGCAGTATTTGCAGCGTCATCAGCCTGACGAATTGCCTCATTAACGGCTGTCATTACTAAGTCCTGAAGCATTTCAACATCATCAGGGTCCACTACATCAGGGTTAATTTCAATAGCCTTAATAACTTTTTTTCCTGTAATTACTACTTTTACTGCACCGCCGCCGCTTGTTACTTCAAATTCTTTAACCTCTAAATCCTGCTGAGCCTGCTCCATCTGTTTTTGCATTTTCTGAGCCTGCTTCATAAGATTGTTCATATTCATGCCGCCGAAGCCGCCCATACCGCCAAATCCGCCTTTTGCCATATTTATGTCCTCCTTAAGTTTACATTTTCACTTAATAATAAATTATATTATAAAACTATAAAAATATCAATATAAAATTTTATATAGCATATCAGGAAAAGGATAGAAATTTTCTTTGGTAAATTTTCTTTTTAAAAAGGTAACAGAAATTTTTTTATTCTCAATACTCAGCAAAACTGACATTATGTGTTGCCTGATATTTTCCTGTTAAAACTTAGAAAAATAAACTGCCTATTCCTCAAACTCTACAAAGTTTCCAAACACTTTGGTAAAGTCATCTTTATTAAGTGTCTTAATTTCGGAATCTTTTGCACCATATTTTTCAATATGTCTTTTATTGTATTTATCTTCTGTCATTATTCTTATATCAAATTCTCTTTGGAAATATACTGTAAAATATTTTTTCACTTCGTCAATATGGCTTTCAAGCCACATTAAAGGACCGTTGTTAGCAGCTACAAGTGTTAAATAATCATCCTCCAGATAGGCCGGTCTTGACTGTGTTGAAAGAATAGATTTAATCATTTGTGTATCTATTGTTTTGACAAACTTATTCCATTCTGTTATAACCTTTTTTATGTCATCGGGAACAGCCTTGTTAATAACAACGGGTTCTTCTTTATCATTTTGTTCGGTACGTTCAATGATTTTTTCGTCATTTAAAGTAACCGGCGGGATTAAAGGCATACCGTTTTCAAGCTTTGCTTCAATATTTTTTAGTCTTTTGTTTACGCTGCCTAAGTCGTAAGAAACAACAGGATTACAGCCTTTTATTGCACATACTTCTAAAAGTATCCTGGGATTTGCACTGAACTTGATTTGATTTGCAAGCTCAGAAAAACCTGTAATAAGGCTTAAAACATATTCATATCCCACAGAGCATCCCTGTAAACGCAGTTTGTCAACATATGTTTTAGAATAATCAAGAGCCTTTGTTTCACCATCAATAGATACTGCAAGAAGCAGATTTCTGAAATGAGTAATCATATCAGCTACAAACTGTCCGATATCTCTTCCATGGAGCACAACTTTGTCAATTATGTCCATACATCTGCTGCCATCACTGTTATTCATTGCGTCTGTAAGTTCAAAAAATACTGACCTGTCAACAGAGCCTGTTATTTCCATAACCTTGCTGATGGTAACTTCCTCATCGAAATAAAAGCTTATACATTGATCAAGTATACTTAAAGCATCTCTCATTGCACCATCTGAAAGTTCTGCAATATACTCAATGGCATCATCACTTACCTGAGCTTTTTCTTCTGACATATATTCCTTTAAAACTTTTACCATCGTATCCTTGCCTATTCTGTGGAAGTCAAAACGCTGACATCTTGAAAGCACTGTCACAGGCATTTTCTGCGGGTCTGTTGTAGCAAGTATAAACACAACGTATTCAGGAGGCTCTTCAAGGGTTTTTAAAAGAGCATTAAAAGCTCCTGCTGAAAGCATATGAACCTCATCTATTATGTAAACCTTGTATTTGCAGTCCGTAGGAGGATATTTCACTTCTTCAATAATATCTCTAATGTTGTCAACACCATTATTGCTTGCGGCATCAATTTCTATTACATTGACACTTGTACCATGTAAAATGGGCTGACAAACCGTACATTTGTTACAGGGCTTAGTACCTTCTCCTATACAATTAATGGCTCTTGCGAATATTTTTGCAGTGGTGGTCTTACCTGTACCGCGTGTACCGCAAAAGAGATAAGCATGGTTTATTCTGTTGTTTTCAATCTGATTCTGCAGCGTTCGTATAATATGCTCCTGACCTGCAACATCTTCAAACCGCTGAGGTCTTAAACGTCTGTATAAAGCCTGATAAGCCATACTCTTTCCTCCTAGAATTCAGCTATTATTATAGCCTCCTGCTTTTTAATATTTTTAAGTCCAAGGTAAATGTATGTAATCAAAAGTCCCCAGTATAATATACTGCCGCCGGCAAAGCCTGAAAGACTTATAATAATAAGTAAAATACTTGGAAATGTCCTTGCGTAAACTGACAGCTTTAAAATATCGGTATATCTTATATCGGCATGAATAAAGCAAATATTTATGAGGACTGACAGAAGGCTTAGTACAAGCAGGCCGAAAAGTGTACTAAAGCACAGTGAAAATAAAGTTGTAATGCTGAAAATAGTAAATATTGCAATTTTAACCTTTTTATTGCTGAATAAATCAATAAGCATAGATTTATTAAAATGGTCATTTTTAAACTGGCTGAAATCTATAATCTGCTTTTGTATGCCGTTGCTTATAATCATTTTATCACTGTCTGCAATAAGGTAAAATGCAAAATTACCTACATCAATATCACTGACGTCTTCGTTGTCATCAATGTAAATTTTAACTCCCATAATTTCATCGGTGAAATCAACGGTTTCACATTGAAATTTACCGTTTTCAATAGAAAATTCAGGAACATATTTTTTAATTGCACCTGAAAATCCGCCGATTTTTTTATAACCAACAACAAAGGGAATTGCATTTATTATAGCTATAATTAGTGTAAATATAAGCAGATAGCATAAAACCTTTCCAAATTTCTGCATAATAAGCTTGGGATAGCTTTGAAATTTGTATATTGCCGTTATCATTTGTTCAAAAAAATTCATATAACCCTCCAAAACTAATAAAAATATATGTATATACAAACCTGTAACCTTGCTTTTAAGCAAGGTTGTGAAAAAATGAGCATAGCAGCAGGAAGATTTTTTTGCTTCCTCTATAATAATATACCACAAAACTTAAGAATTTACAAATACCTTTCTTTCGGATTTATTAAAACCGCCGGCATTTATTTCGGAATAACCGCTGTTTATATATTTTCCCTTTATATTAAGGCGGTCAACCACATCATTGGCGGCAATAACACTATTGCCTGAAGCATAGGCTATATAGGGAGTACGGCTCCAATATCTGTCACTGACAAGACTGTTTACTGCTTTATTAAGTGCATTTTCAAGCTGTTCATTTTCGGTTATTCTGTAATTACAGCTTATTGTGTTTTCATTTTTTTCTATATGGCTTATATAATTAATTGCACCTATATTATTATAATTTACGGCAAGAGTATAAAGCTTTGATATCTCATTTGCCGCTTCACTATATATATAATTGCAGCCGTCAATTGAAAAATTGGGCACACTTATATTAAGCATAAGAGTTTCATCTTTAAAATAATTGCACCATTTTGAAATATTTTCATATTCCGAGGCAATGTTTCGCCCCCTCATTTTTTCTTTAACATCAATGGCAATCCAATCAACAAGTTCTTTTCTGGGAAAATCATAATTTACTGATGAGGATTCAATACCATAAGCAAGTACAGTTTTGGGTGCATATTTTCTGAACATTTCAGCAAAATGTTCATATACATATTTTCCTTCCTTTATTTCTATAAGAAGAGAGATATCCAAATTACCGCACATTTTGGCAATGCTCATTATTTGACTGCTGCCAAAGCTTCCCTCTATTATAAGCATAGGCAGCTTGCCTTTGGCATAGCATTCGATTATTTCTCCTATAGGCAAATCATCTCCTGCTTTCATTGTACTGATATATATATCGTTGTTTATACCAAGCTTTTCTTCAAAACTTTTTATATCAGAGTAAATATTTTCTTCATAAATATAAGCTCCGCTCATACATTTGTTCTGTTCAAGAGGTGCTTTTTCCCTGTTATTTTTGACGTAAATTTGATAGGGCAGATATTCAGCCTTTTCATTTTCAACAACAGGTTCTTTACCGATATTAAATCCAAAAAAACTGAAGCAAAGAATAAGTGCAATAATTTTCAAAACTATTCCTCCATTAAATAAGTGTTAATAGCCTCCAAATAATGCACAGGACAACCGTTCTTGTTATGTACTAAATATTTTTTCTCAAAGGCTTTATAGGGTATGGACTTACGTCCTCCATCCTGTGCTGACCTCCAGTATTTTTCAAGAATTTCAAAAGGAAGAAAGTAATATTCTTCATTATCAGCACAATGAACAAGGAGAAAAGCCACACCTCCGTGTCTTTGAAAATGCTCCATAAATTCCACCTGATGAGGGTGAATGTTTTGCAGGGGCAAACGTCCCTGTTTTGTTTCCTTAGCATCAAAACAAATAGGTATTCCTTGTGCGGCACCTATGTAGTCAATGGTTGACTTTTGGTCAAAATAAGCAAGAGTAATTACATTTTTGCCTTTGTCCAGATTTATAGGTGTTATAGGAGTTGGTATCTTTTGTATTATTGCCAGTCCTCTTTCCTTATATACATTGTTTGTTATATTTATCATTTCTTCAAAGCTGCTGCCTCGAAGACCTCTTGAATTCCAATAGCCCATTTCAACTCTCCTTAATTTTATTTATTGCATATATTGCCGCTGACTTAAGCTCTTCATTTTCGTTGTTTATAAATTCTGAAATTAAGGGCAGGGCTTCAATACACTTCATATTTCCCAATACAGCAAGAGCATTTCGCTGTAATGTTTTTTTGCCTCTCCATCCGGCAGCAGTATTTCCGTAAACTTTCTTAAATTCCTTATTTGACATTTTAAGCAGTTTTTTTATGTCAGGATAGGCATATTCGCTTTCGATAACAGTATAACTGCTGTTGTAAGGACAGGCTCTTTGGCAAACATCACAGCCGTATATCTGTCTGCCTATTTTATTATATTCTTCAAATGTCAAAGCTCCTTTTTTTTGAGTCAAATAGGAGATACATTTGTTATAATCGCAAATACCATTATTTATGGCTGAATTGGGACAGGCTTTAATACATTTCTCGCATTCTCCGCAATTAACGGTTTCGGCTTTTTCTGCCTGCCACAGGGAATATTCAACATTTGTCAGCATATATCCTATAAAAAACATACCACCTATTTTTTTGTTTAGAATACCGCCGTTTTTACTTCTTGAGCCCAGTCCGCATCTAAGCGCCACATCTCTGTCAGATAAAGGTCCCGTATCAGAAAATATTTTAACTTCATATTCGGGCAGAATTTCAGTCCTTAGTTTTTCAAGCTTGTCCTTAATAAGTATATGATAATCCGTACCGACTGCACCTGCTGATATATTTCCTCTAATGCTATTATCTCTTATTTTGGTATATATTGTATTATATGACATACCTATGGACACAATGCTTTTAACATTAGTCATGGTAAGAGCTGGCTCGGTTCTTTCTTCTATACCGTAACTTACAAATGGTACTTCCCTGTTTTTTAAGTATTCTTTGAGCTCTGTAAAGGAATCGGCAGAGCCTACGCCTGAAATAATATTCTCTTTTTCGGAAAATTTCTGTAATTTTTTATATAAGCTCATATAATTCCCCCTCATATTATAACATTTTAACATATTTTCAATAATTTGTAATCATTTTATACTTGCTTTTGTAAAGAAATTCCTTTATACTTTATAAATAAGCTGAAATATAAAGGATAAAAGGAGTGTGCTTATGCCGCCTAGAAATGACAGACCATTGAAATTCAGAGAAAAAAGCTCAAAGCCTATGCTTTTTCCTGTACATCCAAATAATATGACAGATAACAGAGCTTATACAAGAAAACGCAGGAGAAATTTTAATCCAAGGCCTTTGCTTTTTCTTCTTGCTGCAATAGTTCTCGTATGTCTTATAGGATATATTGCAGTGCACAAAAAATCTCTTGCCGTTATGGTAAATGGTGAGGTTGTAGGTTATATTAAAGATACAAATACAACGGAAGAGGAGCTTAATAATCTTGTGCTTGCAAAGCTTAAGCAGGAGGTTGGCAACAATATTGAAATTACTGACAATATTACACTGAAATCCGTAAGCAATTTCTTTAAAAGAACTGATAATTCCGAGCAGGTGGTTGCAAGGGTTTGCGAAGCTGTTTCATTTAATCAGGAGGCAACAACAATACTGGTGGAGGGCAAGGAGTTTTGCATAGTTGCAAATATTGATTCTGCAAGAGAGGCATTAAATACCGTTCTTGGTAACTACAAGTGTCCTGAGGGTACTGCTCAGCCTGAATTTGCCATACAAATTAACACAGGCACTGCATTTGTTGATAACAGTCAGGTAAGCAGTACGGAAGAAGCTGTTAAACTTTTAAGTGCAACACAGACGGTAGAGAAAAACCATACTGTTGCGGCAGGTGATACGTTTGGCTCAATTGCCAATAGGGCAGGTATGACGGAGGAAGAACTTTTAAATGCCAATCCTTCAATAACTCATGAAACAAAAACCAATCTGCAGATAGGACAGGTTATTAAAACTATTGTTACCGAGCCTATTCTTCCCATAAGAACTTATAGCTGGGATACTGTAACAGAAGAAATACCGTTTGAGACAGTAACACAGAGAAACAGGAATCAGCCGGCTTCCTACAGAGAGGTTGTTCAGGAAGGACAAAACGGTGTTAAGGAGATTATAAGAAAGATACCTTATGTAAACGGTGAGCAAAAAGGGGAACCTCAGCTTACTGAAAAGGTGACAAAGGAGCCTGTTAATCAGATAATTGAAAGGGGTACTTATGTACCTGAATCAAATGATAATGAGGATGACAGCGTTAGTTCATCTGAAGAATAAGTAATAAGTTAAAAAATAAGCTATTATTGTTTAATGTTTTGACAATAATGGCTTATTTTTTTAATTATAAAGGAAAATTTTAATGAAAAGTTAAGAAAGTTGAAGAATAATAATGACTTTTGTAAAATTTTATGTTATAATATTTTCATTATTTTAGTGAAGGAGAAGAAAGATGAAAAAAATTTTAAAAGTTTATCTTGAAACTAATCTGGTTATAAGAATTTTAATCGGATTGATTATCGGTGCTGTTTTAGGTCTTTTGGCTTCACACTCAGGCATCAATCTTGGTTTTATCGGTGTTTTGGGTGACGTTTTTGTAGGAGCATTAAAGGCTATTGCGCCTGTTCTTGTATTTGTGCTTGTAATTGCCTCTTTAGCCAATGCAGGTCAGGGGATTGGCAAAAGATTCAGAACGGTAATTATACTGTATATGCTTAGTACATTCCTTGCTGCTGTTGTTGGCGTTATTGGCTGTAATATTTACCCTGTAAAGCTGGTACTTGAGGGTACAGAGGCCGTTGAGCAGGCTGCACCAAGCGGACTTGGTGAAGTAATGCACTCACTTGTTATGAATATGGCTGCTAACCCTGTTAAGTCTTTAACAGAGGCTAACTATATTGGTATTTTATCATGGTCAGTTGTTTTGGGTCTTGCTTTAAAGCTTGTTGCAAGTGACCATACAAAGCAGGTTTTAAGTGATATTTCAAACGCTGTTACTAAGGCTGTCCGCTGGGTAATAAATTTTGCACCATTTGGTATTATGGGTCTTGTATTTAATTCTGTTTCAGAAAACGGTCTTAGTATATTTACAGACTATGGAAAGCTTTTAATATTATTGGTAGGATGTATGCTTGCTGTTGCGTTAATTGTTGACCCGTTAATTGCATCTGTATGTTTAAGAAGAAATGCTTATCCGCTTGTTTTCCGCTGCTTTAAGGAAAGTGGTCTTACGGCTTTCTTTACAAGAAGCTCTGCTGCCAATATTCCTATTAATATGGCACTTTGCGAAAAGCTGGGGCTTGACAGGGATATGTATTCTGTTTCTATTCCTTTAGGAGCAACTATTAATATGGACGGTGCTGCTATTACTATTACTGTTATGGCACTTTCTGTTGCCTATACCTGTGGTGTAGATGTTGCTATTCCTACTGCTATTATTTTAAGCTTTATTGCCACATTAGGTGCCTGTGGTGCATCAGGCGTAGCAGGCGGTTCCCTTTTGCTTATACCTATGGCATGTTCCCTTTTAGGTATATCTAATGATATTGCCATGCAGGCTGTTGCAATCGGTTTTATAATAGGTGTTGTTCAGGATTCCCTTGAAACTGCAATTAATTCTTCAGGTGACGTATTATTTGCGGCAACTGCTGAATATATGGAATGGAGAAAAGAAGGCAAGGAAATTAAATTTTAATATATAAAAAATCAGACCTTAGCTGGTCTGATTTTTTATAGTTTATTTAATTCTCTTTCAATATCCTCTCTTTTAACGGTGCTTAATGCTGATATATATCCGTTATTTGCTTTTTCAAAATATTCTTTTGCTTTAGCAGTATTTCCTTCAGCCTTTGAAATAAGTCCCATATAATAAAGACTTTCTGTCATAGATTCTCTGCAGCTGAGAGCCTTTTCAAAATACTCTTTAGCCTTTTGGTTATCTCTCTTTGAAAAATAAATCTGTCCAAGATTATCCCAGGCAGGGGCATAAGCCTCATTATCGGAAAGAGCCTTATTTGTAAGTTCTTCTGCCTTGTCAAAGTCTTTCTTTAAAAGATAAAAATAAGCAAGAGTAGTAAGAGTATTTGGATTAATATAATTAAATTTTGTCTGTAAATCCTCAATAGTTGTAATTGCCTTATCTATATCACCTATAACCCAGTAGCAGCTTGATATTGCAAGAGGTATAAGCTTTTCAAAAAGCACCTTTGTATTTATTTTTTCTGCCCTTTGAAATACCTTGAGTGCTTCTTCAGCCCTTCCCTCGTGCAAAGCATCTAAAGCATAATTATAAAGCGCCTTAACATTTCTTGTATTTCTTTTTACTGCTATTGTGTAGAACTCCTTTGCCTTGTCGGGTTTTCTGAAAAAGTAATACATATTGCCTATCATACCTAAAACATAGTTATGGCATACAATGGCACTTACAATAAGATATACAAAAAATGCAGGAACAAGCCACCATTCCGAAAGCTGCATTAAATGTACAAGTATTATAAATGCAAGCATCATATATCCTAAAAACATATATTTCCAGTACTTAACCAAATCAATTTTTTGCTGTTTTTTGTTCATTTTTCTTCTTCCTTTTTTCCTTAGTTTTTTTCTTTTCAACGGAATATCCGAACTTGCCGAACTTCTTTCCCAATCCGAAATATTCACCATGTGAATAGCATATTGGTTTGGATTTTTCAAAATCAAATTTACCTGTTTCATCCATATATTTTTCATCAGCCAATGCACCTACAACCTCAGCAAGGAATACGTGGTGAGTGCCAAGCTCCAGAATTTCCTTAACCTTGCATTCTATTGATATTGGACTTTCTGCAATTACAGGACAGTTGAGGTGAGGTGCTTTTTCCTTTGTAAGTCCCATTTCTTTAAACTTGTCATAGTCCCTTCCGCTGCGTACTCCGCACCAGTCAGTTGCCCTTGTAAGCTCCTCTGTGGTTACATTAATTACAAATTCACCTGTTCTTTTAATAATATCGTAGGAATGTCTTTCAGGTCTTACTGAAATATAGGTCATGGCAGGATTTGTGTTTATTGTTCCTGTCCAGGCTATTGTTATTATATTGCTGTTTTCCATATCACCGCAGCTAACCATTACTACAGGTACGGGGTATAAAATGGTGCCGGGTTTCCAAATTTGTTTTGACATATTAACCTCCAAATTAATTGAAAAAAATGCTTGCATTTTTTTCAGTTTGTTAATGAAGAAACCAGCCGTGTCATACCATCTGAAAGATGGTATGAGTTTCTGTCCTCAGAGGAAATCAATTCCTCCAAGCAACTTTGCTCCGCAAAGCAAGCCTCGTATTCTTCGAGGTTGCAAACCTGCGGATTATAGTCTGCGACGCCTTTTTAGTTGTGCACAGACTTGAAGTTATTTGAAAATTTGGCTTCTAACTTTATTTGTTTTATTATACAATATTTTTTTGTTTTTTTCAATTGATATTGGCAAGATAAAATGTTAAGATATAATAAAGAAATTTTGAAAAAAACTATGAGGTGGCTTATATGAATTTACCACAGGAATATACAGATAAAATGAAAAGACTTTTAGGCGATGAATACGATGCCTATATTGAGAGCTTTAATGAACCTCGATTATATGGCTTAAGAGCAAATACTCTTAAAATAACACCTGAGGAGTTAAAGGGAGCTGTTGAATGGGACTTAAAGCCTGTGCCTTGGTGTAAGGAGGGCTTTTATTATGACGGTGAAAATATAAGACCTGCAAAGCATCCCTTTTATAATGCAGGTTTGTTTTATATTCAGGAGCCTTCTGCCATGTCAACAGGTGCAATGCTTCCTGTTAAGCCCGGTGACAGAGTAATTGATTTATGTGCCGCACCCGGAGGAAAGAGTACACAAGCGGCAGCAAAGCTAGAGGGACAAGGCATTATTGTAAGCAATGATATAAGTGCATCAAGATGTATGGCTTTATTAAAAAATATTGAGCTTAGCGGTGTACCAAATGCTGTTATTACAAATGAGGACCCGAATAAATTGGCTGAACGGTTTGAAGGCTTTTTTAACAGAGCTATTGTAGACGCTCCATGCAGCGGAGAGGGTATGTTCAGAAAGGATGAGGCTTCCGTAAAAAGCTGGGAAACTCATAAGACTGAATTTTGCTGTGGTTTGCAAAGGAGTATTTTAAAGGCTGCGGCAAGGCTTTTAAGCGGTGACGGCATTATTGCTTATTCAACCTGTACATTTGCTCCCGAAGAGGACGAGGGTATGATTCAGGAATTTTTAAATGAAAATCCTGATTTTGAGCTTATGGATTTTGACAAAAGGGGAGGATTTATTGACGGCAGACCTGAGTGGGTTGAAAATGGAAGTGAGGAGCTTAAAAAATGCGGCAGATTAATGCCCTATAAGGTAAAGGGTGAAGGACATTTCTTTTGCCTGCTGCATAAAAAGGGAGAAGATGTAATGATACAGCCTCCGCAGGATAAAACCGCACCTAAAAGGCTCCTTAATGATTACTTTGACTTTATGGAAAGCTCTATGAATATTGATATAAAGGATAACCTTGTGCTCCACAAGGAAAGTCTTTTTACTGTGCCTTACTGTCTTGATTTAAGCGGTATCAGGGTTAAAAGAAGCGGTTTGTATTTGGGTGATTGTAAGAAAAACAGATTTGAGCCAAGCCAGGCTTTTGCCATGACACTTAAAAAGGAAGATGTTAAATTGAGTATTGATTTTGATTTAGAGGACGAAAATCTTTTACGATATATGAGAGGCGAAAGCTTTGCTGTCGACTGTAATGACGGCTGGGCTTTGGTTTGTGTTAATGGTAATCCTCTTGGCTGGGGGAAGGTGCAGAAGGGCAGGCTAAAGAATAAGTATCTGCCCAGTTGGATGAATTAAAGAAATTTTAATCAGCAGGCTGAATAAAAACATTTTCAAAAATTATTGAAGTTAAATTTGGATTAATTTTAATATGTTAAGTAAAGTTTTTAGAGGTGGGACTATGATTGAGAAAACCTTTGGGGTAAAGGATAGTAAATATAGATATTATGACAGAATAGGTGCTTATTTAATTGCTGTTCAGAATAATAGCCTTGCAGTTGTCAGAACACCAAAGGGTTATTTTCTGCCCGGTGGTAAGATAGAAGAACAAGAAAGCCATATGGAATGTATTAAAAGAGAATGTCTTGAAGAAATAGGATATAGTGTAACAGTTTCAGACTATATATGTTCGGGAGAAACTTATTTGATTCATCCGACTATAGGTCATTTTCATCCTATACAGTTTTATTATTCGGGGAAAATACTTGAATATGTAAAAAAGCCTGTTGAACAGGATCATAATTTTGAGTGGATTTCCTGTGATGAAATTGGCGGAAAATTCGTTTTAAAGCAGCAGGAATGGGCAGTGAAAAAATATTTATCGGTTTATTAAAAAGAAAGGTATCATTATGGAAAATAAAAAAAGAAAGTCACTGAATTGTGTTTATATTGATATACTGAGAATGATGTTATATCCTTTGTCGGCAGTAGTTGTGCTTGTCTTATCTGAATTGGGAATTAGTGAAAATACTGCCGGATGGATTTCTGTGGTTGTGTTGGGTATATTATTTGTGTTTTATGTTGTTTACAAGGTATATTGGGGTATTAAGAATATTAAAACTGCTGTGAGGCTAACAAATGAGGAAAATAGCGACAGCCTTTTATCATTTATGAAAATAACAAAATTCGGAAGTATTCCTTTGTATATAATTGTTTTTTTAATTAATTTATTTATGTGGTTTTTATTTGTTGTATCAACAAGAGGTATGGCAATTTTTACTTTTCCTTTTATGATTGCACCTACGGTATTTTTTACATATTTAAATGTTGTATTTACAGCAGTTTTTACAATAGGTTTTTTAATTATTAAAAAAGATAAGGGTGATATATCATTGTCTTTTGTTGTAATAAATGGTATATTACAGTTCTGTTTTGTACTGGATGTGATTGATACAATATATTTGTGTGTTAAGTTTAGAAAAAAGAAAATTGAGGTGTAAAAATGGATTTTTTGCCTGTAACTGTTGAAGATATGAAAAAAAGAGGCTGGGAACAGCCTGACTTTATATATGTTTGTGGTGACGCCTATGTTGATCACCCTTCCTTTGGCGCGGCTATTATTACCCGTATGCTTGAAAGCAAGGGCTACAGGGTTTGTGTAATTCCACAGCCTGACTGGAGGACAACTAATGACTTTACTAAATTTGGAAAGCCAAGGCTAGCCTTTCTTGTAAGCGGAGGAAATATTGATTCTATGGTTAATCACTATTCTGTTGCCAAAAAGAAAAGGGACAGGGATTTATACTCTCCGGGAGGTGAGGGCGGTCACAGACCAGACAGGGCAACTATAGTCTACTGTCAGAAAATAAGAGAGGCTTACGGCAATTCCGTTACAATTATGATTGGCGGTGTTGAGGCAAGCTTAAGACGACTTTCTCATTATGATTACTGGGATAACAAGGTAAGACGCTCCATACTGCTGGATTCTCAGGCGGATATTTTAATGTATGGTATGGGTGAGCACCAGATTGTGGAGCTTGCAGAGGCACTTGACAGCGGTATTGAGGCTAAGGATATTACCTTTGTGAGAGGTACTGTTTATAAGACAAAGACACTTGAAAATATATATGAGGATTATATTGAGCTACCTCATTTTAGAGAAAGCTCAAAGGACAAAAGGGTTTATGCAGAGGGCTTTTTAAAGCAGTATGAAAATACGGATGCTGTTACTGCAAAAATTCTTGTTGAGCCTTATAATGATTGTTATGTAGTGCAGAACAAGCCTTCACTTCCTCTTACTCAGTCTGAATTTGATTACAGCTATGGACTTCCCTATATGAGAAATTATCACCCAATGTATGAGGAAAGGGGCGGTATACCTGCTATAGAGGAAGTCAAGTTCAGTATTATAAGTAATCGGGGCTGTTTCGGAAGCTGTAATTTTTGTGCCCTTGCCTTTCATCAGGGAAGAGTAATACAGGCAAGAAGTCATCAGTCCATACTTCGTGAGGCAGAGCAAATTACATGGGAGCCTGATTTTAAGGGATATATTCACGATGTTGGCGGACCTACTGCCAATTTCAGACAGCCTGCCTGCGACAAACAGCTTACAAAGGGTGCCTGTAAGAACAGACAGTGTCTTTTTCCTGATGCCTGCAAAAATTTAAATGTTGACCACAGTGACTATGTTAAGCTGTTAAGAAAAATGAGGGATATACCAAGAGTTAAAAAGGTATTTGTACGTTCGGGCATAAGATATGACTATCTCATATATGACAAGGATGAAACATTTTTTAATGAGCTTTGCAAGTACCACGTAAGCGGTCAGATAAAGGTTGCTCCCGAACACGTTGTGCCGAGAGTGCTTAACAAAATGGGCAAGCCTTCAAGACAGGTATATGACAGATTTACTAAAAAGTTTTATGAAATAAACAAAAAAATAGGCAAGGAGCAGTATCTTGTGCCGTACCTAATGAGTTCTCACCCGGGCAGTGATTTAAAGGCGGCTGTGGAGCTTGCGGAATATTTAAGGGATTTAGGCTATATGCCTGAACAGGTACAGGATTTTTATCCGACACCGGGTACACTTTCAACCTGTATGTTTTACACAGAACTTGACCCAAGGGATATGACAGAGGTTTATGTACCTAAAACTCCTCATGAAAAGGCTATGCAAAGAGCTTTAATTCAGTACAGGCTGCCAAGAAATTATGACCTTGTAAATGAGGCGCTTCATAAGGCGGGAAGAACTGATTTGATAGGCTTTGATAAGTATTGCTTAATAAGACCAAGACGTGATAACAAGATCTTTGAAAATAAGCCAAAGAAAAAGAGTGATGATAAGCAGAAAAAGAGAAAGCCGCTGAGAAATATACACAAGAAAAAGGGTGCTAAATAATGAAAGTGCTTATTAATTTTATAAAAAAAGAAGCGGTTTTTACAATAGCTTTGTTATTTGCTGTTTTATCTGCATTACTCATACCTCCTGACACAGAATATATAAATTACATTGATTTTAGAACTATTGTTCTGCTTTTTTCGCTTATGGCAGTAGTTGCAGGCTTCAAATCAATGGGGCTTATGGAGGCTTTTGCGGGGGCAATTATAAACAGGGTAAGGAGTACAAGGCTCTTAGTGGCTGTTTTGTGGGGGATTTGCTTCTTTTCATCAATGTTTATTACTAATGATGTTGCTTTAATAACCTTTGTTCCTGTTGCCGTAACAGTGTTGACGTTGTGCAATAAAAAGGAGCTTATAATTTACACTGTTGTTTTGCAGACTGTGGCGGCTAATATGGGCAGTATGCTTACACCTATGGGAAATCCTCAGAATTTATATATTTATGCCTGCTTTAATGTCGGGACAGGGGAGTTTTTTTCAATAACTCTGCCTGTTATATTGTTAAGCTTTTTGCTTCTTATGTTAAGCACCCTTTTTGTTAAAAATGAAGAGCTTTCAATTAACTGATATGTACCCTCTTTACTGGACAACCGGTAAGGAGGGTATTTTAATGCGCT
>JAUNGN010000022.1 GCA_030524425.1 Clostridia bacterium | reverse complement strand
TCCTTCATCTTCAGAGAACATATCAATTTCAGACTCAGGCTTTCTTTCAGCCTTCTTTTCCTGCTTAGGTGCATTCTTCTTTTCCTGTTTAGGATCTGTCTTTTTATCCTGCTTATGTTCAGGCTTTTTTTCTGCCTTTACTTCAGGCTTAGACTCTGGTTTTTTTTCTGCTTTAGGTGCTTTATTTTTGGAAAATGCATTCAATACTCTGTTTACGGCTTCTTCTTCAAGCCCGCTTGAATGACTTTTTGCCTCAATACCCATTTCCTTTAGCTTTTCAAGCAGCTCCTTGTTACTAATTTCCAATGTCTTTGCTAATTCATATACTCTAGTCTTTGACAAAAGAAACACCTCCTATCAACAATATGGTTATACCATTACTACAATTACATCATATCACTAAGCTCCGTTCCTATCTTTTCTGCAAAACTCTTATCAATAATTGCATATACCGACCTGTTATACTTGCCGATACAACTGCTTAGCTCTTCTTTGGTGGAATAAATAAAATATAGAATATTATAGTATTTACACTTATTCTCAAATTTATTTTTCGTATTTTCCGATGCATCACCGGCTATTATAACCAATAAAGCATCTCCTGATTTAATATTAATTTCAACAGTATCCTCTCCCGTAAGAATTTTACCGGCTCTTTGGCAAAGAGAAAGCATTGACCGTAATTTTCTATTCATTGCTTTCCTCCAGCTGATTTTTTAATTCTTCATACAGATCTTTAGGTACTGCGGTTTTAAAAGAACGCTCAAGCCCCTTATTTTTGCAGGCTTTTTCAAGACATTCAATATTCCTGCACACATAAGCACCTCTGCCGGGCTTTTTGCCTGTAGCGTCAAGGGAAAATTCACCTGCATCATTTCTTACAACTCTTATAAGTTCCTTTTTGCTTTTCATTTCCTGACAGCCTGTGCATTTTCTCATGGGAACCTTCTTTTTAATCATTAAGAATTACCTCCCGCAAATTATTCCTCTGTATCTTCCATTTCAACAGAATTAAAGTTAATAAATTCCGTAGCTCTTGCCTGAGATTCGCTCTTAATATCAATTTTCCATCCTGTAAGCTTTGCAGCAAGTCTTACATTCTGACCCTCCTTGCCAATAGCAAGTGAAAGCTGGGTATCAGGCACAACAACCTTAGCACTCTTTTCTTCATCATTTTCATTAATTTCAACAGCAAGTACATTGGCAGGTCTTAATGCAGCATTAATATATTCTGCCGGATCCTCACTCCAAGGAATAACATCAATCTTTTCTCCGTGAAGCTCATTTACAATGGCATCAACTCTTGAACCGTTTTGTCCGACGCAGGCACCAACAGCGTCAACGCCTTCAACAGTTGAATAAACAGCCATCTTTGTTCTTGAACCGGCCTCTCTTGCAATGCCTTTGATTTCAACAGTACCGTCAAAAACTTCAGGTGATTCAAGCTCAAACAATCTCTTAATAAGCTCATAATGAGTTCTTGAAACCTTAATCTGAGGGTCCTTGCTGGTCTTTACAACCTTTAGAATATAAACCTTAACTCTGTCATTAACATTGTAGGTTTCTCCCGGAATTTGCTCTGTCTGCTGTAAAACTGCATCCATTTTACCAAGTTTAACAATAACATTTCCCCTGCTGTCAATTCTTTCAACAATAGCAGTATCGCAATCTCTTTCCTTTGCAACAAACTCGTTGTAAATTTTTTCTCTTTCCGCTTCTCTCAGCTTTTGTACAACAATCTGCTTGGCACTCTGAGCAGCACTTCTTCCAAAATCCTTAGGTGTGATGTCATTGTCAACAAAATCACCCAATTCATAAGTCGGATTTAAAGCTACTGCTTCTTCGAGAGAAATATCGGTAAAGTCATCAACAACCTCCTCAACAACCTCTCTCTGTGCAAATGCTCTCATTTCACCGGTTTCTCTGTTAATTTCAACTCTCATATTAGAGTAATTGCCGTAAAGCTTTTTACAGGCAGTTACCAATGAATTTTCAATAGCTTCAAAAATAACTTCCTTGTCAATACCCTTTTCTTTACCAACAAGCTCTAAAGCTAAAATTAATTCCTTGCTATCCATTTTTAAATTATCCTCCTATGTTAAAAAATTACAGCCAGTCTGGTAGCAGCAACATCTTTTTTATTAAATTCAAGTCTTTCTCCCGATTCAGCAGAAATTACTACCTTATCATCAATAAGACCCACAAGATTTCCCCTGAACTCCTTATTGCCGTCAACGGCTTTAAAAAGCTTAACATCAACTAATCTGTCCTTATACTTAATATATTCCTTATCCCTCTTTAATACTCTGTCTATACCCGGAGAGCTGACCTCCATAATATATGGCTGCTCCGTAAGGTCATCACCAAGCTTTTCATCCAAAGCTCGGCTTACAAACTCACAGTCATTAATGCCAATACCGCCTTCTTTATCAATATAAACTCTTAAATACCAATCAGGGCCTTCTTTAACAAATTCACAATCCACAAATTCAAAACCCTTACTCTCCAATATTGGCATAACTGCTTCTTCCGTAAGCTTAACAATATCCTTAGCCTGCAAATAATCTCCTCCTTCATTCACCATATTACTTTCTTGCACTTCACAATATAAAACGAGAGTGGGCTTAACCCACTCTCCTACGAAACATCATTTAACACATTAATTATATCACTAAAGAAAAATAAATGCAAGTAATTTTTTTACAACTTAGAATATTTTTTCATTTTTATTTTAAAATAATAAATATAAAAATAAAAAGGAGTGGTATTATGCGTATATGTAAAAGAAAAACATGTTCAAATTATAAGCCCTTGCCGGAAATTCCCCATATATTTCTTGATGAACCTAAATGTAGTCATTGTGCATATTTCTCCACAAAAAACTGCCATAAAGATTCCCTTGATGCCTTAGAGTATCCGGATGAGGAATTTTAAGTTAATGTTTAATTGACCAAAATGCAGTTTTACGACCATCCTCGGAGGAAGTGAATTCTATCAAACAGCTTTGCTGCGCAAAGCAAGACCCGTATTCTTTGGGGTTGCAAACCTGCGGATTTTAGTCTGCGACGCAAAACCCTCAGTCACTTCGTGACAGCTCCCTTAAAAGGGAGCCAAGCAGGCATTCTTTTTGGTACAGCAGTTGGCAAAAGAACAGTTACTTGGCGCCCCTGCAGGGGAGCTGGCCGGCTCTTTGAGCCGGACTGAGGGGTTATAGCAAATGCTCGCATTTGAGTCTAAAACTAAATTAACCGGCCCTATAAACATTAATTTACAATTCCCTTCACAACCTCTCCCCCAATAATAAGTCCTGCAGCGCTTGGTACAAAGCTGACACTTCCCGGAGTTCTCCTCTTGCTGGTAACTTCTTCACTTTCAAGAGGAGTAACCGGCTCCTCCTTGCTATAGCAAACCTTAAGCTTTTTAATACCTCTTACCTTAAGCTCTTTTCTCATAACCTTTGCAAGGGGACACACTGATGTTTTATAAATGTCGGTAATTTCAAGCATTGTCGGATCAAGCTTATTTCCTGTACCCATACTGCTTATTACGGGAATATTCAACTCATCGCACTTCATTATTATTGCAAGCTTGGCAGTAACAGTATCTACAGCGTCTACGCAATAATCAAATTTTTCGTTAATTACATCATTTATATTATCATACAAAATAAATTCATTTACACACTTAACATCACATTCAGGGTTAATATCCCTTATTCTTTCAGCCATAACCTCTGTTTTCATTTTACCTACAGTGCTGTTTAAAGCAACTATCTGCCTGTTAATATTGGTAAGTGAAACCTTATCATTGTCTGCAAGAGTAATTTTACCGACTCCTGCCCTTGCAACAGCCTCTGCCACAAAGGAGCCTACTCCTCCCACACCAAATATAATTACACTTGCATTCTTTAATTTATATACAGCTTCATTACCTAAAAGCATTCTTGTCCTTTCATACCAAAACATAAAAGCTCACCTCAGTATTATTATATCATATAACTGAATATTGCAAAAGTGGAAATATTGTGTTAATATAGTATAAATTATATAATTGGAGGTAATAGAAATGAAAATTGAAACTAAATGTATTCAGTCAGGCTACACTCCAAAGGATGGAGAGCCAAGAGTATTGCCTATTGTACAGAGCACAACATATAAATATGAATCAACCAAAACAATGGGTGACTTATTTGATTTACAGACAGACGGCTTTTTCTATACAAGATTAGCTAACCCTACAGCAGATGCAGTTGAAAAGAAGATTGCAGATCTTGAAGGCGGTGTAGGTGCAATGCTTGCATCAGCAGGACAGGCTGCATCTCTTATAGCCATAATGAACATATGCCATGCAGGTGATCATATTATAAGCTCAACAACTATTTACGGCGGTACCTTTAATTTACTTTCCGTTACTTTAAAAAGGTTTGGCATTGACGTAACATTTGTTGACCCTGAAACAAGCCTTGAAGAATTACAAAAATTAGTAAAACCAAATACAAAAATTATATTCGGTGAAACTCTTGCAAACCCTGCCTTAAAGGTACTTGATATTGAAAAGTTTGCAAGCCTTGCTCACAATAATAATATACCCCTTATTATTGACAACACATTCCCTACTCCTATACTTTGCAGACCTATTGAATTTGGTGCCGACATTGTTATTCACTCAACTTCAAAGTATATGGACGGTCATGCTGTCAGTCTTGGCGGTGTTATTATTGACAGCGGCAACTTTGACTGGACAGCAAGCGGCAAATTCCCTGAAATGACCACTCCCGATGAAAGCTATCACGGTGTGGTTTACACAGAGCATTTCGGCAAGGCTGCATATATTGCAAAGGCAAGAGCACAGTTAATGAGAGATTTAGGCTCAGCTCCTGCTCCCATGAATTGTTTTTTACTTAACTTAGGTCTTGAAACTCTCCATTTGAGAATGGAAAGACACAGTGAAAATGCTTTAAAGGTTGCCAAATATCTTGAAGCAAATGACAAAATTGAATGGGTAAGCTATCCGGGCTTAACATCAAGCCCTGACTATGATTTAGCACAAAAATATCTTCCAAAGGGCTGCAGCGGTGTTATAGCTTTTGGTCCAAAGGGCGGCAGAGAGGCATCTGTTAAATTTATGGACAGCTTAAAACTTGCTAACATTGTCTGCCACGTTGCTGATGCAAGGACAGGTGTTCTTCACCCTGCATCATCTACTCACAGACAGCTTACCGATCAACAGCTTGTTGACTGCGGTGTTAAGCCTGAGCTTATAAGAATGTCTGTAGGTATAGAAAATGCTGATGATATTATTGCTGATATTCAACAGGCATTAGACCAAATTTAAAAAATTTTGTACATAAAAAAGTCGGAGTTTTAAAGGACAGTTCACATAAGACAGTAATATGTTATTTTTGGAGTGCGGCGCGGCGTTAAGCCGCGTCGTGCTCCTTTTCCGTTTGAAACAATGACATCGGTAGAAAACCCACCAAGTCATAATAAATATCAATTTCCTGCGTCCGCTTGCCGTTTGTTTTATGCGGTGCGTGGACGTAAACTCGTTTCACCATATCGTTCAATATGGTCGGCGTTAGCTCCTGTAAATCAAAATATTTGCGTATTATTCAAAGCTGCCAGTGTCGGCAGAAACGAAAAAGCAGACGGAGAATAACGCGATAACAAGAAAAATTGTTCCGTCAATAGGACCGGAGAATTTATAAAGAGAAAGAGCAGTCGCGCGACTGCTCTTTCTACTAAAAATGTATTATGCTTTATATGGATTGTGTAAAATTATTCTTCTTAAATTCCCGCCAATCGTATATCGGTCCTTCAAGTTTAATGTCATCACCAAGCGCTTTAAAATGTGCCTTGCCGCACTCTATTTTTAAGCGTTCAGGCGTTCTTACATCAAAGAGGCTGTCCGTGCCTTTTGTTTCAAGAACAAAGTACAAGCCTTCTTGTCCGTCCTTGTCAAGATAAACCGCCCAGTCGGGATTGTAATTTCCGATAGGTGTACGCACTTTGAAATTCTGCGGCAGCTTGAAAAACATTTTAACATCTTCGTCACCGTCAAGAGCCTTTGCAAAAGGCTTCTCAACGGTTGAACTGTCATAGATAATATAATCGTAAACGCTGTTTTTAACCGCCACGGCGTTTTTGTCAAGCGTTGCCATAAGCTCCGAACTATCAAATATTTCTTGAACATAATAAGTCTGACCGTCCAATTTCAAGTATTTAATACCGTCTATGGCTAACTCATAGCGTGTCTGCCTGATTATTTCAACGCACCTTTCAATGAATAACTGCGGATTGTTAATTAAGTCTTTAACTCTGCCGCTTTGTCTGATAATTTCAAATATAGTCCGTTCGGTTGTTAAGGTTTCTTCGCACATTACGGCAAGCACATCGGGAATAAAAGTGTTTTCGCTTTGTATCTCAAATGCTTTTACATCTCTTTCGGTATGCGTAACGCCCGACTTCCTAATGTCAACGGCAGCAGTTTGTGAAACTATCCTTGCTTTTTGTATTCTCGGCATTTCCTTTAAGGCTTTAACCGATTTTGCGATTAGCTTGTCCGTGTCTATATCAACCCTGTATGTTGTCTTTTGCTTTATCTTATCCCATAAGGCTTGAAATTCTGGACTTTCCTCAATAACTTGCTTTTTAAGCCGCACAACAACATCTTTTGAAGCATCCCTCACAATAGGCTTATTGTCGGCTCTCTTGATAATATTTTCAATAATGCTTTTTGCCGCCTGTAAATGTTGCGGAACATCGAAAGTACCGTTTTTAATATCCTCTGTCAGCTTCTTATTCATTTTTTGCTTTTTATCAATATAGCCCTGCTTTTCAAGGTGCTTGATAAGCTCTACACTATCATAATAAGTCAGCGTTTTTTCTTCGGTAACTGTCTGCGTATAAGATGTTCCGCTGATAGATTCCTCCGTCAATGTGTCGGTGGATTCTATAACGCTTTTTACGGCTTCTTTCATAGGCTTTAATTCTTCGGGCAATTCAAAATCCGTTTTAGCGGTTTCGGAGATTGTGCCTTTATCGTCTATAACGCCACTGTCTTGCAAAGCAGTAAATACTAATTTTGCTTCATCACTCGTAACGGTCTTTTCAACCGTTTTTGTGTCGGTGTATGACATACCGCTGAACAAATCAATTTGAATTGTGCCGAACCTAACGCCCGTTTCGCTTTCAATTTCCTTTTGAAGATTGTCGGCAAAGTCCGCAAAACTTTCATTTGTCATAACGTGAAGTATGTTTATATTTTTATCTTCTATACGTTCGCCGTTCTGATTTACACATAGGCGCAAGCCCCGACCTATTTTTTGACGGCAGGTAAAGGTTGATTTTTGTTCAATAAGCGTGCATATCTGAAATACATTCGGGTTATCCCAGCCCTCTTTTAATGTGGAATGAGAGAATATAAACCGCAAAGGGCAGTCAAACGACAACAGCCATTCCTTGTCCCTCATAATGGTATTATAAGTGTTGTAGTCGTCCTTCGTCTCACCGTTTGTATTTTTCCAATTACCTTTTTTATCGGCAGAAAAATAGCCGTTGTGTATCTTTGAAACATCGCTTGTAAAGCGGTCTTTAATCGGCGCATATTTCGGGCGGTTTATAAGTTCCGTATAACATTCTTCAAATAGCTGTGCATAAATGCCCTTGCCGCCGTCTGCGGCTCTGTACTTTGCAACCTCGTCAATGAAGAAAAGGGACAAAACCTTAATACCCTTGTTAAAATACATAAGCTCCTTGTTCAGATGTGTTTCAATCGTTCTGTAAATTTGAACCTTCTTTATGATATTTTCATCTACTCCGCCAATACTTTTACCGAGCTTTATATACTCGGTATTGGTAAATTCGATAGCTTCAAAATCGGGCGTGCAGTCGATACCCTCTACAACATAGCCCTCGTAAATATCACGGTTGCCAGATAGTTCGTAAAGGTCAGTATTCATTTTTACGGTTTTTGTCTGCCTTTTAACCTTGCCTTGCTTGTTTCGTATGTCAAGCTCAATTTTCGCACTAAAACCGTTATCCATTGAAACAGACAGCAGCTTGATATAAGGTTTGTTAAAATCGTTTTCAACGGTGTTTGAATACACGCAAATTTGCTTTACAAGTCCCATTTGATATGCGTCAACAGGTGTCAGCCGGTAAAGCATATTGACCTTTTCCTTGTGCGTAGCGCTGTATCTGAAAACACAAAGAGGGTTAAGGCTCTTGATAGCGTTTTTTGCTTTCTGTGTACCGTCAACACTCTGCGGCTCGTCAATAATTACAATGGGATTGGTGTCCTGTATGTACTTTATTGCGGTATCGCCGTTTAGCTTTTCCGTTTCCTGATTGATGATGTTCTCGGCTTTTCTGAAAGCGTCTATGTTGATTATCATTATTTCAATCTCGGAGCTTGTGGCAAACTGGCGGACGTCTGACAACTTTTGCGAATTGTATATAAAGTGTCTGCAAGGAGTATTGTCGTAAATATCCCCAAAGTGTTCCGCCGTTATTTCAAGCGATTTATTAACGCCCTCACGGATTGCAACGCTCGGTACAACAATTATAAATTTTGTAAAGCCATAGCGTTTGTTAAGCTCAAAAATAGTTTTGGTATATACATAGGTTTTTCCCGTTCCCGTTTCCATTTCAACGCAAAAATTACGGTCTTGTAAGTCTGCGGAAAGAGGAAGATTATTACGCCTTTGTATTGCCTGCATATTTTTAAGTATTGTTGCCGTGTCAATTTCAAGGGCGTTAGCCGTTCCAAAGTTTTTTTCACCCATATAGGTAAATAGATTTTCTGTTTTGTCAACAATTTCAAAGGTGGTTGAATTTTTTTCCTGACCGAGAAACAAATCTGCAACAGCGTTCACGGCATCGACTTGAAATTGCTGGTGTATAAATTTCAGTTTCATTGCTTTTCACCTTCTTTTGGAAATAATCCTCTATCTATATTATTGATTATAACCATTTCTATATCACCTATATTTGGCATATACTCTATTGAATTATATCTACAGCGAGGACATTTCAAATAATCATATGAATCAGTTCTCATAGGTGTTTTACATTTTGGACACAGAGGATATAAATCTATAATATGATATTTTCCATCGTATTGTCTTTCCCAATGCCAAGACCAATACCATCCCTGTATTTTATCATTTTTATAATTTAAGAATGATACATTTGATATTTCTGCATTTTTCAAATCACTTATTTTAGCTATTACAAGCAAAATAAGAATAAGAACGACAATTCCAAGCAATATCCACCATAATCTCAGTTCTAAATTCAAAGCAGTTATTATAAGCCTCCATATCGCTTTAATAATATTCCATATTGTGCTTAAAATAGACTTATCTTTTACTAAGTCATATAAAACGGTAAGTGTGAAACCAAGTAATGTTGTTCCTATGCCTATGCCCCACGCAGATTTCATTAACTTTTTCATTTAATTATCCTCACACCAACTTTAACTCAATATTCCTGTCTTGACAGATATACAATGCGTTTGACATTGCGGTATCGTTAAATAAAGCGTCTTTGCCAACCACAAGTTTTGACGGCTTTAATTCACATAGCTTTTCAAGATATTCAGGCGTGACGTCTTTTGCAAGACAAATTATTAAATTGCCGTCTTCTCCTATGCTGTAAGCGGTTTTTCCGTCAATCTCAAAAGCCTCTACAGTGTCTGTTAAAGGCTTGCCTATTTTCAGCATAATTTCATAAACCATATCAAGAGCAGTGCGTTCTGTCTTAACTCTTGATAAGATATTTTTCATACGTTCTATAATTTCTTCTTGTGCATAATCGTCAAGAGATAAAGTGCTGTCCCAAGTTTTAAGGTTTGAGGTGTCAAGCTCAAAGACTTTAAAACCAAGATCTAATGAGGAATTAGGAGTTAGGAATTTGGAATTAGGATTTGTTTCTTCTTTTTCATTTCCTAATTCCTCATTTATAATTCCTGATTGCTTTAATTCCTCATTCCTCATTCCTAACTCCTCATTGTCAGAAAATTCTTTCAGAATTTTCTGACCTGCGCGTCTAATCCTCTCCATTCCAATATCGCAAATTGTTTTATATCCTGCTTTGTATGCTTCACTGTTCTCGTCTGTCAGTTCGGGCAACTGCACGCAAATAAATTTACGGTTTCCTCCGTCCTCTGCGTTCAACTGCATTGCTGCGTGAGCTGTCGTCGCACTGCCGCTGAAAAAGTCAAGGATTAAATCATTTTCATTCATTCCGATACTTGTCAGCATTTTTACAAGTTTTAAAGGCTTCGGGAAATCAAAAATGCCCTTGCCCAAAAGTTCCTGTAATTCTTTAGTTCCCTTATTGGATATTATTTCTTTACCTGACAATACAGTTTTTGCCGTTTGAGTTAGTTTACGCTCTTTTTGGAAAATTCTAATTTCATTATCATTACCCTTGTATGCTGTTAGCTTTTCAATTTCATTTTCAGCCTTTTCACGCCCCCAACGCCATACACTTTCTAAACCGTTAATCGTGCTCGGATAAACCTCTACATATCTATCTACTTTATTTACGCTAACTGTACATAAACCGTTTTTGTTTGGATTGTCTATGTCAACATAAAACGGATAACGCAAATTTGGTCTGTTAGAGGAATTAAAAGCCTGCACATTTCTATTGCGTAGTCCTTTAAGATTAAAGCCACCTATATCGTCAAAATATTGATATTCTGCACCCTCAACAATAACTTCATTCATTGTAAGTGTTTCTATCTGTTTTGCATACACTAAAATATATTCGTGTGTTTTTGCAAAATGTCCGTATCTTCGCCCCTCCGGTTTAACAATAACAGTAAGTGTAGCAACAAAATTTTCCTCTCCAAAAACCTCGTTACAAAGTTTTCGTAAATTAGTAATTTCGTTATCGTCAATGCTTATAAAGATTACGCCGTCATCTGTCAATAGATTGGACGCAAGCATTAAACGCGGGTACATCATATTGAGCCAGTTTGTATGGAAACGTCCCATAGTTTCGGGATTTGATTTTGTTGTCTGCTGTGTAACCTCTTTGTACCTTGCCATAGGATCGGCAAAATCGTCCTCATACACAAAATCATTACCCGTGTTATAGGGTGGGTCTATGTATATCATCTTGATCTTGCGATAATAAGCGGTCTGCAAGAGCTTTAAAACCTCTAAATTATCGCCCTTGATATAAACATTCTGCGTTGTATCAAAATTAATGCTTTCGTCCTTTACAGGTCGAAGTGTACCCATTGAGCGTTTCTGCGCAAGCTGTAAACATTCACTTTTGCCTTTCCACTCAAATTTATATTTTTCAAAATCATTTGTAATATATTCGCCGCACAATGACAAAAGCTTGTCTATATCCAAAACGTCCTCAGAAAAACATTCGGGGAATACGGCTTGTAATTTCTCTTTGTTAGTCTGTTCTATGTTCAGGCTCATACCGTCCATAATATCCATTTTCATTTCCTCCGTGTTAGCTCTGTTTCAATGTTTCTATGATTTTATCGTCAACATTATTTTTTTCAAAATAAGCAATCAATGCAGCTTTGTATAAATAATTATGTGCAAAATGTCCGCACTCCCACCGATTGACAGTTGCAGGCGTGATGTGCAGTTCAACCGCAAGTCTTGTCTGCGACAATTTTATTTGCTCTCTGCCTTTTTTCAGCGCTTCCGCAAATTCCATAAGTAACATCAATCTCCTTTGCAAATTTACTTATCGACAAAATAATATAATATTTATAACACATTATATAAATTTAGTCAATTACTATCAAAATTTCTTTATCCGCATTTTAAACCGCATTTTAAGGCAGCTTGATATAGTATCACCACCTTGCCGGATTCAGGCTCGGAAACTCTTGATTTTATGCGATTTATTCCTTTTTAAATGCGGACGGAATGGACGATTAGAACGACATTTTCGAGGGCAGGAATATACTTTCATTACCTTGTGCAATTTCGCTCCCGAAAGCCGCATAAAGCCTTGCTCTAAAGCGCTACATATACAAGCAAAAACGGCATACTGCAAAATTCCAATGCAATATGCCGTTTCTGTACCCTGCTCGACAGTCTGCCATAAATCAGTTGTTATACTGTTTTATGTGAGGTGTTCTAATGCTCCGACTTTTTTAGTATTATAAAATTTCAGCTAATTTTTCATCCAAAATCTTATTAACAGTCTGTGGGTTAGCCTTGCCCTTTAATGCCTTCATAGTCTGACCTACAAGGAATCCTCTTGCCTTAGCCTTACCTGCCTTTAAGTCCTCAATGGACTTAGGATTATCATTAATAACCTTAGTGATAATTGCTTCAACCTCATCAGAATTATCAACCATAACAAGGTCGTGTTCTTCAATATACTTATCAGGGTCAACATTTTCCTTAAATACTGCCTCAAATACTTCCTTAGCGGCAGTTCTGTTAATCTTACCTGATGTAACAAGCTCAATAATTTGTGCAATCTTTGCAGGATCCATTTCAAGCTCCTCTGCAAGAGTACCTGTTTCGCTCATTAATCTCATAAGCTCACCCATTACATAATTGCAAACCTCTTTAGGCTTACCGCAAATCTTTGTAGCATCCTCAAAAATATAAGCAACCTGTCTTTCAGCAGTAATAACTGATGCGTCATACTCAGAAAGTCCAAATTCCTTAATATATCTTGCTCTTTTAGCTTCGGGAAGCTCAGGCATATTATCAACAGTGTTTTGAATCCACTCATCGCTTATTTCAATAGGGAGAAGGTCAGGCTCAGGGAAATATCTGTAGTCCTGTGCATTTTCCTTACTTCTCATTGCAAAGCTGGCGTCCTTATTGTCATCCCATCTTCTTGTTTCCTGAGTAACAACACCGCCTGATTCAAGAAGCTCAATTTGTCTTTGTGCCTCATAGTTAATAGCCTTATATATAGCCTTAAATGAGTTCATATTCTTCATTTCTGTACGGGTACCAAACTTATTTGAACCTACAGGCATTACAGAAATATTAACATCGGCTCTCATAGAACCCTCCTGCATCTTACAGTCGGAAACGCCAAGATACATCATAGTTTCTCTTAACTTTGTAAGGTAAGCAATTACTTCATCGGCACTTCTGAAATCAGGCTCAGATACAATTTCAAGAAGAGGTACACCGCATCTGTTGTAGTCAACAAGTGTACAATCATCCCAAGGGTCGTGAACCAATTTACCGGCATCCTCTTCCATATGAATTTCGTGAATACCGATATATTTCTTTTCACCGTTTACATCAATTTCAACCTTACCGTTTCTGCAAATAGGCAAATACAACTGGCTTACCTGATAAGCCTTAGGAAGGTCAGGATAAAAATAATTCTTTCTGTCAAACTTGTTATATCTTGTAATTTCGCAATTAGTGGCAAGACCTGCTCTTATTGCAAAGTCAACAACCTTTTTGTTTAATACGGGAAGTACGCCGGGCATACCTGAACAAACAGGACAAACGTGAGTATTAGGCTCACCGCCGAACTCAGTTGTACAGCTGCAGAAAATCTTTGACTTAGTAGATAACTCAACGTGTACCTCTAAGCCTACTACCATCTGATAATTCATTAGTTATTTCCTCCCTTCACCATTTCAGGCTTTTTAGTGTGGAAATCCGTTGCCTTCTGGAAAGCATAAGCAGCTTTTACAAGCTTAGATTCTTCAAAGGCATTGCCGATTAACTGCATACCAACAGGCATACCCTCTGCACCAAAGCCGCAAGGCACAGATACTGCAGGAATACCTGCAAGATTTACAGATACCGTATAAATATCACCTAAATACATTTTAAGAGGATCGGAAGAATTTTCACCAATCTTATAAGCCGTTGTAGGAGCAACAGGTGACAAAATCATATCATACTTTTCAAAGGCTTCGTCAAAGCTCTTTTTAATAAGACCTCTTACCTTTAAGCTCTTGTTGTAATAAGCATCATAATAGCCTGAGCTTAACACAAAAGAACCAAGCATAATTCTTCTCTTAACTTCCATACCAAAGCCTTCACTTCTTGAAGTCAGGTAAACCTCCATTAAGTCCTCGCAATCTCTCTTTCTGTAACCATACTTAATGCCGTCATATCTTGAAAGATTTGAGCTTGCTTCGGCACAAGCTAATACATAGTAAGCAGGAATTGCATAGTCCACAATATTCATTTCAAACTCTTCAATTTCAGCACCTAACTTCTTTAAGGTTTCAGCAGCCTCCAAAACAGGCTTTTTAACATCTTCGTCAAGACCCTTGCCAAAATAATTGGTTGGAATACCAATTTTCATACCCTTTAAATCACCGTCAAAGCAGCTTGAAAAGTCAAATACAGGTCTTTTTACGGAAGTTGAATCCTTAGGGTCGTGACCGCTGATAACTGAAAGCACTTCAGCACAGTCCTTAATATCCCTTCCTACAGGTCCAATCTGGTCAAGAGAAGACGCAAAAGCAACCAAACCATATCTTGAAACAGCACCATAAGTCGGCTTAATACCGCTTACACCGCAGAATGAACAAGGCTGTCTTATTGAACCGCCTGTATCGGAACCAAGAGCATAAGTAACCTCTTCGGCAGCTACAGCAGCAGCACTTCCGCCTGATGAACCTCCGGGAACTCTTGTAACATCCCAAGGATTGCCTGTAGAACCAAAGTAAGAGGTTTCAGTAGAACCGCCCATGGCAAACTCATCCATATTTAACTTACCCAACACAACAGCACCTGCTTTTTCAAGCTTATCTGTAACTGCAGCATTATATGGAGGCTTAAAGTTGTAAAGCATCTTAGAACCACAGGTAGTAAGTCTGTCTTTAGTACAAATATTATCCTTAATACCCATAGGCACACCGGCCAAAGGTGAATTAAGCTCGCCTGAATCAATCTTAGCCTGAACCTCCTCAGCCTGCTTTAAAGCATCCTCTTCAAATACTGTAACAAAGGCATTAACCTTTTCATCTCTAGCCTTAATATTTTGAAGCATATCCTTAGTAACCTCAACAGAGGATACTTCTTTATTTTTTATCATCTGACCTATTTCAAGGGCAGTTTTATTTGTAAATTCCATCATAATATCCTCCCTATTCTACGGTCGTTGGCACCTTAAAACAGCCGTCCTTCTGCTGTGGTGCATTCTGTAATATTAATTCTCTTTCAGTTGAAGCCTTACACTCATCATCTCTGAAATTGTTGGTATACGGGAACGGATGGCTCATAGCCTCAACATTTTCGGTATCCAACTCATTTAACATATCAATGTAGCCCAAAATCTTGGTAAGCTCTCCCTTAGCTCTTTCTTCTTCATCACGAGTAAGCTCAAGTCTTGATAATTCCTCAAGATATTTAATAAGATTGTCATCAATACCTGTTTCGGCAACATTGATAACCTTACTTTCAGCAACAGCAGTTTCACCTGCTTCACTGTAGCCTACAAGATCCAATATCATATTTAATCTTACCTTAACGTCTTCAAGCATTGATTCTGTTAATTCAATACCTGTATTTTCAACAAGGCAAGCAATTAATTTTTCCTGAACTGACATACTTTACCTCCTTATGGATTTAATCTGGTTGTATCTCTTGGGAACATAGATGTAGCTCTTATGTTCTTTTCGTCCAATAACTTCATAACAAGTCTTTCAAGACCCATACCCAAGCCGCCGTGTGGTGGAACACCGTACTTATGAAGCATTAAATAGCTTTCAAAATCCTCAGGGTATAAGCCCTTGAAAATCATTTTCTTAACCTGCTCGTCATAATCGTGAATTCTCTGACCGCCTGTTGTAATTTCCATACCTCTGAATAAAAGGTCAAAGCTTAATGTATATTTTGGATCCTCAGGGTCATCCATAGCATAGAAAGGTCTTTTCTTAACAGGATAGTGAGTAACAAAAACAAAGTCACTGCCATAGTCCTCTTTGAAAAGCTCACCGATAAGTCTTTCCTCTTCAGGCTCTAAATCATAAGGATCCTTAATTTTTCTGCCATACTTCTTAGCTACCATTTCCTTTGCATCTCTGAATTTAACACAAGGAATAGTATCAAACTTAGGAAGCTCACAGCCTAATTTCTTTAATACAAGAGCATAATTTTCTTCAAGATAGTTAAAGCAATACTTTAACATACCTGTCTCCATATTGATTACATCATAGAAACTGTTAATATATCCCATTTCAAAGTCAACTGAAACATATTCATTTAAGTGTCTTGCTGTATCATGCTTTTCAGCTCTGAATACGGGAGCAATTTCAAATACTCTTTCATATACGGGAATTAAAGTCTGCTTGTAGGTCTGTGGTGACTGTGCCAAATATGCCTTCTTGCCAAAATAGTCAAGCTTAAATATGTTAGCACCGCCCTCTGCACCTGCGGCAATAATCTTCGGAGAAAAAATCTCTGTAAAGCCATTATCTTCAAGGTATCTTCTGAACCCTCTTACAATACCCTCCTGGAGCTTAAATACACTTCTTCTCTGCTCATTTCTGAGAGTAACAGGTCTTATTTCAATTTCATTTTCAAGAGCAATATTTAACTTTCTCTTGCTTACACTTAAAGGAAGCTCCTCCTTTGGAGCTGATAAAACCTCCATTTTGTCAATAACTATTTCAAAACCGTTTACGGCTCTTTCCTCATCTCTTACTTCACCTGTAACTCTTATGGCATTTTCATCCTGGAAAAGATGTCTGTCCTCTTCAGTAATTTTCTTATTATAAAGACACTGAACAAGACCGCCGATTTTTCTGATAATAACAAAGGCAAAATCACCCATATCTCTTACATTGTAGATTGTGCCGTGAGTTGTTACACTCTTTTTCTCTTCCGGACTGAGAGCTTTAAGCTCTTCAATGGATAAATCCATAATAGTCCTCTCGCCGGTTGCTTTAACCATTTTACCTCACCTTTCTGTTATAAATTTCACTTTAAGACTATGATAAATAAAAAAACGCCCCAAAGCATAACGCTTCAGGACGGAAATAACCGCGGTACCACCTAAATTGACAAGTAAATTGTCCACCTCTAAGGGTAATTTAACGCATACCAAACGTATTCTGCTAATAGGTGTTTATCCTTTCACAAAATAAGCTCCGAAGTGTTCTTTCATAAAGGAGTGTCAAATTAATGCTCTCAATCTATGGCATTAAATCCCTGTCAGTCTTGCCTGAATTACTTTTCTTCATCATAGCTAATCAATCATAGTGCTTATTTTAACATATTTTATTTTCCATTTCAAGCACTTTTTAAACTATTTTTAGCATTTTTGTATTAATTATACTTATATATTATAATCCTGCATTTTCATTAAGCCACTTTGCTACTCCGTCATTATCATTGCTTTCTATAATACCTGTGGCATATTCCTTTAATTCATCAACGGCATTTTCTACTGCATAACACTCATGAGAAATTTTAAACATTTCAATATCATTTACATTATCACCGAAGGAAACAATTTTATCGCAGCCCAGCATTTCCTTTAGTTTAAGAACTGCATTTGCCTTTGTAGCACCCTTTGGCATAATTTCAAGCCAATAATCATTGCTATAAATATCTTTTGAAAATATACAGCGATATTTATTTTTTAATTTGTCATAAGCAAATAACAGCTTTTCTTTATCATCAATACAGGTATAATAAAAATTTTCGCCTTTGTATAAATTTGTTAAATCAATTATTTCATTTCTTCTTTCATCATTTTCTCTCGTTGATGTAAAGTCCCTTATTCCCCTGCTCATATTATTTATACAGAATGAAAATTTTTCTCTGTTATCAATAAAAGAATATACAATAGGATAAATACCATGCATATCCAAAACACTTTTAATCTCCTGCACTTGCTCTTGATTAAAATAGCTAGACAGCATTTTTTCTCCTGTTTCATTATTTATTATAAATACGCCGTTATATATAATAAGGGGAATATTTCCCTTAATTGCTGAGGTTTTGGGACAGGCAGTATATGCAGATCTTGCTGTTGCGTATGTAAAAACCATGCCCTTTTCAACCATATTATTTATAACCTGAGCAGTAAAATCCGATATTGACTGATTACTGTTTAATAAAGTTCCATCTAAATCTGAAACATATAGTGTTTTATTCTTTCTCATTTGACCACCTCAAAATATATTTATATAAATGCACTAATTATTTTCTCTGCATCAGATTGAGTAAGACCTGTTTTATTATTTGTAATCAACTGATTTATTCTTACCTCCTCATTATACAAATCCAAGTCATCAATAACTATCCACTTTTCTGTTTCCTTATGTTTTTTAAGCCAATGCAGAATTTCCTTTGCCTTTACAAGACTAAATTTTTTTGTTTTTCTTATTTCATCTGTGGAAAAGTCAGGTGTAACATCATAAATCGCAATATCATATTTTTTTAACATTTCAACAAACTTTTTTGCTTCTTCTTTTATTGGCTTAATATCTTTATCAAACCAATACTTCCAGCCCGAATGTAAAACAATAACAGCACCTGTTTTTATAATAACCTTCTTTAATAGCCTAACCTTATCTTCATCAATTAAGATTCCTTTTATGATTTCTTCCTTGTGATTTTCATTCCAAATCTCAGAATTCAAAACACCATCCACATCTAAAAATATAACTTTCATATTTTCTACCTGTTCTCTTCAAACTCAATTTCCGAATGATATTTAAGCTGATTAATTTTTTCCTTTTCTTTAATTACTGACTCGATATCAATATTATAGCAATTTGCAATAGCCAAAGCATAATAAATAACATCCCATATTTCCTCATCAACAGTGCCCTTAATTTCCTGTGAATTACACCTACATATATCTTTTCTTACAGCCTTTGCCAATTCACCGACTTCTTCCGAAAGTTTAAGAAAATAGTCCTTTACCATATCCGGTTTAAAATCTTTTGATTTTATATAATTTTGCAGATATTTAACTGTAGTTTTTCCGTCCATAATTTACCTCCCAATATTAATGATTGCTATTTCAACCACTAAATATTCATAACCCTTTTCAATTCCAAATTACCCTTTATAGTTTCAATTTAATATATTTGTATTATACTATAGGACAGTATCAATTTCAACAAAAAAAGACTGCTTATAATTAATTTATTAATTACATAAGCAATCTTAATTTATTACTGTTTACACCAGCTTCATTATCTCTTTCCTAAGTCTTCCTATTATTTTCTTTTCAAGTCTTGATATATAAGACTGACTTATTCCCAAAATATCAGCAACCTCCTTCTGTGTTTTTTCTTCCCCGTCCTTACCTATGCCAAACCTGAGTTCAATTATTTCTTTTTCTCTTCCGCTTAATTTCTGAATAGCAGTCCTTAAAAGCTGTTTATCCACCTCTTCTTCAATTCCCCTGTATATAACATCCACATCAGTACCCAGTATATCGGAGAGCAGAAGCTCATTACCCTCCCAGTCCACATTTAACGGCTCATCAATTGACACCTCAGTTTTTGTTTTTGTAGTCCTCCTCAGATACATTAATATTTCGTTTTCTATGCACCTGGATGCGTATGTTGCAAGCTTAATATTTTTTTCAGGCTTAAAGGTATTAATTGCTTTAATTAAACCTATTGTTCCAATGGATATTAAATCCTCAACATTTATGCCTGTGTTTTCAAATTTTCTTGCTATGTATACAACCAGCCTTAAATTCCTTTCTATCAGAATATCTCTGGCATCTTCATCACCGTTTTCTACAAGTTTTTTTAAAAGCTCAGTTTCCTCCTTAATATTTAAAGGCTCAGGTAAAATATCACTGCCGCCAATATAGAATATTCGTCCGCATTCTGCAAACTTACGAAAAAATCTTTCCAAACAACCCTTACCATCCATTTCAAATACCTCCCAAATGTCTAGGACTAATTAATGCACTATATAATCCGTTTCTGCTTAAATTAAATCTGCATATACCAATTACAGGCTTGCTGATAACATTATCCTTTATTTTAACACTGTCAGCAACAAAGCCAATCATCATACCCTTTTCCCTGCCTACACTTTTAAAGGGAATAATTCTTAAGCTGTTTCTAAAACTATCCTCTGATATTGCAGATATTATCTCCATTAAATTACTTTCTTTTTTGTTTTCATATATCTCCACCAGTTTATAAGGCAGGACTTCCTTTAAAGCACTGTATTCAGCCACAATTACGGGCTTGTTGCTTAACGGCTCTACAAGAGAATTACCTGTATCAACTAAAGCATTTATATTAATAATCTTATTACTGCACTGTATATCTATTGAATAATATGCAGTTTCTCTATTTAACAGATTTAATATTATGTATGATAAATAAGTTAAAGCAAAGCTGAGCATTAAAATAAGATAATTAAATCTGTTCTTTAAATAATTGTTCATCAAAAGTGAACAGCCATTAGTGGTAATAGCAGCAAATTTAAAGGCTATACTGTATTTAACACATTGAACAATATCCTTAGGTTTAAATAATATAACTAATTCACAGATATTAATAACCAGCAATGTAAATAAATTAATATATCCCCTCAAATCCGATATTACAAATACAGTGTACAACAGAGAAAAAATAAATGCCAAAATACTTTCTCTTAATAAACTAACCTTATGTTTAACTATTCTTTTTGTAATTTCAATTGTTAATACATTCACTATAAAGTTAATAAATATCATTTCATCAGCATAAATATCAACTGTCATACATTCACCACCTAAGCATTATCCTTAAATTTATACTTTTATTATAAGTATTGAGCCTGTATTATTTTGTATAATTTATGATTTTGGACAATAAAAAAATTGCGACAATATTGTCGCAATTAATTATAGGTATCCTTATACCATTTGATAAAATATTGATCAGCCGCCTCAACACCGCTATGGTTTAAGTGGGCATCATCTCTGAAGTTTTCTGCTGCAAACAAAGTTTTATCCTTGTTTACTATATTGTAATCAAGATACTTTATGTCATTATCATCGGCTATTTTCTGCACAAAATCATGAATAATATCATAGTTCTTAATATAATCAAGAGAAACATTTGCAACAGGAGCAGTTACAAATGTTAGTCTTATGTTCTTTTCATTGCATAGCTTAATGATATTGTTAAGATACTTAATCTGAGCAGAACTGGCTGTCCATTCCTTACCGTCTGAATTTTTAAACTGATTTGTTTTGTCAAATTCATCAGGCAGCATATTATAATTACAATATGTGTACCCTCTTGAACGATATTTCTCAACACCCTCCTGTTTAGCCTTTGCAGGAGTAAACACACCATAACGGTTTTCAAGTCTTTCCTTTAATTTAGTATTTCTGTAAGCATAATAATCAGCCTGATATCTGAATATATTTACATTATACTTGACCTTTTCACTTAAGGGAAAAACATCTTTAATATACTCTTTTTCCAAGGCCTTGTTTTTAAGCACTTGAAACAAATATCCTGCCTGAGTCAGCTCAAAATCATCATCAAGCATATCCCAGTAAACCTCCAGTACAACATCCTTAGGCTGCTGATAATTAAGAACCTCTTTCAAAGTGTAATAAGTTGAATCAAGATGCTGTAAAGGCATGCCTAACTGATAACTGCTTGTACCTAAGCCCTCATCAATAATTAAGGGATCAAAAGTGCAATAGGAATGAGAAGAGCCCAAAAACACCATATTCACACTGTTTTCGGGCAAGGAATAGAATTCCTCCCATCTGCTTTGATTATATCCGTTTATTTTATTTTCAGTTGATGCAGCGGAATACTTGATGCCGACATAATATATTACAGGAACAATACAAGCAATAAATATCAAAACCTTTATTATAAACAACACTATATCCTTAAAACTGGAAGTATATAAATTGTCCCCCACCGGAAAACACCCCCATTCCAAATATAATAATTACCAGAATATAATAATAGGCAAACCTTAACACAAAGGGAGCCCTGTTCATCAGCTTATGAATATCCATTTTACAGCTTATTATTTCACTGAAAATAAGCACCGCTATTGCACCTGTAACAATTACAATTTCAAACATCTGCAATCCAAAATTATTAAACATTTCATATAAGTACTGCAAATCCGTAATATTACCAATATCGTTAAATAAATTGCTTACAATATAAAAGCTGTCGCCAATTGTATTGGCTCTGAAGAAAATCCACGCAAATACCACTAGAATAAAAGTTATAATCACTCTGAAAAAATTAATTACAAAATTATTCCATTTAGGAATAATCATATTTTTTACATCTCCAATAACCTGATACAAGCCATGCAAACCGCCCCAAAGCACATAAGTCCAGTTTGCACCATGCCACAAACCGCTTACAAGAAATGTAATCATTAAATTTAAATACTTTCTTCCTCTTGAACATCTGCTGCCGCCCAAAGGGATATATACATAGTCCCTGAACCATGTTGAAAGAGATATATGCCACCTTCTCCAAAATTCTTTAATGCTTTTTGAAAAATAAGGTCTGTCAAAATTATACATTAAGTCTATGCCCAATATTCTTGCACAGCCTCTTGCAATATCACTGTAACCGCTGAAATCACCGTATATCTGAAAAGCAAAGAAAAAAGCAGCAATAATAAATGATAGTCCATTATACTCTCTGCAGTTATTAAATACTGCATTTACAAGAACAGCGGACCTGTCTGCAATAACAATTTTTTTGAAATAGCCCATTATCATCAGCTTAATGCCATCTGAAAAATTATTTACATTTATCCTTTTAACAGTAAATAATTGATTTAAAAGCCTGTCGGCTCTTTCAATAGGACCGGCAACAAGCTGAGGAAAAAAAGTCACAAACAATGTAAATTTAAAATAATTCCTTTCAGGAGGATAATCATTTCTATATATATCAATAGTATAGCTTGCAGCCTGAAATGTATAAAACGAAATGCCCATTGGCAATATAATGTTAAAATCACTAACAGGATAATTCCAACCCATATATTCATACAATACCATAAATGTATGATTTATAAACATCATATACTTAAAAATAAAAAGGAGTCCAAAATTAATAATAATACTTAAAATTAAAAGTCCCTTTCCTCTGTGTCTGTATTTATCAATTAACAAAGAAATGCCCCAGTTGGCAAGTGTTGAAAATAAAATAAGGACGATAAGCTCTGCTCTCCAGCACATATAAAAAATACAGCTGGCAGTTAAAAGCATTATCCATCTGAATTTATGGGGCAATACATAGTGTAAAAACACCACAATCATAAAAAATATTATAAAATCAAGTGAATTAAATAACATATTTCTCTCCTAAATTAAATTCTTTATATCAGTATAAATCATTTTTTAATATATTTCAACAAAAGACTTGAAATGATTGGCTCTTTCCATTAAAATATACTTATGTGCAGAAAGGAAGATACTTATGAAAAACAAATCAAATGTTGTGTTTTTGCTGATTTTAATTTCAGGCTTAATAATAGGCAGCTTTCTTGGCTCCCTTGCATCAAAGGTGCCTTATTTATTATGGCTTAATTATGGCAAAACTATTGGATTTACACAGCCCTTTATACTTGACCTCGGCTTTTTATATTTACAATTCGGCTTTCATATAAGCTTTACCATAGCCGGAATTATAGGTATGCTTATTTCAGGTATTATTTATAAAAAGTTTTTTTAGGAGGTAATTATAAATGGAAATCATATTAGCCTCAGGCTCACCAAGACGCTCGGATTTAATGAAACAGGCAGGTCTTGAATTCAGAGTTTCAGTATGTAATACAGACGAAAGCTATGATGAAAATATGACTCCTGCAGAAATAGTTATGGAACTTTCGCTGAGAAAGGCTGATGCCGTATTTGACAAGGAAATGCCTGAAAAGGACACTGTCGTCGTGGCAGCAGATACTATTGTTGCTATGGATGATGAAATCTTAGGTAAGCCAAAGGATAGAAATGACGCTGTAAGGATGCTTAATAAACTGTCAGGAAAAAAACATCAGGTATATACAGGCGTAACATTATACTATTATGTAAATGACAGAGTTTTTATTGAAAACTTTGCAGACTGTGCCGATGTATATTTCAGAGAATTATCTCAGGAAACGATTGCATCTTATGTAGACAGCTGGGAGCCTATGGATAAGGCAGGAGCATATGGTATACAGGGATTGGGCGCTATTCTTGTAGATAAAATTGACGGAGATTATTATACTATTGTGGGATTACCGATTTCAAAAGTATATCATTCAATAAAAAACAATTTAAAATAAACAAAAGAACATTGAAAACAGCTAATCTGTTGCATTCAATGTTCTTTTGCTTTAATTAAAAGCATATACATTATTTTATTTGCCGATAATTTACTTATCACCGCACCTCCCAATATAAATAACGCCCCAAATATCTGTATAGCCGATAATCTTTCCTTTAAAAAAATTGCAGAAAACAGCAATGCTGATAATGGTTCTAAATATCCGCAAACAGCAACTGTACTTGTCGGCAGCTTTTGAATAGATGAAAAATATAAATAACAGCCTATTCCTGTATTTACAATTCCTAAAAACAGTATAGGAATAATATTATCTCTTATATTTAAAACGGGAAAACCTTCATTTATAATAACAAACAATGCAGCCGCAATAAAGCTTGAAATTAATTGAATTACAGCATTTTCCATTCCCGTAATACTCTTGGCTTTTTTATTGAATATAACCATAAAGGAATACATAATTGCAGAAAATATACCGCAAAACAGTCCCCATAAGCTAACATTTTGCTCTAAAGCATTTCCATTAACAATATACATTCCCATTAATACAAAAACAAATCCAAAGATCTTCAAAAAGGTCATTTTCTCATTAAAAATTAAAGGAGAGCATATAATTACAATTACCGGTCCGCAGTAATATGCAAGTGTGCCCAAACTTACGCCAACCTCACTATATGCCTCATATAAAAACATCCAGCTTGTTCCCATTGCCATACCCGAAACAATTAAATACATAAGATGCTTTTTATTTTTCAGACAATTAAGCTTATATTTAGTATTTATAAAAATACCCGTCAGAAACAAACTGCCTATTAATGTCCTAAAAAACACAATTTCATAACTGTTTAATGAAATAAAGCCGGCAACAATTCCGTTTGAGCCAAATAAAATCAAAGCCAAAAAATATTTGAAATGTATTGATATTATTTTATTCTTATAAATATTCGTCATATATTTTCCCCTTAAAAAGTGTACCGGCTTTTTTACCGTTTACTATATTATATATTACGGAGGGATCTTTTCCATTAGTTATTATTGTGTCAATTCCCTGTGCAGCAGCCAATTTCGCCGCCTGCAATTTTGTTTTCATTCCGCCCGTACCTCTTCTTGAACCGGCGCCCCCTGCCAGACACAGGATATTATCATCTATTTCTGTAATACACTCAATAAGCTTTGCATTAGGATAAAGTCTTGGATCATTATCATAAAAACCGTCAATATCAGATAAAATTATAAGCTTTTGTGCTTTGCATAACACAGCAACTACAGCAGAAAGCATATCATTATCACCAAACAATCTTTCATCCGATTCAATTTCCGTATAACTAACCGAGTCATTTTCATTAACAACCGGTATTATACCCATTTCAAGCAAAGTATTAAATGTATTGGTCAGGTTTTCCTTTTTTTCTTCAACCTCTATATCCTCTGCATTTAATAATATTTGTGCAATTGTTTTGTCATAATCGTTAAAAAATTTATCATATAAAAACATAATACTGCACTGCCCCACTGCAGCGGCAGCCTGTTTTAAGGCCATATATGAAGGATGTGATTTCATTTTAAGCTTATTTTTTCCTACTGCAATAGCGCCTGAAGATACAAGAATAATCTCATATCCCATATTATGAATATCTGAAAGTACACAAGCAAGTCTGTCAAATAAGCGTAAGTTATTTTGTCCCATATCATTGGTTAATGTTGATGTTCCAACCTTTACTACAATTCTGTTTTTATATAATCCCATATTTACACCTCAATTATTTTGGGAATATGTCCTGCATACGGTAAAAAATTATTTATAATTTGTGCTGTTTTAATTTTCATATATCCCGTAGTTGTTCCGTCACTGCAGCCATACCATTCTTCATCTGCAACATCTTTGTCAATCACAATCTGTACATTATTATCACTGTCGGTTACAGCACTAAAAACAGTAGCGGCACCTATTTTTGTTCCCAGCATACTTTCCATTAACTCAGCAGGAGCAAATGAAACCCTTGATATATCAAGAACATTGCTGAAATCCTTTGATTTAAACTGTTTATCCCCTGCCGTAATAAAAAGATAAAAGGCAGTTTTCTGTCTGTTGCAAAGAAATAAGGTTTTAACCATTTTCATATCCAATTTTTCATTAATAAGAACACAATCCTCCATTGTAATTGCCTCATCGGTTTCAACCCTAAAAAAAGGTATGCTTAGCTTCTGCAATACACTATAGGTTTCTCTCTGCAGCTTGCTGTTAAATTTTTCAGGCGGTATTGTATAAATATCACTTACAAAAAACATATATTATTTCATTCCTTTCCCTTGAAAAATTCATAGTTATAGTGTATCATAAATCTATAAATTACAAAAGCGAATATTTATCATGCTATACATTACAAAACCAGATAGAAGGTGATATATTATGGAAATGAATGTCCAAAAATATATGGCATTTATTAAAACAGTTGAGTGCGGCAGCTTTACAACCGCGGCAAATATACTGAATTATTCCCAGTCAGGAATAAGCCGTATGGTTAGCGATTTGGAAAAGGAATGGGGTGTATCACTTCTCGAACGAAGCCGTTCGGGAGTGCGTTTAACATCAGACGGTTTAAAATTGTTACCCCTTGCTCAAAATTTATGCAATGAATATAACAAGCTTCAGCTTCAGGTGGAAGAGCTGAAAGGACTCCAATCCGGTCTTATAAGAATAGGTACGTTTTCAAGTGCGGCAACACACTGGCTTCCTAATATAATTAAGGAATTTCAAAAGGACTACCCTGATATTGATTACGAATTACTCCTTGGAGACTATAGCGAGATAGAAAGCTGGATTTCAGAAGGACGTGTAGACTGTGGATTTATTCGACTCCCCACACTTTCTGAATTCGAAACAATTTTTTTGGAAGAAGATAAATTTCTTGTAGTTCTGCCGGAGAATCACGAGCTTGCAGACTGCGAATATTTTCCTGTGAATGCATTGTGTAATTATCCCTTTATGCTCCTTGAAAAAGGTTCAAACACAGAAATTTCAAAAATTTTTGAACAAAATAATATTTCTCCCAAAATTCGTTTTACAACGTGGGATGACTATGCAATTATGTCTATGGTAGAAAGCGGTTTGGGTATCAGTATTCTTCCAAAGCTCATTTTACAGCGAGTGCCCTATAATATAATAACAAAAGAGCTGGAAGTTCCTGCACACAGAAAAATCGGACTTGCATTAAGGGATAAAAAAAATGTATCTCTTGCAGTTAAAAAGTTTTTGGATTATATAAAATACAGATAAAAAAACGGAGTATATCATCATTGATACACTCCGTGCATTTCATATTTATTACAAGCCCTTTTATCAGCTCATCAGTATATTTACTTATAAATCGGATATCCGACCTTTTTCTTAACCTTTGTCAATGTCTTGTTAGCAATATAAGATGCCTTTTCAGCGCCTTCCTTCATTACCTTTTCAAGATAAGCCTTATCACTTGAATATTCCTTAAACCTCTGCTGAATTGGTTCAAGCTCTGCAACAACAGCTTCTCCTACTCCTGTTTTAAACTCACCGTATCCACAGCCCTTAAATTCAGCTGCAGCCTCATCAATAGGCTTGCCTGTTACTGCTGAATAAATATTTAAAAGATTGCTTACGCCCGGCTTGTCCTCGCTATATCTTACCTCTGTATCAGAGTCTGTTACCGCTCTCTTAATCTTGTTTCTGATAACATTCGGCTCATCGAGAATATAAATAACATTGTTGACATTGTCACTTTCTGACTTGCTCATTTTTCTTTCAGGATTCTGCAAGCCCATTATTCTTGCACCAACCTTAGGAATATATGGATCGGGAATTTTAAACACATCGCCGTAAACACCGTTAAACCTGCCTGCAATGTCCCTGCATATTTCAAGATGCTGCTTCTGGTCAGCACCAACAGGTACCAAATCACTCTGATATAATAAAATATCACCTGCCATTAACACAGGATAGGTATAAAGTCCTGCATTTATATTGTCAGCATGCTTTGCAGACTTATCCTTAAACTGTGTCATTCTGTTAAGCTCTCCCATATAGGTAAAGCAGTTTAATATCCATGCAATTTCAGCATGAGCCTTAACATCAGACTGAACATATATAATATGCTTTTCAGGATCAAGACCAATGGCAAGGAACAAGGCAACTAAATCCTTTGTTCTTTGTCTAAGCTCTGCAGGGTTCTGTCTTACTGTAATAGCGTGCATATTGGCAACACCAAATAAACAGTTATATTCATCCTGTAAATTTTTCCAGTTTTTTAACGCACCAATATAATTGCCAAGAGACGGCACACCTGATGGCTGCATTGCACTGTATATTATTTTTTTCTTTTCTTCACTCATTTTTTATTTCACTCCGATTTCTAAAATTTTACAAGGTAGCTGCCATAACCGCCTTTATGGTATGCATTCTGTTTTCAGCCTCATCAAATACAACAGACTGAGGAGATTCAAATACTTCATTTGTGACCTCCATTTCAGTAATGCCGAACTTTTTTCCGACTTCCTTGCCAATCTTTGTATTAAGGTCATGAAAAGCAGGCAGACAGTGCATAAATATAGCCTTTTCTCCCGCATTTTCCATAACAGACCTATTAACCTGATAAGGAGAAAGCTCTTCAATTCTTGAAGTCCAAACCTCGTCAGGCTCACCCATGGATACCCATACGTCAGTGTATATTACATCGGCATTTTTAGTACCCTCCTTTACATCTTCAGTAAGTGTAATGGTTGATCCGTTAGCTTCTGCAATCTTTCTGCACTCTGCAACAAGCTTTTCATCCGGAAAATATGCCTTTGGTGCACAGGCAGTAAAGTTCATACCCATTTTAGCACAGCCTGCCATAAGAGAATTACCCATATTATAACGTGCATCACCCATATATACAAAATTTACGCCCTTTAATTTTCCCAAATGCTCTCTGACAGTTAAAAAATCTGCTAAAATTTGTGTAGGATGTGACTCGTTGGTAAGGCCATTCCATACGGGAACACCTGCATACTCAGCAAGCTCTTCTACTATTTCCTGTCCAAAGCCTCTGTATTCAATACCGTCAAACATTCTTCCCAAAACCCTTGCAGTATCAGCAATGCTTTCTTTCTTGCCAATCTGTGAGCCTGACGGGTCAAGATATGTAGAACCCATACCTAAATCAGAAGCTGCAACTTCAAATGCACACCTTGTTCTGGTACTTGTTTTTTCAAAAATAAGGGCAATATTCTTGCCTCTAAATGTATCAACAGGAATGCCTGCTTTTTTCTTAGCTTTTAAATCAGCCGCTAAATCCAATAAATATTCTAATTCTTCTGCAGAAAAATCTAAAATTTTAAGGAAATTCTTTCCCTTTAAATTAATACTCATTTCCAATTCCTCCTAAATGTTATACATTGATTATACAACAATTTTTTTTAATTGTACATAATAAAATCACCAATTTACTAAAATTTTATTTACTTCGGTATAAATTTCAAAAGACAAGTCAATAATAGGCTTAGGAGGTGTAACAATGGACAACAATGAAAATTACAATAAGAAAGGCTTTTACACTGTTTTATATACCTTAGCTGCGATATTTATTATACTTGCCTTCGGAATTTCCATTTTAAACAGCGGAAATTCAGGAAGTAATGATAACGAGGTAGATTTTGAGGAGGATATATCTCCCGTTGACAAATCAAATGTAAAGCCTTTAACCACAACAGAAACCACAACAAAAGAAGTAAAGGCAGAAGCAGTAACAGAAGCTATTACACAAAGTACAGCCGATAATACCGTTTCAGATAACGGAGAACTAAGTCTGTTTGATGACAGTCAGGAAATGGAGTGGCCTGTATCAGGTCAGATAGTAATGGACTATAGCAATGATACGGGTATTTATGACAGAACACTTGAACAATACAGAACCAATGACTCCATTTGTATATCTGCAGATATAGGCACTGAGGTATGTGCAGCCTCTGACGGTATAATTACTTCTATTACAAAGGATAAAATATCAGGTGTTACGGTTAGTGTAGACCACGGCAATGGCTGGAGCTCTACATACAGCCAGTTAGATGAAAATTTGGCTGTATCAGAAGGTGAAGCCATTCACAAAGGTGATAAAATCGGTGCTGTCACCAATCCTACCAATTACAGTGTTGCATTAGGACCTCATTTGGAATTTGCAGTTTTTAACAATGAAACAGCTACAGACCCAAAGTTAGTATTAGCACAGGCAGAATAATAATTCAATTACTCCAAAATATTTTATTAGGGTTAAATTTTTTGGAGTAATTTTTTATTAAACCGGCAGACTCCCCCCCGATCAATATCATTAACTAAAAAACAGCTAAAAAGAATCAAGTTTAGAAATAGGCTTGATTTTTTTTATTATAATATAAAAATCGCATAAACCTTTGACAAATACAACAAAACTGTGAATTATCAATATAAATTTTAACAGATATTGACTTTCAGTGTACTATGTGTTATAATACACATAAGCTATTTAACACAAGGAGGTGAATATATGTTTAAAATAGATCTAAAAAGCAATTTACCAATTTATGAACAAATAATCAATCAAATTAATGAATGTATATTAAAGGGATATTTTAAAAGCGGAGATGCCCTCCCCTCAGTCAGAAAACTTTCAATAATGCTTGATGTAAACCCCAATACAATAGCAAAAGCATATACAGAGCTTGAAAGACGAGGAATAATAGTCACAGTAAGAGGAAAAGGAACATTTATTTCAGATGAAACAAACAGCAATATAGATATTCATAAAGAGTTAAATAAAATCCGTCCTGTCCTGGCTGAGTTAAAACTAAACGGAGCAAGTGACAATGAAATTTTAAATTGTGTTAAAGAACTGCTTAATGCACTTGAAGAAAAGGAGTAGTTATATGATTAGTATAAAAAATGTAAGTAAATTTTATGATAAATTCAAGGCACTTGATAATGTGTCAATTGAAATACCAAAAGGTACAATACACGGTCTTATAGGTGAAAACGGTGCGGGAAAAACCACATTAATACACTGTCTTACAGGTATTTACAAGTGTGATGAAGGTATTATTACATATGACGGAAAACCTGTATATGATAACCCCGAAGTTAAGTCCAAAATAGGCTATGTTGCAGACAGCAACAGCTATTTTCCAAACTTTAAAATAATTGATATGGTTAATTTTTACAAGGGAATATACCCAGCCTTTGATGAAGACAGATTTTATGAACTAAACAATATTTTTAAGCTTGTTACCCAAAGAAAAGTAAAACAGTTATCAAAGGGAATGCAAATGAGATTGGCGTTAATGCTCAATCTAAGCCTTCATCCCGATGTACTTATACTTGACGAACCCACAAGCGGACTTGATGCTATTGCAAAAAAACAGGTTATTGACCTTCTTATTTCTGAAGTAACTGAAAGAGAATGCACAATAGTTATATCCTCACATCATTTACGGGAGCTTGAAATGCTTTGCGACAGTCTGACTATTATACAAAACGGCGCAATACTTTACCAAAACAGTATTGATAAAATAAAGAAACAAATTGTAAAGCTGCAGGCAGTATTCAGGGAAGCTGCTGATTTATCTGACATTAATGGCATATTAAATATTGAACAAATAGGCAGTATATACTATATAATAACTGACAAAAACAGTGATGAAATAACACAGCAGTTATATTCCAAGGGAGCAGACCTTGTTGAACAAATTGGTATGAGCCTTGAGGATATATTTATTTATACATCTGAGAACAAGGAGTGATTTTATGAATTCCCTTTTTAAACTTTATATCAAAAGAACTGTATTATTGCTCTTTATAGGCATACTTTTCAGTCTGTTATTTATATATTTATCCTATAATGGTTATGCTGAACAATATGATATTGATACATGGAGTATTTCCAATATGCTTCTCGACTATACTTCAAGCTGTTTTACATTAAATGTTACACTTGAACTTATAATAATATACACTTTCTATATGTACAGAAACAAAAAAACAGGCATATTCCTACGTCAGCTGCCTGTAAAATCAAATAAAGATTTTATAATAAAGGTGCTATTATCCCTCACACTAATAATATTACTGGCTGCAGTTGAGCTTATATTATTTAATATATTTACAAAGAGTCTTATCAGTGAGTACTATAATAACATAAAAGCAGTCTATGATGCCAAAAATACAGTTATTCAGACCTTGGAAAGTCTTTATACTACATATTACTCAAACTTTTTAATGCTTTCCATGCTTACAATATTTATATCAAGCATAACAATCTTTGCATCAGGCAGTATGGGCATAATGGGATTTGCCATAGCAGTACCTTTTATATTATATTTTAGCTTTATAGGCTTTCTTGCAGGAACAACAGCATTTATAAGAGATATGGGTATCACATTGGACCATTCCATATTAACTTATTTTAATTACATTACATTAAGACTTCAAAGACTTGTATTTGAAGACCATACCCACATAAATTACTATATTACACTGACTCTTTTATCAGTCTTAATGTATATTATATCCTATTTTTGTAATAAACACATTAACTATTCAAAAATGGGACAGCTTTTCCTTTTCAGGCAGATAAAGATCTTAGCTTATATAATTGGCTGTATATTCGGGAGTTTTTCATTTTACTTCATTGGCAGCACAATAATACAGCCTCAAAATCATTTAACTGCCGTTTTAATACTGTTAATATGCTTTATCATTTCTTATACAGCAATAAGAAAGATAGAACAAATTTTTATGTAGGAGGTGAATTATATGGATTACAAATATAAAGCCTTATTTAAATATGAGTTTAAAAAAATAGTATGGCTTTTTGGCGCTATGTTTTTATTTATGTTACTATATGCTGTATCACACAACAATACGGTTTCATCTGAAATAAACAATATACTTTCATATGATGATTCACTTAATATTGATTTTTTGATATTTGAACCCTGTTTCCTTTTCTTTTACACTGCATTTATATATGTACTGGTATATTTACAGTTTAGTGATGGTTTTAATAAATTATGGCACAGCCTGCCTTTTACAAGTAAAGAGGTAATACGTATAAAGCTGCTTACAGGTATATTTGCTATATCAATATTCTTTTTATGTATATTTATAATAATGACCGTGACGTATTTTAATTATGCGGAGGTTTACAAGGATGTCCTTACAGCCTTAAATATAAATCCGAATATTATAAGTATTTTTTACATTATTAAAACAGTTATTACAATTTTTTCCGTATATATATTTATATATTTTTTTACTGTTTTTATACAATATATTGTGGGTAACTGCCTGTCCGGCATAGTGTTATCACTGTTATTGATTTATGCACCAATACTAATATTAGCGGGCTTTGATGCATTACATATTTTATCAGATAATGTTATAAAATTAATATTTTTAGTTTTTCCTCATTATTATGATGTAACAAATGACCTTTTTTATTCAAGCTATAACCAAATAGGAAACTTACAGATATATGTTGCCAATAACATAGTCAGTCGTTTTCCGGCTGCAGGAATATTCTATTACATAATCCTGGCATTAATATCATTATTTTTGGTATTTAAGGTCGCTGCAAGCTCAAAATGGATAGAACAAAGCAATCCTTTCAGCAAAAAATGGATAGTCAATATATTTAAACTTGCTTTTGTAATTGATTTTGCCATGATTGGTGCAGCCCTATTCTATGACAATATCTTTGAAAAAATATTATTATCACTGGTTTTAGCACTTATAGGTTACGTTATAGCCGTAATTATTATTAAAAGGCAAGGGGTGAACTCATGAAAAAATTATTTATTATTCCAATAATATTGACTGCACTTTGCGGATGCGGTCAATTAAAGGCACTGGATGAATATGCATCACTAAACACCGATTTAGTTGCAATTACAGGAAAAAACAGCTACATGGAATTATTTGATGTCCGATTAAATTGGGACAAAGAAAATTTCCCTATTGAAGCAAAAGCAGAAATCGAAAAGCTCCCTTTATCAGACATATCTCTTACACAAAAGGGTATGCCTGTTGAAAATGTAAAGGTATATAAAAACGATGACTTGGATTTACTTATAGCTACTGATTATAACTGGTATGAGGTTTATAACAATAATAGCTCTATTCCACAGAAATTTTCGGATTTAGTAGAGGCATTCAGAGAAAAAGGATGGCATTATACAGGCTGTATAACAGGAAGTAAACTCAACAGGCTCGACTTTGCCAACGATGAATATTTACTTTCATCTGATAATAACAGTTATTTTTCAATAACCTACGATAATGTTTTTCTTAACTCAAATAATATTCCTGTTGGTATATCTCTATACATTGAGAATAATTCTATTGCTAAAATATATGTTAATTATTATGACCTTTCCTACCAAAGCAAGGAACTTTCCATTGATAATATAACTATGTTAAGAGATGGTCTGAAATTAGCCGGAATGGATAATTTTGATATTATTATTAATCAGCTTCAGGATAATATTAAAAGCTCAGGCGGAAAAAACTCAGATTTATCATCATATAGAATTAATTCACTAAAACCAATATTTATAGCTAAAGATATTAAGCAAGGCTCTATGATTGTTTCTGTTAAATAAATATAAGTTAAAGGGGACTGATGCAAAACTTAACAATTTTGCATCAGTCCCCTTTTAATCAAATTTCAAAATATGCTTATTTTCCAAAAATTTGTATAACACCAATGTTACCGCAAAAGCACAGCACACACCTGCAAAGTCTATCCACACATCAGCAACGGAGCTTGACCGTCCCTCAGGAAAAAGCTGTATGGTTTCATCAATAACAGAAACCATAAGACCTGAAAACAAAACCTTATTCCAGTGTTCTCTTAAGTTCACATTAAACAGTTTAAAATCTGTAGTAAGCAAAAAAGATAAACCGGCATATTCTATAAAATGTGCAGTCTTTCTTATAAGATGTTCACCAAACTCTCTTTTAAATCCCAGCTTCATTATAAAATCATTGATAAAGCCCAGCACACCACCGCTTATACCCGAAGATTCATCACCATCAAAAGAAGAGTTAACCCATATAAATGCCAGACAGGCAATTGTAAGAATTATAAAAATTACTCTTATCTTTTTCATATTCAGCCCTTTTTCTTCTTGTTAAACAAGCTTAAATAGTATGACTTCTTTAATGACTTTTCGTTTTCATAAGAATCCCTCATAGTGGCAACAATACTTGTATCAGCACCTATATTTTCAAGCTTGCCTGTCAGTTCATTCAAAAGAGTGTCTACCTTGGAATCTGCCTCACTTTCAAGAGAAGCAGCCTTGCTTAAATACTTTGACATGAGAGTACTTCCGCTTGCACCATTTTTGAAATCTGCCTTTGCCTGATCAATTAAATTACCAATCTGACCTAAATATGCAGCCTTTAAGCTATATAGTTTTATAGTATAATCACTAACAATAGCAGTACTGCTTTGCTCATTTTCATTTTCATTTTGATTCTGACCTTCATTTTCCTGCAATACTCCGCTGCCCTGTTCTGCACCTGAAATATTACTTTCACTCATTATTCTTTTAACAGCTTCTTCAACTGTCAAAGTACCCTTTCTTATGGCTTCTTCTTCTTCAAGTGTAAAATCTCTTAATCCTTTTACATCATACTGCTCCAGCTGGGTTTCTATATTTTTTTTAGATTCATCAATCTGTTGCTGAATGTCAGTATCAGAATATTTGGAAGCACTTATAACTGCCGAAATATTGTCTTTCTGCCATATTAACAGACACACTGACGCAACTATTAAAATAAAAAGTATAAGTAAAACAATCTTTAAAGCCTTATGTGACTTTTTCATACTACCGCTAATAATAATTCTCCTCTCCAACATTAATCAATTCCAATAATTTCTTTACTTAATTCCGTAATTTCATCCAAAATTTCATTCCCCAGTTTTTTACTGACAATTTTACAGGCATTGCCTAAATTTTGGGGCCTTGTTTCAGTATTGTGCATATCTGAGCCAAGAAGCCTGATTACACCCTTTGATAACCACTTTATTGCCTTGCCCTTAGTGAAGAAGCCTAACAAATGTTCAGCATTCATCTGAGCAATTACTCTCATGGATAATAGTTTTTCAATATTATCCGTGCCATTCTGAAATGCCGTAAACCGCTCTAAATGTGCAATAACCGGAATTAATTTTCGATTATAAATTAAATCCTCAACCTCCTGAAACACCCTGCTGTTCCATTTACTAAAAGGCATTTCCAAAAGTAAATAATTACTGTTATTAATACACAGACTTTCTATATTATCCATTCTGCTGATGCCATTAAAATAGTAAACCTCTGCTCCCAAATAAATGTCAGGAATATTTACTTCATCTTTTATAAATTCCATTAATCTGTTATATGCCTCACTTCTATTAATCAAAAAGCTGTCCACAGTATCATTTTTTATGTAAAAATGCGGTGTTGCAACAACAGCACTTATCCCCTGCTTATGGCTTTCCTTAAGCATATTCAGTGACATTTCAGGGCTTTTACTTCCATCATCAATATTAGGTAATACATGTGAATGTATATCTATCATATATATCCTCCAACTCTGTTAACTATTCATCTAACGTATAATGACTATAGCCATATCTGCCATATTTTCCCTTCATATACCTCTTGGATTCAACAGAAACATCATTTAACACAAAACCAAGAATTTTTGCATTGGCAAAATTTAGTTTTTTCACTGTCTCCTGCAGCATCCTTTTTTCTGCTATTTGCTGTCTTACTACAATGACAACTCCATCAACCAGCTTAACCAAAAGAGAAGCATCAATTACAATATTAATTGGGGGGGTATCCAAAAAAATATACTTGTAATCCTTCTTTAACTGACTGACTATATCAGTCATAGTTTCTGATGACAAAAGCTCTGTGGGATTAGGCGGTATATTTCCTGCAGTTATTGCATCCAAATTTTTATACTTTGTTTTAATGATTGCATCTGTAAGACAACAGTCATTAACAAGAATATTGCTTAATCCCTTTTTTTCTTTAACTCCCAGCAGTCTGTTTATATTAGGCCTTCTTAAATCACAGTCAATAATTATGGCCTTGCCATATATATCCGCAAAAGATATTGCCGTATTTAAACATGTGGTACTTTTCCCCTCAGAGGTAACGGAACTTGTTACTGCCACAACCTTTGAACCTGCGTTTGGTATTGAAAACATTATATTTGTTCTTAATTCGTTGTAAGCTTCTTTAACATCAAATCTTGTATCGGCACCAATTAATCTTTTACTTGCAATGTCAGCACCAATTTCATTATTATTATTTTTTTTATTATCTGATATAAATTTTTTTAACATATACTATTTTCCTCTAACCATATCGTCACTTTCTGCAGGTATATTCGGGATAATTCCTATAATAGGAATATCACTGAAAATACCTCTTATATCTTCCTCTGATTTAATTGTCGAATCATTTATCTCAAACAATATAATCATAAAAACACTTAAAACTATACCTAAAAAAGCACCAAACATTATATTTTTAACAACATTCGGACTTGAAGGCGCCATAGGCTTGTCTGCATAATCTACTACCTTTATAATACTGCCATTCATTATCTCTGTTATTATTTCAGGTGCATTGTCTGCAATTGCATTGGCAATAATAAAAGCATCATCAGGATTATTTGATTCAACATTTAAAATAAGCATTTGAGTATCTGACACCATTGCAACACTTAACATCGGAAGAAGCTGCTCTATGGAACAATCAAGCTTTGCATCTTCAATAACGCCTGCTATAACAGCCTTACTGATTAACAACTCAGCGTAAGTCGGAACCAGCTTAGTTGACGCATCAATATCACCTGCATCAATATTTTGAGAAATAACATCCTTATTGTTACTAACATAAAACCTCACCGATGCCTTGTAGCTTTTGGGAATTAAAAAGATACTCACAAACGCAGCAATTAATGCCATAATAACCGTTATTGCCAAAATCATTTTAGCCCTTGCCAATAAGACATAAAAAACAGCTTTTAAATCCAGTTCAATTTTTTCATACGTAACTTCATTATTTACATCCATTTAGTTATACCTCATTTTAAATATATTAATTTTTATTATACAACAATTTACACGTCAAATCAAGGTAATATTCTCGTAAAACTGTTGAGGCGTTGTTGAGGTGTCAATGATTGGCTACACTTTGCCTAAAAAAGTTGTCAAGGGTAAGGTGGAGATTTTGCGGAGCAAAATACTACCTGACCTTGACTACGGTCCTATATGTTATAATTGAATTGGGCTTTTGGCAGTTTTATCTGCCAAAGCCCTAATTAATTTTTTACATTACTCCCAAGTATTTTTCAACAACCTGATTTGGGCTTTGAAAGTTTAGACAGGTTTTTATATAATTATTTGATTTTTTCTGATATACTGCAAGTTGCTTCCTGCCATCTTCCAAACTGTACATTTTCATACTTCTGTAAAATCTTTCCTCATCCTGCCTGTTTTGCCGCTCAACCTTTCCATTGTGCCTTGGTGCTGCAACTCTTATTCTTTGATATTTAATGCCCAGTTTTTGGTTGTAAAATATTTGGTGTGGTCTGAAAATCACGCCAAATATTTTTTTGACAAAAAAATATAGACATAAGCTCCACTTTATGTCAAAAT
>JAUNGN010000021.1 GCA_030524425.1 Clostridia bacterium | reverse complement strand
GCTACATAAAAAATCCCAAAAGAAGCCATGAAAAGTTCTTCTTTTGGGATTTTTGGTAATTATTTATTCAAAAAAATCAATGCTTTTTCAGTGCCCTCGTCATCATACCGGGGGAGATTTTTTTGTTAAGAAAAGCTTAATAAATTTATAATAAAATCGACAGAATTTCTTGACATTTTACATAATATTGTATATACTTATTGTTGTCAGTTATATGAAATAGATTGCGTAGGATATTTAAGTGTTTCATTTTTTTATTGATATAATCACATTATTGAAAAAAAATAGTTCATTAATATTAAGTATTTTATTATATATTATTTTTACAGCATTATCAGGAATTGGGTGTCCTATATTGTTTTTTACAGGTGTTCCGTGCCTTGGGTGCGGTATGACAAGAGCCGTAATATGCTTATTAAAATTTGATTTTCTGGAGGCATACAGGCTTCATCCCTTGTGTTTTCTTATGCCTGTGTTTGCAGGTATTATAATGTTTAGAGATAGGATGGGAAAAAGAACATTTAATGCATGTTTGTTTATAATTGTTGTTATGTTTATATTAGTATATCTGATGAGGTTACTTAATCCCTCAGATATGCTTATTAAAATTAAGTTAAGCAATGGATTTATATATAAAACTGCTTATAATATTTTAGAAAGGAGGAGTTATTAATGGTAAAAAGTGATAGAAGTCTTTTAATGTATATTTTATTAGGTATTTGCACTTGTGGCATTTACGATTATTATTTTTTACATAAACTTGCAGCTGATGTCAATACTGTTTGTGACGGTGATGGAAAGAGTACTGCAGGATTGCTAAAGCTGATTTTATTAAGTATCTGTACCTGTGGAATTTATGCTTGGGTTTGGTATTATTCATTAGGTAACCGTCTTAGTGAAAATGCTCCGCGTTATGGTTTGACATTTAGCGAAAATGGTACATCAGTTCTTATGTGGATGTTATTTGGCGCATTATTATGCGGTATCGGTCCGTTTATTGCTATGCATATTATTATTAAGAATACAAATGCTTTAGCTTACGCATATAATAGTAAGACTGCTAATGTTGTTAATAATTAATATTTTAATTACAATTAAAAGAGAGGTGCACTTCAATTTGATATGCACCTCCTTTTTTATTAAAAAGGCTGCATATTATGTTATAATCAATAAAGTATGTGTTTTTAATAACTAATATTAATATACGAATTTTATTGACTAAAAAAATAAACTGTGATAATATAACAATATGGTACTATGATAAATTGTATACAAAAATGATAAAGTGAGATTGAAAAGTATGGCAGACAGTAATGATTTACTAAAAATAATTGATGAAAAAATGAGTGGTCTTAGCAAGGGACAAAAGAGAATTGCCAATTTTCTTAAAGATCATTATGACGGAGCAGTTTATTTAACAGCTTCAAAGCTTGGTGAAATTGCAGGAGTAAGTGAATCAACTGTTGTACGTTTTGCCATTGAACTTGGCTTTGACGGATATCCAAAGCTTCAGGAGGCTTTGCAGGAGCTTGTTAAAAATGAGCTTACGGCATCTCAGAGAATGAAGGTTTCATCTGACAGAATTGCTAAGGCTGACAAGCATATTTTAAAAAGCGTGCTTGAAAGTGATTTAACAAGAATTTCCGAAACTTTAGATTCCATAAATCCTAAAGAGTTTGATGAAGCAGTTGATTATATAGCAAGTGCAAAGAGAGTTTATATTGTCGGCGGACGAAGTTCGTCAGCGTTATCTCATTTTCTTGACTTTTATCTTAATTTAATGAGAGATAATGTTGTAAACGCATCAACAGGTGCTGTAACAGAAACCTTTGAGCATATATTCAGGATTGAAGAGGGAGATTTACTTATTGGTATAAGTTTTCCAAGATATTCAAACAAGACTGTTAAGGCTATAGAGTATGCACATTCAAGAGGAGCAAAAACCATTGCCATAACAGACAGTAAACAGTCACCTCTTGTAAACGATGCGACAATAAGCCTTATTGCAAGCAGTGATATGTTAAGCTTTGTAGACAGTTTAGTGGCACCGTTAAGCCTTATTAACGCTTTGCTTGTGGCAATAAGCATGAAACGTAAAGGGTATATTGCTGAAGGTCTTGACAAGCTTGAGGATTTGTGGGGCGAATATAAGGTTTATTCTTCTGCTATTAAGAAAAAATATTTATAATATAATTTAAAAGTAATTAAAATATTTCTTTAAATTAATTAAGGATAATAATATGAAAAAGGTCATTGTTATAGGCGGCGGACCGGCAGGCATGATGGCTGCAGGTCAGGCAGGTCTAAGGGGTAATAATGTTACTCTTATTGAAAAAATGAATAAGGTTGGAAGAAAGCTTTATATCACAGGAAAGGGCAGGTGTAATGTTACAAATGCCGTTGACCCTGAAGGACTTATAGCTAATACACCGGGTAATCCGTATTTTTTGTACAGTGCCTTCTATACATTTGGCAGTGATTCTGCCATGGATTTTTTTGAATCCCTTGGTGTACCTGTTAAGGTGGAAAGGGGAAACAGAGTTTTTCCAAAGTCTGAAAAGTCAAACGATATTGTAAGGGCTATGGAAGGATTTGTAAAAAACAGCGGCTGTAAAATAATGTATGAAACTGAGGTTAAGGACATTATAACTGCTGATAATAAGATAACGGGAGTTAAGTTAAAGGATAACAGGATTTTAGCTTGTGACAGTGTTATTGTGGCAACAGGGGGGCTTTCTTACCCCATGACAGGCTCAACAGGTGACGGCTACAAATTTGCTGAAAAATGCGGACATACTATAACTGAGTGTTATCCCTCATTAGTTCCCTTAAAGGCTAAGGAAAAGTGGATTCCTGATTTAATGGGACTTAGTCTTAAAAATATAAGCATTAAGGTTACTATTGACAATAAAGAGGTTTATTCTGATTTTGGTGAAATGATGTTTACCCATTTCGGTGTAACGGGTCCTGTTATTTTATCAGCAAGCCGATATATAAATGACAGAATGAATGAAAAGCCTAAGCTTCATATAGATTTAAAGCCTGCACTGAGTAAAAGGGAGCTTGATTTAAGGCTGTTAAAGGATTTTCAGAAATATTTAAATAAGGACTTTAAAAATTCTCTTGATGATTTACTTCCTCAAAAGCTTATACCTGTTATTATAAGACTTTCGGGTATTGATTCCGAAAAGAAAGTAAACAGTATAACAAAAGAGGAAAGAACAGGATTACTGGAACTTATTAAAAATCTTACAATAAATATTACAGATACAACAGGCTATAATGAGGCTGTAGTTACAAGAGGAGGAGTTTCGGTTGATGAAATTGACCCCTCAACTATGGAATCAAAGATTATAAATGGCTTGTATTTTGCCGGAGAGGTTATTGATGTTGACAGTTTTACCGGCGGATTTAATTTGCAGATAGCGTTTTCAACAGGATATCTTGCAGGAAATAATTGTTAAGGAGGAGAATACAAATGAATTGTTGTATTCGAGGTGCCATTACTGCTGAAGAAAACAGTAAAGCCTGTATTTGGGAAAATACAAAAATAATGCTTAGTGAAATAATTAAGTCAAATGGTTTGAATATAGAGGATATTATATCAATACTTTTTACATGTACAAGGGATTTGGATGCTACTTATCCTGCTGTGGCTGCAAGAGAGATAGGAATAGTGGATGCTTCTCTTATGTGTGCACAGGAGCTTTATGTGGAAGGAAGCCTTAAAATGTGTATTAGAGCTGCGGTAACTGTTGAAACAGACAAAAAGCAGAGGGATATGAATCACATATATTTAAAGGGTGCTAAAAGACTAAGGCCTGATATTGTAAACAAAAGCAAAATCGAGGCTGTTGCCATAGACGGTCCTGCAGGTTCAGGCAAAAGTACTGTTGCAAGGCTTATTTCAAAGGAATTAGGCTATATATATGCAGATACAGGCGCTATGTACAGAGCCGTTGGCTTATATTGTCTTGATAATGGTATTGGTATTTTTGATGATGAAAGTATTATAAAGGCATTGCCTTTAATTAATATAAATATTGAGTTTGATAATGGAGTTCAAAGGATATCTTTAAATGATAAGGATGTAACGGAAGAAATAAGAACTCAGTCTGTTGCAGAGGCTGCCTCAAAGGTTGCTGCCATACCGGAGGTAAGGGAATTGCTTGTTGAGCTTCAGAGAAAAATTGCTGAAAATAATAAAGTAGTCATGGATGGCAGAGATATAGGTACTAATGTGCTTAAAAATGCACGGGTTAAAATTTATCTTGATGCTGAGGTTGAGGAAAGAGCAAAAAGACGCTGCAATGAGCTTAGTGAGAAGGGAATTTCCTTCGATTATAATAATATAATTAAAGAAATCATTCAAAGGGATGATTATGACAAAAACAGAAAGGTAAATCCTTTGTCTGTAGCAGAGGATGCTGTGGTTATTGATACTACGGGTTTGTCAATAGAGCAGGTTAAAAATAAAATTTTGGAGATTACAAAGCGTAAATAACGGAGGTAAATATGGAAATTATTCTCGCTAAGTCTGCCGGTTTTTGCTTTGGAGTTAAGAGGGCTGTTGACCATGCCTACAGTAAGGCAGGTCAGGGAGATATATACACCTATGGTCCTATAATTCATAACAAGGAGGTTACAGGTGACCTGGATAAAAAGGGTGTGCATGTAATTGAAAATCTTGATGAGGTAAAAGAAGGCGAAATCATAATTCGTTCCCACGGTGTTCCGCCCGATGTATATGAAGAAATAGAGGGCAGAGGTCTGAAATATACAGACTGTACCTGTCCCTTTGTAAAAAAAATTCATAATATAGTTATGGATAACTATAATAAGGGTAGGAGCATAATAATTGTGGGTAACAAAACACATCCCGAAATAATTGGAATAAACGGCTGGTGCAAAAATACGGCTATTATAATTAATTCTATTGAAGAGGCTCAGAGTATTGAGCTTGAAAAGGAAATAAGTTATGCATTGGTTGTACAGACCACCTTCCAGACAGATGTGTTTGAAAATATTATTGCTTGTTTAAAGGAAAAAAGTGATGATATTGAGGTTTTCAGAACTATATGTTCTGCTACCGGTGACAGACAAAAAGAGGCAGTTGAAATTGCTAAGATTGCTGATCAGATGATTGTATTGGGCGATAAAAGCAGTTCAAATACAAGGAAATTATATGAAATCAGTAAAAAATATTGCAAAAATGTTTATTTATGTGAAAGAATTTGCGATTTAGAGTTGCAAAATATCAAAAAAAATGGTACAATGGGGATAACCGCCGGTGCATCTACGCCATCGGTCATAATAAAGGAGGCAGTAAACGCTATGAGTGAAATGGAAAACAAATCTTTTGAGGAGATGCTTGATGATTCTTTAGTGACATTAAGAACAGGTCAGATTGTTAAGGGTACAGTAATCAGTGTATCAGATACCGGTGAGGTATCAGTTAATTTAGGATATAAGTCTGATGGTATAATTGCCAGAACAGAATTTTCTGACGATGTAAACGTAAATCCGGCTGACGTTGTTAAGCCTGGTGATGAAATTGAAGTTTTTGTTATCAGAGTTAACGATGGTGAGGGTAATGTTCAGCTTTCTAAGAAGAAGGTTGATGCTGATAAGAATTATGTTGTTATTGAGGAAGCTTTCAATAACGGTACACCTGTTAAAGGCAAGGTTACTGAGCAGGTTAAGGGTGGATTAATTGCTATGGTAAACGGTGCCAGAGTATTTGTTCCGTCTTCTCAGATTTCTAACAGATATGTTGAGGATTTATCAACATTTATTGGTAAGGAATTTGATTTTGAGGTTCTTGAATTTGATAAGTCAAAGAGAAGAATTGTTGTAGGCAGAAAGGCTCTTGCACAGAAAGAAATTGATGCAAAAAGAGCTGAAGTGTTTGCATCAATCAATGTGGGTGATAAGATTGAAGGCAAGGTTAGCAGAATAGTTGAATTTGGTGCATTTGTTGACCTTGGCGGTGTTGATGGTCTTATTCATATTTCAGAAATGAGCTGGGGCAGAGTAAAGAAGGTTACTGACGTATTAAGTGTTGGTGATAATGTTACTGTTACAGTTCTTGATGTTAATCCTGAAAAGGGTAAGATTTCCTTATCTCTTAAGGATTTAAATGCAGATCCATGGAAGGATGCTGAAACTAAGTATGCTGTTGGCAATGTAGTTAGCGGTAAGGTAGTCAGGATGGTTTCTTTTGGTGCATTTGTTGAGCTTGAGGAGGGTGTTGACGGTTTAGTTCACATTTCTCAGATTGCTTATAAGCATGTTGAAAAACCTGAAGATGAATTAACTATCGGTCAGGAAATTCAGGCTAAGGTTACTGAGCTTGATTTGGCTGCAAAGAAGATTAGCTTAAGCATTAAGGAGACTCTTGAAAAGCCTGCCAGGGCTTCAAAGGCTGAAGAGAGTGCTGAAACTGAGGCTGAGTAATAAAATAGAATTGACGGTATGTCTTAGCACATGCAGTGCTGATAATTAAATAATTTAAAAGGAGTGAGGGTAATGAAGTTAAATCGTATTTTAGCTTTATTAACAGCGGGCTTAATGACAGTTTCATTTGCAGGCTGTGGTGACAGCAATGCAGGAAGTGATGCTGCTGAAGGCGGTACATTTAAGATTGGCGGTATCGGACCTCTTACAGGTGATGCTGCAAGTTACGGTACATCTGTTAAAAACGGTGCGCAGATTGCAGTTGATGAAATTAATGCTGCAGGAGGTGCAAACGGTATACAGCTTGAATTATTGTTTGAGGATGATGAGTGCGATGAAGAAAAGTCTGTAAATGCTTATAATACACTTATGGATAAGGGTGCTCAGGCTATTGTGGGTGCAACAACAAGCGGATGCTCTATTGCTGTTAGTGCAGCAAGTGTAAATGATGGTGTTCTCCAGATTACACCTAGTGGTTCTGCTGCTGACTGTACTAAGACAGACAATGCATTCAGAATTTGTTTTACAGACCCGTTACAGGGTGAGACTATGGCACAGTATATTACTGACAAGGGTTTTAAAAATGTAGCTGTTATTTATAATAATGGTGATGAATACAGTAAAGGTATCCATGATGCCTTTTCAGCTAAGTTTACTGAACTTGGCGGTACAGTAGTAACTGATGAATCTTTTACAACAGGTGATGTTGACTTCAATACTCAGTTGACAAAGATTAAATCATCCGGTGCTGATTGTATTTTCTTACCTATTTATTATACTGAGGTTGCATATATTACTGACCAGGCAGCTGCTTTAGGTATCAGCTTGCCATACTTTGGCTGTGATGGCTGGGATGGTGTTATCAAGCAGTTAAATGGTGACACAACTAATATAAATGGTGCAACTTTCTTAACACCGTTTATTTCAACTGATTCTGACCCTAAGATTCAGAACTTTGTTGAAACATATAAGACTTCATACAATGCTGAGCCTGATCAGTTCGCTGCTGATGGCTATGATGCTGTATATGCTATTAAGCTTGCTATAGAAAAGGCAGGCGATACTGCGAATGAAGCATTAATTGCAGCTATGACTCAGATTACTGTTGATGGTCTTACTGGCGAGATGACATTTGATGCAAGTGGTGAGCCAACTAAGTCTGCTAAGGTTGCCGTTATTCAGGACGGTGCTTATACAGCTGAGTAATTAATTAGCAATTGATTTTTTACGATAGCATTGGAGTTATTCTTCAATGCTATCTTGTTTTTATGTATATGTGAAAGGAGGAAAATATTTTGCAAGGTCTTGTTACATTTATTCAACAGTTTATAAATGGTTTAAGCTTGGGTAGTGTATATGCATTAATGGCTCTTGGTTATACAATGGTTTATGGTATAGCTAAAATGCTTAACTTTGCTCATGGTGATATAATCATGGTGGGTGCTTATACGGTATCTGTTGTATGCTCTATACTTGGTATGTCACCAATATTTGCTGTATTGGCAAGTGCTGTTGTTTGTACAACTCTTGGTGTTACTATTGAGAAAATTGCTTATAAGCCGTTGAGATCTGCATCACCTTTAGCTGTCCTTATTACTGCCATTGGTGTGAGCTACTTTTTACAGAGTGTTGCTTTGCTTATATTCGGGTCTAATGCCAAAAAAGTTCCGCCTGTTGTTTCTCTTAACAGTATAAGAGTGGCTAATATTGATTTATCGGGCGTAGCATTGGTTATTATTGGTGTTACTGTACTTATAATGATATGTCTTTCGTTATTTATAAATTGTACTAAAGTAGGTAAAGCCATGCTTGCTGTATCTGAAGACAAGGGTGCAGCTGAACTTATGGGTATTAATGTTAATGCAACTATTTCATTGACCTTTGCTATTGGTTCGGCTCTAGCTGCCGTTGCAGGTGTTCTTTTTGTAAGTTCTTATGGCTATGTTGATCCATATACGGGTGCTCTTCCCGGAATTAAGGCTTTTGTTGCTGCTGTACTTGGCGGTATAGGCTCTATACCGGGGGCTATGCTTGGCGGTATTATATTAGGCGTTATTGAGAGTTTATCTAAAGCTTACATATCTACTAATCTGGCTGATGCCATAGTTTTTGGTGTGCTGATTGTGGTGCTTTTGGTTAAGCCTACGGGTATACTTGGCAAAAAGAAAATTACAAAGGTTTAATAAAGGGTGGTCATTATGAAAAATAAAAAGAATATTGTATATGCAATAATTGCTGTTGTAATATTTATAGTCCTTTTTGCCTTGGTTAATGCAGGTGTTTTAAGCAGAAAATATGAGGGTTTGTTAGTGCCTATTGGCGTTAATGTAATTTTGGCTGTATCCCTTAACCTTATAGTTGGGTTTTTGGGTGAATTATCATTGGGACATGCAGGCTTTATGTCAGTTGGTGCTTATGCAGGATGTTTATTTACTGTGCATTCAAACCTGCCTGTAATGGTTGAACTTCCTATAGCTTTTGTCATAGGCGGTTTGGCTGCTGCTATATTTGGTCTTATAATTGGTATTCCTGCTCTCAGATTAAAGGGTGATTATCTTGCCATTGTTACACTTGGATTTGGTGAAATTATTCGTTCTGTGTTTAACTCTCTTGATATTTTAGGCGGTTCAGGCGGTTTAAAGGGTATAGATAAATCAAGTAATTATATTATGGCTTATGTTTTAGCGGTAATTACTGTTTTGGTTATAGCAAATCTTATTAATTCAAAGCATGGCAGGGCTATTAAGTCTATCAGAGATAATGTAATAGCTGCCGAGTCTGTTGGCGTTAATGTAGTTTATTATAAGATTTTAGCTTTTGTATTGTCAGCATTTTTTGCGGGAATTGCCGGGGTTTTATATGGTCATAATCTTGCTATATTAAAACCTGCAACTTTTGATTTTAATAAGTCTATTGAAATACTTGTTATGGTAGTATTAGGCGGTATGGGAAGTATACCGGGAAGCATTATTGCTGCAGTTATACTTACTGTACTTCCCGAAGCAATGAGATCTTTAGCTGATTACAGAATGCTTTTTTATGCAGTTGCACTTATTGTTATGATGTTGTTCAGTTCAAATCCTGCACTTGTTGAATTCAGACAGCGTTTGTTCGGAAAAAAGAAAAGAGGAGGTAAATAATTATGGCTTTATTAGAGGTTAAGGAATTAGGTATCTCCTTTGGCGGACTTAGGGCTGTAGATAACTTTAATTTAACTATTGAGGATGGACAGCTTTATGGTTTAATAGGTCCGAATGGTGCAGGCAAGACTACTATATTCAATCTTTTGACAGGTGTATATAAGCCTACAGACGGCACTTTTATGTTTGATAGTGAGGAAATGTCAGGCAAAACTCCTATACAGATTAATAAAATGGGAATTGCAAGAACTTTTCAGAACATAAGATTATTTTCGCAGATGTCAGTTATTGATAATGTTAAAGTTGGCTTACAAAATCAATATAACTTTTCTGTTTTAAACAGTATTTTAAGACTTCCAAAGCATAGAGCGGGTGAAAAGCTGATTACCGGGAGAGCTTTGGAAATATTGAAGATATTTGATTTAGATGGCGAAGCTAATCAGCCGGCAAGTAATTTGCCTTATGGCAAGCAGAGAAAGCTGGAAATAGCAAGAGCTCTTGCAACTAATCCTAAGCTTTTACTGCTTGATGAGCCTGCAGCAGGTATGAATCCTGCAGAAACTGCGGAATTAATGAATACTATTGCTCTTATAAGGGATAAGTTTAAAATTTCCATTTTGCTTATAGAACATGATATGTCTCTCGTAATGGGTATTTGTGAAAGGATTGTTGTTCTTGAATACGGAAGGGTAATATGTGATGATATTCCTGAAAATGTAAAAAATAATCCTAAGGTTATTGCGGCTTACTTGGGAGATTAAGGAGGTGGAGAGATTGCTTAAGGTTAATGATTTGAATGTGCATTATGGGGCTATTCATGCCATAAAGGGTATTTCATTTGAAGTTAATGAGGGTGAAATTGTATCACTTATAGGTGCAAATGGTGCAGGAAAAACTACAACTCTCCATAGTGTTTCAGGATTGCTTAAATCAAGCGGCGGCTCAGTTGAGTTTATGAATAAAAATATTACGGGTCTTACTGCTGATAAGATTGTAAGACTTGGTATTGGACATGTGCCTGAGGGAAGAAGAGTTTTTCAGGAGCTTACGGTTCATGAAAATCTTGAACTGGGAGCCTTTGCAGTAAAGGATAAGAATTTTATTAAAAAAGAATATGAAAGGGTTATGGAGCTTTTTCCAAGATTAAAGGAAAGAAGAAAGCAGTTAGCAGGTACTCTTTCAGGCGGCGAGCAGCAGATGCTTGCTATGGGAAGGGCATTAATGAGTAATCCTAAAATGCTTTTGCTGGATGAACCTTCAATGGGTCTTGCACCTATTATAGTTAAGGACATATTTGAAATTATTAAATCCTGTAATGATGAGGGCATGACTGTTTTACTTGTTGAGCAGAATGCAAAAATGGCTCTTTCTATTTCAAGCAGAGCTTATGTTTTGGAAACGGGAAAAATTGTTATGTCAGGCGAGGCTGATAAACTCCTCAATGATGATAATGTTAAAAAAGCTTATCTCGGAGGCTAATGTTATATGGAACTGTTGCACAAGTGTAACAGTTCCTTTTATATATGTTTTAAAAAAGCTGTATGGGATGCAGGCTGTATAAAATCTTTGGAAAGATACAATGTGTTTTCGTTTTCAGGAGCTGTTCAAAATATTTTTTGTAACAGCTCCAAGTTATTATTCGAAGGAATATTACACAATTATGTGTATATTGGCTTTATTTATATATGATAAAAGAAAGAATATTTAATATGCTGAATTAAATATATTATTTATAAAACACAAACAATGCAAGTAATGCAAAAATAATATTATCCTCCTTAGATGAAGAATTGGTTTTTATATAACAGCTTTCATCTATATCATAAATTCCATCCTTATGAATTGAGCTATCTTTGCTGATTTCTAACATAAACTGCCTCCATATTTATTAATTTTTCTACATTTAAAAGTCCCCAGCCTTGTCTGTTTGGCGGCATATTTAATTGGGTTGAAGACAGTTTAAGCATATATTTCACATCATCCGGTCTGAGATTTGGCTCCTTTTCAAGGAGTAGTGCAATTGCACCGCTTATTATGGGTGTTGACATAGAGGTGCCGCTCAGTTTTTTATAAGTTCCTTTAGTACATTTGCATGATATTATATTGCTGCCGGGAGCAAGAATATCAGGTTTTATTATACAATCCTTTGTTGGTCCTCTTCCGGAAAAAATTTTGTTGGACTTTTCGTCATCAGATGAACCAACGGTAATAATTTTTTTACTGGTTCCCGGAGATGATATAGTACCGGGGTTTGGACCGTTATTTCCTGCTGCCGTAACTACCACGATTCCCATATCCCACAGCCTTTCAACGGCTTCAATAAGTGGGTCGTTTTTTATTGGTGATGAGGTGCCTATTGACATATTTACAATTCTTATGTTATATTTTTTATAATTATTGGCTATCCATTGTATTCCTGCAATAACATCGGACGCATTTCCCTGACCGCTGCTGTTTAATACCTTTAAGGCAATAATATTTGATTCGGGGGCAAGCCCCTTGTAGATTCCGTTGCTTGAGGCTATACCTGCAACATGAGTTCCGTGACCGTTATCGTCATATATAACTCTTTTGTCATTTATGAAATCTTTAAAATACAGTATTCTTCCCTGAAAATCCGGAATATAGCATATACCTGTATCCAAAAAAGCTATGGTAATGTTTTTGCCTGTGTAAAGAGAATTGTCACAATGTACTGTCTTTTTAGCATTATTTATTTGAGCATAAATTTTTGGATTTTCGTAGTTAGGGTCTATGTTTATGCTGTTGTCATTAACTACAACACTGTCTATTATATCCAGATTATATTTTATATTTTTTAATGGGATATCAGATTTATTCTTTAAAATAATGTCCATATATTTCACCAAAACTATTTTATATATTAATTTATGCAGATTAGAAATAAGTGTTAAAGTGTTTGACATCGGTACAGAAAATATGTATAATATAAATGTATACTAATGATATATGAGGAGGAACATTATGAAAGTTTTAAAAAAATTAGCGGTAATGATTGCGTCTTTAGCTTTTTTTGCATCCTTGTGTGGCTGTAATGAGGTAAAGGAGGCGGAGAGCACTTTAAATTCTGCAATTACGGCATTGCAGGCTGGAGATTATGAAAAGGCATCAGGCTATATTAATGGCAGTGAAATTCTTGATAGTAATGGAATGTTAAATAATCTTGAAAATGGTGAAGAATTAGTAAAGGCTTTATTTGCAAGGTTAAGCTGTAAGGTTAATTCTTCAGAAAAAATTGATAATGATAATGTAAAAATTAATGCGGATATTACAACAATAAATACAAGCAATGCTTTTAATAATACGGTTTCCCAAATATTTTCTCTTGCTTTTTCAGGTGAAAATATGAGTGAAGAGGAAATGGACAGTAAAATGATTGAAATATTTACTGAAAACTTAAGCAGTGAAGATGCTGAAACAGTTACAAACACAGTTGACATAAATATGATAAAGACTGATGAAGGCTGGAAAGTTGATGCTAATGAAGAGGTGCAGGATGCCATAACAGGCGGTCTTGTAAGTGCTGCTGAAAATTTGGGAAGCTCACTTGGTGAATAATTAAAACATATAAGGCAGAGGAGAATTATTTCTCTTCTGTTTTTTATTTTTATCAACACTATTGAAAAATCACCATATTTGTTGTATAATATATCCTGAATATGTATATGTTTTGAAACTGATTCAGTAATAAAAAAATCAATTAAGAGGCAAAATCCCGGAATTTTAATTTTGGTTTATTTTAACTTCTGAAAACAGTATGTATAGTATTGAAAATGCGTATAAAAGGGAAAGTAAAATGAAATCAATAGCAGATATTAAAAAGGAACTGAATAACTGTGATATATCTGAGCTTAACAGTTTTGCAGAGCTATATAAGAATGACAGCAGAGCAGGAGTTATTAAGCTTGTTGAAAGTGCCTGTAAGAAGTTGGACAGGCATAATAAAGAGCTTGAAAGACTTGAAACCATTACTCAGTATGAAAGAAAATATCAGAATATGGGTATTGAATATATTGGCGGCATAGATGAGGTAGGCAGAGGACCATATGCAGGACCGGTTGTGACAGCCTGTGTTATACTTCCAAAGGATTGCAAAATAGAGGGAGTTAATGACAGTAAGAAGCTTTCTTTAAAAAAGAGAGAAGAACTGTTTGAAATTATTAAGGAAAAGGCTTTGTCTGTAGGCATAGGTATAGTTGATAACCATGAAATTGATGAGCTTAATATTTTGCAGGCCACATATAAGGCTATGAGAATTGCTGTTGAAAATATGGATATTAAGCCACGGCAGTTACTTGTTGATGCTGTTACAATTCCCGAAATTGATATTCCCCAGGAGGCAATTATTAAGGGGGACGCTAAAAGTATATCAATAGGTGCTGCAAGTATTATTGCTAAGGTTGTAAGAGACAGAATGATGGTTGAATATGCCAAAATATATCCACAGTATGGATTTGAAAGCAATGTTGGTTATGGCTCAAGGTATCACGAAGAGGCAATAAGAAAATATGGTCTTTGTGATATACACAGGAGGAGCTTTACCCGCAAATTTAATATATAGATATGAATAATATAGAAATAGGCAATAAAGGCGAAAAAATTGCAAAGCAATATTTAAAATTAAGGTTTTATAAAATACTTGAAACAAATTACAGACGTAAAACAGGTGAAATTGATATAATAGCTAAAAAGAGCGGTTATATTATTTTTGTAGAAGTCAAATACAGAAATAATACAAATAAAGGCTTGCCAAGGGAGGCTGTTACAGCTTTTAAACAAAGGCAGATTAAAAGAACTGCTGAAATGTATATTATGGAAAATAAGCTAAACTGTGATATGCGTTTTGATGTTATTGAAATATTAGGCAAAAAGATTGAGCATATTAAAAATGCGTTTTAAGGAGATTGTATGGAATTAATTAAAAAGGGAGATATTCAGTATTATGTCTTCGACAAGCTTAAAAATATAAAGCATTGCTTTTCTACACGTCACGGTGGCATATCAGAAGGGTGTTATGCTTCAATGAATTTAGGCTGGAGAGAGGATAAGGCTGAAAATGTGGTTGAAAACTACAGAAGAATATGTGACGCCATAGGCTGTGACAGCCGCAATACAGTATGGACAAGACAGGTGCACACTGACAGAATAATAAATGTAACCGAGGCTGACAGGAGCAAGGGATTATTTAAGGAAAGAGAGAAAGAGGGGTATGACGGCATAATTACAAATTGCAAGGATGTTGTACTTACAGGCTTTTCTGCTGATTGTGTCCTTATTTATTTTTATGACCCGGTAAAAGAGGTTATTGCTATATGTCACAGCGGATGGAGAGGTACTGTTCTTGCTATTGGAGGCAAAACTGTTGATAAAATGGTATCTGATTATGACTGTAACAGAAAGGATATTATTTGCGGTATAGCACCTGCAATAGGCAAGTGCTGTTTTCAGGTTGACCAGCCTGTTGTGGATGCATTTAGAAAGTCATTTGAATGGGCTGACAATTTTATTGAAACAGATAATGAAAATGAAGGTCATTATTATATTGATCTTCATGGAATAAATGAAGAAATACTTATTAATTCAGGTATATTGCGTGAAAATATTGAAAACAGCAGAATATGTACAATGTGCAGTCCGGATATGTTTTTCACACACAGATTAATGGGAAATGAAAGAGGTTCAATGGCAGGATTTATAAGTTTGTAAATTATGGAATATATTAAAGCAAAAACAATAGTAACAAACAAAAAGAACGGAAGTCAATGGTTTGGTGCTGATTACAATATGAATATTTACAAGGGGTGCAGTCATGGCTGTATATATTGTGATTCCAGATCAAGCTGTTATGGTATAGAAAATTTTGATATTGTAAAGCCTAAGGAAAATGCCCTTGAAATTATAAGAAATGATTTAAGACGTAAGGTTAAAAAGGGCGTTATAGGTATGGGTGCAATGAGTGACCCTTATAATCCTCTTGAAAAGGAGCTTTTGCTTACAAGACACGCCTTGGAGCTTATATATGCCTATGACTTTGGTGTTACTGTTGCAACAAAGAGTACATTGCTTGAAAGGGATATCGATATGTTAAATTTAATAAAGGAACAGGCGCCTGTACTTTGTAAGATAACAATTACTGCATCTGATGATAATCTTTCTAAGAAAATAGAGCCTAATGTATCGGTATCCTCTGAAAGATTTGAATTAATAAGAAAATTAAGTGAAAATGATATATTTTCAGGCATATTGTTAATGCCTGTTCTGCCCTTTATAGAAGATAATGAAGAAAATATAATTTCAATAGTTAATAAAGCACATGAGGTTGGTGCAAGGTTTATTTATCCCGCCTTTGGTATGACATTAAGACAAAATCAAAGGGAATATTACTTTAAAAAACTGAATGAGCTGTTTCCAAATGAAAACTTGTGTGATAAATATATAAAAAGATTTGGAAGCTATTATATTTGTCAAAGTCCTGATTTAAAAAAGCTGTGGAGTGTGTTTACCGAAAAGTGTAAAGAGTATGGTATACTCTATAATATGAAGGAAATTATAAATGGGTATAAGAAAAGATATAAAATGTCACAATTAACTCTTTTTGATATGGAGTGATATAATGCAGAATGTTATAATTAAGGTTGAAAAAAACAGCATAGCCGAAGAGCTTGGCATTGAGGTTGGAGATATCCTGGTGGATATTGACAATATGCCGGTAAAAGATATTCTTGATTACAGGTATATGATACAAAGTGAATATATTGAGGTTGGCATAAGAAAGCCTGATGGTGATGAATGGCTTCTTGAAATAGATAAGGAAGAATATGAGGATTTGGGAATTGTGTTTGAATCAGGGCTTATGGATAAAGCAAGGTCCTGTTCAAACAAGTGTATATTTTGCTTTATTGATCAGCTGCCAAAGGGAATGAGAAAGTCATTATACTTTAAGGATGATGATTCAAGGCTTTCTTTTTTGCAGGGCAATTATGTTACACTTACAAATATGAAAGAGAAGGACATTGAAAGAATTATATTTTATCACTTGTCGCCTATAAATGTATCTGTTCAGACTACGGACATGGAGCTTAGAAAATTCATGCTTAAAAATCCCAACGCTGTGAAGCTTATGGATTATTTGGAGATTTTAAATGAAAATCATATTGAAATGAATTTTCAGATTGTATTATGCAAAAATATAAATGACGGAAAGTATTTGGATAAAAGCATAAGTGATTTATCCAAGTTTCTTCCTGCTGCCGGCAGTATGGCAATAGTTCCTTTCGGTAAGTCAAAGTACAGGGATGGACTTACCGATATCGAACTTTTTGATAAAGAGGATTGCAAAAAAATTATTGAACAGGTTAAAGTGTGGCAGGACAAGCTGTATGAGGAATATGGAACACATTTCTGCTATTTAAGTGATGAGTTTTATATCACTGCAGGTGTGGAACTGCCTGACAATGATTTTTATGAGGGTTATCCGCAGTATGAAAACGGTGTTGGTATGGTCACTCTTACTAAAAAGGAGTTTTACGACTATTATAACAGTGTTGAGGGAGATAAAAAGATAAGAAATGTAAGTATTGCTACAGGAAAAATTGCTTATGACTTTATTTATTCTCTTGCTTGTGATATAATGAAAAAGTATGTTAATACTAAAATAAATGTTTTTGCCATTGAAAATGACTATTTTGGAAGAACAATTACGGTAAGCGGTCTTATGACAGGAACTGATATTATAAATCAGCTTAAAGATAAGGAGCTGGGAACAGTGCTTTTTATACCTGAAAATTGTATCAGAGTTGAAGGCTCACTTTTCCTTGATGATGTTGACATAACTGATGTTGAAAAAGAATTAAATGTGAAAGTAATTCCTGTAAAAAGTGAGGGTGCAGAATTACTTAAGGAAATATTGAAAACGGAGGAAAATTAAAATGGCTAAACCTATAGTTGCTATTGTAGGCAGACCTAATGTAGGCAAGTCTACATTATTTAACAGAATAGCAGGTCAGAGAATTTCTATTGTTGAGGATACTCCCGGAGTAACACGTGACAGAATTTATGCTGATGCTGAATGGCTTAATTATAACTTTACACTTATTGATACAGGCGGTCTTGAGCCTGAAAGTGATGATATGATGTTAAAAAATATGTATTCACAGGCTGAAATTGCCATTGAGTCTGCTGATGTTATTATTTTTGTGGCTGATGTTAAAACAGGTATGGTTGATGCTGATTTACAGGTTGCAAATATCCTGAGAAAATCACAGAAGCCTGTTGTGCTTGCTGTAAATAAAATGGATGACCTTGCTAAGTATGGTATGGATATTTACGAATTTTATCAGCTTGGGCTTGGTGAGCCTTTTGGGGTAAGTGCAGGTCAGATGCTTGGTATTGGCGATATGCTTGATGAGGTTGTTAAGCATTTTCCGGAGGATAAAACAGGAGAAGAAGAGGAAGATATTATTAAGGTTGCCATTATCGGTAAGCCTAATGTAGGTAAATCATCTCTTATTAACAGAATTTTAGGCGAGGAAAGAGTTATAGTAAGTGATGTGGCAGGTACTACAAGAGATGCTATAGACTCACCCTATGAATATGGCGGACAAAAGTATGTATTTATTGATACTGCAGGAATGAGAAGAAAGTCCAAAGTTAAGGAAAATATTGAAAAATACTCTATAATAAGAGCTGTTGCAGCAGTTGAAAGAGCCGATGTATGTATAATGATGATTAATGCCGAGGAGGGTATTACAGATCAGGATACAAAGGTTGCAGGTATTGCTCACGAGGCAGGTAAGGCTGTTATTATTGCAGTAAATAAGTGGGATAAAATTGAAAAGGATAATAAGACAATGAATAAGTTTGTTAAGGATATTGAAACTGAATTCAAATATCTTTCTTATGCCCCTACAATTTTTATTTCTGCCGCTACAGGTCAAAGAGTAACCAAGCTTTTTGAGCTTATAAATATGGTACACGAGAATAACACAATGAGAATTTCAACAGGCATACTTAATGATGTGCTTATTGAGGCTATGGCTATGAACCAGCCTCCGGCTGAAAAGGGCAGACCTCTCAGAATTTATTATATGACGCAGGTTTCTGTTAAGCCGCCAACATTTGTAATTTTTGTAAATGATACCGAGCTTTTACATTTTTCATATAAAAGATATATTGAAAATCAGCTTAGAGATGCTTTTGGATTTAAGGGTACACCAATACATTTCATAGCTAGAAATCGAAAGGAATAGTAATTATGTTCAGAATTATTTGTCTGATAATAGGTTATCTGTCTGGCTGCCTGCAGTCTGCATATTTTTTAGGCAGAGTTGTAGGTAAAATTGATATTAGAGAATATGGCAGCGGTAATGCGGGTTTTACAAATACTACAAGAGTACTCGGAAAAAAAGTTGGTGCTATGGTATTTATATTTGACCTTTTTAAGGTAATTGCTGCCTATATCGTATGTTCACTTATATTTAATGGTGACGGAAGTTTTGTAAATGGGACAAGTCTTTTGCCTGGTATTTATGCGGGACTTGGTGCTGTTCTTGGTCACAATTTTCCTTTTTATCTGGGTTTCAGAGGGGGTAAGGGAATTGCCTGTACACTCGGGTTAATGCTTTGTGCAGACTGGCGTATAGCACTTGCTACATATTTAATTGGTTTTATGGTTTTTATTGCAAAGAAATATATTTCACTTGCTTCACTTACTATGGCATTGCTATATCCCGTACTTATGATTATAACAAGAAATATGTTTGGATTTGACACTGAAGAAATAATATTAATGTTTTTGCTTTGTGTGCTTGCTTATATTAAGCATAAGTCCAATATAGAAAGATTGCTTAACGGAACCGAAAATAAATTTGGCAGCAAGAAAAAATAAAGGAGTGTTTATATGAAAACAGTTGCAGTAATTGGCTCAGGCAGTTGGGGTACTGCCTTGGCTGTTCAGCTAAAAAGGGCAGGTAATAATGTAATTTTATGGTCATTTAAAGAGGAAGAGGCAGCGGCCATTCTGGCAGACAGGGAAAATAAAGAGTTTTTACCCGGCATTAAGCTTGATAGTGATATAGTTGTTACATGCAGAGATGAAGATGTTACATGGGCAGATATGCTCGTATTTTCTACTCCTTCAAAATTTGTAAGAAATATGGCAAAGAGGTTTGCTCCCTTTGTTAAAAAGAACCAGATTGTTGTTAATGTGGCTAAAGGTCTTGAGGAAGGCTCATTATTAAGACTTTCTCAGGTAATTAAGGAGGAAATACCTCAGTGCAAGGCTGCAGTTCTTTCGGGTCCGTCTCACGCAGAGGAAGTAGGCAAGGATATGGCTACTACAATTGTAGCTGCGTCCGAGGACATTGATGTTGCTTCTGAGGTCCAGAATACATTTATGTCACCTATGTTCAGAGTTTATACTAACACAGATATTATTGGAGTTGAGCTTGGCGGAGCTTTAAAGAATTTAATTGCTCTTGCGGCAGGTATATCTGACGGCTGCGGTTTTGGTGACAATACAAAGGCTGCATTAATGACAAGAGGACTTCACGAAATATCAAGACTTGGTGAGGCTATGGGAGCTAAGAGAGAAACTCTTGCAGGTCTTGCCGGTGTTGGTGATTTAATTGTTACCTGCACAAGTATGCATTCAAGAAACAGACGTGCAGGTATACTTTTGGGGCAGGGCAAATCCTTGGAAGAAACACTTAATGAAGTTCATATGGTAGTTGAAGGTGTAATTAATGCAAAGGCTGCCTATGAGCTTTCCAAAAAGCTTAATATTCCTATGCCTATTACTCACGAAATTAACAGTGTATTATATGAGGGTAAGGATGTTAAGCAGGCCGTATACGATTTAATGACAAGGGATAAGGTTGAGGAGATAGATAAATAGTATGTATAATGATATTAAGGGTAAGTGGATTGCTGATTCAGGCAACGGTAAATATAAAAATCCAATTTTATTTTCAGATTATTCCGATCCCGATATTATAAGAGTCGGAAAAGATTTCTTTATGGTATCAAGTTCTTTTACTTATTTTCCCGGTGTGCCTGTTCTGCATTCAACAGATTTGGTAAACTGGAAAATTATAAGCTATGCAGTTGAAAAAATGCCTCTTGACAAATACTCAACTCCAAAGCACGGTATGGGTGTATGGGCACCAAGTATAAGATACCATGACAATAAATTTTGGGTATATTTTGGTGATCCTGATGAAGGAATATTTATGGCTAATACTGAAAATCCTTTTGGCAAGTGGAATGATACGGTATGTGTAGCAAGGTCAAAGGGATGGATAGATACCTGTCCGTTTTGGGACGATGACGGCAATGCTTATTTAATAAGAGGTGTGGCTAAGAGCAGAATTGGTTACAAAAGTAAGCTTTTCCTTCACAAAATGACAGCCGACGGTACACAATTACTTGATGATGGTGTTCTTGTATTTGACGGCAGAATTAATCACCCTACACTTGAAGGACCTAAAATGTACAAAAGAAATGGATATTATTATATTTTTGCTCCTGCCGGTGGTGTTCAGACAGGCTGGCAAATGGCGGCAAGAAGTAAGAATATTTATGGACCTTATGAGCACAGGGTAGTAATGTGGCAGGGAAACAGCCCTGTAAACGGACCTCACCAGGGCGGGCTTATAGATTTGGACAATGGTGAAAGCTGGTTTGTTCATTTTCAGGATTTAGAGGGTTATGGCAGAATTACTCACCTGCAGCCTGCTAAATGGACTGATGATGATTGGATTGAAATGGGTGTTGATACTAACAATGACCATATTGGTGAGCCTGTTTTGGAATATGCCAAGCCAAAGGGCTTAATAAGTGAAATTATACCTCCTGTTGACAGTGATGATTTTAAGGGCGGCAAATTAAGCTTACAGTGGCAGTGGCAGGCATATCCTAAGGACAGCTTTTACGATTTTACCGAAAATGGTATTAAGCTTTATGCCTTGCCATATGAGGGCGATAATATTTCGGATGCTTCCAATGTTTTGTGTGAGCTAATGAAAAGACCTAATTTTGATGTAACGACTAAAATTAATTTAGGACTTAATGAAAATGACAGCTGTGGTTTGGTTATTACCGGAGGCAGTTATTATGGTATCAGAATTGAAAACGGTTCTGCAAAACAGGTTAGCTTTGACCTAAAGAAGGATGAAAGAACATCTGAAATTGTAATTGCAGAAAAGAAAATTAATACAGACAGTGTTTATTTAAGACTTAGGGTTTCATATCTTTGTAATGTTGATTGCTACATAAGTGAAGATGGTATTAATTTTGAAAAGATAGGTGATACTCTGAAATATGAGGTTTCAAGAAAAAGCTGGGTTGGCGGTAAAATAGGTATTTTTGCTGTTAACAGCAATGGTAAAAATAATGGCGGATATGCTGAATTTGAGTATATCAATGTGGAGTGATAGCATTGAGATATTATGAAAATATAATTTTGGATAAAAATATTAGCAGTATTGAAACCTTGTTAAAAAGCCGGATAGCAAGACTTGATTATTATGCTGTATGTGTCAGTGATATTGGCACCGGGCTTATGGAAATTATAAGCCTCGGAAATGCGCTTAAAGGAGTAAATGCTTATAAAAATTATGGTATTATTGCTGTTATTAAGGGAAAGTTTGCAGCAGAAAATTTATCGGCTAAGCTCATTGAGGACTGGCTTAAAAATAATGAGGATTTAAAAGAATTTAAGGAATTCTATAACAGTAAATGTAAGTAGGTGAAGCTATGCTTGGTATTGTGTTGGCAATATTAAAAATTATATTAATATTGATTGCGTCAGTATTAGGCATAGTGCTGTTTATTTTGGCTGTTTTATTATTTAATTTTTGTCGTTTTGAGGCTATAGGAAATAAATGTGAAAAGGTGACGGTTAAGGCAGAATTTAAGTGGCTGTTTGGATTGATAAAAGGCTATTATGAGACCGATGAAGAAAAAACAAAATATTTCTTTTATGTGCCTTTTGGTATTTGTAATATTAAATATGATTCTGAGGGAGATAATATAAATATTGACTTAGATGAAAAAAATATATGTAATAGCGGTGAAATTATAAATAAAAGTATTGCAAATATTGAAAAAAATAGTAAAATATATAATATAGTGAAAAAAATTAAAGCTTTTTTTACTAAGATTAAAAACTTTATAACATACATTATTGAAAAAATAAAGTTTATACAGAACTTTAATGACAAGTATTGCATTAATTCATTAATTTCGGCAACATGGAAGTTTTTAATAAGGCTTATTAAAAATTTAGGCTTTAAAAAGCTTGAATTAAATGGTATTATAGGTTTTGACAATCCTGCTGATACGGGAAATGCTTTGGGTGCAATATCTGTTGTTAAGACTTTTTTGCCTTTAAATGTTAATATTGACGGAAATTTTGAAAATAAGGAATTGACCGGGAATTTTAATATTAAGGGAAGAACTAATCTGTGGCTTATTTTATTTCCTATTGCAAGGTATGTTTTTACTAAGCCTGTATGGCCTGTAGTAAAGGATTATTGGAAGGGTGAGTTTAATGGGTAGCTTTAACGAAAATTTAGAAACCATGTTTAGTAAATTGGATAACTTTGTTTCCAGCAAAACTGTTGTAGGTGAGCCTATAGAAATGAATGGCATAACCATTGTACCATTAGTCGATGTATCCTTTGGTATGGGTGCCGGCTCTTCTGATTCAAGGGTTGAAAAGAATGGTAAGTCATCAGGGGCAGGCGGTATGGGAGCTAAAATTACACCAAGTGCAATTATGGTAATTACAAAGGGAGCTGTTCAGCTTATTAATGTTAAAGACAGCAACAGTGTTAATAAGCTTATTGATATGGTGCCGGGTATTGTAAATAAGTTCAGCTTTTTTGCCGATAAAGAAAACAATGCTGTAGAAAATGAGGAATAGCCTATGAGAAGTGATGTTTACAAAGAACAGCTGGTTAAAAGGGATTTTGGTCAGAAAGAAAGAAGTAAAAGGCTTTATATAATAGGCATAGCCGTTGCCATTGCTCTCTTTTTTTGGGAGGTTTGTCAGGCAAGGGCGTCTATAAGTTTTAATAATGGCGATGACAGAATGGGTTATGCCTTTACATTGCTGACTCTTATTATAGTCGGTATAGATATTTATGTAGCGGTCAAAAAAATTAAGGAGCTTAACAGAGAGTATGAGTATGCTTATACAAACGGCACTCTTGATATTGATGTTATAATGAATCGTTCAAAACGAAAAAAAGTTTTTGAAGGTGTAGTTTCAGAATTTGAAATAATGACACATATTGATGATAAGGAGCATTTGGCATTGTATGATAAGCTGACTGCGGCAGACTTCAGCAGCGGTGAGGTGCTTGGAAATACATATGTTTTTGTAACAACATATAAGGGTAAGAGAAAAAAGTTTATTATTGAGCCGAGAGAAGATATTCTTATGGCAATGTACAAGGATCTTACCCCAAGAAGAATGTATTTAAAGAAATAAATAAATGGAGGAAAAAATTAATGCATGAATTAATTATTGTATTAGACTTTGGCGGTCAGTATAATCAGCTGATTGCAAGAAGAGTCCGTGAATGCAATGTTTATTGTGAGGTTAAGTCTTATAAGACTTCTATTGAAGAAATTAAGGCTTTAAATCCAAAGGGCATTATATTTACAGGTGGACCGAACAGTGTTTACCTTGAGGAGTCACCTACAATCAGTAAGGAGATTTTTGAATTAGGTATACCTGTGCTTGGTATTTGCTATGGTTGTCAGTTAATGGCACACTTGGTTGGCGGCAAGGTTTCTTCTGCTGAAGTAAGTGAGTATGGAAAGACTGATACTAAATTTGATACAACAGGTTTATTGTTTAAGGGACTTCCTGCTGAGGGTGTTACATGGATGAGCCACACTGATTACATAAGTGAGCTCCCAAAAGGCTTTAAGTCAGTTGCCTATACCGCAGACTGTCCTGTTGCTGCTATGGAAAATGCTGAAAGAAAGCTTTATGGTATTCAGTACCATCCTGAGGTTATGCATACTGAAAACGGTACAGCTATGCTTAAAAACTTTCTTTATGAAGTATGTGAGTGTTCAGGTGACTGGAGTATGAGCAACTATGCTCAGACAGCTATTAAGGATGTAAGAGAAAAAGTTGGCAATGGTAAGGTTTTACTTGCTCTTTCAGGCGGAGTTGACAGCTCTGTTCTTGCAGCACTTTTATCTAAGGCTGTTGGCAATCAGCTTACCTGTATATTTGTTGACCACGGTCTTATGAGAAAGAACGAGGGTGATGAGGTTGAGGCTGCATTTGCTGACTGGGATGTTAACTTTGTAAGAGTTAATGCAGGAGAGAGATTTTTAGGCAAGCTTGCAGGTGTATCTGACCCTGAAACAAAGAGAAAAATTATAGGTGAAGAATTTATCAGGGTTTTTGAGGACGAGGCAAAGAAGATTGGTACTGTTGACTTCCTTGCACAGGGTACAATTTACCCTGATGTTATTGAATCAGGTGCAGGTGATGCTGCAGTTATTAAGAGTCATCATAATGTAGGCGGTTTGCCTGATTATGTTGATTTTAAGGATATTGTAGAGCCTTTAAGACTTTTATTTAAGGATGAGGTAAGACAGCTTGGTATTGAACTTGGTTTAGCTGATTATCTTGTATGGCGTCAGCCATTCCCGGGTCCAGGTCTTGCTATCAGAATTATTGGTGAAATTACTCAGGAAAAGGTTGAAATTTTACAGGATGCTGACGCTATTTTCAGAGAGGAAATTGCTGCAGCAGGCATGGATAGGGATATTAACCAGTACTTTGCTGTACTTACATCAATGAGAAGTGTTGGTGTAATGGGCGATTTCAGAACATATGATTATACACTTGCTTTAAGAGGTGTAACTACTTCTGACTTTATGACGGCTGATTTTGCAAGAATACCTTATGATGTGCTGGCTAAGATTAGCAGCAGAATTGTTAATGAGGTTAAGTCTGTTAATAGAATTGTGTATGATATTACTTCTAAGCCGCCTTCAACTATAGAGTGGGAATAAAATAGTATTTTTAGCCTTGAAACGCAGAAATTTCAAGGCTTTTGTAATTAATATAATTTTTTACGTAGGGAGTTATTATAAAAGTAACGATAAGTTATTATATAAATTAAATATTTTTTAAGGGGAATAAATTGTGGGATTACTAATTGCTTTAATTTTAGCTATCTTAATTTTAATATTTTTTATATGTTATGTGCATAAAATATCAAGAACAAATTTGGAATCGAATAAAATTAAAAAATATTGGGGAGATTTAGAAATAGATATTAATAAATATAGCTTCTTTTTTTCAAAGTCAACTTCTTATAGAAGATTATTTTTATTCTATACTACCTTTTCATACGGACTTAGAATAATTGCAATTATATTAACACTTGTTCTAACTTATAGTGTTATAGAAAAAATCCGGTTTACAAATATTATTTTAGTTATTTCATCATCCTGTGATGCAATTAGTTTATTGTTTCCATTTCAGAAATATATTGATACATTTTCTGTTTGTTCTGTAAAGATGGAGGAGGCTATTTTAAAAAATACATTACTTAATGATGAAAAGGAAATTGCTGAAAATTTTAATAATGCTTATATTTGGTGTGAAGAATATATACATATGGAACAAAAAATATAGTGTGCAGGAGTTAATTTAATATGTTGGGACATATATATTTTATATTAATGTTTATATTTTTATTGTATTTTTGTAATAGTACGATAAAAATTAAAAATAATAGTGATAATGATAGTAACAATAACAGTTATAATATATATTCAAATGTAAAACAGACAACTAAGATTTTAGTATTAATACCTGCGTATAATGAGGAAAAAATAATAAAGGAGACCATAAAAAAAATTTATGAAGCTAATTATCCTAAAGAACTAATTTCAGTAGCTGTCATAGCAGATAGATGCTCTGATAATACAATTAATTTATCAAAATCAGAGGGGGCATATGTAATCAGTGATTTAATAAATAAAAATAAAAATAAGGGCGGCATAATTGAGTCATTTTTTATTAAATATAAAAACATGATAAAAAAATATGATATGATTTGTTTTATAGATGCAGATACATTTGTTGAAAAAAATTTTTTTAATGCTGTGGATTATGAATATAAAAATGGAATAGAGGTAGTTCAAGGAAAAATTATTATCTCAAACAATGATAAAAACATTATGTCTAGCTTTAATATTATATTGCAATCATTTATTAATAATTATTTTTTCAAAATACTTTCAATTGAGAAAAAATCTGTTTTGCTTGCAGGAAAAGGCTTTTGTATTTCAAGTAGAATTTTGTCTGAAATTGACATAAGAACAAAGTCTTTAATTGAGGATGTAGAGTTATCTTTTAAATTACTATTAGGAAATAATCATATACATTATTGTGAAGATATGAAAGTATTTTGTTTGCAACCTAATAATTATGTAGATTCATTTATGCAGCAAAGAAGATGGATATCAGGACAGTTAGATATTTGTAAGATATTTTTTTTAAAAATTTTTAAATGCAATTTTATATTTAGTGGGGTAATATTGTTTACTAATGTCTGTTATATAAATATTATTGCGGCAATATCAATATTATTTTTTATATATAAATCTTATTTTCTTCTTTTTGGTCTATATTATATAATAGCTTATGTATGTTCATACATTTCTTCTAAAATTGATAAAAATATTTCTTATCTATCATTTAAAAGTTATGCTGTGTTCCCGTTTATTTTTATTTTTTGGTTATTAATATATATATTTTGCATAGTCAGGCCGGAAAAAAATTGGAAGCCAATAAATCATTATCAACAACTGGATTTATTGAATTAAATTAGCAGAATAAACCCAATCAATAAATAAACTTTTTATATACAAATAAAATTTATCTTTGTTAAATTATTGTAAAATTATTAAAAATGTAGTATAATAGTAGTTGTAATTAATTTTATTGTACAGGAGGTAAAAATTATGAAGAAGTTTATTGCAATTATGATGTCTATGCTTATGGCAGCAGGATTTGCAGGCTGCGGTCAGGCAGAAGGTACTGATGAGGCATCAGGCAAGAAGTATGTAATTGGTACGGATACTACATTTGCGCCATTTGAATTCCAGAATTCCAATGGTGAAATGGAAGGTATTGATATGGATCTTTTGGCTGCTGTTGCTGCAGAAGAGGGTTTTGATTATGAAGTTAAGGCATTAGGCTTTGATGCAGCTGTACAGGCCTTAGAGGCTCAGCAGGTAGACGGTGTAATTGCAGGTATGAGTATTACTGACAAGAGGAAGGAAAGCTTTGATTTTTCAGAGCCATATTTTGACAGCGGTGTAATTATGGGCGTTGCTGAAAATAATGATACTGTTAACGGTTATGAGGATTTAAACGGTCAGAAGGTGGCTGTTAAGACCGGTACAGAGGGCTCAGCTTTTGCTGACAGTATTAAGGATCAGTATGGATTTGAGATTGTTACATTTGAGGACTCTGCTACAATGTACGAGGATGTTAAGTTAGGTAACACTGTTGCATGTTTTGAAGATTATCCTGTTCTTGGTTATGCAATTACTCAGGGTGTTGGTTTAAAGACTGTAACTGATAAGGAGCAGGGCTCAAGCTATGGTTTTGCTGTACCTAAGGGACAGAACGCTGAATTATTACAGCAGTTTAATGATGGTCTTGATAAGTTAAAGAAAAACGGCAAGTATCAGGAAATTTTAGATAAGTATATTGCAGAATAAGGTTAAGGAGTAAATTATGATAGAGTTGTTGCAGGAATATTGGCCTTTGCTTATTCAAGCAGGTCTTATGACTATAAAACTGACAGTAATTACATTACCCTTTGCTGTAATATTAGGTTTGTTTGCATGTCTGTGCGGATTAACAAAGTATTTTAAGTTTATAAATACCATTTATCTTAATATTATAAGAGGTACACCTGTTTTAGTTCAGGTATACGTTGTTTATTTTGGTATACCATCCTTTATAAAAGATGTCTTTAATGTTCCTTTTAAATTTACTGCTATTACTGCCGGAGTTATCACGCTTAGTTTAAATGCAGGAGCTTATCTTTCTGAAATATTCAGAGGTGGTATTCAGGCCGTAAATAAAGGTCAAATGGAGGCTGCACGAAGCCTTGGTCTTCCTTATCATAAGGCTATGACTAAGGTAATACTTCCTCAGGCGTTTAGAATTGTAATTCCATCAATTGTAAATCAGTTTATTATTACCCTTAAGGATACTTCTATCATTTCCGTTATAGGTCTGACAGAGCTTACATTCCAGGGTAAACAGATAGTGGCCACTACTTACAAGGCTTTTGCCGTATGGATAATTATTGGTGCACTTTACTTTATTATCATTTATCTGCTGACAAAGCTTTCTAAATACATAGAAAGGAGGGTCTCAATTGATAAAGGTAAGAGTAAATAATTTGCAGAAAAAATTCGGCTCACTTGAAGTTCTCAAGGATATTAATCTTGAGGTACACGAGGGTGAAGTTGTTTGTCTGATTGGTCCGTCGGGTTCAGGTAAAAGTACGTTTTTAAGATGTATTAACAAGCTTGAAAATCCATCAGGAGGCAGTATTATTGTTGATGACAATGAAATAACCGATAAGAAAATTAATATCAACAAGGTAAGAGAAAATGTTGGTATGGTTTTTCAGCAGTTTAATTTGTTTCCGAATTTAACAGTACAGAAAAATATAACAATGGCACCTGTTGAACTTAAAAAAATGGGTAAAGATGAGGCAGATAAGAAGGCTATTGAGCTTCTTACAAGAGTAGGACTTGCAGATAAGAAGGATTCTTATCCGTCTCAGCTCAGCGGTGGTCAGCAGCAGAGAGTTGCTATTGTACGAGCATTGGCAATGAATCCTGATTTAATGCTTTTTGATGAACCCACATCAGCTCTTGATCCTGAAATGGTTGGAGAGGTTCTTGATGTAATGAAGGACCTTGCCAAGCAGAAAATGACAATGATAGTTGTTACTCACGAAATGGGTTTTGCGAGAGAGGTTGCAGACAGAGTTCTGTTTATGGACGGCGGTTATATTGTTGAGGAGGGCACTCCCGAACAAATATTTGGAAATCCGAAAAATCCAAGAACTGTATCATTCTTAAACAAGGTTTTATAATCAATAAAAAATGCAATGGTTTTCATTGCATTTTTTTGTTGAATAGAATCTTTCACTGTGGTAAAATATATAGCAATAGAAATTGGTTAATAAGGAGAGCAATATGTTTGATGGTCTTATATTTGATTTAGATGGAACATTGTGGGATGCAACCGATGGTATATGCAAGACATGGAATATTATACTTAAAGAATATTCTGATGTAAGAACTGAACCTATAACAGTTAAGGAATTAGAGGGGTGTATGGGTCTGCCTATGGATAAAATAGCAGAAAAGCTTTTCCCCGATACTGAACATAATATGAGAATGAGTCTTTTAGATAAGTGCTGTGTTCTTGAAAATGAATATCTGTCAGAACACGGAGGCAAACTTTTTCCAAGGGTTTTAGAAACACTTGATAAATTGAGTAAAAAATATAAACTTTTTATAGTAAGTAATTGTCAGGTGGGATATATCGAAAGCTTTTTTGAGGGGAATGGTACCGGCAAATATTTTACCGATGTATTAAGTTTTGGAGAAACCGGACTTACAAAAGGTGAGAATAATAAGATAATTATTGAAAGGAACAAGCTTAAAAATTCTGTTTATATAGGAGATACTCAGGGTGACAGACAATCTGCTGTTGATGCCGAAATTCCTTTTGTGTATGCTGCATATGGCTTTGGAAGTGCAGACGGATATGATTACAGAATTGAGAAATTTGAGGATTTATTGAAAATATTTTAATAAAAAAGCCTGTCCATGGTTTTATGTTTTATTTGGACAGGCTAAATTTATATGTAATTATATTACCCCGGGGAACAGGGAAGCTGTGAAAACAGAGCGCACAGCAACAATAAGTATTAACTTCTTATAATATTAATTACTTAGGCTGTTTGCCGATGTAAGCAAGGATACCACCGTCTACATATAATACATGACCATTAACTGCATTAGAAGCCTCAGAAGCTAAGAATACAGCAGGACCTGCTAATTCTTCAGGCTTTAACCATCTTGCAGCAGGAGTCTTAGCTATGATGAACTGGTCAAATGGATGTCTTGAACCATCAGGCTGGATTTCTCTTAAAGGAGCAGTCTGTGGAGTTTCAATATAACCGGGTCCAATACCGTTACACTGGATATTGTACTCACCATACTCAGAGCAGATGTTTCTTGTAAGCATCTTAAGACCACCCTTGGCAGCAGCGTAAGCAGAAACTGTTTCTCTGCCTAACTCAGACATCATAGAGCAGATGTTAATAATTTTACCGTGACCCTTCTTAATCATTGAAGGGATAACTGCCTTAGAAACGATGAAAGGCGCATTTAAGTCAACATCGATAACCTGGCGGAACTCAGCTGCAGTCATTTCACACATAGGAATTCTCTTGATAATACCGGCATTGTTTACAAGAATGTCAATAACGCCAACTTCCTTTTCAATAGCAGCTACCATTTCGTTAACGGCATCTTCGTTTGTAACGTCACAAACATAACCGTGAGCGTCAATGCCTTCTTCCTTATAAGCAGCAATACCCTTGTCTACTAATTCCTGCTTAATATCGTTAAATACGATTGTAGCACCGGCCTTTGCCATGCCTGAAGCAATAGCAAAACCAATACCGTATGATGCACCTGTTACAAGTGCAACTTTACCATTTAATGAAAAATCAATGCTCATTTTTTTACCTCCAAAAATTATTAAGCATATTGCTTTACAATAATTATAATACATATTCAATAATTTGTCAAAACCTAATTGTAATATTATTGAAAATTAGTATGTTGAGGCGTCAATGATTGGTTATACTTTGCTTAAAAAAGCTGCCAAGGGTAAGGTGAAGATTTTGCAGAGCAAAATACTACCTGACCATGACTACGGTTCTATATGTTATAATTGAATTGGGCTTTTGGCAGTTTTATCTGCCAAAGTTCTAATTAATTTTTTACATTACTCCCAAGTATTTTCAACAACCTGATTTGGACTTTGAAAGGTTAGACAGGTTTTTATATAATTATTTTATTTTTTTGATACACTGCAAGCGACTTTCTGCCATTTTCCAGTCTGTACATCCTCATATTTCTGTAAAATATCTTTTCATCCTGTCTGTTTTGTTGTACAACCTTCCTATTGTGTCTTGTTGTTGCAATTCTTATGATGTGATATAGAATTCCCGGTTGTTCCGGTTCATTTTCAAATATTGTTTTATGTTTTGCTTTCATTATAATGAATTTGTAAATTCTGTACCGTTATCCGTTTGTATTTCTCTTATTGGAAACGGTGCATTCTTTATAAGGCTTATAAATCTGCCTGTATTGTGCTGTACTGAAAAAGGTGCTGACAAAGGTCTTGATTTAAGCTATACATTACTGAAATTGCTTGTGCTCAATGACAGGGCAGGGTTGTATGATTGATTTTGAAGGTATGCGGCTTAGACTGCATACATTGTTTTGTGGTATTATAATACACATTTTTTAGACCACTCATCTCATATAACAAGGTCAGGCTTTTATATTAGATCTATAGCTGACAAAGTTATTTATAATAATGATGTATAGTGTCAAATTATATTGTAATAAATGTTATTTTGTCTATATACTTTTGGATCTATTATTGCTATAATTAAATTATACAAAAGGTGCACTTAATGTATTGTTGCTATAGTTTTATTTATTACTTTATGAGGGGGTAATAATATGAAAAACAAAAGATGTTTAGGTTTTCTGGTTGTTACATTGATGTTGGTTATTTCGATGTTTAGCAATGTTTTTGCAAGCAGTTATGGATATTGGTATAATGCTGCTTATCCAAACAATAAGGTTGACTTTGTATCGGATATATATATAAAGGCAACTTACGGAAGCAATGCTTTTTGTAATCTTACGTCAAGTTTTGATGTTTCAGAGGGAGATGTAGTATCCCTTAGCTTTTATACTCAATTAATCGGTATCGAAACAGATATTGATGGTGCAGCTTCCGGCTGTCAAGCTCGCATTATTGCTGAGAATGGTACTGTATTAGCAACAGTAAGATATACATTAAGGGGAAGTTCAGATTCATCATATCTTGGCGGTGATAAATCTGTAAGAATTACCAATACAACTGCGGGTAAATTAACTTTAGATGTATCAATAGAGGAGCCGGGAGCAAGCGGAACAGAGGTACGTCTTAAAAAGTTAAATGTTAAGGTAAATGGGACAGAAGTATAATGATTAGATAAAAAAGGTGTGGCTAAACCACACCTTTTTTACGAGGCATTATTTATACTTATCTTTAACAACATAACCTTTTTCAAAAGCCAAATCGAAAGCTTTATTGAGGTTAATTCCTAAAGAAATTCTCATATTTGCCAATGTTTCTGAACTGGGAAGGTGTTTTTGATGTTTTGGATTTGAGTATTCCCTTTCATAAATTCCATATATTTCAGCGGTATACTTTTGAGTAAAACCCAGTTCATTTCTCCTTAAAATAAGAATTTCACTGCAAACCTGTTTTAATAAGCTTGAATTCTTATCTGAATCCGGTTGTTTCATAATTAATTTCCTCCCAAAATTTGATAATATATACAAAAATATTTTATCAAGGGGAGGATTATATGCATATGAAATACATTTCATAATTATACAAATATTACATTAATGCAATATATAATATTTGCCGAATATTGTTGCTTGGAAATGATTTGCTTTTTAATACGTAAATTCTGAAATAAGTACAATATATGTGAAAATGTAATTATTGTGAATAAAAAACAATTAACACAAAATACAAATGGAAAGGGAAGTTTTATTGTGAAAAAGAAAATTTGTAAAGTTTTAGCGATAATTTTTATAAGCGGCTGTATAACAAATGTAAATGTTTGCGCTGAAGAAAAGGAATTGGCTGAAGCAGCGCCGTCAATTGCTGAAGAAAGTGAATATCCTGATTATTATAATTCATCTTATGATGATTACATTGAAAGTATTAAAGATTTACCGGAGGATGAGTATAATTATAAACTTGCAATGGCACCGTCTAAATATAGTTATAATGAAACTGTTGAAATGAATAATACCATGAGCAGAGCTGCGGAACGGGCTGCAGCTGCATATGACAACAATATGGCATTAAGTACACAGGATCAGGGAAATCCATATAATTCTGACAGTGGTTGGGCTTTTGGTGTAAACAATGCACTGGAGGCAGCAATATATAAAAATAATTTAGCATCGGGATGTAATTTTTCAGAACAGCATTTAAGATTTTCCATATGTAATTATTATTTGAGTGATAATTACAAAAGCTACGGCGGCAGTAATGGAGGAATATCCACGGCATATTTTAGGGATGCTTGTGCATACTGGATGAGAAAAGATTTAAACGGACCTGTTCCTGAGAAAAGCCTGTTTTATAATATAAACAAAATACCTAGCATGGATACATTATTAAGTTGTGAAAAAGATGATTATATTATTACAGATACAATAGAGTTAAGTTCTATAAGCTGGTATGCAGAATCGGATGAAATTAATCAAAGAGTAGATTTGTTAAAATCATTGGTCAGAAAATATGGAGCAGTTTATGTTGCATATGACCATTTTGACGGAGGATTTAATGATGCAATAGATGCATATCATAATCCTAATTGTGAAATTTCTGACGGAAAAGAATGTGCAAATGGTGTAGTAATTGTAGGCTGGGATGATAATTATTCAAAAAGTAAGTTTGGTGAATGCAAGCCAGCCAATGACGGTGCATTTATTGTAAAGGCAAACAGACTGGTGGATACAGATCCGAACAGCCTAGATGTTGAACCAAGAATGCTTGGCAGATATTTTTTGTCTTATGAAATGACACCCTATTTTTATGATTATGGTGTTGTAAGCGGTGTGAAAAAGGGTATAAGTTATGAAGAAACCTTTGAATATGATAAAAGAAGTCCTAAGGGTGTTTCATATAATAACAAAACAAAAGCGGTGTATGCCAATAAATATAATAATACAACAGGTAAGCCTTTGGAAATAAGATCAATAACAACTTATGCAGCTGTACCTAATACGTACTTTAAAATGTATGTAAGTACAGATGGAGATATGGCAAATTTGCAGCGAGTATATATGGAAAACTATATTACTAATTCTTATATGGGTTACAGAACATTTACTTTTGAAGATCCCATTGTTGTAGACGGCCCGTTTATTGTTGCTGTAGAAGCGACAACATCATCAGGCAACAGTGAAATTATTCCTCAGGAGAAAAATCCTGTTGAAGACAGTTCTGTAAGCGGAAGATGTTTTGTGGCTTCTACAATTGAGGATATGAAAAACGGAAAATATACCGACCAGGGAAGTCATAATAATATAATTAAGGTACATACTGTAAATTCAACAAGAGAATGGTACTTTGGCGACTCCGAGTTTACAAGTCTGCCATCTATTTTAAATGAAACAGTAAATTTTGATAACGGACTTACTTTAAGTAAAGGTATACAGTTCAGAGATAAGCAGAAGGATGTTAAGGGAAAAGTATATACCGGAAATATAGATTTAATTAAAAATTCTGATGAGGACAGAAATTTTATAAACATAAAACTTGACGGACCGAGTAATGTTTACTTTATTGCACAGACAAATGCAGCAGGAGAAGAAAGGAGATTATCTGTTTATAATGACTTTTTTGATGATACCGGTTATTTGGGTGTAAATGAGTCGAAGGGCTATTGTTATAAATACAGAGAAGAAAACGCATGCAGTATAAAAATAAAGGCTGTTGATGGAACGGTAAGAATATATGGAATTGCAGTTGAAAATTATAGTGATTACAAATATTCTTATGTTGAGGATTATACAACCAGGGTGTGGGATTTTGAAAATGTTACAGCTGATACAAAAATAACAGCCGAAACAGAATCAGACAGGGGTCTGAGAATATTGGCTACAGAAAGTAAACCGGTTAGGTATCTTCTTAATAATGATACTAATGAGTATGGTTACAAATTTACAAATGCAGTAGATCTTATGGGCGTAGGTACTGATGAATACAGATCAATAGCTGTTGATGTAAGAACAAATTCCAATATTTATATATCTGCAAGGGACTTAAGTAATGAGGGAAGAGAATTAATAATAACAGATAAATATGGCTGTGATTTGAAAACAAGGGACAATCTTCAAAAAGTATCGGTTACAAATAATTGCAACACATATAAATTTTCATATTTGGGGGATTATGACACTATATATATACGCTCGTTATCAGGTGCTTTAAGAATATATCAGGTTGCGGTAACAGATTATAAAAATTATGTGGTTGATGAAATTGACTGCAGATTTGACAACTTAACTGATTATGCTGTCGGACAAAACATGGACGGAGCTTCAATAGGTCAATTGAGTTTTGAAGGCGGGAGCATAGGTATAACTATGTGTCAGAGTACGAGTTCGGACTTTGATAAGGCTGTAAAAATATACGGAAATAATTTTCTGCCTGCAAGTAAGTTAAAAATGAATATATCAAGCAGTACGGGTTCAAGCAATAATACCCCTGCAAGAAAAATAAGAATTAAGGCGAAATCAAATGTCAGCTATGGAAAAATTGTATTATCTAATCAATATGGCTGTGTTTTTGGAAGCGGTATCCTTTCTACTGATACCCGGGAGTATGTTTTTGACTATAATGGAGATTATGAAACCATGTATATTTATACCACAACGGGAACTACAGAAATATATTCAATTTCAACAACTGATATAAATTATAATTCAGATCCGGTGTCAACAAATATATACGTAAAGAGCGGGCAGACTTACAGATATTTATTTAATGTGGAAAATGCACCTGCAAGTAATATATTTAACTATACAATAGAGTACGATCCGACAAAACTTAAATTTGTCCATATAGGAAAAGACAATAACTTTGACGGAGGTCTAAAAACTGACAACAGCATTACTAATGTGTATGTCAGTAACGGAAAAATAACATTTAATATAGCTGATCCTATGGAAAAGGACTGGTCAGGTATTGCAACATCAGTTGTTTTTGAAGGAATAGCAGACGGAAACAGTACAATTAAGTTTAGTGCAAGCAGAAAAATCGGGTGGTGAAAAGAGGTATGAAAACATTTATTAAAAGACTGGCAATGCTTCTGATTATTGTGTTAAGCACAGAGTCAGTAATGGCAGACACAGTAATAAGCAATGGCAGCAGCGATATTATAAGTGAAGTCAGCAGTATATTTGATTCAGAGCATAGCGAGCCTGAGGCAGAAACAACTACTGAAGGAATTGAAGTGACTGATGAGGTTATAACTCCAAGCGGCGTTATAGTTGATTTACTGGCTTTTTTGAGAAACCTGAAAAGTGATATAATAAAAGATGGAGTTGTATCACCATCGGCAATAGACTATGAAATCGATAATGATAATCTGCCAGACAATGTGATTGCTTTGTTAAGTGAGGAATATAGAAATCTTAATGAAACAGAAAGGTTTTTATTAAACAGATATTTGTCTGTAAGAGAAGACACAATGACAGTGTGCGGTGAAAAAGGGCTTGATGCTGAGGGTTCGGTTCCGTATGCGCTTATTATGCAGATTATGCAGGCGGATTTTGATGATGCAAGAGCTATGGTCATTTCAAATGAAAGTGAAACAAAAGCTGTAGAAACTGCCTATGGCTTTGGAAATCTTTTCATGGAAAAGGGAAATATAATTGATGATGAGTTAAAATCTCAATTTATTGAGTACGCTGCTGTGGGATACAGTGCTGATGAAGTTTTTAATGCTTATATATTTTCAATAATTATAGACAGAGAGCTTTCAGAAGTAATATATGATAAAAGGGGAAATGAAGGCGAAACAGCCTTTTTGACTGAATATGAGGATACTGCAGCAAAATATTGTATAAATCAGTCTGCAATTGAAGCTTATCTTAATATGGGTTACAGGTTAGATATGATAGAAGGCTGTATTAAGATGACCCTTGAAGAAATGAATAAATCAGAGGCAGTCTTATATTCAGCAGATGATGATAACTTTGATGTAGGTTATGATTCTTCGTTTAAGGAAGGTGCCTTAAGCTATATAGACGGCATAGGTGACAGTATAGATCCAAGCACAGGTGTTCTGACCTATAGCAGCAATATATGCAGTCTGCCGGGTATAAACGGATTGGATTTAAATTTAACAATAAATTATACATCAAGTACTACAAATATGGCAAAGGAAATTGACAGGAGAGTAAATCTTGCAAGTAACTGGAGCTTTAATCTGCCTTATCTATCCAATGAAAATGAAAACGGAGATTTACAAGGTTTTGGACCTAAGTATATTACCCTGGAAAACGGTGATACATATGAACTTATCGGCAGCGGAGATGAATATGTGCCCGTAAATTGTCTTACGGATAAGCTTGTATTGAAAAAGGATGTAAGTAAAAAGGGCGGAGCTTCATCTGCATTTTATCTTGTTAATAAAAATGGAGATGTAAAGTACTTTACTGAAAGAGGAAGATGGATAAAGACAGAAAACAGGTTTGGCAATTCCATTAAAGCTATTGAATATCCAAGTTCCGGTACAAATTTGATTATTGAAGATACTGTGGGCAGACAGGTAACAATAAAAGAATCATCGGCAGGCGACGGCACTATTACTCAGACAATTATTATGCCTGACGGAAATTCGACTAAAATTGTATATAAAAGTGTTGTGTGCGGCGGGCATAAAAAAACTCAGCTTTTAAAAATTACAGATTCAGAAAATAATACTGTTTCATTTGTGTATGATACATATAAAAATGACAACTATAAGAATGCACTTATAAGGGAAATTTCTATGCCTACAGGCATAAAAAACTGTTATGAATATATATGGAGCAATAAACCTGAAATATCCTTTGAATATAGCAATTATGAACAAATTATAAGTGAGGATGATTGGAAAAACTATGAGGAAATGATTGGTGACCATATAAATGATGTATCAAATATATGGCAGATAAATATACAAGAAGGTGAATATGAGTATGCCAGAATAAGCAAAAAATACACAGCAGATACAGGAAATAATAAATTTAAGCAGACAACCTACAGCTATTCGGGAAGTTATGTATATGCAGACGCATATTTTAATGTATTTTGCGGATGTATGAAATGGGATTATAAGTATCTTTTTAAGTATGATGAAGATGGTAATTTAGAGGTTTACTATGTACTCTGTTACAGCTGGGATTGTGACTGTATATATTATTACAACGGAAGTGAGTGGCTGTGTAAAAATGATGGATGTATAGGAAATATTGTCTTAAAAAATGATAATTACAGTTATGCCACAGCTATTAATGAAGAAAACGGACTTAAAACAGTATATACATTTAATCAGAAAAATCAGAATACAGGTGTTAATGTATATGACGGTAATACTTTAATTAAAAAGGTTACAACAAATTATTATCTGAGCAGTACCAAATCCAATCTGCCGCAGACAGTTACAGACATTGAGTATCAGAACGGCACAGAAAGTAATAAAACTATACAGGAATATGAGTATACTAATTTAAATGATGTAAAAAAATATACCGTAAAATCAGGTAATAAAGAGCTTGCAAACATAAAATATGAGTATGACTACAACAATAATACATCAGAGTATTACGGCATATGCACAAAGACTACAACTAAAATGAATTCATCAGAAAATATAGTTGAAGAAAATATATTAGAAAATTCGGGACTGTTTAAAAATAAGGCAGTAAAATCAAATACTGTAAAGCGAAACGGTACTTTGGAAAGCAAAACAGAGTATGAGAGAGGCACCTATGGAAGCGATTTGGGAAGAATTACCCGTGTATTGAATACTATATCAGGCAGCAGCAGTATAAGTACTTATTATGTCTATATAGAAGGACAGGTAAATCCGGAAAGTGTTACTGCAGGTGTTACGGGAGAAAACTACAGAACCGAATACAGCTATGATGAAAATGAAAGAATAATTGCCGTCTCGAATCCTGAAGGCTATGTTACAAAATATGAATATAATAAAATTGGTGACATTACCAAGGCAGAGTATTATAAGGACAGGCTATATAATTCTGATGCAAACACAAACGGCAGGGACAAGGATACTGTAAGCTTTGCCTATAATTATGCAGAAAATAAAATTACATTCACCAATGAAAACGGAAATAAGGAAATCTATGACTATGATGCATTTGGCAATCCGGCATCCGTAACAAAGGGAGGAGCTGTTTTATTATCCTATACCTATGATACAAGACTGCGTCCTGCAACATATACAGAGGGCAAGGCAAA
>JAUNGN010000059.1 GCA_030524425.1 Clostridia bacterium | reverse complement strand
CAGCTGACGGCAAGGAAGAAGAAACTGGCGGTTATGAAGGGCAGGCTGCCGAAGCAGCGCGAGACAGCAGACCATTTCGGGCGCGCTAACCAGGTCATTGATTATGTATACACAAATTATGACATGGAAGCAGTGGAAGCGGACTATCATACAGTGGCCGATGAGCTGGCAAAGGCACAGGCGGCGCTGGATACCCTTAATAATACAGTGCTTATGGAAATTGATGCATGACAGATTTGCCGGGAACTTTGGAAGATGCAAAATTAGTGAATCTCCAGTTGAGATAAAACCAGTTGATTGTTACCATCGTGGTTGATCGTTATTTGCCGTTATTGACATGGTTCATAGTTTCATTTTCTGGATTGGGTACCGCAAGTGCCATTGCATTGGAAAAAGTGCCGAAAACTTACCTGTGGAAGCACAGGGCGGCGGAAGTACGGTTCTATGCCGCATTTTTGATATATATATCTGATTTAGATAAGGATCTTTGATAGGATTTTTTGGTTGACCTACTCCTAGCAGATGTTCAGATAGATAAAATATACAAAATTATTACTGTAAGATATGATATTACATAGGGGATATTGAGATGATTAAACACTACGATGTACACAATTATTGGTGTCATAAGAATGTAGGAGAAATGACTTTCAACACAGAAACAAAGAAGGGTACAATGGTAATCTATGATTTGGAGAATAGTTCTATTCTTACGCGCATAATGGCTCCTGATGGAATATTTGATGAGGAGCTGTTTGACAAATGGTTGAAGAAAAGAACTATTCCACCGGAAAGACAGTGTATAGGGATATACATGGAAGCTATTACGGGCAAACATGGTATGTCTCACAACTACTATACTCTGTTTTTCGGATGTAATGGTAAACATAGTTCTGACTATTTGGAAGTTATAGAGAGAAGCTGATTTTATGTCATTGAGATTATTTTCGGATATTTGTTATGTTCCAAAAGATATGAAGGTGGTGTTTGACAATGAGGATTACTTTATGCGATACACTGTACCTAAGCTTGATGAGCGTATTAATGGCATCCTTAAACATACAGATGGTGCAGAGTATATTGATAAGATGTCATTTAAAGATAAGTTTGGATACAGAGTACCGTGGGTAGGGTTAAGTACAGGAGGTAAGACTATTCTTAACATCTATTGTAATCCAGATGTATGTTTTGACACTTTGGAGTGTAGTTTAAACGCCCTGGCGGATTTGAAGAATCTTAGACAGGGGTGCGCTATGCCTGATGTATTGAGAGACTTCGATGGGGATGATAGTATCGATGTCATAATTGATGATAACGAAGACTACAGGTATACAAGTTTGGAGGAGATGAGAGCGTAGTGGATAGAATTATTTATGAAGCTAGTAAAATGTGGATGTGAGTATGAGTATAATAAGTTTATCGTACAGATTCACTTTCCTTTGTAATAGTTGTCACAAACTTATTATACATCAGAAAGTCTCTGTACGATATTTTTTATTTAAAAAGTTGTAAACTGGTGTAAAAGTATACATAATACATATAGAGTAGATATATGCGTGAAAAAGATATAAAAAGCAAAATAAGAAAGTGTGAGAAAAGGTTAAGAAAAAAATGATTCAATAGGAACTTTTAAAATGGTAGCCAGACCATACAATTCAATATCTGTGACTGTGCGAGAACCATCTTCAATACGGGAGATGGACCCTCTGCAGATATAAATGGCTAAAGTTTCTAATTTGTCTGAGAGCTGTTGCTGGCTCATTTTCTGCTCTTTACGAAGCTGATGGACTTTTTGACCGACTATATTCATTTTTTCACCATCAATGATTCTTCCCATAGCTGTTGTGACCTCCTTAAAAGTTAAAAAATAAAAGTGAAAATGTCTTGTAATGGAACATAAAATATGATAGGATAGGAATTAGAAAAAAATGTCCTATAATAGGACAAAATAAAAATATTTATCAGAAAAAATAGGATAATGGATTATGGAACGGAGAAAACAAAAGATTTTTATTAAAATAATGAGGACAAAGAAAGATATAATGAGCAAAATACCTTTTGCTCACAACATTATGGAATAAGAGTAGAAGATTAGATTTTTCCTTCTATGTTTTTTATACTATTTTTTGAAAATATTAATTTTGGGAATTTATTGTTTACATTATTATGTTTGGAGATGGTGTCAATGAGAAAATGGATTAATTATGTTGATCTTGAGACAGTGGATATATACCCAATTCAGTTTGCTAACAGTGATAGATTGTTAAGACATGATGCAGTATATATTTTTGATGAGGTTGGCTGTGGAAAAACAATTAGTAGTGGAATTATAGCTATGGATTATTTAGAAAATAATCCGGAAAAAAAAGTATTGGTAATTACAACAAATACTTTGAAAAAAACTTATTCAAATCATGAATATGGACAATTTCTTGATGATTGGTATAATAAATTGCCATTTAAACAATTTGGATATGAAGAAAGAATAAGTATTGAGAATAATCATTATTCAAACTTTAAGAATGAGGTTAAATATGGATTGGTTATTATTGATGAAGCACAGTTATTTTGGAATAAAAATACAAAAAGAACTTGGAATTTAATTAATAATGTAAGAGCAGAAAAAGTAGTAATATTAACAGCTACACCAATAAAAGGTTCAGAAAACGATTTATCTAAATATATAGATATAGCAGATGCTATTACTGAAAAGAAAAATGATAAAAGCTGGATTGAGAAAATAAATACGAGTAATAAAACAAAAGAGGAATTAATATGTAGTTTATTTGACATTTCATATCCAGTAACAAGATATTTTAAAGACACAATGATGTCATTGAATATAGAGGGCTTTAAAAAAAGAAAGGCCAGAAGATGTTTACCTCATATATGGAAATATTGCCAAAGTAATTATAAAAAAGATGATGTCTTATTAAAGAATATAAATGAAATATTGGAAGAAGATGAAAAGAGCAAGTTTGTTATATTTACTCGTTATGTTGATAAAGAAGCCTATAAAATAGAAGAATTTTTAATAAAGAACGGGTTTGTAAAGTTTAATCAGGATGTGACAGGTGTTAAAAGTGTTACTGTTGTTACAGGTGAAAATGCGTATGAATTAAAGCGTTTTAGTGGAATTGAAGGATTGCCAACAGTGTTAGTGCTAACATATCAAATTGCTGAACAAGGTGTTAATTTACCAGGATTTAATTATGTCATAAATTATCATATACCTGCATTTCCATCTGCATTAGAACAAAGATTTGGTAGAATTGACCGAATGGGGAAAAATGGCAGTGTATTTGAAAAAATAAATATATGTTTCTTGATTTCTGATGAAAATCTTGATTCAAATACTGCTAATTTTGTTAGGGCAGTTTTGAAATATATGGATAATATAATTTCATATTTACCTTCTAAAAATATAATTCTTTCAAAGGAAATGTTGGAAGTATGTATAGAGAAGAAAAATTTGATAAATACTTATATAAAAGAAATTGAGGAAACTCTTACAGAGGAAAATATCATTAAATTAGAAAAATATTTAAACTATAGAAATGATAGAGATAGTGAAAATATACCAGAAATATTATTGGATTTTATATTAGAGCAAGATATAAAAGAGGATATTATAACAACGAAAGACCTGAAAGTAAATATTAAAGAAAAACTAAGGCAGGTTAAAAATGAATTAACTAGCTTGCCAATAGAGATAATTAAAAAATATAAAGAAATCATTGAAATGGTAGGTGATAATATTTTCTACAGATCTGGTGGAGAAAAATACATAAATACGATTGATGAAAATGAATTTAGAGAAATAATTAGTCAGAATAGAAGATATAATAAATATGTAGAGAAACTTAAAGAAAACTTAAAAACAATGGATGCAGTTGAATGCGGAGAAATAATTAGCAGGAATAAAAAATATAACGAATATGTAGAAAAATTTAAGAAAGAGGTTAAGTTACCGATTGTAATTTCAAATTATCAAAAGGAGATAAATCAATATTATGAAAAAGCATTTATGAATAATGAATTTGATATATTATTTCCTTTTGGTGAGGATAAAGGTATTCAGGATGTAGTTAATAAGATAAATATAAATAAGCAGGATAGAGAATTGCTTCTATCTAATGCGGAGATAGTAAAAGAAAGATTACCATTTTATAAAATGTGCAACGAGTTTAAAAAAATTATTCAAAGATATGATTCAATGATTACATTTCATTCTAATCCTTTTACGAGTGCCATGGAAATACTCGGCAATAAAATTAGAAATAGTATAAATAAAATGGGATTAACAGATGAATTTGTTAATGAATATTGGAGCGCTACAGATGGATCTTATCCAGAAAGATATAATAAATTTTTCTCAATAGATCAGAAATTAGATGGGTTTATAGAAGCATCTAATTGGTATAAATTAGCATATTTTTACACAAGACGTGAAGAAAGATATTTTAAGTGTAGAAGCGGTGATATTCCACAGCTCCGTATACGGAAATTGCGTTTTATAGATTCGTTTTATCGTTTGATAGATCTTTGGGATCCTTATTATTATAAAAAATCTAATGATAATGAATTTCGTGAAGATGAAGTAAAATTGTGTAATAAATACTATAAATATAATATTACTTTGAATCACGAATTAGTAACTCACTTTAAAGATGACAAAGCTCAGCGTGGAAAAGATTATACATCACTGTTTTTTTATTACTTATTTAGACCTTCTGGTGGAAAAAGAAGTTATGTATTAGCACAAGCGTGTAATTTGACACAGACATATAATTCCCCAAAAGTAAATTCAAACGATATCTGGACCAGAAGAATATATTATGAAATTTGTGGATTTAAAATTATATAAAATTTCATAATATATGTTGAAGAAAATTTATTACGGAAATTTTTAAATTGTTTAATAAATTATACTATTTACTGTTATCATGCTTTATATACAGATAGAACTGCTAAACTTAATCTGTTGTGCTAGTTAAATCCCAAAGGTCGAACTAATATATTGTACTTGTACCGCATCAAAGTACTAAATATTGACTCTACAACTGCTATTTAGTCATATTATCTAGCTATTTAGAACAAAGGCTGTCATTTTATAACTTAGATAAAATTTAATTTGTAATATGACATATCATTGTTATATTTAATCAATATGTAGTATGCGAATATACAACTTTTACAATATATTGACGGTGACAAAAAGAATTAGCTAGCATAACGGGTTAAATTATGGATTTGGTCGCTATTTATAGTGGTGTCTTTTATCATGGAAGTCAGAGATTTTTAAAATTCTCAGGTTACACTTATAGAATTATAACATGCCTTGTGACATATGTAAGTAGGAGATACTACTATGCTCCTATGAGAGCATAGTGTAAGGATTTAACAACTTGCAATAACTTGATGTATTACAATAAAACAATGGATTCAAATATCGCAATAACATATTATTCAGGAATACATTTTAATGAACAAATAAGATATGTGGAGAGAATGTATTGTTGTAATATAATAACATATGGTAGTCTAATGTATTGTCAGGAAGGAATAACATTAAATAAGGCAATGGATTATTGTTACCATGACATAGCATGTCGCTAGGAAATGGACTACGATACTTCTATATTCACAGGTCACACTTATAGAATTACAACATACCGTAAAACGTATGTAAGCAGGAGATATTATCTAATAGCATGTAATGTGTTAGCTGGACAAAATAAAATTTAATGTTGTAATGGATTATCGCATTTCAATAGAGAATGTAGTACTAAATTCTAATAATATGAAGTAACAAAATGTACTACTATAGATTATCGCTGCTGAATAAATTACAAATTTTAAATAACATAAGGGGTGTACAATGTATTAGAAATTTGGAATAACATAGAGATATTTAATGAATTATTTTTCCCAAATAACATATACGGTTAAAATGTATTATATGAAAAAAATAACTTAAGAAGTTAAAGGATTAACAACATGTAGGAGCAGAGTGTATTAAGTAGAGGTAATAACATACAAGATATTAATGTGTTATAGTAATCAAATAACATATGACTTTAAAATAAATTATTGAAATGGAATAATATACAATGTATAAATGTATTAATATGTTTTAATAATATATAAAGTGTTAATGTATTATCATAGACAAAGAACTTATGATAACAGAGTGTATTATCCATGTTTAATAGGATAAGGAAAGGGGAATGAATTAACATATTGTTTGTGAATGTATTACCTTATGTAAATAAGATTTAATGTCTTAATGTATTATTTAACTGCAATAACATGTACTGAAAAAATGGATTGACAAATATAAATAGTATATGGGTTGTAAATGGATTAGGTTCAATAAATAACATAAGAGAGAACAATGGATTATTTCTATAAAATAACATATTGGTATATAATGTATTGTAATAATCTAACGACATTAAATAAGAAAATGTATTATGTGGGTGCAATAACATATTGGATATGAATGTATTAAAAATATCGAATAACATATG
>JAUNGN010000058.1 GCA_030524425.1 Clostridia bacterium | reverse complement strand
GATTGCTATGACTTTTCTATATGTCCGATTTGATTATACCATCTACCGTTTAAAAATATTAGCAAAATTTTTCAATTAACACTTTACAAATTGGCAAAAACATATTATAATGATATAGATTATTCAGATAAAACACTATAGTAGGGACAGTAGGTCTGTAAAGGTCTTAAAGAGAGTTGGGAAAAGGTGGAAGCCCAATGGCTGATATATACTGAACATCACCCTTACTGTGGCATACCGAAAGGTTTTACCTAGTAGGCTATGACGTTACCTGCGTTAAAGGATAAGAGAGGATACGGATTTTATTCGTGTCAATTCAGGTGGTACCACGCTGCTGCGTCCTGTTGGGCACAGCGGCTTTTTTATTTGTTCTAACTGAAAGAAATGAAGGCATTTCTTTCAAGATCAACAATATTTGAAAGGAGAAATTTACCTATGTATGACAAGGTAAGTACCAATCTCAACTTTGTTGAGAGAGAAAAAGAAATTTTAGGTTTCTGGAAAGAAAATGATATTTTCGGCGAGTCTATTAAGGCAAGAGAAAATTGTCCTGTATTTACATTTTATGACGGACCTCCTACAGCTAACGGCAAGCCTCATATTGGTCACGTATTGGGCAGAGCTATAAAGGATCTTATTCCAAGATACAAGACAATGAAAGGCTATAAGGTGCTTAGAAAAGCAGGCTGGGATACTCACGGTCTTCCTGTTGAGCTTGAGGTTGAAAAGCAGCTTGGCATAAGCGGTAAGCCTCAGATTGAAAATTACGGCGTAGAGCCTTTTATAAAAAAGTGTAAGGATTCTGTATTCACTTATGAAAGTCTTTGGAGAGATATGAGTGACAGAGTAGGCTTCTGGGCTGATATGGATAATCCTTATGTAACTTATCACAATGATTATATTGAGTCTGTTTGGTGGGCATTAAAGAAGATTTGGGACAAGGGGCTTTTATATAAGGGTCATAAAATTGTTCCGTACTGTCCAAGGTGCGGTACTGCTTTATCTTCTCACGAGGTTGCACAGGGCTATAAGAATGTTAAGGAGACTTCCTGTATTTGCCGTTTCAAGGTTAAAGGTGAAGAAAATACTTATTTCCTTGCATGGACTACTACTCCTTGGACTCTTCCGTCTAACGTTGCACTTTGTGTAAACGGTGCTGAAAATTATTCTAAGGCAGAGGCTAAGGACGGCAAGGTTTATATTATGGCCGAAGCTCTGCTTGATGAAGTATTAAAGGATGACTATGAAGTAATTGAAACTTACAAGGGTCAGGATTTGGTAGGAACGGAATATGAGCCTTTATTTGATTATGCAAAGCCTGACAAGAAGTGTTATTTTGTAACTGCCGATTCCTATGTAACATTAACCGATGGTACCGGTATTGTACACATTGCTCCTGCTTTTGGTGAGGACGATGCCAATGTAGGAAGAATTTATGATCTTCCTTTTGTTCAGCTTGTAAATGAGCAGGGCTGTTTTACTGAAGAAGTAGAAGGACTTGCAGGCGTATTTGTTAAGGACGGGGATAAGGAAATATTAAAGAGATTAGAGGAAAGCGGTAAGCTGTTTGCTGCAATTCCTTTTGAGCACGATTATCCTTTCTGCTGGAGATGTGATACTCCTTTACTTTACTACGCAAGAGATACATGGTTTATTGCCATGACTAAGGTAAGAGATAATCTTTTAAAGAACAATAATACCGTAAACTGGATGCCTGACAATATTAAGCATGGCAGATTTGGCAACTTCCTTGAAAATGTTATTGACTGGGGTCTTTCAAGAGAAAGATACTGGGGTACTCCTCTCCCTATTTGGGAATGTGACTGTGGTTACAAGCATACCATAGGCTCTATTGCTGAGTTAAAGGAAATGAGTGACAACTGTCCTGATGATATTGAGCTTCATAAGCCATATATTGATGCTGTTGAGCTTAACTGTCCTAAGTGCGGAGGCAAGATGCACAGAGTATCAGAGGTTATTGACTGTTGGTTTGATTCCGGCTCAATGCCTTTTGCCCAGTGGCACTATCCTTTTGAAAATAAGGAAATATTTGACGAAAATTATCCTGCTGACTATATATCAGAGGGTGTTGACCAGACAAGAGGCTGGTTCTATACATTAATGGCTATTTCTACTCTTATTTTTGATAAGAGTCCTTATAAGAATGTTATTGTAACAGGTCACGTTCAGGATAAAGAGGGCAGAAAGATGTCTAAGCATTTTGGCAATGTTGTCGACCCTTGGAGTGTGCTTAACAATCAGGGTGCCGATGCTGTCAGATGGTACTTCTATGCTAACTCTGCGCCTTGGCTTCCAAACAGGTTTGATGATAAGGCTGTTAATGAGTATCAGAGAAAGTTTATGGGTACTTTATGGAATACTTATGCTTTCTATGTTCTTTATGCCAATATAGATAATTTTAATCCAATGGATTATAAGCTTGAGTATGATAAACTTGCTCCAATGGATAAGTGGGTATTGTCAAAGCTTAACTCTCTTGTTAAATATGTTGATAAGTCACTTGAAAACTATAAGATTACCGAGTCTGCAAGAGCAATGGCTGACTTTGTAGATGAGCTTTCCAACTGGTATGTAAGAAGATCAAGAGAGAGATTTTGGGGCAAAGATATGCCACAGGATAAGATTAATGCTTATATGACATTATATACTGTTCTTACAACCATGACTAAATTGGCTGCTCCTTTTACTCCGTTTATGGCAGAGAGCATTTATCAGAACTTAGCAGCTAAAATTGACAATAACGCACCTAAGTCTGTTCATTTGTGCGACTTCCCTGCTGCTGATGAGTCTATGATTGATGATAAGCTTGAGGTAAATATGGAGCTTGTACTTTCTATTGTAGTTGCAGGAAGAGCAGCAAGAAACACATCAGGTATTAAGAACAGACAGCCAATAGGTAATATGTATGTTCAGTCTGACAGAAAGCTTGATGCTGAATACTTTGATATTATTCTTGATGAGCTTAATGTTAAGAATATGGAATTTGTTGATGATGCATCTAAGTTTACAAGCTACAGCTTTAAACCGCAGTTAAGAACCCTTGGCAGAAAGTATGGTAAGCTTGTACCTGCTATTGGCGAGTATCTTAAAAATGGTGACGGCAATGCTCTTATGAATGAGTTAAAGACTAATGGTGTTATTAAGTTTAATGTTGATGGCACTGATGTTGAGCTTGCAGAAGAAGATGTATTGACAGAAACTGCACAGGCTGAAGGCTTTGTTGCTGAAAGTGATAAGTCAACTACTGTTGTATTAAGCACAACTCTTACTCCTGAACTTATTGAGGAAGGTTTTGTAAGAGAGCTTGTATCCAAAATTCAGACAATGAGAAAGGATGCAGGATTTGAGGTTCTTGACAGAATTAAGGTATACTACAGTGGTAATGACACTATTGCTAAGGTATTTAATGATAATAAGGAATCTATTTCTACAGATGTTCTTGCTGATGATATTTGTGAAGGTACAGCAAGTATCAGTAAAGAATGGAATATTAACGGTGAAAAGGTAACTCTTTCTGTTGAAAAAATTAAAAAGAATTAAAAATACTTTTGATAGTTAATGCTTATTAAGTTAAGAATTGCCAAAAGAATCAAGTTTAGAAATAAGCTTGATTCTTTTTTATCTATATAAAAAATACTTTATTCTACGGGGAATGAAGCAAAACAGAAAAAAAGGAGCCGAAGTAAAATGATTTTTTAATAACCATTTTACTTCGGCTCCTTTTAAATATTAATTATAAAGCAGCCTTAGCTTTTTCCACTAATGATGTGAAAGCATTCATATCATTAACTGCTAATTCAGCTAACATCTTTCTGTTAATAGTGATGTCTGCTTTCTTAAGACCATTCATAAACTGGCTGTAAGAAATGTTGTTCATTCTTGCAGCGGCATTGATTCTAACAATCCAAAGTCTTCTGTAAGCTCTCTTAGTCTGCTTTCTGCCTGCAAAGCTATGAGCCATAGCCTTCATAACTGACTGCTTAGCTACTCTGTACTGCTTGCTTCTTGCACCAAAGTAACCCTTAGCCATCTTTAATACTTTCTTATGTCTTTTACGTGCACCTAATGCACCCTTAACTCTAGCCATTTATAGTGTCCTCCTTAGATATATGGTAATTCCTTCTTCATAACCTTAACATTAGTTGAGTCTACGAGAGTAGCCTGTCTTAAGCTTCTCTTTCTCTTAGTGCTCTTCTTAGTTAAGATATGCTGCTTGTTAGCCTTAGTTCTCTTAATTTTACCAGTACCTGTAACAGAAACACGCTTTGCTACAGCTTTTCTTGTCTTTAATTTAGGCATTTTACTTTCCTCCTGAAAAAAATTAGTTAGTTTTTGGTCCTAAGAACATTGCCATTGTTCTGGCTTCCATCTTTGGTTCTTTTTCAATCTGACCAACTTCTGAAACCTGAACTGCAAAGTCCTTCATTATCTCTATTGCAGCATCCTGACGTGCCATTTCACGTCCTCTGAATCTGATGCTTACCTTAACCTTATTACCGGCCTTAAGGAATTTAATAGCATTCTTGACCTTTACCTGAACATCGTGAGTATCAATGTTAGGAGAAAGACGAACCTCTTTGGTTTCAACAACCTTCTGCTTCTTCTTTGCTTCCTTTTCCTTTTTAGCAAGGTCAAACTTGTACTTGCTGTAATCCATAATTTTGCATACCGGTGGTTTGGCCTGCGGTGAAATCTTAACTAAGTCAAGATTTTTTTCATCAGCAAGCTTTTGAGCGTCTCTTGCTGACATAATTCCAACCTGCTCTCCGGTATCGCTAATAAGACGAATTTCTTTGTCCCTTATCTGTCCGTTAATCATTAAATCGGTAATAGTAGGCACCTCCTAAAATTTAATTGCTGCTGCTCCAATTTCATAAAAAAGAGCAGACAAAGTCTGCTCGTAATCTCACAATTAACACTCTATGGTGAAAAATGTTTAACCTTAAAACACGGAAGTCGTAAGGTGAGAAGTGGAGCTTCTTCTTTAATAACAAAAACATTTTACCATAGTAATGAGTGTTTGTCAATATAAAAATTAAAAAATTGGAAATGAATTAGTTATTGTTTAATCTTTTTATGAATGACAAAGCAAGTTCTGCATCTTTTTCTTTTAATTTTTTTATTTCATTTTCAATTTCAGTGTTCAATTTTGGATTTTCCTGTTCTGTGTCAAAAAACTGTATTGGTATAAGATGTATAAACAATCCTGCAAGTGGAGGTGCGCCATTTATGGCTCACCTTATATTATTATTTTGATTAACAAAATTCTTTAATACTACGGTTGTAAATTTAAATATTGTTAGTTTTTGCTATATTAATAATTGTTTCAACAGCCTTTTCCATACTCTCAACGCATATAAATTCATAAGGTCCGTGAAAATTATGACCGCCTGTAAATATATTGGGGCAGGGCAGTCCCATAAATGAAAGCCTTGCACCGTCAGTGCCTCCTCTTATAGGCTCAATTCTGGGTTCAATGCCTGTTTTTTTAATAGCTTCAACTGCTCTGTCAAGAACATATTTATGCTCATGTATTATTTCAGCCATATTATAATATTCATCATATAAATCAAGCTTTACTGTACCATCGCCGTATTTTTTGTTAAGAGTTTCTACTATATTAATAATATTCTTTTTTCTTTTTTCAAAGCTGTCCTTGTCAAAATCCCTTATGATATAATCAAGGTGAGCGTTTTCAACATTTCCTTGAATTTTGGTAAGGTGATAAAATCCCTCATATCCATCGGTTTCAGCCGGAATTTCGTTAGCAGGCAGCATTGAATTAAACTCGCATGCAATAAGACCTGCATTTATCATTAAATTTTTAGCGCTTCCCGGGTGAACACTTTTGCCTATTATATCAATTTTTGCTCTTGCTGCGTTAAAGTTTTCAAAGCTTATTTCACCTAAAATACCTCCGTCAATAGTATAGGCATAGTCACAGCCGAATTTTTCCGCATCAAAATAGTCAACACCTGCACCGATTTCTTCATCTGGAGTAAAGGCGGCCTTAATAGTAGGATGCTTTATTTCCGGGTGATTAATCAAATATTCAAAGGCTGTAATTATTTCTGCTATTCCTGCCTTATCATCGGCACCTAAGAGAGTAGTGCCGTCAGAGCATATAATAGTCTTTCCTATATAAAGATTGAGTTCGGGAAAATCTTCGGCGGAAAGTTCGGGACCCTTTCTTTCTATTATATTGCCGTCATAGTTTTCTATTATAATGGGAGAAATTCCGTAACCACTGCAATCGGGGCTTGTATCCATATGAGATATAAAGCCTATTGCAGGACCCTCGGTATTTCCCGGTAAGGTTGCTGTTACATATCCGTACTTATCTATTGCTATTTCTTTTAAGCCGATTTTGGTAAGTTCTGCTGCAAGTATATCGGCGTAGAAAAACTGGGATTCAGTAGAAGGATAATCCGGGCTATCGGGATTTGATGTTGTATCAAATTTAATAAGTCTTGTAAATAAATCGATTATTTTTTCTTTCATATAAACTCTCCTTATAGGCTTTTTATATAGTTTATCACACTTTTTTATAAAAATCTATAAAAAAATTAAAAAAGTGCTTGACAAGAGTTTCCTGTTATGATATACTCTATTTTGTTGAGGCGGTTACGACTCAATAACTTAATAAAATGCAGAGGTGTCCGAGCGGTTTAAGGAGCTGGTCTTGAAAACCAGTGATCTCGAAAGGGACCGTGGGTTCGAATCCCACCCTCTGCGTTATTTTTTTGCTGATTTTTAATTAGTAAAAGATGTGAGAGCATTTGGAGATGTACCCAAGTGGTTGAAGGGGCTCGCCTGGAAAGTGAGTAGGTCGTGAAAGCGGCGCGAGAGTTCAAATCTCTCCATCTCCGTTTACTAAATAAAATGTGTAAAAAAATTAAAAAAGTTGTTGACAGGAATAGGAACTTGTGATATACTAACTTTTGT
>JAUNGN010000057.1 GCA_030524425.1 Clostridia bacterium | reverse complement strand
AGCAGTCCGAAAACCGCTACGCTGTATAAAGTCTAACTTTTGGGGGTCACCTCAACCTTTATTGGAATGAGTCTTTTTCTTTAGGACATGGTGCGACAGCCCCAATTCAATTATAACATAAAGAACCGTAGTCAAGGTCAGGTAGTATTTTGCTCCGCAAAATCTCCACCTTACCCTTGACAACTTTTTTAGGCAAAGTGTAACCAATCATTGACACCTCAACAAATTTTTTTTAAAAATTTTAAAAAACCCCTTGACAAAATTGAAGATATAGGTTATTATATATATACAAGATAACCAATTGGTTATAACTAAAAAATAAATGAAAGGAGATGGAACCACCAAACAGTTAAATTTAGTCTTATAACTTTAAACTGTAACATTTACAAAAGTATTTAAACATTGAAATAATAGATTATATAGGCTTCTTAATCTTGTTAAATTATGAAAAAATAAATGTTAAAAAAGTGTAGAAATTAGCATATAAAATTACAGTTGATTAAGTTATAACGACCAGGACCTATTTACATAGATGGTAAGGATGTAAAAGTTAGACCGGATACGTAAATGTTAAAAAGATTTATAAATTATAAAGTTATAAAAATATTAGTATAGGTATGAAATATTAATAATTAAAACTTAATAATTATAAATCTCAAATGTTACAACTGAATAAATAATTAATAGTAAATATTGAAAATAAGTTAAATTCTGAACGAAGAAAAGTAAATGTTAAAAATTATAATTTAACATACATAATTAAAATTATAACAATATTAAAAATTAATTATTAAGGCAGTGTGTAATAAAAAGTAAATTGATTTATAGTTTAAAAAGTTGTAAAATAAATGGTAAAAAAGTAAACCATTATACCATTAAAGTGATAAGTAATAATGGAAGATGAAATTTTAACACTTAATAATTATAAATCAAAAGTTAAAATTAAATATTTATATTGGTTAATAGTTACGATGAAGTAGTTAAAGTAAATTAATCAAAAAGTAAAAAGTTGTTATTTATTAAAGAAAGTGAATAAAAAAATGATTGAAGAATCAATGAGATAGCTTGTTATCTGTTTTACGAATGTATTATGGATAACAAGCTTTTCTGCGTTTACGTTATTTTGAATATAAGTATATCAAAAAGATATTGAATTATTTTAGTAAAAGGTGTATTATAGAGGTAAATTATGCTAGGAGGATAAAATATGATTTCAGAAAAAATGAAAGTTCTTGTTAAAAATGGTTCAGCCATAAGAGCTATGTTTGAGGAAGGCAAAATTATGGCGGCAAAATATGGTAAGGAAAATATTTATGATTTTTCTCTTGGTAATCCATCTATAGTACCCCCTGCCTGTGTAAAAGAGGCAATAATTGACCTTGCAGAAAATGAGCCTGAAATGGAGCTTCACGGCTACCCTAATAATGCAGGCTTTGAGGATGTAAGACAGGCTGTGGCTGAATATACAAATAAAACTTACGGAACTAACTTAAATTCAGGAAATATAATAATGACTGTAGGCGCTGCAGGCGGTATTAATGTTACATTAAAGGCAATACTTAATCCCGGTGATGAGGTTATGGTTATTGCTCCTTATTTTGGTGAGTATGATAATTACATAAGCAATTTTGACGGTATTAAGGTTATGGTAAATGCCGACCTTGAAAGATTTGCAATTAATTTTGCTGATTTTGAAAGTAAGGTTACAGCTAAAACAAAGTGTGTAATTATTAACAGTCCGAACAATCCTACCGGTGCGGTGTATACTGAAGATGATATAAAGAAAATGGCTGAAATTCTTGAAAAGAAACAGGCTGAATTTGGTACATCCATTTATTTATTCAGTGATGAGCCTTACAGAGAAATTGCCTTTAATGGCTTAGAAATTCCTTATGTAACAAAATACTACAAAAATACGGTTGTTGGATATTCTTATTCAAAGAGCTTATCTCTTCCGGGAGAAAGAATAGGTTATCTTGTTGTACCAAGTGAGCTTGATGATTTTGATGAAGTTATTGGTGCAATGGTTGTGGCTAACAGAATACTTGGTTTTGTAAATGCTCCGACTTTACAGCAAAAGGTTATAAAGAAGGTTATTGGACAGACTGCTGACTTATCTGTATATGAGGAAAACAAGGATATTTTATATAAGGCACTTATTGAAATGGGCTATGAGTGTGTTGAACCAAAGGGCACATTCTATATGTTCCCTAAGTGTCCCATAGCTGATGATAAGGAATTTTGCAGGAAAGCAAAGGATTTCAGACTTATAATTGTTCCCGGCTCTAACTTTGCCTGCCCCGGATATTTCAGAATAGCTTATTGTGTAGATAAGTCTACTGTTGAAAATTCGCTTGACAGTTTTAAGCAGCTTATTGAATTTTATAAATAAATTGCCGTATACAGGAGAAAAATATGATAGGTGTATATTTAAGCGGAACAGGAAATACAAAGCATTGCATTGAAAAGCTGGTACATCTCTTGGATGAAAACGCACAGACAATTCCTATTGAGGGGAAAGAAACAGCAAATTTACTGTCACAGCATAACTTTATTGTTTTGGGATATCCTGTTCAATTTTCAAATGCTCCTGTTATGATAAGGGATTTTATTAAAAATCATTCTGAGCTTTGGAAGGATAAAGAAATACTTTGTGTTGCCACAATGGGACTGTTTAGCGGAGATGGTGCAGGTTGTTCAGCACGATTATTGAAAAAATATGGTGCCAGGGTTGTGGGAGGTCTGCATGTACATATGCCTGATTCAGTCTGTGATATAAAATTGCTGAAAAAATCTGTTGAAAAAAATATGGCAATTATTAAGAGGACTGACAGAAAAATTGAAAAATATGCAAAAAAAATCCGTAATGGCAAATACCCAAAGGACGGCTTGTATTTTTATGACAGAATAGCGGGCTTAATTGGTCAGCGTTTTTGGTACTACAGCAAAACAAAGGACTATTCAGACAAGTTAAAAATCAGTAATGCTTGTACGGGCTGTGGGCTATGCACAAAGATTTGTCCTATGGGAAACCTTGATTTAAAAAACGGCAGGGCAACTGCAGGAAACCGTTGTACTATGTGTTACCGCTGTATTAGTTTATGTCCGACACAGGCAATTACGCTGTTGGGAGATACTGTTATTGAACAATACCGTTATGAAAGATATGTAAAAGAATAAACAAATTTAACAGAGGCTTTAATGTCTCTGTTTTTTATTTAAAATACTCTTGTAAAATCTATGTAAGAAGTGTATAATACTCCTTTGGGAGTTGATATTTATGAGAGTAAAAAAAGATACAAGCAAATATTTATTTTCAGGTAAAGATTTAGTGGCGTTACTTGTACCATTGATTATTGAACAGCTTTTAGCTATTTTGGTTGGTCTTGCAGATTCTATAATGATTGCATCGGTAGGTGAATCTGCGGTATCGGGCGTATCTCTTGTAGACAGTTGTTTTGTGCTGTTGATTCAGGTTTTTGCGGCACTGGCAACAGGAGGTGCTGTTGTGGCAGGTCAATATTTAGGCTTAAAGGATCAGGAAAATGCCTGTGAAGCTTCTAATCAGCTTGTGTGGTTTGTGACAATAATTTCCGTTGTTATAATGGTATTGGTATATTTGTGTAAAAATCTTATACTTCATGGAGTTTTTGGACAAATTGACGCCGATGTTGAAGGTCATGCCAATACATATATTCTTATTGTAACGGCATCAATACCATTTATTGCCTTATATAACTGTGGTGCTGCCATATTCAGATCAATGGGTAATTCAAATATTTCCATGAAGGTATCCATAATGATGAATATTATTAATGTAGTCGGTAATGCAATATTAATATATGGCTTTAAATGCGGAACAGAGGGTGTAGCAATACCAACTCTTGTGTCAAGAATTTTTGCAGGTATTGTAATAACTGTTCTTGCATGTAATCAGAACTTGCAGCTCCATATTAAGAAAAGCCTTAAATATAAAGTAAGATGGGATATGGTAAAGAGAATACTTTATATTGGTGTGCCTAACGGTATGGAAAACAGTATGTTCCAGCTTGGCAAAATACTTGTGTTAAGTCTTGTATCAACCTTTGGTACTTATGCAATAGCCGCTAATGCAGTAAGCAATATTATTGCGTCTTTTCAAAATATAGCTGGTATTGCTACCGGTTTGGCTATGGTTACGGTTATATCAAGATGTGTTGGTGCAGGAGATTATGAACAGGCAAAATACTATACAATTAAGCTTCATATATTTGCGTATATTGGCATAATTATTTCTGTATTATTGACTTTTTTCATGCTTCCTTTTGTTATGAAGATTTATAATTTGTCTGAAATGGCATCAACCTCTGCAACGCATATATTACTCCTTCATGGTTCATGCTCAATGATTATTTGGCCTCTTGCATTTGTATTGCCTAATGTATTCAGAGCAGCAGGTGATGTTAAATTTAGTATGATTACATCAATTATATCAATGTGGATATGCAGAGTTATTTTCAGTTATATTATAGGTCGATATTTAGGCTTAGGTGTATTCGGCGTATGGGTTGCAATGATTATGGATTGGTGTGTAAGAGCCTTTTTCTTTGTAATAAGATATAAAAGCGGAAAATGGAAGGGTAAGCAGGTTGTATAAAATTAATGAAATGTCCTATCTTATACAGATAGGATATTTTTTTGCAAAAAAGCTTGACAAATACCCTGTAGGGGTATATTATATATATTGAAAGGCAGGTAATTATATGAAAAATGAATGTTGTAATAAGGCTAAGGATTGTTTGGTTGAGTGCTGTCACAAGACAAAGGAGCGTTCACCGGAAGAATATAAATCTCTTATAAACAGGCTTAATCGTATAGAAGGTCAGATTAGAGGAATTAAGGGTATGGTTGAAAAAAATGCCTATTGTACCGATATTTTAATTCAGGTGGCGGCAGCTAATGCAGCTCTTAACGCTTTTAATAAAGAATTGCTTGCAAATCATATAAAGACCTGTGTTGCTAACAATATAAGAGAAGGCAATAATGAAATTATTGATGAATTGGTAACTACTTTACAGAAGTTAATGAAATAGGAGGGAGAGAATATGGAGCAATATAGAGTAACGGGTATGAGCTGTGCCGCCTGCAGTGCCAGAGTTGAAAAGGCGGTATCTAAAGTAGATGGTGTAACCTCCTGTTCGGTCAGTCTTCTTACAAATTCAATGGGAGTTGAGGGCAGTGCATCACCAAAGGAAATAATAGCGGCTGTTGAGGCGGCAGGCTATGGAGCTGAATTAAAAGGGGCAGTTAAAACGGAAAACAGGAGCGAAGATGCTCTTGCTGATAAAGAAACTCCGATTCTTAAAAAGAGGTTAATTACATCTATAGTCTTTTTAATAGTGTTAATGTATTTTTCAATGGGTTATACAATGTGGGGCTGGTACTTGCCTGAATTTTTTGATAATAATTATATTGCAATAGGCTTGGTTCAGCTTTTGCTTACAATTGCTGTTATGGTTATTAATCATAAGTTTTTTATCAGCGGATTTAAAAGTCTTTGGCACAGAGCACCAAATATGGATACTCTTGTTGCATTAGGTTCGGGAGCCTCATTTGTATACAGTGTTTATGCACTCTTTGCAATGACATATGCTCAGGTAAATGGCGGAGCTGATGAGGCAATGCATTATATGCACGAATTTTATTTTGAGTCTGCGGCAATGATTTTGGCGCTTATTACGGTTGGTAAAATGCTTGAGGCTATGTCAAAGGGAAAAACAACGGATGCTTTAAAGGGTCTGATGAAGCTTGCACCTAAAACCGCAGTTATAGTTAAAAATGGTATTGAAACGGAGGTTGCAATAGAACAGGTTAAAAAGGGGGATATTTTTGTTGTAAAGCCCGGTGAAAACATTCCCGTTGACGGTGTTATAATTTCAGGAAGCAGTGCTGTAAATGAGTCCGCTTTAACAGGTGAAAGTATACCGATTGACAAAACAGAGGGGGATATGGTATCAGCAGCAACAATAAATCAGTCAGGCTTTATAAAGTGTGAGGCTACAAGAGTTGGTGAGGACACCACATTATCACAAATTATTAAAATGGTAAGTGATGCGGCTGCTACAAAAGCACCTATTGCAAAGGTAGCTGATAAGGTGTCGGGTATTTTTGTACCTGCTGTTATAACGATAGCTGTTATTACAATTATAGTCTGGCTTTTGCTTGGTGAAAGCATAGGCTTTGCTCTTGCAAGAGGTATTTCAGTACTTGTTATAAGCTGTCCATGTGCTTTAGGTCTTGCAACACCTGTAGCTATTATGGTTGGTAATGGTATGGGTGCAAAAAACGGTATACTTTTTAAAACTGCCGTATCTTTGGAAGAGGCAGGAAAGGTTAATATTGTTGCCCTTGATAAAACAGGAACCATAACAATGGGCGAACCTAAGGTAACTGATATTATACCTGTTGGGGGTATAAGTGAAAGTGAGCTTATGGAAAATGCGTATTCCATTGAAAAAAAGAGTGAACACCCTCTTGCAAAAGCAATATTGGAAAAGGCAGAAAATATGGGACTTAAAGCAAATGAAGTTGCAGACTTTAAGGCTTTACCGGGTAATGGTTTAAGTGCCGTATTAGACGGTGATGTATTAACAGGGGGCAATTTGAAATTTGCAGAGGGTCAGGCAGATATATCCGAAGATGTCAAGTCAAAATCCGAAAAATTGGCTATGGAGGGCAAAACTCCACTGTTCTTTTGTAAGAATAAAAAATTAATTGGCATTATTGCTGTAGCCGATACAATTAAAGAGGACAGCCCAAAGGCAATCAGGGAACTGCAGAATATGGGTATAAATGTAGTTATGCTTACGGGAGATAATGAGCGTACTGCAAATGCTATTGGCAAGCAGGCAGGCGTTGATGAAATAATTGCAGGAGTACTTCCTGACGGCAAGGAAAGTGTTATTCGTTCTTTAAAGGAAAAGGGTAAGGTTGCTATGGTTGGTGACGGTATAAATGACGCACCTGCACTGACAAGGGCGGATATAGGTATTGCCATAGGAGCGGGAGCCGATATTGCAATAGATGCGGCTGACATTGTTCTTATGAAAAGTCGTTTAAGTGATGTGCCTGCTGCAATAAGACTCAGCAGGGCAACATTAAGGAATATTCACGAAAATCTTTTCTGGGCATTTATATATAATGTTATAGGTATTCCTTTGGCGGCAGGTGTGTTTATTTCAATATTCGGATGGAAGTTAAATCCTATGTTTGGTGCTGCCGCAATGAGTTTATCAAGTTTTTGTGTAGTAACAAATGCTTTACGGCTTAATTTATTTAAAATTCACAGTTCCGCAAGGGACAAAAAAATAAAATCCAAAATTATTAAGGAGGAAAAGAAAATGAAGAAAATTAGTATTGAGGGTATGATGTGTATGCATTGCGTAGGTCACGTTGAAAAGGCCTTAAAGGCTATTGACGGTGTTGGTGAGGTTAATGTATCTCTTGATGACAAGTGTGCAACTGTTACAGGTGATGCAGATAATGCTGTGTTGACTAAGGCTGTAACTGATGCGGGATATGAAGTAACAGGTATTGAGTAAGTTATAATGAAATTGTTGTTTTTATAATACTAAAAAAAAGACCTGAAAATGAGGTGACCCCCAAAAGTTAGACTTTATACAGCGTAGCGGTTTTCGGACTGC
>JAUNGN010000020.1 GCA_030524425.1 Clostridia bacterium | reverse complement strand
TCATGGCATCATAATCATACTTAAGTACTGTACCGTTTTTGTCCTTCTTTGTAAGCATATTTCCGTTAAGGTCATAGGTATAGCTTTCGGTAAATCCCATCGGATCTGTCATTTTTATAAGCTGATTTAAGCTGTTGTAAGTATAGCTTGTTACATTGGCTCCGTTAGCCGCCTTCATTTTCAGCATATTTCCGGCACCGTCATACTCATATTCAGTATAGCACTTATTATTATTTATGTCTGTATTCTGTACCTTTATTAAATTATTTCTTGTATCATAAAAATACTCTGTCGCCCTTTCTGCACTGCCTGATGTTCTGACAGTCTCCTTTGTTACATTATTGTTATTATCATATGTGTAGGTTTTATGTCCGTAACCTGTGCTGTTATCATTTAAAGGAGTTTTTTCATCAATCAGTCTGTTGCTGTCATCATATGTATATCTTGTTATACCACCGTTGGGTGCCGTAATCTGAGTATTTCTTCCAAGAGTATCATATTTGTATGTATACACTCCTCCCTTAGGCTTTGTCAGCTTTGTCATTTGTCCCATACCGTTATAAGCCATAGTGACAGTACAGCCGTCTGTTGTACTTGTCAGGCAATTGCCTGAAAGGTCATAGGTATTGTCAGTTTCCACGCCGTTTTTCTTTGTGTATATCTCAAAGCCGTCATAGTCAAGCCTGCTTACATTCTTTATTTCAGGTGAATTTGTGCCTCCCGTTATAACCGTTTCTGTTTCCTGATATCCGTTATAAAAGGAACGGCTGTAGGTTTCCTCATAAGTAAGGGTACCGTTGTTATTGTCATATATGCTTCTTTTGCATATTTCGCCCATAGAATTGTAGCTTATGTCAAGCCTTGACTTTCCTCCCAAAACAGCCCTTGTCATAAGAAGCGTGGCTGGGTCATAAGTATATGACGCCAATACCTTATTTGCTGACACATCCTTTACTGACACAAGCTGTCCAAGTCCGTTGTAGTCATAAAGCTTAGCCTTATTGTTTTCATCATAGCAGGTAACATCATTGCCGGCATAATTATAAACAGTTCTTGTAGTGTATTTACCGTCATTTGTGCCTGTCTGATTGCCGTAAAGGTCATATGTATAGGTAACGGAATTACCGTTGCCGTCTGTTGCCTTTGTCACATTACCCATTGAGTCGTACTCCATTTTTTGAGTAATGTCATTCTGCTTTACCTGTGTCACATACTGTCCCCTGCTGTCGTAGGTATAGTAAATAAATTCATAGCTTCCCGATGTGCCCTTATACTTGGCATCACGCACCATATTACCCCTTGCGTCATAAGCATAGTCGTCATTTGCCAGCAGTCCGTCCCTGTCTGAGCTTATACGTGACTGTGCTATATTTTTCTTGTCACCGGTAAGAGTGTTCTGCCAGGTAATTGTGGTGTTTTCATCCTGTTTACAGCTCTTTGTCAAAAGCTGACTGTATGCGCCATATTTATAGCTTACTTTATGCAATGTATCATTATCCCTTACACTGTACTGTCCTGCCGTTGTCTTTGGCCCCCAGTAGCCTGTAAGATCCTTTCCTGAGTCATATTCGTAAAAGTATTTGTATGTACTGCCGCCCCTCGTAACAGTTACCTGAACAGGTACATCTGACGACGCATAAAGCACAAATTCAATCCCATCGTATATCTTTTCTTTTGGCCCGTAATAATTTACTGTCGTCTGTGTGCCGACAAAATTTCCTTTTTTATCATAGCCTCCGGCAATCTCCTTACTCAGCTGATTACTGCTGTTGAAAACATATTTTGTACACATCCCGTTTTCATTTTTTATCACATGGTATTCATAATTTCTGTCATATTCCTCGTCCTCATCCTGATCTACATAGCACATATAGTTATGCTCCGAGTAAGTATACGATGCACTGTACAGACTGCTGCCGTTTTCATAATAAGATACTTTTGTTATTCTGTCATATTCCCTTTCTTTATAAGTATTGGTTCCGAAATTGCCTGCTTTGTCAATTGTCTTCCAGTCTACATATTTACCCTTGCCATATGTATAATAAGCCGTTACTCCTGAAGGAAATTTTATTTCCGTCAGATTTATTGTGTGATAGTTATCCTTGCCGACAATGTAACCGCTGTTTACTGAGTAGCTGAATTTTGTTACATTGCCCATTTCATCGGTCTTGTCTGTTATATTCCGGAAATAATCGTATTTACTGTAATAGTATTTACTCATACTGTACTTTATGGTTTTTATTGTTTTCTCACTGTTATATACCCTTACAGTCATTATTTCGTTTTTATCTGAAACACTCTCATATGTAATATCCGCATTAATTCCGGAACTGCTTTTAATTTCCATACCGTTATTTCTGCTTATATTTATATAGTTGCCGAACCTGTCCTCCATTCGTATTGCGTTCCAGTCCTTATCAAAATATACGGCTTTTCCCTCTTTGAGACTTAATTTAAACTTGGAATTCAGTACTGATGCCTCTTCATCCTGTTCAAACTGCATATCTCTATAATAGTTTGAACTAAAAACATAGGTATCGGGACTTGCAAGATGATTAACTGTCTTTATTGTATACTTGTTTCCGTCAGGCATATGTAAACATCTTTCCCCGCCTGTCCATTCAAATCTGGGAATATTAAAACTCCATACATCTGTATCCTTTCCGCCGTCTAATATTCTGTCATCGGAATTATAAATAAGATTTAAATCAAAATCCATTCCGTTTATACCCGGTATAGCAGTTACTTTATCCGTATAGGTCAATGCTCCCGAACATATTGACACACTGTCAAGCACATTTTTGTCCTTTGTAAAAGGAGCGGAATTAAGCCTCGGGTCAGCACAAAACCTTGAAAAAACATCATCCTCACTGTCATCACTGCTTGCCGCCATAACCTCATAGGAAGGAAGCATGCCATGCTCTGCCTTGTATTCCATGACCTTTATTTCGAATTCATCAACAGTCATATTTATTCTGCTAAGCATATCTCCCAGCACTATGGGATTAACTGAATACATTTCAGCCATATCCCTTAATCCGTTATCACTGACTGATACTGCCGAATCTGACACGGCTATGTCCATAACGGCTAAGCCTGTTCCCGATGCTGTTTCATCAGGGAGCACAAGGCAATTTTTAACGACACATATATTTACGGCTTCTTCAAATTCATAGCCTCTTATCATAAGTGCTGTTATATCGGACTCTGTATATACATTATAAAAGTCTGTATATTCATACTGGCTTCTTCTGTATTTCAATGCTTCCCTGCCTGCTTTTTCCTCACTGCCATAGGCTTCAATCATAGACAAAACATCTCTTACGGATATATTCATCTGCTGCATTATTACAGCCTTTTTTCTTGATTCTTCTATGGTGTACCCCTTATCGCATAAGGCAGTCATGGTGTCCTCTCTTAATCCTGCATTTTGCCTTACAGTAATTTTTTCACTTTCCGTAAGCTCACTGTAATATGTATGTCCCGTTAAAATACTTTCAACATATTCATCAATAGTGCCGCTTTCATTTTCAATGACTGCCTGCTCAATATAAACCGCACCTGAGCTTAAATTTTCATCAGCCTTGTTTACTTCCATTTCAAAAAGACTGATATTGTCAAGCTCCCCTGCCAATGCCAAAGTATTGCTTCCTCCCAGACACTCTAAAAATATTACAATAAACAATATTTTTGATAAAATGCCCTTAATTCTTCTCACTTGTATCACTCCTCTTTATAATATGGGCTCTGCTATATACCCTATAGTTGTATTACCGCTTGATTTTGCTTCAAATATTACCGAAACCGTTACACCGCTCCAGTTACTGTTTGTATTTTCAATGGTATATATTATTTCACCATTTGCATTTTTGATTATATTTATACCATCTGTACTGTAGCTGTCTGTACCGTCACCGTAGCCTATATATTTTGGAGTCAGTGCATCCTTGTTATAACTTATTTTATAAGTAAAAGCATCTGCATCAATATTGCCCGCCGTAAAATAATACTGATATTTCTGTCCCTTTGTCACAGATATTGTCCTTTTACTGTCTTCAGGACAATCTGCCGCTTTTTTTCCGTTATCAATGCTGTATATATATGCACCCTTACTGCTCATATTTCCCAAACAATAGCAGTATACATATATGCTGTCATATGTACCCGTATAGTCGAATTTATATTCCGCAATTTCAGTCGTTAAATCCGTACTTCCTATAATATAGTCATCTGAACTTATAAGTACAAGCTTCATTTTGTCATCATAAGCTGATTTTGCTTTTATGGTTATTGTTCTCTTAATTGCTGCCCCTCTTGATTGTGAACTGTCTGATATATTAAATTTAATTTTACTTTTACTTCCATAAATTCCGCTTAGCATATGAATTGCCTTCTGATTTCCTGTAGCAGTACTGTTTTCTACAGCAGCATTTATTATATTTAATCCGTCTGTTGTACGGTCTGCATAACTTCCCGTGGTAAAACCGCTGTTACTGTTTATATCCCATTTTTTATAATCAATAACCTTATTTAATCTCGGAACTACAGAAATTTTAAATATTTTTATTCCCGAATCCTGAGAACATATATTAAATATCTCGCCGTCACCATAATAACTAATTTTATATGTTTTAATGCTATTATCTACACTAATGGTATCCTTATCAATACTAGTTTTGGGAGTACCGTAATACTGATTCCATATAACCAGATTTCTTGCTGATTCTCCATCTGAAGATCTTGCCGTTATATATACATCTGAATTTTTATTTACTGCAAAACTAATCTGTCTGTTATCCCCTTTCGGAACGCCGACTAAATTAAGGTATCTGTACTTATGATAACCACTTGAAGCATAATTATTTGTATTTTCTTCAATTTTTACAGGATAAGCTTCTGTTGCCTTTATCTCCATACCATCAAGATTCAAATTTTGAGTTATATTTCCCGTATACTTTTCATAATTTTCTATATCCCATACTTTCTTTTGGTTTTCACCAAGAGGTGCATATTCACCTAAATCAGCACTGTAGCTTTTTGCTGTTATGCCATATATTCTTACACCGTTTCCTGATGTATATAAATACACATCACCGGCTTTTCCTCTGTACTTATATACATAATCTTCAGTCTTTGGAGTAATTGTCACATTGCCCAAAACGCCGTCTGCAGTTGTGTATATATTAAGTATTCTGTCATGGGTATTAGACTTTGACACACCTAAAATATGTATATCCGTATCACCGCTGACAGAAAATTTAATAAATCCGCTGCTAATACTGCCATTAGCCATTGTATATATAGACTTATTAAAGTAAAATACCTTCACAGGACCTTTACTCTCATTAACCTCTGAACCGTTTCCTATTGTTAAACCATTTACAGTTACTGCAGAAGTAATAGTACCATAATGCAATTCTGAAAATTCCTCATCTTTAAAATACCATGACCTTTCAGATGCAATATCAGCCTTTACCACAGCACCGCCCGTTAAAACCATAAAAATTGCCATAAATACAAATAATAATTTTTTCATTTGCCCCTCCTAATTATTATGCATAAATACTTTTGATGCATTTTTTTGTAACAATTATTTTATATATAAAAAATTATACTACTATTTATTATAAATTACAATATATTTTATTATTTTATATATTTTTTTTAATACTAATATACATTAACAAAACATTTAATATATTGTTACTTAACATTTACATAAAAATAAGGCTGCCTCTGACAGCCTTATTTTCTTCCCTATTTTATCTTTTTTACAACTCTTTATTGCCTATTTCAACTATTTAAAGAAAAATCCTGCCGTCATATCAAGATAATTTTCTCCTGAATAATTGCTGTACTTTTTATTAACCTCATCCTTAAATTCTTCAGCACTGCTGCAGTTTTCAGCAATATTTTTCAAATCCTCAATGTATGTAATTTTAGTTTCCGTATCCTTTAGATTCTCAGGTGTATAATGAGATGTAAGAATCAAGTCATAACCTCTTTTAATATAACCCTTAAGCTGTGCAATAATTGCATCTGCATGATTTACTCCCGCTACAATTGAATGGCAATCATGACCAAGCATATGCGTATATACTGCATTTATTTCAGGTACTTCAATATCAAAGGCATCGGAAGTCTGAGTAATTACAAAATCAATACCTCCAATTGTATTTTTTCCCTCCGTCAGAATATTGGTAATTTTGTGAACAGAATTATCAAAAATTTCACCAAAAGTACTTGTAAACTGTTCAATAAGCACTTTTCCTCCTCCATTTTCAGAATATTCGACAGCATTCTTTGTTGCATATTTAGGTACCTCAGACATAAATTCAGCACCTGCACCATGATAAGCTATAAGCATACCTTCAACCGTAATACCTAACTCATTAATATATTCCTCAAGCTCCTTATTATTATCAAAGAAACAAGGGGATTCAATTATAACAGCTTTACCGCTTTTCTCTAAAATAAATACTTCATCATCAATAAAATCATTTGTTTTATATGCATGAAGCCTAATATTTCCAAAATCATATACATTCATTTCTCCCTTGTTAAGTGTAATTTTTTGAAACTTGTTTTTGCTCATAGTATTTTCCTCCTTAATAAACTATCTTTATTTAAGGTTTGAATATTTTGTTTATTCTTACCTTATGACCAAAGTATAATACCAAAAGTTTCTATTGTAAAGTAAGCACTTTTTTGTAATATAGTTACTTATTGGAAACTATTGAAAGTTACTGAAGGGAAACATTTAAGTAATTATTGTATTTGAGAGAAAATTATATACTAAAATTTTTCTCAATAATTTTTTATCATACTTTAAACATCATAATATAATGTAAGCAGTAATCCTTTAATCTCCCGGTTACCCTTTGGTAACTGCTTGACAATTAATTCTATGGATTATATACTATACATAAGTACCGGTATATAGTAATAATATAAAGGAGTAAAAATATGAAAAAGGAATTGCCTGAATGCCCTGTTGAAACAACTCTTATGCTTATATCTGACCGCTGGAAAGTTCTGATACTTCGTGACCTTTTAGGAGGTACAAAGCGCTTTGGTGAGTTAAAAAAGTCCATAGGCTCTATATCCCAAAAAGTACTTACATCGAATTTACGTTCTATGGAAGAAGACGGACTTTTATCAAGAAAGGTATATCCTGAAGTTCCTCCAAAAGTTGAATATACACTTACAGAAACAGGTTATAGCCTTAAACCTGTATTGGATTCAATGTTTGAATGGGGAGCTGCATATAAAGAAAAAACAAATACAAAATAATTCTGTCTTTGTGCAAACATAAACATATAAAAAATTATATTAACCCTAATTTCAGGCAAAAAAAAATAACCATATCCTGCTCCATAAAGAAAGATATGGTTATTAATTATCTCCTATTTGACCTAAATTCATTTGTATCTCCTTATAATTTCACTATGATAGTTTTCCTCTTATAGTCTAAATAATCATAAGAGCAGGAGTAATCCTATCATTGTATTTATTTCATATTTCTTCGTTTTCTTAAATCATTTATATTCACAACATTATTAGACTCAATGTTTTCAAACGTTTCAACCTCTGTAACCGGAGGAGGCTCACCTTCCGGAGGTAAGCTGTCATTTGTATTACCGGTATACTTTAATACTGCTTCTAATCTCATTGTTTTTTGTTCCTCTATTACTTTTTCAATATTCTTATCTTGTTTATAATCATAAGATGAACAAATCCTGTTAACACACCAGCAAATTACAGGACTTAACAGCCACAAAAATATAATAATTCCTAAAATTAAACTAATCTTAAATACTATTGAATTAGTTCCTGCAAACAGGCTAAGAATAAATTCAAATACAATATATAAAATTACAACTATAGTTGGAAACTTCTTTATTAATGAGTTTAACGAAAACTTTAGTTTAGACGTTTCTCTTGCCCCGCCGCCGTCATCATTGTTCATGCAACTCACCTTCTTTCGTTCTTAAAGGAATATCTCCAATGTTACATTACCTATATGTATGAGATTATACCAAGAACAAAAGAATTTTTCAATATAAATATTACAAAAAAATAACATTTTTATTATATTAATTACAAAAAGCTTACAAAACAATTACAAGCCTTAAAAATTTAATTAAATTAAGTGGACTTTTTTGTATGTTATTTTTAAAAAATTTTAGCATACTTTTATGTATTATACAAGCCCAATTTTTATACAAAAAGCGACAAAACTTTACGTTTGATTTAATAAAGCTGTAAATATAATTTGTTTATTACACTCCTAACTATGAAATTTATATTAATTACCGCGGGTTATTATAAATTTAAATATTTATGTATAGTAATAGCATCTTGCCTTTAATGTAAAATATTTTTATCATAACATTCTTTACCCCCTGATAAAACATCACTGTCTAATAAAAACAATGTTTTAATTATGCACGTTTTTCTGCATATTGCTCAAGTATCTGAGCATAGGAATTAATTAATCCATTCATAATTAAGTTCCAGCTTCTCTCCCTTGCAGTTTTCAATCCGCCTGCTGCAATTTTTTCCTGTAATAACGAATTTTCCTTTATTCTGACAATAGCATCTGCTAAGGCATTACTGTCTCTGAAAGGTACCATAATGGTATTTTTATTATTAACAGCAAAATCTGTTACACCGCCTGAATTTGTACATATAGCAGGTATACCGCTTGCCATAGCCTCTAATAATACATTGCCAAAGGTTTCAGTTCCTGAAGGAAAAACAAATAAATCCGAATCAGCATAAAGCTCAGCCAACATTTCACCCCTTATGAAGCCTGTCAGTTTAACATTATCTGCCTCAAAGCTTTCAAGCGTATTTCTATAAGGACCATCACCTGCAAATACAAATACGATTTCACAGCCGTAATTTTTATTAATCTTCTTTATAGCTTCAATATAAACATCAAGACCTTTTTCATAGGAAAGTCTGCCAACATAAAGACAAATAAATTTATCAGTGCCGAATTGCTTTCTCCATCTGTTTTTTCTTTTTAAAGGAGAATACAATGTATTATCTACACCTCTGCTCCATATATCAAGATTATAATATCCCTGAGTTTTAAGATGCAAAAGTGTTTGCATAGAGGGGCAAAATGTTATTTCTGCATTGCTATGAAATTTATGAAAATAGGCTTTGACGGGTTTTTCCAATAGCTTTACATGAAAATATTCCAAATATTGTTCAATATTTGTATGATAAGAAGTGACAACAGGTATGTTCATTTCTCTTGCAATCCGAATTCCTTCGTTACCTATTGTAAACTCAGTTACAATATGAATAATATCCAGCTGAAATTCCTGAATCTTCTTTTTAACAACTGTATGATAAGGCAAGGCAAGTCTGCTATTGGGATAAAAAGGAATCTTTAAGCCCTTGAACCGCATAATGTAAGCTCCTGATTTTTCTTCCGAATACTGAGGTGTAAAGAATATATGCTCAATATTATTATCATCAAGGTATTTATGCAGGCATAAAAGTGTATTGGTAACACCGTTGATTTCAGGATAATAAGTGTCAGTAAAATAAGCTATTCTCATATGATTCCTCCCTATAAATTATAAGTAATGCAGAGTTTCGTTTTCCACTTAACAATAGCATTATAATGTTAATGTTTCTAGCACTATAAGACAAAAAACAGGTAAAAATTTTAAATGCCTGATACTATTAAGTGATATTATCTGAAATTGCCTGTAAACCCTTAAATATAAATACAGTTTAACTATATCCCCTAACGATAAAATAACGGATTTGTTAACATCAAATATAAATAGTATTATAAATGTCACACTTTGTCACTATTAACATGATATAATTTCCCCGTAAGGTAAAAATAGAATAATTTTATAAAAAAGGAGGAATATTTTTGGAATATAAATTTAAGGTAAAAGGAAACTATTTAACACGGCTTGATGACAATACGATAATTACATCAAGTAAAAATGAGTTTTATGCTGATTTCAGCTTTGATATAAGCTGGTATAACATAAAACCAATAACAGTAAATTTTGAAAAGGAGCAGACAATAATATCAATAATACTTGATGAAAACAACCGCTGCCGTATACCATGGGAGGTTATGACTGATTCAGGTGTTATTAATATATGCGTTGTAGGCGGAGATCTTATTCCTACAAACAGTGTAACTGTCAAGGTAGTTGGTGAACCCATAAAAAGCGGAATAGCACCTACTGTTGCAAGTCCGTCCGTATACAGCAGCATTGTGGAGCTTTCAGAGGGTATAAAAAAGGAATGGACTGAATGCAGTGAGCTTATTACTACATATAAAAATGATATTGACGATGCAAACAACCAACTTAATGAAAATGTTCAAATCATCGACGGCAAAATTGCCAATGTCAACAGCATACTTAATGCTGCCGAAGCTTCAGCAGATACGGCCATAAAAAATATTGAGCAGACAAAAAATAACAGCATTGAAGCCGTCAATAACATAAAGGACAATTGTGTAAATGACATAAATACATTAATTGACTCTGCTAAGGCAAATATTGAGCAAAGTGTGTCTGCTGCTGCCTCCTCTGCTGATTATGTAAAAAACACACTTGGCTTAACAATTACAAATGAAAACCTTACAGAAGCAGGATATATAACTTCAAAAGGTGCTGCTGAAACCCTTAATCCATTTACGTACAGCAGACTATATAAAATACCTATCGGTGCCAAATCTGTTTGTGTTGTTAACAGTTATAGAAATGTAGGCTGTGCCATTGCCTTTTACTCAAAAAATGAAATAAGTACAAAGAATTTTATATCAGGTTTATCTATAACAGATCCTGTTACGGAAGAAAGTGCTATAAATACAGATATTCCCGAAGATGCAAAATATGTTGCATTTTCTGCCCACAGTTCAAATAAGTTCCTTGCATATATAGTGGTAACAGACTTAGCGGAAGAAATTACTTCCAAGATAGCAGAAAATGCAGAAAATATAGACAATGTAAAAAACTCATTTTCTAAAAAAATTCAAAATATTATGTCACAGCTTGTGTTAAGCGATGAAACCGTAAACATTAAATTAACGGGAGACAGCACAACGGCAGGTCAAGGCGGAACGGGTTATTCAGCGGACGGAGAAATTATATTCGGAAGCTATTATGTAAATGAAAACGGTCATTGCTGGGCTAATAGTTTAAGAGATTATTTTCACTCTAAATTTAACTGCAGTGTAAAAAACTATGGTATAAGCGGTTCCACAAGCAAGAGAATAGCAGACAATATTTCAAATATAGTAAGTGATTCGGACAATATTCTTATCTGTATGATTGGATTAAACGACAGAAGGTCTGAATCAGGATTATCCCTTAATAACCTATATAATAATCTCCAGACAATTTTAGATTATTGCAGTACACGAAATATATCAACAATTTTTATAAGCTGTATACCTACAAGTGTGGAAAATGACGGTTCAGAAAATAAAGTATTTCATTGCGAAGATATTGATAATGTAATGATGAAATTTTCAAACGATAATAATATAGAATATATCCCGCTGTATAAGCTTTTTACTGAATACTGCGAAACAAGAAATATTACCATTGACAGTCTTTTATGCTCAGATGGTTTACATCCCAACGATAATGGGTATGATGTAATGTTTTACTTAGTTTGTAATGCCCTTGGCATATCGGTAAAAAGGCCTGATGCTACATGGTGATATAATATTAATGCAAATATGTATCAAGAAAAAACAGCTCGATTTGTCGAAATATGACGATTTTTATTTGTTGGAATAAATATATATTATTAGTATAATTAGATTAGTTATAATTCATTATTAATAATCGGAATTATAAAGGAGTTATATTTGATGAAAAGAAAAATTTTTGCACTGACTATATGTTTAGCTTTAACTTTATCAGTACTTACCGGTGCCCAAAACAGTATAAAAGTTAATGTAAATGGTATTAATATAAGCATGGAGCAGCCGCCTGTTGTTCAAAACAACAGAACCTTAGTTCCTTTAAGAGCAATAGCTGAAAATCTAAATTGTACTGTTGACTGGAACAGTCAGACTAAGGAGATTACATTATTAAAAAACAGCAAGGTTATTACATTACAGATAGGCAGCACCAATATAAGTATTACTGATCATAATTCCCAAAGCAGTATTAAAACCGATACTCCTGCTGCCATAATCAATGGCTCAGCTATGCTTCCTATAAGAACAATATCAGAGATTTTTGGTGCCACAGTAAACTGGGACAACATAGACAAAACTATATATATAAATTATATTCTGAAAATTGAAGATATTATGTCAAAGCTTAAAAACGACGGCGAAACAATAAACATTAAGCTAATAGGTGACAGTATAACAGCAGGTATGTGCGGAACAGGCTATTCTGAAAACGGTGAAATTATATTTGGCAGTTATAAGGCAAATGAAAAGGGACATTGCTGGGCTAACAGCTTAAGAGATTACTTACAGGATAAATTTAATTGTACAGTAAAAAATTATGGTATAAGCGGGTCAACCAGTAAAAGATTAGCAGATAATATTTCTAGTATAGTAAAGGATACCGATGACATTGTTATTTGCATGATTGGAACAAATGACAGAAGAATTCAGGCAGGTTTATCACTTGATGATTTATATAATAACCTTCAGTCAATTTTAGATTACTGCCAAAGACAGGAAACATCAGTGATTTTTATGAGCTGTATGCCTGCAAGAACAGATAATGACTATGCAGAAAATAAAGTGTTCCATTGTGAGGATATTGATAACGTAATTATGAAATTTGCAAGTGATAATAATATTGAATACATCCCTCTTTATAAACTTGCTATGAAATATTGCGAAGAAAACAATGTCACAATTGACAGCCTTTTATCAGAAGACGGGCTTCATCCAAATGACGAGGGGTACGACGTAATGTTTAATATTATTTGCAGCAGCCTTGGCGTGTAAAACAAATAGTGTATAATTAAAAAAAGCAATTGTTCTCTATGAAAGCAATTGCTTTTTATTTTTTTGCCGTAATATAATACAATACTCCTCCAATAAGACCTCCCAAAGTATTATAAAAAAGGTCTGAAAGCTGAAATGTACCAAGTTTCATAAAAAGCTGACAGGTTTCTATTAAGAGCGAAAAACCAAAAATTATAACAATAGATTTTCTCATAACATAAATTAAGGTCATACTATTTTGTTTAAAAAATCTGTCTTTGAATGTATAAAAAAGCAAAAATGAAAATGGAACAAAAAGTATAAGGTTTTCTAAGCTTTCCGTATTTAGTTTTCCTTCTTTATCGTGAAGTCCCCATATGCCTATAACGTTGCTGACAGGATTGTTATATACGGATCTGCAAAGAAGAGTACGAAACAAAATCATAGCTCCGTAAAAGACAAGAAAAAAGGTCCTTCTGAAATCTGCATCACTCTTAAATTTATAGAGCCATTTGTTAAATGCCCCTTTTATACCATATCTGCGCAAATACATATAATAAAACATAAATAAAAAAGCAAGCAATACTGACGCACCTAAATGCATATATAAGGATTTTAACACATTTATCATTACATTTTCCGCATAAGCCATATAAACCCCCACCTCTTCCTTATATAATAAATTTATCTGCCGTTAAACAGAAGTCTGCTCCACTTAAACTTTCCGGCAATCATATCAAAACAAATACCTGCTGTACAACATAGAAATACCCATAAAATAACAGGATATTGTTCACCAAACACATTAATCATAACAAAATCCCGTATCATTAAATGAATGTACATAATAGTCATAGTAGACTGACCAATTTTAATAAGTACATTTTTAAACTTATTGCATTTAATGACCGTAAAGCACGATATTGCCGTTAATATTATGCCTATTGAACAAGGTATCATTATAATTAAAACAGGATTTGTATAATAACTGTATTTCATATCAAAACTATATCTGTATATGCCGCTATGGTTCAATAAAAGAAGCATTAAAACAATAAATATGGATACGACAAAAGGAACTGTTTTTTTTATTTTATTATTACTGCCAATACTTCCATTCCTCCGGATACAAAATTTCATGTAAGCAGTTATTTCTTCTTTGCCATAGTATCCCAAAACAATATAGGGAACAGCCAATAAACAAACATCTGCATTCCAGGGAAAATTAAAATAAACAGGATATGGCGGTATATATTTCGAAATAAAAAATACAGATTCAATTACTGCCAATATAATCATAGCTATATATAAAATATATTTATGCTTTTTACTGCTTATATAATTCTCAGCAAAAACTATTATTATTTGACTTATTAACAAGCATGTAATAAACCAATACACACCGCCTGCAATACGACCGCCGTATATTACCCTTATTGTTTCTTTGACAAATTGCTTAGTACTGATCTTGCCTTCTGACAAAAAGCATAATAAATAGAATGAAAAGTACGGAATCATATATCTTTTAAGCTTTTTCTTAAGCCATGACAATATATTTTCTATCCTTGGAATACAAAGCAAATATCCGGATATTATAAAAAACATAGGAATATGAAACCAAAATACAAGTCCTGAATATTTAAAATATGAATGTCCTATAATAACTGCTATAATCAATATTGCCTTTAGTACATAAATTGAAGCTCTTATTGTGTTATCAATTTCCGTGTCCTTTGAACTTAGTTTCATTTTTGCTTTCCTTATTTTGTCTGTATTTATAATTCTGTAAGAAAATAATCATTTTCATTTTTAAACATTAACATTTTCATTCTTTTTAATTTCCTTAGCAGGAACACCTGCAATAATTGCATTATCACAAACATCATTTATAACTACAGAACCTGCTCCAATTACAACATTATTCCCAATCTTTATATCACCCAAAATAACAGAATTTGGATATATACACACATTATCTCCTATAACAGGATAATATCCATTCTTTTGTCCTATTGTTACCCCCTGATATATTGTGCAGTTACTACCCATAACAACACCGTCACCGATAACAATTCCAATTGGATGAGGAATCATTAAATGTTTTCCGCAGCTGAAATCACACCCAATTGATATACCATAATACTTCAATATACGTGTTTTCAATTTTTTGCGTTTTTTAATATCTTTTGTATTTATTAAATTTCTTATCTGAACCTGAACTCTAAACAAATATGATGAAAAATATGTGTAAATGCCTCTTAAAAATATTAAATTTTTTTTACTGCTTGTTGAGTATTCACATAATATAGTCCTGACCAGTCCCATAATATACATTATATCACCTCTGTAGCTCACAAATCCTGCCGTTAAGATATACAATTTATCCCTTAAATATTTTGTATTACTTCTTATTTAAGCTTTTTTACTTTTCTTTTAAGAGCATTAAACAGAATACCTTTTGCTTCATTAAAAATTCTTGTACGCCTGTATATCGCAAAAAACATAATATTCGGAAGCACTGAACAAATTATTACTCTTATAATAAAAACAGTCAAACCCTTTTCCCCAACGAAAACACATACTGCATAGGTTAAGCCGCCAACTGCACAGGTAACGCAAAAGTATAGTAATATTCTGCAAAGATATTTTGCAAAGCTGTATTCTTTAAAATATTCACGATATAATATTCTGCATAACTGAAATCCGCCAAATACAAGACCTGTTATAATTGTAGCCAAAACTATACCAAAAACACCATAAAGCCGCACAAGCACATAATTCATAATTATATTAGAAACCGCATTTAAAAGATATACATACTTTACCTTCCACCACAAACCTGCAGACTGTATATACAGTGAAATAACATCACCAATGGCATTTGAATAAAAGTATATACAAAAAAGCACCATAGTTGCTATAGGCAGCAGCAATTTATCACCAACCCAAATTACCATAAAAGGCTGATAAAGACAGGCAAGACAAATTGTAAACCATCCTGCTATCCAAAGATATATAAAATTAATTTTTTTAAAATCATTATGATTCTTCTCTACACTTTCTGATACAATACTGTTTCCTGCACTTGCAGTAATAGCAGGCACAACTACTGACAATACTCCGTGTATTGCAGACATAATATAATAATAATTGCCATATACTGCTGATGCCGTCAGTCCCAAGAAAGCAGAAATAAAAATACTGTCAAACGAATTTCTGCTGACCTGAGAAATCTTTTGTACCATTAATCCGCCTATGCTCTTTGTTATCTCATTTTTCTTATCCTTATGAATGCTTCCCCTGCATACATACTGAGGATAAAGTTTATTTGCATAATGTGCGGCAATTACATTATTAGCTATTGTAAAAACAGGAGATATAATAAAGTAGACATAGTAATTTTTAAAAGCAAACAAAACTATTATCTGAATTATATACTGCATACATTGTGTTACACTAAGAACATTACTTGTTATATCCGCTCTTTGATGAGCAGTAAGCAGACAATTTTTATAGGCAAAGAGGAAATAGCTCACAGTTGTATTAAAAAGATACATAATATACAACACATATATATTTATATCCCCAGGGCAGTCACCCTTTATAAGATTCTTTAAAAAGGGCAGAAGCAGCAGTCCGACTCCCAACACAATTGTACCTATTGTTCTGTATACTTTTTTATATAATGCCATTAATGCACATATAGTATTTTCATCATTCTCGGCAATAGGCTTATACATACTGAATACAACTGCAGATGAAAAGCCAAGCTCTGCCATGTTAAGCACTTGAAGTATTGACGTAAAAAGACTGCTCAGACCCAAATACTCTGCACCAAGTATTTTAAGAATAACTGTACGTATAGCAAAAGGAAACAGAAGCATTACACACTTATTCAATATACCCGCTGTTATATTACGCATTGAGTTTTTTGTTCTGCTGCCTTCCATTTTAACCATATCCTCCAATTAATTATTTCTTCAATTTCCTGTCCAGTGCATTTAAGCAATGGCAGCCCTTTTCAATTAACTTAAATATCCTTTTATGCTTTAAATATAATTTTTTTATATATAAAAAGGTATTTGATTCCAGTAAATCCGCATCTGCCAAATCATTGCCTATAGTGCATACCGATTTAAATCCGGCTTTGGGGGTATCAAGAATTTCCAAAAGCCTGTGGTCAGGCTCATCATCAAAAACCGATTTAAGTATTTCCCTATCAGCTAAATCATAAGGAACCCCTCTGTTGCCGTAACTTGCAAAATAATGAATCATACGGGCATTATACAAATATTGCAAAGCCCCTGTTCTATTTGATATCTGACAATTCCATGTACCGTCCATTTCCTGTATTAACCCGTTAAATCTATAATTAGCCTCGTTCAGAGAAGCCTGATCCTGGGTAACTCCCTTATCTCTTGCAAGTTTCCATAAATCGTACCACAAATTAAAAAATTCATAGCTTCTTTTATCATCCTTAACCCACATAAATCCGCCATTAAAGTGTTTTCCTTCATAATCTGAATGAAATCCGCATTGATTCGCCCGTTTTATTATACCTCTTCCTGACGGATTATTATCCAGCATATAATGCTTATCAAGCACACATCCAATTATCATATTCCTGTCTATATCTTCCATACTTTCACATATAACAGTATCTCCGTCAATGTAAAGGAAATCCCCCGTCACATTGCTTCGCATAGTTGTTTTTAAATATCTTGACCTGTCCTTACTGTTATACTCAGCAGGTACATTTACAGCAATAACATTCACCTTTAAATTTTCAGGCATAGTTCTTTTGCCCTTAAATGTATCAAATGTATCATTATCAACAAGCAAAATAACTTCCGCTTCAGGCATAACCTTCCTCAATGACATAACTGAAATTATCGTTTGCTCATAGTATGTGTCATTTTCATTACTAATCAATACGTAAACAATTTTCATAATTATATTTTTCTCCCCTGCTCTTTATAGTTGTATATCTTTGCTTCCGCAATAACTATAATAAGCATTGTATAAGCAAAATAATAACCACTGAAATATGTTACGGAAAGTCCTATGAAATTAGCCAAAGCCAAAGCCAGCAGTAATCCGTTCTTTTCTGTCTTTAATACAATCAACCCATCCTTAATGGTTTTATACGCCAGTGCTATTAACCATATAACGCCGGCAGCTCCATATAAGTACAGAAAGGCAAAGAAACCCGTGTCGGCAATAATATGTCTGTATAATGTAAGCTCCCTTGTTGCATAGCCATAGCCAAACAATGTTGTCCAATTGTTTGTCCGCCATTTATCAATAAAATAATCTATTGTTTCAAGTCTTCCTGAAAGAGAACCGTCCTCCGTAGGATTACGCAGAGCAAACATAAAATCCTGTATCAGCTTAAGATGACGGCTTGCAAAAATCAATGCAATACCTGCAATTATCAAAAATATTTTAAACAAATTACTTCTTTTGTTTTCACGATTTCTCACCTTATCTATTACTTCACCACTGAAAAAGACAGTAAATACAGCGACAAACAAAGCTATTACCATACCTATTCTGGACTTAATAACAAAAACAACTGCCATAAATAATAAAGCCAAAACTACCCAGTTTTTAACGGAATTTTCACCTGCAGCTATTTTTCTGCAAATAATAGCTATGGATGCAACAACATATGCATTATTTAAATAAAGTCGTGCAGACTCATATCTCTCATTCATTTTAATGCTCAAAAACATACTTTCCATACCTACAACATAAAATTGAATCAGTACAAGTATTACCTCAATAAAGGCAGCCGTTACAATACAGGTTTCAATATCCTCATAGGTAAGCCTTTTTTCCTGTATCCATGTTGAAATCGGAAAATATGTAAGAGAAATTGCTATCCATCCCATATTATTAATAATTCCACGCATGAATGCCTGATTGTCTGTTCTGTGTGCCATAAATGCCGAAATAACAATTAACACAAGTATACCTGCAAAAATATTAAAATATCGTGATATGCTTATTTTTTGGTTTATTAAAACACTCATTAAAAAAACTACAATACAAATTCCAAAAACAACATCATCACGTACATATCCAAATATCGTTTCAGGTATTAAATAAAAACCTCTGTGCCATATAAAAAGGAGGAAGAAAAAAGCCAACTGTTCTACACTCCACTTTTTAATTGTTATTGTCATCTTTTAAAAAACCTCCTTTAACAATACAACTCCGCTAAAATCTGTAATACTGTTGTTTTTTACTTATTTAAGATTTGTCCAGTCAAACTTATAATAATTACACAGCTTTTTCATTATTATGTCGTTTCTCTTCATACCATTATTTTCCTTACCAAGTGCAGATTTCTGAGATTGCCTTACCGAAAACGGGTACTTTGTATTTTCATTAACCTTATTAACAGGTATATTAAGTCTTAATTCCGTGGCCTTTAACCACAAATCATCTGCTGATAATGCCAAATCCTTAATTAATTTATAATCAAAATATTCATTATCAAAGCAATTGGGCGGGTAAAGAACACCGCAAAAGCCTAACGCAACAAAAAGATCTGACTTTCCGGATTTTCCTATAGCACCGCCTCTCCAGTTATCATATTCATCAGGCAATCCGTTTTTAAGTGTTATCTCATGGGCAAGATTACAACAAACACAATCAGGATTTTCCTTATAGGCATTGTACAGTACTTCAACAAGCCTTGTGTCATAAACAATATCATCATCTACAGTAATAATAACGGCATCAGGATTTTCCTTCATTGTATAATACAGCTTATTATGAGGTCTTAAATTTTCCTTTGCATAGCAAATTTCCAAACCATACTTTTTAAGCTCCTCAATTTTTTTTGGCAGCTTTATATTCTTACACTCTTCTTCCGTAAGCCAAAGCATAATGCGGTCAGGCTTCAGGCTTTGCATAAGAAGTCCCCGTATACACAAATGAACTACATTCAATCGTGCAGGAAAAGAAGTCAGTGATATAATTATTTCTTCATTTCTCTTTTCCCTGTTTAATCCATATTTAGGCTTTGTAAGGCTACAGTAAACGGGAAATATCAGTCCAAACAAATGTCTTATAATATGATTCCAAAGGGAACAAATTTTACCGCACCCAACCCGGAACCTTAATCTATAAAAGAAATTAATCATTTATATCACATCCAATCTATTGAAAATTCTTTTCTCAGCTTATCATTAATGTAAATTTTAGGCATTATCTTTTGCTCCAAAACACGAAACTTAGACTCATTTTTATTCATAAGAGAATGATTATCCCCTGTTTCTCTTACATAAATGCTTGCAATAAAAGGTAAAGGCTTAAGAGGGCGGCCCATTTCCGCACATATTTTAGGTATATCACCATGCTTTTTACGTATAATATGAGGATTACTATTCTCACTTGCAACCATAGTATCATAATATTTATCGGGTAAGTCATCAACAGAATACTTTACTATTGTAGAGCTTCCGTTTGGAAACTTATGTCCCTTTTTAATGTAATTATCTCCAATGTGGTAATAGTATCCATTGCGGGATACAAAGCCATCAGCATCACTGTGCTTATTTACATATTCCGCAATACGGCAGCTTTGTATGTCATCTGCATCTACCATCATTGTAAATCCGCCGCCATACTCACGTATTTTCATACCAATGGTATGAACCTTGTGTCCCTTATCAAGCATCATTTCTTCTCTTGTATGTGGTACAGGTGAATCAACCTTTATAAACTCTACCCTCTCATCAAATTCGTGATTTAACTCAGGAATATCATGACAAGCAACAAATATTTTAAAATCAGGATCAGTCTGGTTATACACAGACCAAAGTGTTCTGTTAAAAAACAAGCTTACTTTTTCCCAGTCATTTGATACAGCTTTACTCCTTAAGGGAATACCAAAAAAAATCATATTTTCCTCCTGCCCGATATAATATGTTAATATATCAAAATCTTATTTAAGCTTTATGGTATTATTTGCAATAAGACGTATTATCGCCTTTTTAATAATTTCAGCTTTCTAAAAATTCTAATTAAAGTTTTATTTTTCCTCAACAGCTTACGTATACTATCTTCTAAAGACAAATATATTATGTACCAATGCCCTTTTGTTTTTAACTCTCCGCCGCACCGCTTTGCAATAATTTCCGTATAGCGTTGAGCAACCTGGTAATATACCTTTTTAGTAAAGTGATTACTTGTATCCAAAAAATCCTCATCAGAATTAGCGTAGTCAGTGTAGTCAATAATCTCAACATTATCATCAGAAGCAAATTCTTTTTTCACTAACAGGCTTAATCTTTTATTATACTTGCTTCTGTCATTCTTCTTTGACTGATTCTTATCAATATACGCATAAGCTGTGGGAACAGATATAACCAAAAGAGTTTTGTCATTTAATTTTTCTCTTAATTTTCTCAGATTTTCAATTATTTGCTCCTGACTTATTCTGCCAATATATTCAAATTTCTCAGCAAACATTTCAAGCCTTTCTCTTTCCATATGAGAAGAAAGGTTATTTTTATCTAAATAAAAGTCCCAATTTGATTTATCTGTAAGGTCAACAAACCAATCACCGTAAACTGCTTCTGTTCCGTCTGACTTATTTCTGTATAAGCCTGAAACAGAATCCTTAAATACACTCAAAAAAATTATATCATAATTTTCACTAAAAAACTTGGTTTTATATAATTGTTCATCCCAAAATGGCAATTCTTTTTCCATTTGCTTTAATTGGTTTTCTTTTAATGTGAGAGATTGCAATATATGAAATGTTGAGTTATGGGAAGATACCACCTGACCTTTATCATTAACAAAAGTAAATTCACAGTCATACTTGTCACCATTTTTAACAAAGGCTAAAGATGAATTTGTATCACATGGTCCCTTAAATAAAATTTTAGGAATATTATTCAAATAATGCTCATTTTTATTCCGGCTTTGACAAGTATTATGTTCACCAACAGTAATCCAATCAGGACAGCCGGTCTTATTTAGTTGTACTGCCACTTCTCCGACAACATCAAGCTTCGGATAACCTAATGAAGCATAAACATATTGCTCTATTCCCATTCCCATTGTCCTGCAGGAAAACAAAAAATGTTCAAGATTATTTGTTAATTTATTCAAAGCATAAAAGCCTATAACTCCATATTCTCCAAAGTTATCATTGACAACAATATATGCACAGTCATAGTCAGAGTTTTTAAGAATTGATTCCACTTCCTCTTCATTAGACCTCTTCTTTGTGTAATTTAATTGATTACTGCGTTCAATTAATTCACAAATTCTCTTTTTTTCTTCAAGACAATTATGCATAATTGTAACACTAATACCACAGCTATGCAAAAATTCTTCATTTGAAGATGCCTTTGATGCTGCTTGAACCTTGGTTTCCAAAACCTTATACTGCTTAAGTCGGCTTAAGCTGTTATCATCTTTACCCATATTTTCCCAAGAAGAATATAAATCTTCCAGAATATCATTGGGTAATGATGTCATTAAACCCTCTGAAAAATATTCTGCTTCACGTAAATTTATATGATTATCATCAATGAACAGCACATTAACAGGGCGTAAAGACATATTATTAATCAGCTTATGAATTCTTTCACCCTTAGCCTCCCAATTAATGGAGCTAAATACAAAAAAATCCCATATTCCAAGTTCTTCAAGCTTTTCTTTTGTTTTTTCATAATCATTTTTTGAACATATTGACGATACAATACCTCTTTTTGCTAAATTTTTAACCAAATTTATATTCTCTTGTATTGGAGTAATGACACCCTCGCTCAATGTGCCTTTCCAAAAAGTATCATCCAAGTCCCAAATAATTAACTTGATTTTATTTAAATCAAACATTTTTTATCTCCCCTACTTTAACTGAATAACATATATTTTCCAGTCTAAACATAAACTTGTTTTCCCATATTTATTGATATTATTTATTACTGAATGCTATTTGAATCAATAAGCATTATTTTCACAATAATGTACTGCATCAATAAAGCCCTGATACATACGGTCAATACTTACTTCTTTATCAAATACCTCCAAACAGGATTCAGACATTTTTCTAAGTCTTTCATCATCATGAAGTAAATCTATTACATATTTTTTAAATTCAGTCTCGTTCTCAGCAAGGTATCCGGTAACATTATTCTTCATATAATAAATCTCCGGTGCATGTTCCGCTTTAAGCAATATTACGGGAAGCCCCCAAAAAAGTGCCTCATTCATTGCAAGACCAATATGACCGGGAGTACTGAAAATATCACCTATTTTATATATTTCATTTACATCCGTGCCATACTTTTCACCTAAATAATATAAATTAGAATGGGCATCTGCAACCTTCTGCTGTTCTTTTGAAAAACCGGGTCCAACCATAACAACAGCTATATCATCAATATCCGCAAAGCAATCCATAAGCAAATCAACCCTTTTATAGGGAAGCATACGGGAAATATAAAGTATAACCTTTTCTTCCTTAATACCATATTTATTTTTTATTTCTTCCTTAGAAGGAATTGCTGATTTATCTATCTCTGAAAAATTTAATGTATTATATGCAACAAAAAGTTTCTTTTGGTTTTTTTCAGTAAAATTTTTTTTCATATCGGGAGTATAGGTTATTAATGCATCACACTGATTATGTATAAAATGAAATACAGCATTTTTTATTTTAGCATCAGGTGTCTTTATATTAATTCCATAGTTCCAGTAAATTACAGGTATATTATTTAATTTACAATACCATATAATAGGAAGCATAATTTTATCCTTCAGATGCAGAAATAAAATTATATAATCAGGCTGTATATCCTTAATTTTCTTAATATATCCCCTTACGGAAAAAGGTATCTCATATTTTTTAAATTTCAATTCATAATTTACATTCTGAAAGGAATTGCTCATTACCTGAAGTTCCAGACCATCCTTCTCAAATTTATCAAAAAAATAGTTATACACCTTTTCTCTGTAATGCAAAACCCTATTTGAAATAAGCAATACTTTTTTCATCACTCTACTCCTCTGAATTAAATCTTTAAAACTTATGGTTAAAGAACATTAAAACAAAAATCTTTTTAATAACAGCAAATATCAATCATTAAATTCTCCCATAAAAAATTTCTCATATCCTTCAAGCAGTGCCTTACTTGTGTGCTCCCAGCTAAGTTCGTTAACAACACGATTATAACCATATTCTCCCATTTTTTTACGCTTTTCAGGATTTTCCAAAAGGCTTATTATCTTGTCAGCCATATCTCTTGCATTGTTTTGCTCTGCATAAAGGGAGGCCTCACCGGCTGAATAATGTCCTTCCGTAAGCTCAAACTGCACTATCGGTTTAGCAAGTGCCATATATTCAAGTATTTTATTCATTGTAGACTTATCATTCATAGCATTGTAAGTATCTGAATTTACGCATACATCAGCCGTATTAAGATAGTCCAAAAGCTTTTCATCAGATACACGGCCTGTAAATTCAACACAGTCATCTAAACCCATATCAGTACATTGCTTTTTTAATGCATCAACATGGGGGCCTCCTCCTACAATACCCCAGAATATATCATTCCTGTTAAGTTCTTCCTTGCAATACTTTGCAGCCTCAAGAATATACTCTATACCCTCCTGCTGACCTATAACACCAAGATATCCTACCATATATTTTTTGCCTTTTTTAACAGCTTCCTTAGGGGGCTGAATCTTCATACGTTCAAGCTTAGGCCCGCTTCTGAGCACAATAACCTTGTCAGGATTCATTTTACCTCTTTCAATGGCAATTTTCCTATAAGATTCATTTGTTACAAATGCAAATGTACAATGCTTATAGGTCTGTCTTTCCATAAATACCTGACTCTGATACATAAGCTTTTTTAACAATCCTTTAGTTCCAAACTTAGCCTCAAACAATTCAGGACAAATATCATGATGGTCAAATACATATTTAACACCATATTTTTTAAATTTATTGGCAACCAAATAAATATCATCAGGAGGATTGCAGCCATGGATTACATCAAAACCAATAGTTTTATAAATTTTTTTAGCAAGACGAATTTCTTCTCTTAAGGCAGTACTATACTCACGCAAATAACCTATTGCTCCGTTGCCTTCCTCAGGCATATCATGTCTGAAAATATGTACGCCCTCCAATATTTCCTCTTCTGCCATATATCCCTTTCCCTTTGGGCATATAACAGATACCGTATAACCATTGGCAGCAAGTGTAGTTGCTTCCTGCCATACACGTGTATCAAAAGGAACAGGAAGATTTTCAACTATAATTAATATACCTCTGTTTTTCTTAGATTTTGCCATAATCCATATATCTCCTTAACTATTTTACTTACAATTCTGAACTATAAGCTTAAATTTTCCTCTCTGTGTCAGTTGAATTTCCTCAACTTCTTCAGCTTCAACCCTTACAGCATCTCCAACCTTAGTCTGGAATAATTCCCTTACTGAATTAAGCTCTTCCTTTGATAAATGCTTAAAGGGTACTGCCAATACCTTTAAAACATCTGTTTCGTTCTGCACAAACTGATAATTTGCTATTTTATCAAGTATAGTACTGTGAACCTCAAGCATTGCAGCTGATATTATCTCCCCATTCCTGCCATAAATAACACCATCTCTATGACCTTCTATCTTATATATATTTCCAATTTTTACAGCTGTGTCATCTAATTCATATCGAATCAAAGGCATTTTTCTGTTTATAAAACCTGTACATATAATATTGTCAGAACCATCCTTACTTAATTCCCAAAAACAATAGGCAGGATTAAATTGATAACCCTCTTCACTTACCTGTTCAGCAAATACGGCCCTTTCAGAATGACCATAAAAAGCAAAGGTTTTTAATCCAAGTACTTCCTCAATAAACTTTCTTTGATAGTCATAGACATTTTCCGAAATAAAAAAGGCTGCCTTATATTTTGATTTTACATCAAGCTTTGCCTCTTTTGCAAATTTGCAAAAACTATATATTGCAGAAGGAAAACCATGCAGAAATTCAACTCCGAATTTATTCATTTTATTATAGTATTCTTCTATGGTATCTGCATTAATATTACAGGGATTCAGCTGTATTTCATTATACAACGGATTCGCCTTACATATTTTTCCTCCAAAATCCGTACCTCGGAATGAAGCTAACTTTGAACTTTTATAATCATACCCATGTTTTTCCCAAAAATGGTATATAAAAGCCTTTTCTTTATATATTGATTCTCTGTCAAGAAGAATCTTTAAAGGTGAACCTGTACTTCCGCCTGTTGTTGCCGAATAATAATCATTAATATTGTCTGCCTGCAACTCCTGAAAGTTTTCAATAATATCACTTTTTTTAAGTACAGGTATTTTTTCAAATTCCTTTAAATCCTTAAATGAATATACATCAAATCCACACTTATCAAATAGTATTTTATAGTACTTAGTATGCTCATAAGCATGAATCAAAATCTCCTTTAAGCTTACAAGCTTAGCTTTTTCTATCTCTTCAGCAGTCTGTATATCCATTTGATAAAGTCTATCCATCTGAGCTTTAAATACAGTATTGTTTATTAATTTACTGCGTATAATCGGTCCAAAAGCAATCTTAACTGAATCCGGCAGATGTGTATTCAATTTTTTCAACAAAGCTATTCCCATAATATCCTCCATCATATATTTAAGCTTATATATGTAGTCACCCATAAACCTTTTGTACTTATGATTAAAGCAGAAGTCTGACACTTACTTCCATAAGACTTTGAATAAAATCTCTTATCTTTTTTTATTTCAATTTCAGACTCACATTCAAACTGCATATTAATATTTATATCTCTGTATTTTAAATTTATAATTTCGCCTTTCACATACGCTTCAACATAAGGAGAAAGAATAAAATTAATTTCTTTTTTACCTCCCCCGGTAAAAGAATCTGTAATCCTTAATTTATCTGCACAGTTATATTCAAAAATACGGCTATGAATATTGGGGGCATATCCATTATGACAGGCTTCAATTCTTATTTTTTCCCGGTCAACCTTGTAATCAATCAGTTTACATTCAGCCCTTTTTCCCCACAAAAATGCACCAAGCATTTCAGACTGATTTTTATTGTCAATACACACAGTGTTATGATTTTTTGTCATTCTGAATTCATTACGGCTGTTTAAATCACAATGATAAATATATGTGCCCGGATCAGCAAATACAGGCTCACCATCCACAAACATCTGAAAGCTCAACGCATCTCCGTGACCATGAGCTGCAATACTGCCAAAGCCTAAAGCGGCATGATCAATGCCAATCAAAACTCTTCCGTCCTTACTGCGAAGAACGGAATTGCCTCCCTCTTTGTAGCATACACTGCCATTTGGCGAATACAGCGGCTTAAGTCCTATATTATTAATTTCTTCCTCTGTAAATAACCAGTACAGATTTTCACACATAGAATCAAGAGAAATATACCTTCTCTGCAAAAGAAAGCTGTACAATCCCAAAACATAATTATAGTGATTATATCCGCCGCATAAATCAAGTATTTTTCCCTCATCATTATCGCCAAACTCCGCAACTTCACCATTTATTCCCATACAATCGGCTACATAACAGCACATTTTATCAAGCATAGGCAGCCAGCTTTCAGGTATGGAAATTTGATTTTTTTGCAAAAGCCTTAGCATTAGTCCCATAGCCTCCATATAAAATGACTGATAATGAAGAGAAAGCTCTTTATTAACACCATCAGCGTAATTTTGCAGGGGCAATTCACGGGTTAATATTGTAACTGCCGTATCAATCCAAGGCTGATATTCAAAAAGAATTCCGCTTTGACCTATAGCATAAGCCTCCACTATTAAGTGGTTATTTGCGGAAGAAAACCTTGAGTAATGCTGTGTTATATAATCCGTCATATTAAGTATACCAATACGAAGTCCATCCATAAGGGACTGAGGCACATCATAAGCCATAGATAAAAAACAATAGGTATAACACCAGTTGCTTACTCTTATAGCAGCTTCCATTACACTTACCCATGAAATCCCCCATAAGAATGGATTGTTTTCATTCCAGTCATAAAACAGGTCATTAAGCTCTTCCAAATATGCTTTGTCTGATGAAACAGCATAATTCTTTGCCAAAACAGCAAACTGAAAATGCCGGTTTAATTCCCAGTTAGTACGGGCATCGCCAATATCATCCCTCTGCTTATACTCTAAAGAATATGAAAACATATCAGGCCAGCAATTATTGGTTTGAAATCCTGCATTCCATGCTTTTTTATATTTCTCGTAGCTATATTCCCCAAGCATAGGTATTGATGATTTTAATGAGTATTCCTTATTAACACCGTTTAAGCAAAGATTCTCTGCATGAATATTTAGATTTTCCAATTTTTTATTAAATACTAAATTTGTCACGGCAAATTTAGTATGCTTAAACAGTTTTTCTTCCTTTTTCTGCAAAGTCTTTTGAGAAACACGCCATAAAACCTCAGGTATACTCATAGCCTTCAATCGGTTAAACAGCCAAATGACATTTTTCATTATACACCAAACCTTATCAATTTATTTCAGCATGAAACTTTATTTGTTTTGCAGATAACTGACGAATCCTGCAATTACTGCCAATCCCAGTTATTACATCCTGCTCCTTATTTATAAGCTCATATAATTCCTTTGAGTTTTGTTAATATTAAAACTCTGTTTTAATCATATCTCTGGTTAACTCATCATTTTGGGCGGGATTTGTGTTAATATTTCCCCAGCTAATACCCTCATAATTGCCTTCATAGTTTAACGTGTCATATTCACGCACTAAGTCTACAATAACCTTGCGCGGATACTTTTCCGGCAAGTCTGCAAATTCTTTCTCCTTATTGGTAACCACCAATACATCACAGGCTGATGCAACCAAATCAAGGTCATCAGTTATAATATCATGTAAATGAGGCAGTTTAGCTTCAATAAAGTCAGCATTTGTACCTGTTAGCTGTGAGGCACGAACATTTTTGTCATAAATATGAATTTCATATCCCTTACCCAATAATGCCTCAGCAACATCAATAATCGGACTGCATCTTAAATCATCAGTACCTGCCTTAAAACTCAAGCCTAAAATACCGATTTTTCTCTTGCCCTTACTTTCTATTATTTCAACAGCATTCTTCTTTTGCAGTTCATTACTTGGATTAATTGCATTAATAACTGGACAATCAACGTACAAGTCATGAGCAAGAGTGCGTAAAGCCTTTGAATCCTTAGGCAAACATGAACCGCCATATGCAAATCCCGGTTTAAAATAATATGGTGAAATATTCAATTGTTTATCCTTACAAAAGATTTCCATAACCTTATGACTGTCAATGCCAAGCTGCTTGCATATATTGCCTACTTCATTGCCAAATACTATTTTCAATGCATGATATGTATTATTAACATACTTCATAATCTCAGCAACTTCAATATCCGTTGAAATAAATTCTCCCGGAATATCCTTATAAAGTTCACGGAATTTCTGTTCTGCCAGTTCACTGTCAGTTCCAATCAATGTCAGCGGCGGATTAAGATAATCCTGAACCGCAGTACCCTCACGCAAAAATTCAGGGTTTGAAACTACAGTAAAATCTCTTCCTCTTTGTTTACCTGAAGCTTCAGCAATAATTTCCCCGACTTTCTCATTGGTACCCGGAAGCACTGTACTTCTGATAGCAATAATATGAAAATCCTTTTTATCCTTCAAAGCCTCACCAATCTGTCTGGCAACCCCGTATATATAATTAAGATTCAAATGACCTTCCTTGCTGCTTGGTGTACCTACAACAATAAAAGATATTTCTGAATTTCTTACAGCATAACCGTAATCCATTGTTGCCTCAAGCAAGCCCTTATCATGTGCTTCCTTTACAAGCCCTTCAATTTCTGCTTCAATTATTGTAGGTCTTCCCTGATTAATTAAATTTACCTTGTTCTCGGAAACATCATTGCCAATAACATGATGGCCTAACTTTGCACAGCAGGCTGCACCTACACAACCAACATAGCCAAGTCCAAAAATACTTATATTCATTTCATTTTCCTCCTAAATTATAATTACCACTCAACTATTTATATTTGTGAAACAATAATTTTCATTTTACCCTTAAGTTGAAGCTGTTTTCCTGCCTGTACAAATATGCTGTCTCCTGCTGCAACGGTTTCCTCTGCATCTGCCGAAGCAATAGTACCACTTCCGTCTAAACAGACAATGGACGCAAACCGGCTGTCCTCAGTTGAAAGCTTCATTTCACCTGATATATCGTATATGATTGATTCAAAATACTTACATCTGCATAATAACTTGCCGTTATCAGTTTCTACTTTTTCAAATTTCTGAGGTACATACTTATTATAGTTCAGCACATCAAGAGCTTTTTCCAAATTAAGTTCTCTGAGATTTCCATACTTATCCTTTCGGTTATAATCATATAAACGATATGTACTGTTACTATTCTGCTGTATTTCACAAATCAGGTTCCCTGCTCCAATTGCATGAACAGTGCCTGCTGGAATAAAAAACACATCCCCCGGCTTTGTTTCGATTTGGTTCAAAATCTCAAGTACAGTTCCCCTTCTTATCCTTTCCTCCACTTCTTCTCTGCTTACATCTTGTTTAAATCCCACATAGAGGATAGAGCCGGGCTCACAATCTATGATATACCACATTTCATTTTTCCCGTATTCGTGCTCATGCTCCAAGGCATAATCATCATCCGGGTGTACCTGAACAGATAAATTATCTTTAGCATCTATAAATTTAACTAACAAAGGAAAATTAATTCCCGTCTGACATTTCCAGCCTAATGCATGACTGCCGACAGTTCTTAAATATTCCTCAAAATTCAAACCTTTATATCTCCCCGTCTCGACAATACTCTGTCCTGCATGATGTGCGGATAATTCCCAGCTTTCTGCAATAGTGTCATAATCACATTTTTTATTATATACATCCCTGAGTCTTTTTCCTCCCCATAAGTAGTCCTTAAAAGCCGGACGCAATTTAACAAACGGCTCAGAATAAATGCCTAAATGATATGCATCTATATTCTCTGACTTTTCAGATACCTTATCTCTTTCACATACTATTTCACCAACTGCAGTTTCAATAAATGTAGCATTAACTTCTCCAATGTTTGAAATTTGATGTTCCGCATCCTCAGGTATTTCAATATTACTTTTAATGCCTAAAACAGATGTTTTTCCATCAACAACAACTAATGCTTCACCTTCTACAACAGTCCAGTTTTCACTTCTTAATTTATGGCGATGTAAATATATTGTTTTTCCCGGGAAAATTGTCACCCTGCGGACACGAAATGCAGATTCTTCTATTAATTGCTCATAATATCCCCATGAGCGGTAAAATATGGTTCCTCTGTCGCTAAAAGGTTTCAGCTCACTATGAGCCTTCAATATTTCCTTTATTTTACGAGATTCCCCATATTTGCCAATATATATTGCATCTGCAGTATTGACTACCATCGCATTATCAATATCACTTACAACAACTACCTGTCTTTTACAATTATTAATAACCGTTGTTTTTTCACAATTATTTAATACACTTATTCCCTGTGCCAAATATTCCGTTAAATGAATATCCTCAAGACTTCTTATATTCTTCCATCTGAAGCAGGGCTTAACAACCTTTAGAACAGCACTTTTCTCAAATAAGGATTTTTCTATTGATATTGGTGCAATACCATTAAGAACATCTTTTAAATATAGTGTATAGCCATCTTCCAATCTCCTGTTATTATGTGCCAAAACACACTGCTCATATAGTTCAGGTGCATATTTTTTTAATTCATTCTGAAATAAACCATTTTCAAAAATATACATTCCGCTGTTTCTTAAAAATTCAGGATTATTGCAGATCCATTCAAATTCCCTTTGCCTCGGCTTTTCTACAAATTTAACTATACTATCATCGTGAAATTGCATAAATCCCATATGCGAATTCACATTTTTCATTTTTATGCCAAATGTTGCTATATTTCCGGAAGATGCATAATTTTTCCCCTGTAAAACAGCATTTTTATAATCATCCACACTATCAAATTCAGTATCAGTATCAAGCAAATGATTGGAAGCTACAGCAAAAACGAGCTCTGATGGCTGCAAATCCATACAGGCCAGCAGTATAGCAGCTGTTGTTTTTCTTGGTGATTCCTCAAATATACAGCGATAGGTTATTCCTTGAAATGCAGCCATTTGACTCTTTATAATGTAACGGTATTCATAACCTGTTACAATTATAAATTCATCACAGTAAGGTATGTTCCTTGCTACCGTTTCCTGAAAAATGGAATGGTTTCTTTGTATTTGTATAAACTGTTTAGGATAATTCTTTCGGGACAGCGGCCAAAGTCTTTCACCTCGCCCTCCGGCCAAAATCAAGCATTTCATATTTATTTCTCCTTATATAACTTATCCGAAAAACGAAAACTTACTTTTAACCTTCAAGGATAGTTAATTAGAGGCTTTATATAAACCTCAGACTATTATTACTAAAGTAATTCTTTTCTGCCTGCCGCATTTAAATCATCAACAATAAGCTTTACGTCCTGTGCCTTATCCTTGCTGCAGACCATAACTGCATCATCAGTTTCTACAATTATCAGATTATCCACACCCACTGCAGCTATAAGTCTTTTATTGGAATAAATCACACTATTGGTTGTATTTATAGGCAACACATCACCAATTGTAATATTGCCACCTTCATCCTCATTATGAAGTACTCCCATCATATCCCAGCTTCCTACATCATTCCAGCCAAATTCTCCCGGAATCACAAGTACATCACCATCTGCAGCAGAAGCCTCCATAATGGCATAATCAACAGAAATCTTACGTATATTGGGATAGACTTTTTTCAACATCAGGCCTTCATCATCTGTTCCCATTACATTGCCTATACTTTTCAGATCAGCATAAATATCAGGAATAAGCTGTTCAAACTTTTTGAGAATTGTACTTGCCTTCCATATAAACATTCCGCTGTTCCATGCATATTCACCTGTTGCAACGTAACTGTCCGCAGTTTCCTTATCAGGCTTTTCCTTAAATTCCAAAACAGATTTTGCTTCTTTATTTCCGCTTTTATCAAACTTGATATAACCATACCCTGTAGCAGGAAAAGTAGGTGTAATTCCTATAGTTACAAGTTTATCCTCTTTTTCTGCAGCCCTTACAGCAGCCCCTAATACTCTTGTAAAAGCTGCAGTATCTCTAATGTATGCATCAGATGGTGTAATAATCATTACACCGTCTCCATACTTCCTTAAAATTTCCATTGCGGCATATCCCACACAGGCAGCAGTATTTCTTGCCGCAGGTTCAGATAATATATGATTAGATGTAATACGTCCCTTTGTTACATCCTGCATCTGATGAGCTTGGGATTCATTAGTTACAATAAAAATGTCCCTTTTATCAACAGTATAGGATAATCTGTCAATTGCTTCGTTGACCATTAATTCCTTACCGGAAAGATTTAAAAGCTGCTTCGGTTTTTTTTGTCTTGATAAAGGCCAAAAACGGGTACCTCCGCCGCCTGCCATAATGACTCCATAAAGCTTCATCTTTGATTCCTCCTGATATCTACAACTTTTGTAATACATTTTAACCTGCAATGCTTAGCTATATTAATCTCTTCTGAATATATCCCTTGTATAAACCTTATCCTTTACATCATCTAACTCTGAATTATATCTGTTTGCAATAATTGCATCACATCTGCCCTTAAATGCATCCAGATTATTTATAACCTCACTGCCTGAAAATATTGTTCCGTCCTCCAGCGTAGGTTCATAAATAACAACAGAAGCTCCCTTTGCCTTAATTCTCTTCATAACCCCCTGTATACTGCTTTGGCGGAAGTTATCACTGTTCGCCTTCATTGTCAGTCTGTATAATCCAATAACAACAGCTTTCTTCTCTCTGTCACTGTCAGCATTATTATTAACATAGCTTTCTGCCATTTTCAATACTCTCTCGGCAATAAAGTCCTTTCTTGTTCTGTTAGCTTCTACAATAGCTTCCACAATATTTTCGGGCACATCCTGATAATTTGCTAAAAGCTGCTTTGTATCCTTGGGCAGACAATAACCTCCATATCCGAAAGACGGGTTGTTATAATGACTGCCAATTCTGGGGTCAAGACAAACCCCCTCAATTATCTGCCTGGTATTCAATCCCTTTACTTCCGCATAGGTGTCCAATTCATTAAAAAAGCTCACACGCAATGCAAGATATGTATTGGCAAACAGCTTAACAGCCTCTGCTTCGGTAAAACCCATAAACAATGTATCAATATTATCTTTAACCGCACCCTCCTGCAATAATTCCGCAAAAGTATGTGCCGCTTCAACAAGTCTTTCGTCCTCCATATCAGTGCCTGCAATAATACGTGATGGATAAAGATTATCATAAAGAGCCTTGCCCTCTCTTAAAAATTCAGGACTGAATATAATATTTCTGCTGCCTGTTTTTTCACGAATAGATTTTGTATAACCTACAGGTATTGTAGATTTTATAACCATAATCGCATCAGGATTATACTCCATAACCAGGTTTATAACATCCTCAACGGCTTTAGTGTCAAAAAAGTTTTTATTACTGTCATAATTTGTAGGAGTTGCTATAACAACAAAATCTGCATCAATATATGCTTCTCTTCCATCCAATGTTGCAGTTAAATCAAGTTCTTTAGTTGATAAATATTCTTCAATTTCTTTGTCTGAAATAGGGGATTTTCTGCTATTAATCATTTCAACCTTTTCAGGAACTATATCCACAGCATAAACCTTATGATGCTGTGCCAGCAAAACGGCAATACTTAATCCCACATATCCTGTACCTGCAACAGCAATTTTTTTAACAGTACTCATAATAAACAATTCCTCATTACATATTTATTTAATCAATATTTCTATAATATGCTCTTTTTGTTTTCAGCAAAAACATTTTTTACATATTCATAGCTCTTCATATCACCAATATCATATCTTTTTCCTGTCATCATCCATGCATGAACATTTACTTTATTGCTAAGCCATGCAGCAAAGCTTCCCGGTGCATCTGTACTGCACCCTTCATTGACTGCTTCTTCTATTTTTTCTACATCTTTATTGAGATAACAGTAAAAAGGAGGCACTGCAAGATTCCCCTTAGGTGTTATAGGCTTTTCTTCATAAGATGTAATTAAATCGTTTTTATCCTTAACAATTATAGCTGTTTTCTGCTGCTTTATAAGATTATTTTCTTCATGACACATTACGCATGAAGTGTTCTTTTCCTTAGCAAACTTAATAAAATCTCCGAATGAAAAATCAACTACATTATCTCCTGCAACAACAAGCAAATCCTCATTTATTTTAAGGCTATTGACTGCAAACTGAATATCCTTTACAGCTCCAAGCCTGTGGTCATTATCAACAGAGCCGTCATCCAAAAGCACAACAGGCTTACTGTAGGACTGATTCTTTTTCCACTCTTCAAAATGTTTTATAAACTTATGATTGCTGATTATCACGTGTCCTGTAATTTCAGGCTGCAAATCAATATCATCCAGCAGCCAGTTCAAAATTGTTTTGCTGCCGACATTAAGAAGAGGCTTTGGAAAATTTTCTGTTAAAGGATACAAACGCGTAGCATAACCCGCAGCTAATACAATGGAAATCATAATTTATACCTCTTAATCTATTACTATATTCTTATCAATATACCTTACAGTGTCACACCATCAGAGGTATCGCAAAAATGTACGGAAAACTTTCCCCTTAATTCCGGAAATGCCTCCAAATATTTCTTCGTAACAGTTTCCTCAATCTGTTCAGTATAATTGGGATCAACTATTGCCATACAGCATCCCTTAAAACCTGCGCCCGAAAACCTGCCGCCGTAAATACCTGCTGTATCAAGCATAATTTTATGAAGGGTTCTAAGTTCTGGTGAACCACTCTCATAGTTATAAATAGAACTGTTGCCTGACTCAAAAATTATCTGTCCAAAAGCATGAAGATCTCCCTTTTTCCACGCTTCCACACCCTTCTTTACACGACTGTATTCAGAATAATAATGCTCAGCACGTTTACTGAAATTTTCAGGCAGGCGCCCTTTATACTTTCTAAACAATTCCTCCGGTACTTCTCTTAAGTATGTATCTGCAATTTTCTCATAATCCATTCCGCCATACGCCTTTAGTGAATAGGCGGCAGCTCTGCACTCATCAACACGGGCATTATAGGCAGAATTTACAAGTGCCCTCGGAACACCCGAAAAGAAAATTCCTATCTTATATGGAGACATATTAACACTGCATGGTATGTTCTCATAGCTGTCATCCTGTGTATCCAAATACAATAAATGATTTTTCTTGCAATACACCTCACAGCTTTGATCCAGCTTACCAATATTCAGACCAATAAACTTCTGCTCTGCCCACAAAGCCATTTTAATAATATCACTGCGTTTTGGTGATAAATCATTAACCCGGCATAAAACAGCCAAATATGCCAATACTACAGCAGCAGAAGAAGAAAGACCTCCGACAGGCAGTGTACCTTCAATAACACCACTAAACCCATGCTTTATCTCATAACCATGTTCAAAAAGACTTTTCATGGCAGCCCGGGCATAATCACCCCAATCTCTGTGAATATGGGGTTCGCTTTTTATGGTAAAACGTATCTGCCCTTCAAAGTTTAAACTATGAATTTCAATTATAGGTTCATCAGACTTGGCATATATAAGATTTACCCCATGATCTAAAGCAAAACCCGAAACAAGTCCATGCTGATGGTCTACATGTGCACCAATAGGGCAGACTCTGTATGGACAATGTACCCTGCCTTCCGGAGATATGTCCTGAAAATAATGCTCAAATGCTTCCTGCAGATTCATTTCACCGCTCTCCTTCCCTTTTTACTGTATCGTATAATTAATTTATCAGAAAAAATCATACCATTACCGTATACGCAAAATATAAATCGTATTTTCACCATTTTACGCTAAACTATAATCGTTTAATTTTATCATTTTTACGGTATTTTGTCAACACTTACGGATTTTTAAGTTTTTCCATTTTACTGATTTATGTCACCCAAATACTTAATTTTAAAGCATTAAAGTTTCAAATCCTATATAATTATCTATATTACTTATAAATCCGATGTTTTTTCCTTATTTTCATAACCATAATTATAATACTTTCCATAATACGAGTATTCATTATCAACAGCATTTATTATAACACTTGTTATCCTGCTTCCCACAATTTTAAGATTCTTTTCGGCTTTTTCAAAATCTTTATATCGCGTTCTTCCTGCTCTTGCAACAAATACAATTCCACTGCTGTACTTAGATAAAATGCACGCATCATTTACTAAATTAATAGGCGGTGTATCTATAATAATATAACTGTATCTTTTGATGCATTCCTCCAGCAGCTCATCCATATATTTACTTGCAAGCATTTCAGCAGCATTGGGCGGATTAGACCCTGCTGTTATTACATCAGGCAGCCCCTCCCTTTTTATAATGGTTTCTTCAAGACCTGTCATACCGCTTAACACAGATGAAAGCCCTTTGTTATTTTTGTAATTAAACCTTTTGTGTATACTCGGTCTTCTCATATCACAGTCTATAAGCAAAACATTTCCTATGATATTGTTTAAACACTGCGCAATATAATGTGCGGTTGTAGATTTTCCGTCACCAATTTCAGCACCGCTTATTATAATCACTTTACTATCATTAGCCCTGCATGAAAACAATATATTACTGCACAATGAATTATAGGCTTCCACAACAAAAAATGAATTTTCTGCCGGAATACCTGCCCTTTTATTCCTTGTCATTTTTTCTGATTTTTTTAAATTCTTACTTTCATAAAAAGGTATTTCCGATAACACGGGAATATCATATCTGTTACTGAATTCATCTGAGTTCTTAAACTTTGTATCAAAAATAATTTTTAAAAAATAAAATATCAGCACTGCAAGAATACCTGCAAAGCCTCCCAGTATACCATTTTTTACATTATTGGGATATGCTTTGGTTATAGGAATACTTGGTTCTCCAATTGTTTCAACCCTTCCGCCGTCTATAACTCTTTTAACTGTTTTAGGTGCTATATCCACAACATATTTACAAACAGCATATGACATTTCAGGGGATTTTGTTGTTACGCTTACACTCATTATTTCCGTTTCATTTATATTTGATAGGTTTATGCAATCTCCTATTTCCGACGCAGAAATCCATTTCTTTCCGTTTTCATCTATACTTATGGTAAAAGCCTTATTTATATCATCCTCAGAATAGTTCCTTATAAGTTTGTCGCTTATTTCCTTCATTACTATACTGTCTTTTAAAATAACAATACAGCTCTTAACTATTTTCTGTGAAGCAGTTATATCATTCATTTCAACCTTACCGCCTGCTGAAGAAACGGCACTATTATTTACATCCATAGAAACCTGTGACGTAAATCGTTCAGGTATGCAGAATCTGGAATAAGAATAAGCACAAACACCGCATATAATACCACTCAAAATAATATTTCTTATAGTTTTGAAGTTACAAAATTTTTTAACAATTAATCCTACATCAATGTTAATTTCATTTTGATTACAGCTATCCATAATTTACACCCTTTCATGCACATTACTATATATAATTATTAGCTTTTTTATTCATTATTCTATATTAGTAATATATTAAACGTTAATTTTATAGCTCTACTACCTTAAAAACGGCATCCTTATCATCCTGCATTATCCCCAAATATCGCTTTGTAATTTCATAAGAACTATGATTGTATATCTGCATAAGAACAGCAGGCGGTGTACCGTTTTTCCAGGCATGATAGCCAAATGTTTTTCTAAGAGAATGACAGCTTATTCTGCCTTCAATTCCGCACTCAGCTCCCGCATAGCTTACAATCTTAAAAGCCTGACATCGGCTTAAAGGATTACCATGTTTATTTGCAATTACATATTCTCCCTGTATACTGCATTTTGAAATATATAATTTAACAGCTTTTTTAATCTGTCTGTTTATAAATACGGCAGTATGTTTTCCTGTCTTTTTTTCCTCCAGGTAAATATGCCTTTTAAACCTTTTTCCGTCATCTGACATAATATCAGACCATTTAAGTTTGAGTACATCACACACTCTCAATGCTGTATTAAGAGATAAAACCACAAAAAGATAGTTTCTGTACTCCTCCTTTTCCAGATAGTAATTTTTTAAATTATTGATATCTTCAATTTTCCTTATCGGCTGTGCAGCACTCATTTCCATTTTCCTCCTTTTATGAAACATTTTATATTAAAATGTTTTACGGCAAATATACTAAAAACATTGTAAATGTCACATATTGACAAAAATATAATAATAATGTATAATTGTCAAGAATGCATTAAGATTTTCTGTGTGTAATGCATATTTCCTTGCTTTTTGCCTATACTAAATGAAACATTATAATATAAAATGTTTCATGGAATTTTCGGACAATAAAAAAAGACTGTTCTTTTGCAGTCTTAATTTTTTTATCCTCTGTATTCCTTTAAATAAAATGAGATGTTAAAGAACAAACATTCTTCAACATCTCATTTTTTAAATTATACTACTCATAATCCACTACATCAATCCATCTCATAAGGAATTCTCTTTCATCCTCATTGCCCTTAACAGACTGAGATGCAGCTACTATTGGCAGCCATTGCTGCACATACTGCCTTGCAGTATCACTCTTCCTGCAAAACATATTCATATACATTTCGGCAGCTTCTTTATCACCCTCCAAAGAGAACAACAGGTATGTTCTTGCCGCATCAGCACCGGCATTTCCCTGTGTGGCATGAGACCAGTCAAGAACATAATAATTTCCCTCTGGTGAGATAATAATATTACTTGGATTAAAGTCACCATGACAAACCTTAGTATGCTTAGGCATACCTTCAAGTCTTGTATGAAGCTCATATCTTGTGGTGGCATCCAAATTTGTTTCGCTTATTTTTCGGTTCATTTTATCTTTAAGCTTATTTAAAAGAGGCGATCTTTTAGAATGTATCTCCATTTGTATGTCTACAAACTTTTCCATATACTTTTCTAAGTTATCCCTATCACCTTTCATAATTTCTGCCAAAGTTTTACCTTCTATATAATCCACAACAATAGACCATTTGCCGTCTATTTTTCTGACTTCCTCAAGCTGAGGAATTCTAAGACCTGTTTCCTCAACTCTTGCCTGATTAAGAGCTTCATTTAATATATCTGACTTTGAAAAGTCCTTGTCAAATTCCTTAACTACATAGCTTCCTGATTTGTAAATTCTTTTATTTTTTCTTTCGGCTAAAATCTTATCTATCTGCATAAATATTCCTCCTTAATTAGTTGCCATAATACGCTCTTAAATACATTTCCTTAATTTCACTCATTAACGGATACCTTGGATTAGCACCTGTACACTGGTCATCAAACGCCTGTTCAACCATATCATCAAGAGTTTCAAGAAATACTTCTTCCTTAATGCCATAATCCCCAATAGTCTTTTTAATGCCAACCTTAGCCTTTAATTCTTCAATAGCAGCTATAAATTTTTCAAAAGTTTCTTCATCCGTCTTTCCTGTTATACCGCAGAAATTAGCACACTCAACATATCTTTCAAGGGTATGGGGATATTCATACTGAGGGAATGTGCCCATCTTTACAGGAACAGAACTGGCATTAAACCTCATTACTTCAGTTATTAAAAGGGCATTGGCAACACCGTGAGGAAGATGATGAAATGCACCAAGTTTATGAGCCATAGAATGGCATACACCTAAGAAAGCATTTGCAAATGCCATGCCTGCAAGAGTGGAAGCATTAGCCATTTCCTCTCTTGCCTTCATATCAAGAGAACCCTTCTCATAAGCTGCAGGAAGATATTTAAATATAAGCTTCATGGCCTTTAAGGCAAGACCGTCTGTATAATCTGTAGCCATAACAGATGCATAGGCCTCAAGAGCATGAGTTAAGGCATCAATACCGCTTGCACTTGTAAGTCCTTTTGGCTGATCCTTCATATTATCAGCATCAATAATTGCCATATTGGGAAGCAGTTCGTAATCTGCAAGAGGATACTTTGTTCCTGTCTTTTCATCAGTAATAACCGCGAAAGGCGTAACTTCTGAACCGGTGCCTGATGAAGTCGGTACTGCTACAAAATAAGCCTTTTCACCCATCTTAGGGAAAGTGTATATTCTTTTTCTTATATCAGAAAAACGCATTGCCATATCTAAGAAATCAACTTCAGGATGCTCATAAAGTACCCACATTATTTTGCCTGCGTCCATAGCAGAGCCGCCGCCAAGAGCAATAATAACATCAGGCTCAAATGACTTCATTGCTTCAGCACCCGCCTTGGCACAAGCTAAGTTAGGGTCCGGGACAACCTCATAGAAACAAGTATGAGTAATACCCATTTCGTCAAGTTTATCTGTAATTGCCTTTGTATATCCGTTTTTATATAAAAAGCTGTCTGTAACAATAAAGGCTTTCTTCTTATGCATTACAGTACCAAGCTCATCAAGAGCAACAGGTAAACAACCCTTCTTAAAATAAACCTTTTCAGGTGCTCTGAACCAAAGCATATTTTCTCTCCTCTCTGCTACAGTCTTAATATTAATTAAATGCTTTATTCCGACATTTTCTGATACGGAGTTACCGCCCCATGAACCACAGCCAAGTGTAAGGGACGGGGTAAGCTTAAAGTTATATAAGTCACCTATACCGCCATGAGAAGACGGTGTATTTACAAGAATACGGCAGGTCTTCATAGCCGCTGCGTGTTTAGCCATTTTTTCTGTCTCCGCAGTATTAATATAAAGTGATGATGTATGACCGTATCCGCCGTCAGCTACAAGCTGTTTAGCTTTTTCAAGGGCTTCGTCAAAATCTTTAGCTTTATACATAGCTAATACAGGAGAAAGTTTTTCATGAGCAAATTCCTCCGAAATATCTACAGATTCAACCTCACCAATTAATATCTTAGTTTTCTCAGGCACATCCACACCTGCAAGCTTTGCAATAGTATAGGCACTCTGTCCGACAATTTTAGCATTTAAAGCACCGTTTATAATGATTGTCTTTCTTACCTTATCAAGCTCATCATCCTTCAAGAAGCAGCAGCCTCTGTCTGCAAATTCCTTTTTAACTGCATCATATATATCACCTACAACAGTAACAGACTGCTCAGAAGCACAAATCATACCATTGTCAAAAGTCTTTGAATGAATAATTGAATTAACTGCAAGAAGAATATCTGCACTTTCATCAATTATAACAGGAGTATTGCCTGCACCTACACCCAATGCAGGCTTACCTGAAGAATAAGCAGCCTTTACCATACCCGGGCCACCTGTTGCAAGTATAATATCGGCATTTTTCATAACCTCATTTGTAAGCTCCAAAGACGGAATATCAATCCAGCCAATTATATTCTCAGGTGCACCTGCCTTTACGGCAGCCTCAAGCACGACCTTAGCAGCCGCAATGGTACTTTGTTTAGCTCTTGGATGCGGGCTTATAATTATTGCATTTCTTGTCTTTAAAGCTATAAGAGTCTTAAAGATAGCGGTTGATGTTGGGTTAGTAGTAGGAATAACGGCAGCAATAAGACCAATAGGCTCTGCTATTTTCTTAATACCATAGGCTTTATCTTCTTCTATTATACCACAGGTTTTACTATGTCTGTAAGCATTGTAAATATATTCTGAGGCATAGTGATTTTTAATAACCTTGTCTTCTACAATACCCATGCCTGTTTCCTCAACAGCCATTTTTGCAAGAGGAATTCTCATTTTATTAGCTGCCATAGCAGCTTCAAAAAATATTTTATCTATCTGCTCCTGTGTAAATGAGGCAAATTCAGCCTGAGCTTTTTTCATATCCTTCATTTTAGCCAAAAGTGCATCAACATTATCAATAACAGGTGTAATTACATCATTCTTTTCCATCAAAATCTTCCTTTCTTTATAAATAATAATTAACTTTTAGATTATTATGTCAAAGATTGTTATTTTTTTAACTATCTTTTGTAAAAATAAATGTTTTGCTAAAGCAAAACCTCATCACATTACATATAGATATTTTTTTAACATAGTTTGATAATTAATTAACAATCTCAACTTAACTATATTATATCATATTTTTATAAAATTTCAAGTGCTATTTTTTGATAGTTCTTTTATACTCTTATATTTGTATTTGTCTAAATTTTATATAATATTTATATTTTTTGCATATTTTATATACAAATATTACATTAAAATATTTTTTTATCCATATACATCAGTAAATTATATTAAATATGGCAGATTATAAATAAAATTTATATCATTTTCAACAAAATCTTTCAGCACCTAACCCTATTGTAATAATTTTATATCATTATAAAATCCTAAGAAATAATGCATATCATTACTTTACTATTTTTGTATATTTTGTTAATTGTAAGAATTATCCTGGTGTGTTACAATTTAATATAACTTGAGTAAACTTTGCTTACTCACAATTTACAGTATATATTATTAAATCTTTTTATTTATATATGTAAGTATTTATCTTACATAAAAGAGTTTATTAAAACATAGTTAGGCTTTAAACAAAAAGATGCAGTAATATATATTTACTGTTACTATTATATAAAAAACGGAGGAGTAAAAATGAAAAAAATTAAATTATTGCTGAGCTTATTTCTGTTTGTCAATGCTCTCATATTATGCACATTTTCAGTCAACGCTAAAGTAAATATTGACAATACGGATCTTGTCGGTGACACTGACTTTATTAACAAAATAAAGAATTTAGACAATGAACAGCCCATAAAAACATTATATGTTTCATCATCAGGCAGTGACAGTAATGAAGGTACCATAGACAGTCCCTTTAAGACAATAAATTCAGCATTGGATGTTGCAGATGCAGGTACAACAGTATATGTAAGAGGCGGAACATACACCGAAAATGTTTATTTCCCAAACAACGGAAAAGAAGGAAGATACATTGCACTTAAAAACTATCCCGGTGAAAACCCAATAATAAAAGCTACAACAAAAAATGATACACCCATTATTGAGCTTGACGGTCATGATTATATACAAATAGAAGGACTGGAGCTTTGCGATGCAAATACAAAATGGTGCTATGGTATATCACTGTCAGGAGGAGAAAACCACATTATTATAAGAAATAACACTATACATAATATTAAGTGTTCTCAGCCTAATAACCCTGATAACAGCGGTGCAAATGCAATTTTACTTTTTGGTGAAACTACTGAACCAATAAGCAATGTATATATTGCAGACAATAATGTATATGATTTGGTTACAGGCTGGTGTGAGGCAATTTCCATAACAGCAAACTGCGAGTACATAAATGTAATAAATAACAAAGTTGATAATTCAACAAATATAGGCATTGATTTTTACGGCAATAACGCTGACGGATACTGCCCTGTTGAAGAATTAAATCAGCCAAGATACTGCATTGCAGCAGGTAACGAGGTTTCAAACTGTGTATGTGACTATGCAACCTGCTATGGACTTTACGTGGACGGTGCAAGAGATATTGTACTTGAAAACAACATTTCATATAATAATCAGGGCGGTATAGAAATAGGCTCCGAAGAAAGAAACGAAAACTATCCCGTTAAAAATATCACCGTAAGAAATAACCTTATTTATGGCAACACCGAAAACGGCATTACCATTGGCGGCTGGAACGACGGAAGCAGTCAGGAAGACCCTCTTTCAGGAGTTGTATATTCAACAAAGCTTTATAACAACACAGTTGTAAACAATGCTGCAACAGGAGCAGGACAACTTCACCTGGCAATGGTTAACGGCGTAGATATCAGAAACAACATATTCTATACAAACACATCAACACCATTGGTTGCAAGTGATGTTGTGACTGCTCAAATTCAAAATTTAACATTTAAAAATAACCTGTATTATTCAACTAAATCAAGTGAAAATGATGCAGAATTTGAGTTAAATGAAAGCAGTCAGACAGGCATGACGGAATGGAAAGCCGTTACCGGTGAAAACGGCAGCTTTGCCGACCCGCAGTTTGTAAATATCAGCAGTGACAATTACTGTATTAATTCAGGTTCTCCTGCTGTAAATAACGGTGATACTACTATATACAGCGGTAAATATGACCTTGCCAACAACAACAGAGTAATGGATACCATTGATATAGGTGCATACGAATATCAGTCAGGTACAGTTGTAAATCCTACCACTGAAAGCACTACCGAATCAACGACTGAAAGCACCAGTGAAACAACAACCAGTTCATTATCTTATGATAAAATATGGAACTTTAATGACTCAGCCTTTACAGGTTATACAAGCTCAGCTGCTAAAACAACTATAGACGGACTTGATATTTATAAACCTGCCTCAGGTGTAGAAAGCAGAACAGGCGGCACTATTGACGGTATCGAATTTACTAAAGATATTAAACTCAATAAAACAACGGCGCTTAAGGCAAGTGACTTAAAAAATGCCTTTGGTATGGAACTGAAATCCGGAAGTACTGTAACCGTATACTACAGCAATAACGGTTCAGGGGGACAGATAGCATTGGCTGACAGTAACCTAAGTACAATAGCAAGCTCTGGGGCAAGTTCTGACAGCACATTAACAAAGTACCAATTTACCGTTAATGATGACGGTTATTATTATGTATTTGCAAATGGTTCAGTAAATACCTATGTATTTGGTATAAGCGTAACCAATCCAAAGACTAAAGCCGATGTTGCTTATGTGCTTAAAATAATTGCGGATATTACACAGCTGGATGATTCTGAAAAGTTAAAATATGATTATAATAACAATGGAAAATTAGAAATAACAGATGCAGTTAAGCTGCTTGAATTAATGTAAGGAATTTATAACGTAATTTTATGTAAACAACACTATAGTATTTCAGCTAAATTAAAAAGTGAAATTAGTTAATAATTAATATTTTCTTAAACTTACCCCCATTTTAAACAAAGAGGGCACTGAAAAAGTAGACTACACCATCTATATTTGATATAATAGAAATATC
>JAUNGN010000056.1 GCA_030524425.1 Clostridia bacterium | reverse complement strand
AGCGCATTAAAATACCCTCCTTACCGGTTGTCCAGTAAAGAGGGTACATATCAGTATGCAACAGCTCTTTTTATTTGGTAAAAATTTGTAAAATTGTTACGTTTATATTATTTTTTTTGAAAGCTATAGAAAAAAATTTTGCATTATTGTATACTGTAATATGAGGTGGTTTATGTGAAAAAATTACACTATTTTGCAGTAGTGCTTATTATATTTGGTATTTTTACATTTTCTTCTGTAAATGCATATGCAAATACAGTAAGAGTAGGACTTGAAAAGAATTTTAAAAATGTGTCATCATTAACTGTAAGTAATGAAAGTATTAATGTTGCAATCAGCGGTGGTGATTCATATGGTATCAGCGGTACTTATACTGTTAAGCCTGTAGGCAATGAATATTATATTATTGGAAAATATTTTGACACTTATGAAGAGGCTAAAAGCAAACTTACAGATTATACGGGTAATAACTGTATTGTTGCGCTTACAGACGATGGCTGGACAATTTACATAAGAACAGATGGGAATAAACTGGATTTCTCAACAATACATACGGGTGAATTTTGTGTTGGCTTTGCATTAAACGGTACATATCAGTTTATTGTTGATGGTACAAAACCTGCTGTTGTCAGTGCCGATGATGGCATAATAAGCCTTGGCAGTAACAGCTACAGAGATGCTATAGAAATATACAGACAGGGAAATGTGCTTACAGCAATTAATGTTATTGATGAAGACAAGTATTTATATGGTGTTATTAATTCTGAAATGCCTTCATCATGGAGTAAAGAAGCTCAGAAGGCACAGGCTGTCGCCGCAAGAACTTATATGAGACGCAGCAAGGGAAAGCATAGTACATATGATTTATGTGACAGTGTTCACTGCCAGGATTATAATGGTACAAAAAATGAAACTGATGCAGGAAAACAGGCCGTTGATGAAACAGAGGGTTTGTGTATATATTATGATAATGCACTGATTGAGGCTGTATACTTTTCATCTAATGGTGGTGCGACACTTGACGGTATTGATGTATGGGGGACAGAAACTCCATATTTGATTGGGAAGAAAGATAATTTCGAGAAGGAATATAAAGACTGGGAAAGACAATTTACATATAGTGAGCTGACTGATATGTGCGAAGCAAGGGGTTATAATATTGGTAATGTAATTACTGTTGAAGCTGAGCATAATGATAATGGAATTGTAACTTCATTAACATTCAGAGGCTCAAAGGGCAGCAAAACAATAACTAATGATGAAATAAGAACTTCATTTTCAGCAACCAAAGAGGGAAGTTTGTTATCCCGTAATTTTGTTGTAAAAAGCGGAGAAAAAACAACTGCAACAGGGGAATCTGTTTATGTAATCGGTTCAGCAGGCGTAACAAAGGAAGCAGGAACAACTATTTCTGCAGAAAATAACAGCGGGCAAAAAGGTTCATTGGGAAAATCATTTGTTGCAGCAAGTAACAGTAGTACAAAAAGAATTGAACCCCGAACCATAATAACAACAGGCACATCAGGTGTAGTAACTTTTACGGGTAAGGGTAACGGTCATAGTGCAGGCATGAGTCAATACGGTGCCAAGGCAATGGCTGAGGAAGGTTATAATTTTATGGATATATTAAAATTTTATTATACAGGGGTAGAAGTTAAGTAAGGATGGTTAAAATATGTTAAAAAGTGATTTTTATTTTGAGTTGCCTGAGGAGCTAATTGCTCAAACACCTTTAAAGGACAGAGCTTCATCAAAACTTATGATTCTTGATAAGAATACGGGTAAAATTGAACATAAAATTTTCAAAGACATTGTTGATATGATTAATCCCGGAGATTGTCTTGTTATAAATGAAACAAAGGTGTTGCCTGCAAGGCTGATAGGAGCAAGAAAAGATACCGGATCAAGAGTTGAAGTACTTCTTTTAAAAAGAAAAGAAGATGATACATGGGAAACTATTGTTTATCCGGGTAAAAAGGCAAGACCGGGACATATAATTGAGTTTGGCGATGGCTTAATTGAAGCAGAAGTAATTAAGGTACTTGATGACGGTAATAGAATTGTTAAATTTAATTATGAAGGCATTTTTGAGGAACTTTTAGATAGGCTTGGAGAAATGCCTTTGCCTCCTTATATTAAGGAAAAGCTTGAAGATAAAAACAGATATCAGACTGTATATGCAAAAAACGAAGGTTCTGCCGCGGCTCCAACTGCAGGCTTACATTTTACTCCTGAGTTGTTGGAACAGCTGAAGTTAAAGGGGATAAATATTGCAAGACTTACATTACATGTAGGATTAGGCACATTCAGACCTGTTAAGGCTGATGATATAAATGACCATAAAATGCATTCTGAATTTTACATGATTGATGAAGAAAATGCCGAGATAATAAATAAAACGAAAGAAAAAGGCGGTAAAATTATTGCTGTGGGCACAACAAGTACAAGAACCCTTGAGTCCATTGCTGATAAAAACGGGCATATTAAAGCCTGCAGCGGATGGACGGATATATTTATTTATCCCGGTTACCAATTTAAGATTGTAGATAATCTTATTACCAATTTTCATTTGCCGGAGTCTACTTTAATTATGCTTGTCAGTGCACTTGCAGGCAGAGAAAATGTATTAAATGCTTATAAATGTGCCGTTGATGAAAAGTACAGATTTTTCTCTTTCGGTGATGCTATGTTTGTGGTATCTGCTCAAAATAAAAAATAAAATTTTTTATGTACAACCCTCATATTTACTGGATTTGAGGGTTGTGCAAATGTCATTAGTTCTTATAATAAAATGTAATTGTTATACCGTTTTTTAATGTTAGATTAATTATTTTACCGTTTTTTATACAAAAGTTTTGAAACATATTTTCAATAAAAATTTGTATCACTTTAGTATCAATAGCCGTTGCAAGCCTTACAAAATCAATTTCTCTTTTTTCTTCTAAGTTTTGCTCCAGTATAAAGCAACTTGCAAGTTTTATAAACTCATCATCTATAATTGAGTTATCAACATTATCTTTTACTTTCAGATTTAATTCTTCAATGCTTTTCTCAATTTCTTTTTTTTGATTAACATATTCATGTTCAGATATTCCATCATCTGAATATAAATACAGCTTTTGCAGTCTATCTAATGCTCGCTTATGTTTTTCTTTCTCCTTGCTTACAATATCAATTTGATTATTTGAGGCAGAGCTGTTTTTACTTCTGACTAAATCTTTTATAAATTTATTTTTATCAGATATTCTTTCTCTTAACTTAAAGATATTATAAATATTCTCTAGACCACTGATTTTTTGAACACATTCAAAAGTTCGACCTCTTAGTGTCTTTTTTTTGAATGTTTCAAACGTTGTGGTTTTTCCAAAAGAACTATATGCTTTATATAAATTAGATACAAAGTTTAAAACAAAATTACCTAAGTAAGGATCACTAACATATGGATTTTCACATTTATGTCCAAATATTCTATTGTGACAAGCATACTTAGAAGGTTTATAGCCATTAACTCTTGCTTTACCAAGAGAGGCTGTCATATTCCCGCCACATACACAAGTTAATAGTCCTCGGAATATGTGCGTATTTTGCTTGTTTACTATTTTCTTTTCGCTGTTCATCAACTTGCGGTTTTTACTCTTTATCTCTTTAACTTTTTCATAAACTTCACAACTGATTATAGCAGGGTGATGGTTTTCTGTTGTTATCCATTCGCTTTCTGGCTTAACTCTGCTCCTGTCACCTTCTTTTCGATAATTATATCTATATATTCCGATATAAAACAAATTATTTAATATCATTGATATATATGTTGTAGAAAAAAAATTATTATTTCTATTAACTATGCTATGTTCTCTTAAATAATCAGCAACTTTAGTCATTGATTTGCTTTCAATGTAATAATCATATATTAATCTTACAATATTTGCTTCCTTTTCATTGATACTAAAAATTTTGTTGTCCTTGTCATAATCATATCCGAATGGAATTCTACCACCATTCCAATCACCTGATTCAGCTTTACTGATCATTATGTCTGTAACTCGTTCAGATGTCAAGTTCCTTTCGAGTTCCGCAAATATCAAAATTATTTTTAATATAGCTTCACCAACAGCTGAACTTGTATCAAACGCCTCATTCTTGCTTACAAATGTTACATTATATATTTTAAGTTCATTAAACATATTTGCGAAGTCTATAATATTTCTTGAAATTCTATCAATTTTCCAAACTAAAATATGCGTAAATTCATAATTTCTAACTCTTTTCATCATATCTTGAAATGCAGGTCTTAAAGTGTTTTTTCCGCTATAGCCAGCATCTTCAAAGATTTCAAAATCATTAATATTTAACACATATTTAGCATAGTTTGTTAATTCTCTGCGTTGAAAAGGGAGACTTTCCTTATCTAGTTGGTGAACGGTAGATACTCGGATATATATTGCAACTTTTTTCTTCATTGCAGCACATCCTTTGTTATTGATTTTTGCTGAGGAATGTGCTATAATAATTTTGGGTTATTGAGATAGCACATATCTCGGTAATTTTTATTGACAGCTCCTGTTGCCGCAGGAGTTGTTTTATTTTAAAAGTTTTTATATTGTATGAACTATACTACTTATAGCTTCTTCAACAGCAGAATTTAAGGATGTTCCTTTTTCTATTGCATACAATGCTATCTTTTTATGAAGCTCGGGACTAATTCTCACATTAAAAGAACCCTTATACGGAATTTCAGGACATTCACCTCTTTCTTTGCAATCATCCAAATATTCATTGATTGCATTTTCAAAGTCTTTTTTCAATTCTTCAACAGAATTGCCTTCATAGGATATAAGTGACTTTATACCAATTACTTTACCGAAAAGGCATTCATCGTCTGATGAGTATTCTACTGTTCCGTTATAATTTTTATAAGATAGTAACCTACTCATATTAAACCCTCCTTGCTTTTTCTCATTTACCTCATCTCTTAATAATATTATATCATATTCTTTAGAAAAATTTTAGTTACAGATTTAAAAGATTTTTGTTTTCAAATAAATTATCGTAGATTTAAAAGAATTATTTTTGTTCAGGTTCTTTAGAAAAATATATTCCATCAATGCAGTTTTCATATAAAAAGTTCATTATACTGGTATAGTTATTTGTTTCGTAAAAAATGATAAGCTCCTTAATGAATACCGGTTGTTTTTGTATTGGAATAGAAATAATTCCTGCACCGTTTCTTATCATTTCTTTGTTAGCTAATAATGTTGATAACCTCTTGTTACCATCATAGAACATTTGACATCTCATGCAATATAACATAAGTGTCAGTGCTCTTTCTGTGTTAGAATTTATTTCCATAATTTTCTGTATTTTATTATTTATTTCATTTGCATTAGGTACATCTGAAATCCAGTTTGTTCCGCCAACACCTGTGGGTTCAAGTTTTAATGAACCTGCATTTATTACTGTATTTTTACCTACAATCCTATGTAGTTTTTTTATATATGTCAGATCGACAACTTCGTTAATTGTTTCTAATAAATATTCCCATCCCTTTTTTAAGTCATTTACAGCATTTATTTCGTCGATAGTGTATCCATTTACAGACATACCGTTGCAAACCGTATAGGTGTCCGGAAATGTCATTCCAATACCTTCTAAGTTAGCACTTTTCCAAATGGAATCAACTAAATTTCTTTTTGCCAAAAATATATTTTCATTTAATGTCATATTGAATTTATCTTTCAAAATTACACCTCCGCCATTATCAGGTTATTGTTGTTGTGTTATACATAAATAGCTATACGACAACTTGTCGCAAAGTTAAAAGTATGTGAGGAATCATTTGATTAAATATAAAATTCTAATTATGTTTATAAATATTAATTAATAAAACAGGGAAATTTGCTTAGAAGTTTTATATTCCTATATCTTTTTTTATTTTGTGAGAAAATCTTTTTTCTCTTTTTTCTAGGGTTTTATTAAGTTCATCAGCTGCTTTTGCTGCTGCATCAAGGATATTATTGAAATTGTATATATCACCTTTCCTGCTGTTCAAATATGCTTTATAATCCATATGTCTATACTCATCTAAGAAATAAATACAGTTATCTTTTAATAATGATAATATATATTCTTTTTTCCAAGAATGTTTTTTCGCCCAATCTGTATCAGGATATGCTTCATCTAATGATTTTGATAAAGAACCGTCATTTATTGCTTTTAGCAGAGTGTTGCATTTATGGATAAGCTCTTTCCTGTATTCACATTCAAAAATAAAATTATATGGAATATTAAAACTGGAAAAATAGGTTGTTCTTGTATATGCATCAGCTTCTTCAACTCCTAATGCAAAATCAGATTGCATTGAGCTGTATAATAAAGAAGCACCATTATCCCATAAAGGAGCCATATGTGATATTTTTTGTGTTTTGTTATTAACCATAAATCCCCAATTGTTTAAATGCCTATCTTCATTTTTTATCAGCCAATCAAAAAAACACATTTCATAGAATGGCTTTATATTAAAGGCTTCGTTCTTTAATTCATTTAGTAATGTAGGCAAATCAATTTTATTTCTATGTGGAAATTTCTCAATGAGATACTCATTTGCTGTTTTTAAACCGTATTCTTTATTAGTAAATAAATATGAAGTACTTACAGGCAATATTTCGTTATTATACTTTTTATACTCTAATTTGTATGGAATATGGTTAATATTGATTACATCCGCAATTATACTTGCTGCTGCTTCGCTAAAAGGTTCACCGCCTGCATTTGCATAATTTTTAGTACCGCCCTTTACAAGTCTGATATTATTGTTTTCATCTCTTTCCCAATATTTAGCCAGCATTCCTCCAGTTGTAGTTTCAGGTGTTCCCAATGTTTTTGATACCTTACTGTCAATTCCGGTAAATGCAATCCAGCCTAATGTTTTATCAAAAGGATTATCATACAAATTTATTTCTTCAAAATTAATATTTTCATTATCCTCTTTTATCCAGTAAGTGTCATTTAATGATAAAGCGTGACTGTACATTAGTACATAAAATTTATTTTCCAAATTTATGGCATTTAAAACTTTTTCAAGGTGATGTCTGCCTGTTGGTGCAACTCTGAGAGATAACCATTCACCTAAAGTTTCATTGGAAAGTCCATTACCTGAAATATATGAAGGAAGTTGATTTAAATTTTCTTTATATATATTTCTGATTGTATATTGATTTCCGTATACAGTTTCTTTCATATCGAAATCAAGAAGTTTGCAATTTTGATTTAATAATGTATACATATAAACTCCCCCTTACATAATTGTTTTTACGAAAGAACACGACAACTTGTCGCATAGTTAAAAGTATATTAGGAATCAAACTCAATATAATCAACCTATTGAATACTATGTAAAATGAATAGTAATATATTACCACCACCAATCATTCCTATTACCACTATCGGACATTGCAAATGATGTCAGAATAAATAGACCCGTAAAAAAAATGGTAAGAACTCCTAAAGCTATTGCTCCAATGGTTAGTGCGTCTTTTCTATTTCTATCCCGTTTAATTTTTGATTCTCTATTATAAAGCTTTTTTGCTTCTTCTAATGTATTAGCCTTACCTGATTGTAGATATAACAATAGCTGCTTTGCTACCTTTATCTTTCCGTAATTATCACCTAAAAGTGTTATTAACATATTAAAATTCTCTTTATTTTCATTATATTTTTGAGCTGCTTTATTATATTTTTCTTTTAATTTTATAGTACTTTTATCGACAGTTGCTTCTATATCTGTTTTTCTTAAAATTGTTGCATAAATCTTAAATGGGTCAATATAACCTATTATTATACACAACAACAAATATATTATCATATACAAGTTAGTCATAGTAAAACTTTCAGGAACAGGGATAAGACCTATTAAAATAAAGTAAAAAATAAATCTTCCTACAAATGATGACAATATCTTTTTTGCAATATTGAGAATTTTTGCTTTTTGTTTGCTTTCAGTTAATATAGCTTTTAGTTTTTGTTTATCTTCAGCAAAGGAAATAGCCTTTTTTAACATAGTTATAGTTATTGCTTCGCCAGTATTATTTTTGTCATAAATAACTAAATGTTTATTGCCTAATACCTCATAATTATCCATTATTATCATCTCATTTCTATTTTATTTATAAGCTAATTATATCATCATATTAACAATTAGTCCATTTAATTATTTATAATTTTACATCTTTTATGGAAAATATTCATTTATATTATGATACAGACCATATAATACAAAAAGTAAGAAAAATACTTTTATTTCGACAAAAACTGTGATATAGTGTTATGTGTATTTTAAAGCACCCTATTTGTATTAGTTAGGAGGGTGTAATTTTGAAATTTAAGAAAATATATGCTAAAATATTTATAACAATTAAATAAGAAAAAACAATACCCTGCGTAGTGCGTGTAGACAGAATTTTTAGAACCTACAAGTTTAAAGAGGGGCCAAAACCTTTGGATATGGCGT
>JAUNGN010000019.1 GCA_030524425.1 Clostridia bacterium | reverse complement strand
TTGTTTATATTGTAATTATTTATTCAAAAAAGTCAATGCTTTTTCAGTGCCCTCTTAAACAAATATGGGGGTATTTGTATAAAAAAGAGAAGGCTGTTTTTCACAGTCTTCTCTATAATATTCTATAAGTATTAAATAGGTTTTCATACGCTTATATAATTATCTTTGGAAAATTAAAAATAATAAAGCTCAGATGTTTAAACCTCTTATTCGTCACTGCCTGTATTAATAGGCTTCATTGTCGGGAATAGAAGTATATCTCTTATAGTACTTGCATCAGTAAATAACATTACAAGTCTGTCAATACCCATACCCATACCTCCTGTAGGAGCCATACCATATTCAAGGGCAAGCATAAAGTCCTCATCAATCATATTAGCTTCCTCATCGCCATTAGCTCTGAGCTCATCCTGACGCTTAAATCTTTCTCTCTGATCAATAGGGTCATTCAGCTCACTGTAAGCATTAGCATACTCGTGACCACAGATAAAGAGCTCAAATCTTTCTGTATAATCAGGCTTATCAGGCTTTCTCTTTGTCAAAGGAGAAATTTCAACAGGGTGATCCATAAGGAATGTAGGCTGGATTAACTTATCCTCAACAAATTCCTCAAAGAAAAGATTAAGAATATCACCCTTTTCATGTATTTCCTCAAACTCAACATTATGTTCCTTGGCAGCGGCTCTTGCTTCTTCAAGAGTATGAATTTCATCAAAGTCAACACCTGTGTACTTCTTTACGGCATCAACCATTGTAATTCTTTCAAAGGGCTTGCCGAAATCAAGCTCAACCCCCTGATATACAATCTTTGTTGTACCTGCAACCTTTTCAGCAACTTCCTTAATAATACCTTCGGTAATATCCATCATACCATAGTAATCAGTATATGCCTGATAAAGCTCAAGTAAAGTAAATTCAGGATTATGACTTGGATCCATACCCTCATTTCTGAATACACGGCCAATTTCATATACCCTCTCAAGACCGCCTACAATTAATCTCTTTAACGGAAGCTCAAGAGCAATTCTCATATACATATCAATATCAAGACTGTTGTGATGAGTAATGAAAGGTCTTGCAGTAGCACCGCCCGGTATAGTCTGTAAAATAGGCGTTTCAACCTCTAAGAAATCCAAATTGTCAAGGTAGTTTCTTACAGTTCTTATTACAGCACTTCTTATGATAAAGTTTTTCTTTGTTTCAGGATTTACAATTAAGTCAACATATCTCTGTCTGTATCTTAAATCAGGATCCTTTAAACCATGGAACTTTTCAGGCAATACCTGTAAACTCTTTGAAAGAAGGGTAACCTCTGTAGCATGAACAGAAATTTCCTCCATCTTAGTCTTAAATACAGTACCCTTAACAGATACAATATCACCAATATCCATTTTCTTGAAAAGCTTATACTCGTCTTCACCTAATTCATCTCTTGTTACATAACACTGAATTTTACCATCTCTGTCCTGAACATCACAGAAACTTGCCTTACCCATAACTCTCTTGCTGACAATTCTGCCGCCCACAGCAACAGCCTTGCCCTCAAATTCTTCAAAATTGTCCTTAATCTGCATACTGTGCTCTGTAACGTCAGCCTTTACAATCTTAAAAGGATCTTTGCCCATTTCCTGAAGATTAATAAGCTTTTCTCTTCTTACCTTTAATAACTCATTAAGCATTCTGCCTTCTAAAGGCTTATTATTCTGATTGTCTGCCATAACTATTCTCCTATTACTGTATTTCTAATATCTTAAACTTCAAAATGCCGTCAGGTGCATTATTTTCAACAACATCACCTACAGAGTGACCCATAAGCGCCATACCTAAAGGTGACTCATTTGATAACTTTAATCCGGCAGGGTCTGCCTCGGCAGGACCTACTATAGTGTAAGTAATTTCCTCTTCGAATTCTTCATCATACACAGTAACTTTATTACCAAGATTAACCTTACCTGTATTAAGCTCATCCTCGTCAATAACCTCAACGTTTCTGAACATTTTCTCTATTGTAGCAATTCTAGCCTCAATTTCTGCCTGCTCTTCCTTAGCAGCATCATACTCAGCATTTTCTGATAAGTCGCCCTGTGCTCTTGCTTCCTTTATTTTAGCTGCGACCTCTTTACGTCTTACGACTTTAAGGTTTTCCAACTCTTCCTCTAAACTTGCCAAGCCGGCACTTGTTAAAATAATTTTCTTCTCCTCAGCCATTTCAAATCGCTCCTTATAAAAATTCTCGTAGTCATGCTACTATCAATTAAACAATTATACTAAATTAACAAAAAAAAGTCAATGAAAATCAACTTAAATTTTACAATTATGTTATAAATACCGCTAAAATCATTTTAAAAAATTAAATAATTAATTGACAATTTTGCCATTTTATGATAAATTAAAATTATAAAGATATACGGGGAGTAATCGGCATAATTTATTATGCAGTAAAATCAACAAGCGTGGATGCCATGAGGCATTCTGGTTTTACTTTAAATGACCAGACCTATATCCCATGAGGGATATGGGTCTTTTTTATTCCCCGGATAATAAGGAGGAAAATATATGGAATTTTTACTTGACGGAATTTTATCAATAACCTGGCAGCAGGTTATAATGTATGCTGTTGGCTGTTTATTAATTTTCATAGCCATACGAAAACAGTATGAGCCTGCCCTTCTTTTACCAATGGGCTTTGGTGCAATATTAGTCAATCTCCCTCTTTCAGGTGTGCTTAATCAGACAGCTGAGGGAATAGGAACAACTCACGGCATTATACAATGGCTGTTTGAGGTCGGTATTGAAGCATCAGAGGCATTTCCTTTGCTCCTATTCATTGGTATAGGTGCAATGATTGACTTCGGACCCCTGCTTTCAAATCCTAAAATGCTTTTGTTTGGTGCTGCAGCTCAGGCAGGTATATTTATCACAATAATAATTGCAGTTCTTTTAGGCTTTGATATTAAAGATGCTGCTTCTATAGGTATAATTGGTGCTGCTGACGGACCTACATCTATTTTGGTTTCTCAGGTGTTAAAATCCAATTATATAGGGGCTATTGCCGTAGCCGCATACTCATATATGGCTCTTGTGCCTATAATACAGCCAATGGCAATTAAAGCCGTAACCACTAAAAAAGAACGCGAAATCAAAATGGACTACAGACCTGACAATGTAACAAAAACAACAAAAATTATATTTCCTATTGCCGTTACATTTATAGCAGGTGTTATTGCGCCTTCGTCAGTAGCTTTGGTTGGCTTTCTTATGTTTGGTAATTTATTAAGGGAATGCGGAGTTCTTAATTCTCTCGTTAAGACTGCAGAAAATGAGCTTGTAAATCTTGTAACACTTTTGCTTGGTATAACAATATCATTTTCTATGCAGGCTGAACATTTTGTAAATATAGAAACAATAATGATAATGGCACTGGGATTGGCAGCATTTATATTTGATACAATATGCGGAGTACTGTTTGCAAAACTTATAAACCTTTTTTCAAAAAATAAAATTAACCCTATGGTAGGTGCGGCAGGCATCTCTGCCTTTCCAATGTCAGCAAGAGTTGTAGAAAAATTAGGAGTTGAAGCAAATAAGCAAAATCACCTTTTAATGCATGCTGTAGGTGCAAATGTTTCAGGACAGATAGCCTCTGTAATTGCCGGCGGTGTAATTTTAGGTTTCTTTATATAAGGAGGTTTTTTTATGAATGAAAATTTAATTCAGGCAATAACTATATTCCTGCAGGGTATGGCAGGTATATTTGTGGTAATGATATTAATAGCATTAACCGTATATATTCTAACAAAAATTACCCGCTAGTATATGGATAGGAACTGCATGTAAATTCCATCAGGCTGCCAATTTTTTTCGGCAGCCTGAATTTATGGTATATCTTTTTCTTTACATTTATTTTTATAAATTTATTTCAGTATTACCCGTTCTTCCCACAAGATAATCTATTGAAACGTTTAAATAATCTGCAATGCTTTCAACGGCTTCAACTGACGGCTTTACACCTTTATTTCTATATCAAATAAAAAGTTTTTATTTAATTTTACATCCTCCGGAAGTTTTTTCACCATTACATTGTTTTCTTTACAATATAACTTTATTCTCTTTGCCATAACCAAATTGTCCATAAAAGCCTTCCCTTGTACATTATTTTAAAAATAATTAATTTATTGATATAATAATAAGGATAGCTGTTAAATACATATTAATAGCTATCCCCATGCTCATTTTCAGCAATTAAATCAGCATTTGCCTGATATTAAACCTCTCATTTCATTTATAACATTTCTCATATTTTCTCTGCCGCTTGTAGCATTTATTTTGACTCTCATTTCGGCACAATGAGGAAGTCCCTTAATATACCAGCCTATATTTTTGCGCATTTCTCTCACGCCTATAACCTCACCCTTGTAATCAACAAGCATATCAAGGTGCCTTTCTGCCATATCAAGTCTTTCCTCCCATGCAGGCTCAGGAAGTATTTCACCTGTGTCAATGTAATGAATTATCCTTTTAAAAATAAAAGGATTCCCCTGACAGCCTCTTCCAATCATTATGGCATCACAATCCGTATAATCCAGCATATTTTTGGCATCTTGGGGAGTAAAAATATCGCCGTTGCCAATTACGGGAATGGTTTTAACCTCTTCCCTAACTGCCTTAATAATATCCCAGTCAGCCTTTCCTGCATAATACTGCTCCCTTGTTCTTCCATGTACTGTTACGGCAGCGGCACCATTTTCTTCAGCAATTTTACCCATTTCAACTGCATTAATATGATTATCATCAAAACCCTTTCTGAACTTAATTGTAACAGGCTTGTCAGATGCCCTTGAAACAGCTTCAACTATTCTTGCAGCAAGGTCAGGCTTTAATGACAGTGCAGAGCCTTCACCGTTTTTAACTATTTTAGGAGCGGGGCACCCCATATTAATATCAATTATGGCTATGTCCTCATATTCATTAAGACGTCTTGCCATATCAGCCATAGTTTCAGGCTCAGAACCAAAAATCTGTACTGCACAGGGCCTTTCAAAAGGGTCAACCTGTAAAAGCTGTGTGGTATTTTTATTGTTGTACTTCATACCCTTTGCACTTACCATCTCAGAGTATACAAGACCACAGCCCATTTCTTTACAAAGTGTTCTGAAAACCTTATCGGTTACACCTGCCATGGGAGCCAGAAATACATTGTTTTCCAGTTCAACATTACCTATCTTCATTTTACTTCACCTTTTATAAAAGTTTTATACCAAAGAGAAAGGGATTTTAAAAGCTCCTCATTATCCCTTTCAACATATCCTACCTCAAGCTTTGCACCAATTTCATCGTACAAATAATCATCAGGCTGATTCATTACTTCAATGTATACATCAGCACTATCATTATAAAAACCTAAGATAGCAATTCCCTTTATTCTTTCAGCCATGCAGACTGTTATAACTCTTAATTCTCTTTTAATCTGCTCAGGCAGTCTGTTAAATTTTTCATTAAAAAAATAACCATGCTTATAATAAGATGCAGAACATAAAATATCTTTATTTTCTTCCATAATTTCCTCCGTTATTTATATATACCTATCATCACTAAGTCTGAGCGAAACTTCTCCTGCAAAAACAGGTACAAGCTCATCATTGCTAAGTATAAGCAGTTCACCCCTTGAATTAACTCCCTTAGCAATTCCCGATATTTCTTCCTTACCTCCTACAGTTTTTACAGCTTTATTAACGTTTGCACAATATTCATTATATTCATTTACAAAGGATTCAAAGCCATTTTTACAAAATTCATCATAGCATAACTTAAATTCGGATAAAAACTCATTTATAATATCACTTCTTTTAAATTTTCTTCCTGTTTCAATATACAAAGAGGCAGCTTTTTCCTTAAGCTCGCCTTCAAAACCTGCCATATTTACATTTATGCCTATACCCACAACAATGTAATTTACCTTTTCCATTTCAGCACTCATTTCAGTCAAAATTCCCACCAGCTTTTTTCCGTTTATAATTATATCATTAGGCCACTTTATCTCAACATTAAGGCCTGTAAGCCTGTTAATAATTCTCCTTATGGCTATTCCTGCCACAAGAGTCATCTGAGGTGCTTCAACGGGCATAATATCAGGTTTTAAAAGCATACTCATATAAAGTCCGGAACTTTTTTCAGCCACCCAGCTTCTGCCAAGTCTGCCCTTTCCTGCAGTCTGTTGATCACACACAACAAACAAACCCGAACAGCATCCCGCATTAGCCTGTCTTTTACACTCTTCATTGGTAGAGTCAAGTTCAGCTTTGTATATTAAATTATCATAGTTTATTTCATTTTCATTTAATACATCCGCATTATCAAAAAGCTTATAGCCCTTATTACTGACAGAATCTATTTCATACCCCATTTCTTTAAGTCTTGTTATATTTTTCCATACAGCAGCCCTTGATATGCCAAGTATATTACCTATTTCCTCACCGGAAAGATAATTGTCATTTTCTTTTAATATATTAAGTATTTTATATTTCATTAACTCACCTCATTACATATCATATCAGAACTTTCAGATTATTGCAATTTATTTATAATTATAAATATTGTTTTTTTACAAATATTAAGTTATACTGATTATATAAGGAGGTGCATTTATGGTTAAGGGAATAGGCACAGATATTATAGAAATTGACAGAATTAAAAAAACTATAGATAAACAGAGCTTTTTGGATAAAATATTTACTAAAACAGAACAAAAGCTATATCACGGGGTAAATCCCCAGACCTTGGCAGGTAATTTTGCGGCCAAGGAGGCTGTAGCAAAAGCGTTAGGCACAGGTTTTGCCGGATGTTCACCTATTGAAATAGAGGTACTAAGAGATTTAAAAGGAAAGCCTTATGTTAATTTATACGGAAGTGCAAAGGATTTACTTGACTCCATTGGAGGTCAGGTTTATATATCAATTTCTCACAGCAAGGAAAATGCCATTGCTTTTGCAATAATTGAAGACTGAGGTGATTAAATGTTTCTATTAACTAATATGGAAATGAAGGAAATTGAAAGAACTGCCATTGAAGATAAGGGAATACCCTCACTTATTTTAATGGAAAATGCGGCAAGAGGGGCTGTTGATGTTATTCTTTCTCATAATCCTAAAAATGTAATTGTGTTTGCAGGAAAAGGAAATAACGGCGGTGACGGTTTGGCTATTGCCAGAATGTTAATCACTAATGGCATTAAAACAAAAATAATTTTTGTGGGAAATAAAGAAAAAGCAACCACGGACTGCAGAAAAAATCTTGAAATTCTTAAAAAATATAATTCAGACATCGTTTATGGTACAGAGGATATTAATATAAATAACTATGATTTAGTTGTAGACGCCCTTATAGGTACAGGACTTTCAAGAAAACTGAATGATGAATATATCGAAATTGTAAACCTTATTAATAAAGGCAAATTTATAATTTCAATAGACTGCCCTACCGGAGTAAATTCAGATAATGGCAATGATTACGGCATTGCCGTCAATGCAGATATAACGGTTACATTCCATTTACCTAAAATCGGTTTGCTTTTATATCCTGCATATTCTCATATAGGTAAACTTGTTGTTAAAAATATTGGTGTGCCATACATATGCAATTATAATGCCTTTATTCTTGAAAATCCCTCAGTTCTTTTACCCAAAAGAATTCCTGATTCAAACAAAGGTACTTACGGCAAAGCATTATTTATATCAGGCTGCGATACAATGGCAGGAGCAGCAGTTATTAACGGTACTTCTGCTTATATGGCCGGCTGTGGTTTGGTAAATATATGCTCTTCTCCTCATGTTATAAGCGTTATTCATAACACATTACCTGAAGCGGTTACAACCCGCAGAGAAAATATGAGTTTAGACTATGGAAATGTTATCGCAATTGGTTCAGGCTTAGGAATAAGTGACGAAAGCAAAGAGCTTGTTAAATATGTCTTAAAGAATGCAAAGACTCCTGTTGTTGCCGATGCTGATGCCTTAAATATCATTGCTGAAAATGAAGAGCTTAAAAGTTACACATCAGTAATAACTCCTCATTTAAAAGAAATGTCAAGACTTACAGGACTTGATGTAAGCCGCATAAAGGAAAATATAATTAAAATTGCAAAAGATTATGCCGAAAAATATAACACTGTTGTGGTATTAAAGGACGCCCGCAGTATTATTGCTTCACCTGACGGCAGAATTTGTATAAATATTACAGGCACCCCTGCTATGAGCAAGGGAGGCAGCGGAGATTCTTTAACCGGAGTAATAACAGGACTTATGGCACAGGGAGTTAATGCTTTTGATGCTTCCTGTCTTGGCACTTATATAAACGGCAAAGCAGGAGAAATTGCAGAAGAAGAAAGCAGCAGTTACAGTGTCCTTGCCCTTAATATATCAAGAGCAATACCAAAAGCAATTAATGAAATACTGCATTAAACACAAAAAGAGAGTTCACCTAAAAACTTAAAATGAACTCTCTTTTTTACATAATTTTTAACAATTAACTGCGTTCTTTTGACTCCTATCTGTAAGAATTAACTTAAGCAAAACAGGAGTTATAAGAGTTGTGACAATTACCATAAATACAATGGCAGGGAACATATTTGACTCAAGAAGACCACAATTTGCACCCTTCTGAGCTACAATAAGTGCAACCTCACCTCTTGATACCATACCAATACCAATTGACAACGCATCCTTGTTGTCAAACTTACAAATCTTTGCACCAATACCGCAGCCGATTATCTTGGATAAAATAGCCACTATCAAAAGTACTAAAGCAAAAATTATAATTCCCGGATTTGCAATTAACTCAGTCAAATTAGTCTTTAAACCAATACTTGCAAAAAATATTGGTGAGAAAAACAAGTAACCCAAAATATCAAATCTCTGGTCAATATATTCCTTTGCACCAAAGTTACATAAAATTACACCGGCAAAATATGCACCTGTAATATCGGCTACACCAAAGAACTTTTCAGCACAGAAGCTCAATATAAAGCAAAAAGCTAAAACATAAATTGATATTCTTCTTCTCATCCTTATATGGGGGAATATCTTCCTTTTAACTGTAAATATAGCTACTGCCGCAATAAGAACAAATATAAAGAATAATAATATCTTTAAAAGCACAATAGGTAAAGATACATCTGAGCCGCCGCTCATACTTGTAATCGTAGTTAAAACTATGATGCCAATAATATCGTCTATTACTGCAGCTCCCAAAATTGTTGTACCCATTCGGCCTGAAAGCTTACCAAGCTCTCTTAAGGTTTCCACTGTAATACTAACAGAAGTAGCAGTTAATGTAACACCCACAAATATAGCTTTAAGCAAATTCACAGTTGCTTCGCCTTCAGGATTCATAATATAATATGTTAATCCTCCGCCAACAAGAGGCACAATTACACCAATAAGAGCAACTATAAATGAAGCAATACCGTTTTCCTTAAGTTCCTCCAAATCTGTTTCAAGACCGGATAAAAACATAAGAATAACAACACCAATTTCAGCAGTCTTGTTCAAAAAGTCTGTCTGGTGAACAACACCAAAGCAGGATGGTCCTAAAATAATACCAGCCAATAATGCACCAACAACTGCCGGCATATGTACCCTTCTTGATGCCAGTCCAAGTACCTTGGTTGACAAAAGAATAATAGCCAAAGTAGCCAAATATCCATATTCTCCTTCAAATAGTTCTGCAATAAATGACATAATATAACCCCCAACTGCAAAAAATTAATGGGAAATTAAAGCATACCTGCTCCAACCCCCATTGCCCCTTTATTTTATACCTCTTTTTGAATAAAGTCAAGATAAATACCTATACAAAAATTTTAATATTACGTATAGTTTTTTTTATATAACTTATCCTGAGTAAGCCGGAGCTTGTCTTGCTATTAAAAATAACTTATACATTAATATTTATTGAAATTCTGTAATTATCCTCATCTTTTTCAATTTCATAATTACTTGTCATACCTGATTCATTTATAAGATTAATAGCCTGCTTTAATGTATTTGTAAAAAGCCTTAAATCGGTAAACTTCTTTTTAATATTTCTATGCTGAGTTTCGGCTGTACCAATCATTTTTTCCTTTATTGCACTCTTTACCATTATTTCTGTTTTCTCTTTGTTCAAATTATACTCACTTACCTTTTCTATAATTTTTTTATGTATTTCATTATCCTGAGTTTTCAATAGAATTTCTGCATGGTCCTTTGGTATATCACTTCTTATAAGCATGGTTTTTATATCTCTGCTAAATTCATTTAATAAAATATACTCATTTACCACAGCTTCATCTATGTTTAAAATCTGAGATATTTCACCTTCACTATACCCAAAGCCTTTATATAAAATATTTATCCCCTCAGCCATTTCAATATAATGCAGACTTTTTCTATGAATATTTTCTGATATAGTCAATGCGGCAGCCTCTCTGTCGCCAATTTCCGTTATAATGGCGGGAATGCTGTCTATACCTGCTATTTTGCACGCCATAAGACGCCTTTCCCCAAAGATAAGCTCATAAACCCTTTTATTTATTAGTCTTACACCTATAGGCTGCAGTACTCCATAATTCTTTATGGATTTTACAAGCTCATCAATACTTCCTTTATTATAATTTGTTCTTGTCTGATAGGGATTAGGTAAAATTTTATCTACAGGTAAATAAACAAGTCTGTTACCATAATTATATTCACTATCTCTCATAATATCGCCTCCTAAATTTTATGATATAATTATACCATATTTACCAATTTTTACCATATTAATATTAGGCTTTATTTATATATATATCGACATTTTTTTATTCACCAAAATTATTGTTAATGCATATACATATATAAAACACTTAGGGGTCAGCATATGTATTCAAATAAATATGTTTTAGAGCTTATAAAGGATGCAATACAAGATGAAACCATAGACAACAAATATTACTCAGAACTTGCAAATTCAGTCAGAGATATTGACGATAAAAAAACACTTGAACAAATGAGCCTTGATGAAGAAAAACATCTTAAAATGTTTAAAGATATTTATAATAAACTTACAAATGAGGATTATACACCTAATGAAATTAAATATAAAGATATTAATTCAGATTTAATAAATAACTTTATTACTGCTATAGCAGATGAGCTGAGTGCAGTTGAAGCATACAGACCTATTCTTTTTGCCTTGGAAGATTCACAGTTTAAAAATTACCTGACTGAAATAATAACAGATGAACAAAATCATGCTGCTCGATTAAACTTTATGTATAGTAAATACAGATAAATTTAATTAATAATTTAAATTAAAAACATTATGTTACCATACACAAAAAAACCTAAACCCCAAAATACAGTTTTACCACCTACCACAATATAAAAAGGTGTTGTACCAATATACAACACCTTTTTAGGCTAAAACTCTCAATTTCATACTGTTATTATTTAATTAGTACTTTTATTTAATATTTTAAATTAAACAGTAATTCCCGAAAAAAGCCAAATCACTTAATACTCTATTTCCGAAAAACATCTGATTGCTTTTTGTTCACTTTCGTGTTTTCCGATTATTTTTTCCATCCAAATCATATTATACCACCGCTGAAATTTATAACCACATTTATGAAATTCTCCAACTTTGGTAAATCCCATATGTTCATGAAATTCTGCACTGTTTCGTGTCAGATATTCGTCTTCAATCTCAGGGTATCCAATACAGGCATAAAGATTTATAACTCCCATTTTACTAAGATTGCTTTCCAATGTTTCACACAGCTTTCTTCCAATTCCATGCTTTTTTTCATCCTTTGCTATATAAATTGTCATTTCTGCTGACCAATCATAGGCTGCACGACCTACAAACGGCCCTGCATAGGCATACCCTATAATTTTACCATATAAAACTGCAACAAAATACGGATACTTCTTTAACGTATTGGCCATTCTTTCTTTGAATTCATCTTCTGCCGGCACATCATATTCAAATGTAATAGCAGTGTTCTTTACATAGTATTCATAAATTTTCAGTATATCTTCGGCGTCATCTGTATTGGCTATCCTAATTTCAACATTACTCATATTTTATACCTCATCATAATTTTGATTAACAATATGATTATATCATATATAGTTTTCTGACATACCCTCAAACCTTTCCTGTTTTGCTATATTCTCATCATTATACAACAGCAAAAAACCTCGGTCAAAGACCGAGGTTTAATTATCACTTAATAATATTAATTACTCAATGATAGATACAACAGAACCAGAACCTACAGTTCTGCCACCCTCACGGATAGCGAATCTAAGACCCTGCTCCATAGCGATGTGAGAAATAAGCTCAATAGTCATTTCTACGTTATCGCCAGGCATACACATTTCTGTACCCTCTGGAAGAGTAATAACACCAGTAACGTCAGTAGTTCTGAAATAGAACTGTGGACGATAGTTGTTGAAGAATGGCTTATGACGACCACCCTCATCCTGCTTAAGAACGTAAACCTGAGCAGTAAACTTAGTATGAGGAGTGATAGTACCAGGAGCTGCAAGAACCTGACCTCTTTCGATTTCATCTCTGGCAACACCTCTTAAAAGTGCACCAATGTTGTCACCCGGTTCAGCAGAATCAAGAAGCTTTCTGAACATTTCAATACCAGTTACAACAACCTTTCTAGCTTCGTCATTAAGACCAACGATTTCTACTTCATCATTAATCTTAAGGATACCTCTTTCTACTCTACCGGTAGCAACAGTACCTCTACCGGTGATTGAGAATACGTCCTCAACCGGCATAAGGAAAGGCTTTTCTGTATCTCTTTCCGGATTAGGAATATATTCTTCAATTACGTTGAATAATTCAATAATCTTGTCGCCCCATTCACTTGATGGATCCTGAAGAGCCTGGAATGCAGAACCTCTAACAATTGGACAACCTTCAAAGCCGTATTCCTCAAGAAGTTCAGTAATTTCCATTTCTACTAAATCTAATAATTCCTCATCATCAACCATATCACACTTGTTCATGAATACTACGATATAAGGAACGCCTACCTGTCTTGAAAGAAGGATATGCTCTCTAGTCTGAGCCATAGGACCATCAGTAGCAGCAACTACAAGGATAGCACCATCCATCTGAGCAGCACCAGTGATCATGTTCTTAACGTAGTCAGCATGACCCGGACAGTCAACGTGTGCATAGTGACGGTTAGGAGTCTCATACTCAACGTGTGCAGTAGAGATAGTGATACCTCTTTCTCTTTCCTCTGGAGCCTTATCGATATTATCGAATGCAACTGCCTCGCCTAACTGATATCTCTCATGAAGAGTCTTAGTGATAGCCGCTGTTAATGTAGTCTTACCATGGTCAACGTGACCGATAGTACCAATATTAACATGAGGCTTGTTTCTTTCAAATTTTGCCTTAGCCATTTTTAAGTTTCCTCCTTAAAATAAATAGAATAATCTTTTAGTTTTAACCAATGATAACACCATCAGTTACAGCACTATATTTATTATAGTAAATTTTATGGTAAATTGCAAGCATTATTTTACAATAATGCCTGCAAATTTTAAAATTAAATTATATTAACAAAACTTTGTTATAGCTGCAATTTGTAATCCAAACTGTCGCCATTGTTTACAAAAAGCACTGTAATTTATTAATTATCAGCCTTTCCTGATGCAACCTGCTCCTGAATTGACTTAGGAACAGCCTCGTAATGGTGTACTTCCATAGCGTAAGTACCTCTACCCTGAGTAGAAGAACGAAGTGCAGTAGAATAACCGAACATTTCAGCAAGAGGAACATAAGCATGTACGATCTTAGCACCGCTCTGGTCATCCATACCTTCAATTCTGCCTCTTCTTGAACTTACATCACCCATAACATCGCCTAAGTATTCCTCAGGGATAGTGATTTCAACCTTCATAATTGGCTCAAGAAGCTTAGGATCAGACTTCTTCATAGCCTCCTTGAATGCCATTGAACCGGCAATCTTAAATGCCATTTCTGAAGAGTCAACTTCATGATAAGAACCATCATAACATCTTGCTCTAAGACCAACAACAGGATAACCTGCAATTACACCTGACTGCATAGCTTCCTGAATACCTGCATCAACTGCAGGAATGTATTCCTTAGGAATAGCACCACCAACAACTTCGTTTACAAACTCGTAGTTCTTCTCGTCATTAGTATCCATAACTTCAAACTTAACCTTACAGTGACCGTACTGACCACGACCGCCTGACTGTCTTGAATACTTGTGTTCCTGATCTACATCATGACCAAATGACTCTCTGTAAGCAACCTGTGGTGCACCTACATTAGCCTCAACCTTAAACTCTCTTAAAAGTCTGTCAACAATGATTTCAAGGTGAAGCTCACCCATACCTGCAATAATAGTATCGCCTGTTTCCTGATTAGTATAAGTCTTAAATGTAGGATCTTCCTCTGCCAGCTTAGCAAGAGCAATACCCATCTTATCTCTGCCTGCCTTAGTTTTAGGCTCAATAGCAACAGAAATAACAGGATCAGGGAAATTCATAGACTCAAGGATTACTTCATTAGCTTCATCACAAAGTGTATCACCTGTAGTTGTAAACTTAAGACCTACAGCTGCAGCAATATCACCTGCATAAACCTTATCAATTTCCTTACGGTCATTAGCATGCATCTGAAGAATTCTACCGATTCTTTCTTTCTTACCCTTTACAGAGTTATAAACATAAGAACCTGACTCCAATACACCTGAATAAACTCTGAAGAATGCTAACTTACCTACAAACGGGTCATTCATAATCTTGAATGCAAGAGCTGAGAATGGCTCTGTATCAGAAGAATGTCTTTCAACCTCATTCTCCTCATCACCCGGAATATGTCCCTTAATTGAAGGGATATCAGTTGGTGCAGGCATATATTCAAGTACAGCGTCAAGCATTTTCTGAACACCCTTGTTTCTGTAAGCTGAACCGCATAAAACAGGAACTGCCTCACATGCGATACAAGCCTTTCTAAGAGCCTTCTTCATATCTTCAATACTTAAGTCGCCTTCTTCAAAATACTTATCCATAAGAGCTTCATCAGTAGAAGCAATTGCTTCAACCATGGACTCTCTGTATTCCTGAGCCTTATCAGCCATATCAGCAGGAATATCTTCAATAGAAATGTCAGTACCCTGCTTATCATTATAGATATAAGCCTTCATTTCCATAAGGTCAATAATACCAACGAAATCATCCTCAGCACCGATTGGTAACTGAACAGGAATAGGATTAGCACCTAATCTGTTTTTAATCTGATCTACACAATTGTAGAAATCTGCACCCATAATGTCCATCTTATTAACAAAACACATTCTAGGTACATGATATCTTTCAGCCTGTCTCCATACAGTTTCAGACTGAGGCTCAACGCCGCCCTTAGCATCAAATACAGCAACAGAACCATCAAGTACTCTTAATGAACGCTCAACCTCAACAGTGAAGTCAACGTGACCCGGAGTATCAATAATATTTATTCTGTGCATAGGTGCATCACCGATATGCCACTGAGTTGTAGTAGCTGCAGAAGTGATTGTAATACCTCTCTCCTGCTCCTGCTCCATCCAGTCCATCTGTGCTGTACCTTCGTGAGTATCACCAATTTTATAAGTCTTACCGGTGTAGTATAAGATACGCTCTGTAAGAGTTGTCTTACCTGCATCGATATGAGCCATAATACCAATATTTCTAGTTCTTTCCAATGGGAACTCTCTATTAGCCATACTAATAAATCCTCCTTATTACCACTTATAATGTGAGAAAGCCTTATTAGCTTCTGCCATTCTATGAGTTTCATCCTTCTTCTTAACAGCACCGCCTGAGTTGTTAAGAGCATCCATAATTTCAGCTGCAAGACGAGCATCCATAGTCTTTTCGCCGCGCTTTCTGCTGAAAGTTGTTAACCATCTGAGACCTAAAGTCTGTCTTCTTTCAGGCTTAATCTCCATAGGCACCTGGTAAGTTGCACCACCTACTCTACGAGCCTTAACCTCAAGAACCGGCATAATATTACCTAAAGCCTCCTCAAAAGCTTCAAGTGCCGGCTTTCCTGTCTTTTCTTCTACCTGAGCAAATGCACCATAAACGATTTTCTGTGCAACGCCCTTCTTACCATCTAACATAATAGAGTTAATAAGCTTAGTTACAAGCTTACTCTTATACATAGGATCCGGTAGTACTTCTCTCTTTGAAACATGACCTTTTCTTGGCACGATTCTTCCCTCCTTAATCAAAAAATATATTAATTCAACGGTACTTGCGAACACATTTAAGTCCGCTATACATGCCTTATACTACCAACGAACCTCTGCAATAACAGAATTTATCATTAATGTATGAGGCATTAATAAAACAATAAAAAATTAAATTTTTAAGAAGTTTAATTACTTCTTAGCCTTAGCCTTCTTAGCGCCGTACTTGGAACGAGCCTGCTTTCTGTCAGCAACACCTGCTGTATCAAGTGTACCTCTGATAATATGATAACGTACACCCGGAACGTCCTTTACTCTGCCGCCTCTTAAAAGAACAACACTGTGCTCCTGTAAATTGTGACCTTCACCCGGAATATAAGCAGTAACTTCAATACCATTAGAAAGACGTACTCTGGCAATCTTTCTAAGAGCTGAGTTAGGCTTCTTAGGTGTAGCAGTCTTTACAGATGTACAAACACCACGCTTCTGTGGAGAGCTCTGATTTGTCTGCTTCTTCTTAAGAGTGTTAAGACCCTTCTGTAATGCTGGAGCTGTAGACTTAGAAACCTTAGTCTGTCTGCCCTTTCTTACTAACTGGTTAAATGTTGGCATTAACTGCACCTCCTTAGAATAAAAATAATAAAATCTGTTACTGCGTGAGGTTCTTAATTTTTCCCGAACAACACACACAAGTGATATTTTAACACTATTGTATTAAAAAGTCAACATATTTTTTAATTTTTTTCGTAAAATTCCATAAATTTTTACATTGAATTTCTGTAGTTTTTCACAAAGATTATTTTACCGCAAAAACCTGAATTTACAACAAAAAATATTGACAATTTAAAATATTAGTGTTATGATAATTTTTGAAGTTAATATTACTTATCAAGAGCGACGGAGGGACAGGCCCTGTGAAGTCCGGCAACCGGCATTATGCATCGGTGCCAAATCCTGCGGTGTTTATTCCGAAAGATGAGTTTTAGAATAAGCCCGAAAGAGGGGCTTTTTTTATTTCTTATTAAAAATAACATTAAGTTTATTAACTATATTTTAGGATTATGAAAGGAGAATTTATTAATGAAGAAATTTTTTACATCAGAATCTGTTACAGAGGGACATCCGGATAAAATCTGTGACCAGATTTCAGATGCAATCCTCGATGCCATTATCGCAAAAGACCCTATGGCAAGAGTAGCCTGCGAAACTATGACTTCAACAGGCTTAATTATGATAGCAGGTGAGGTTACTACCAACTGCTATGTTGATATTGATGAAATTGCAAGAGAAACCGTTAGAGAAATAGGCTATGACAGAGCTAAATACGGCTTTGACTGTGACAGCTGTTCTGTTCTTACATCTTTAAAGGGACAAAGCCCCGATATTGCACAAGGTGTCAATTCATCTCTTGAGGCAAGAGATGGTGAAGCTGATGCCAATGATACAGGTGCAGGCGATCAGGGGATGATGTTTGGCTTTGCCTGCGATGAAACAGAGGACTATATGCCCGCTCCTATTTACTATGCACATAAGCTTACCAAAAAGCTTAGCGAAGTAAGAAAGAACGGTACTCTTGACTATTTGAGACCTGACGGCAAGAGTCAGGTAACTGTTGAGTATGATGACGACAAGGTTGTAAGAATTGACAGCGTGGTTATTTCAACACAGCACGCTGCAGATATAGAACACAGCCAAATCGAAAAGGATGTTATTGAAAAGGTTATTAAGGCTGTGCTTCCTGCCGAACTTTTAGATGAAAATACCAAGTACTACATTAACCCTACAGGCAGATTTGTAATCGGCGGTCCCCAGGGTGACTGCGGTTTAACAGGCAGAAAGATAATTGTAGATACCTATGGCGGTTATGCAAGCCACGGCGGCGGTGCTTTCAGCGGCAAGGACCCTACAAAGGTTGACCGTTCAGCAGCTTATGCCGCAAGATATGTTGCCAAAAATGTTGTCGCAAGCGGTATAGCTAAAAAGTGTGAAATTCAGCTTGCTTATGCTATAGGTGTTGCCAAGCCTCTTTCCATACTTGTAAATACTTACGGCACAGGTAAGATTGCAGATGATAAAATTGTTGAAATAATTAACGAAAACTTTGATTTAAGACCGTCTGCTATTATTAAAAATTTTGATTTAAGGCGTCCTATTTACAAGCAGACTGCTGCTTATGGTCACTTCGGAAGGTCAGACATTAACGTACCTTGGGAGAAAACAGACAAAGCTGACGTATTTAAAAAGGCATTATAATTTTAAGGGAGCTGTGAAAACTCCCCTTTTTATAAGGAGAAACTATGACAGAAAAAGAAAGAATGTTAAGCGGTAAGCTCTACAAAGTTGACGAAGAACTTAAAAAGGCTCATATCAAAACTCAAAAACTTATAAAAGAATTTAACAGCACAGAAGACTGCACAACCGGAAATGATATACTAAAAAAACTCTTTGGCTCAGTGGATAAAGTATACCATATTGAACCTCCATTCCGCTGTGAATATGGCACAAATATAACCTTGGGAAATAATTTCTATGCAAATTTTGATTGTCTTTTTTTAGACGTAAATAAAATCATAATAGGTGATAATGTTATGCTTGGTCCGAGAGTATGCCTTTATACTGCCGGACATCCCATTGACGCAGAAATCCGCAACTCACAGCTTGAATACGGCAAACCAATTATAATAGGCAATGATGTGTGGATAGGAGGAAGTGTAATCATAAATCCCGGTATTACAATAGGAAATAATGTTGTTATAGGTTCAGGTTCAGTTGTTACAAAGGATATTCCTTCAGGCGTAATAGCTGCAGGAAATCCATGCAGAATTATAAGAAAAATAAACGAAAAGGACAAGGAATACTGGGAAACACAAAAGAATGAATATTATAACTTATCCGAAGCAAATGGGAGCTTGCTCACAATTTGTGATTGATAAGTTATCGAATCTTTTTATTCAATGCGTCAGCATTGTCTTACAAAGCAAGACAAGACAAGCTTGCTTGGCTTAAAATAAAAAGATGAGATACGGGTAACAACATTGTAATATTCAATATAGTAAAAAACGAGTTCCCGGTTAATTTCAGGAACTCGTTTTTTACTTATTTACTCATTTTATTTTTAATAACTACCTGAGCCACATTAAGGGCAAGGTCAGAAACTCTTTCCAAATTTGTTAAAATATCAAGATAGACAACACCAACAAGAGGACTGCAAAGATTAGCTGTAAGTCTGTCAATATGCTTTTGTCTTAAGCTCTTTTCAAGACCATCAACTCTTTCTTCCTCTTTAATAACCTTTTCCGCAAAATCAATGTCATTATCCTCTAATGCAATAACTGCATTTCTGACGCATTTTTCTGTTTCAGTAAACATTTCTCTTAACTCTTCCTTTGCAGAATCAGAAAAATCTATATCATCATTAATAAGGGTTTCAGTAAACTCTGCAAGGTTTTCACAGTGATCACCAATTCTTTCAATATCATGAACCGTATGGAAAAGACTTGTAATATAATCATTCTCTTCAGTTGTTATATCCTTATTACAAAGCTTTACAAGGAACTGAGTAATAGCTTTAGTTAAATTATCAATTTTCTCTTCTCTTTCATAAATCTTTTCAATAGAACTTGTATTTTTGCTTATAACAGTGTCACAGGCAAGCATAAGATTTTTACTCGCCATATTTCCCAGGTGTACAATTTCTTTTATACAGCTTGCAATGGCAATACTCGGTGAATTAAGCAGTCTGTCATCAAGATGAAGAACCTCACTGTCTTCATCAACTCTGCCCTTAGAGCTTCTGCACATAATTTCAGCAAGCTTAACAAGTCCGTTGGCAAATGGAAACATAATCACTGTATTTGCAATATTAAAACCTGTGTGAACTACACTAATCCAATAAGGCGTTATAACCTGATTTCCAAAACCGGGATTAAGTGTAAAGAATATAAATGCTATAATACTGAAAATAGCACTGCCTATTACATTAAAAAGAAGGTGAATGTAAGAAGCACCCTTCGCATTTTTAGATGCACCAAGACCTGATAAAAGGGCTGTTGCACACGTACCGATATTCTGACCCATAATAATATAAACAGCTGCATCCCATGTAACAAGTCCGTTGAATGAAAGTGCAAGAAGTATACCGACTGAAGCGGAACTGCTCTGTATTATAGCAGTAACAATCATACCAACAAAGACACCAAGAACAGGATTCTTGCCGAACTGCTGAAAAGCCACCTTAAATCCCTCAAGCTCAGCCAAAGGCTTAACACCTGATGACATCATTTCAATACCAATGAAAAGCACACCAAAACCGATTATGATTTCACCAATCTGCTTCATTTTCGTTTTCTTGCAAAAGAGAATCATTGCCGCGCCAATGAACACAGCTATGGGCGCAAGAGTATCAGTCTTTAAAAACTCAGCAGAAGATACAATCCAGCCTGTGATAGTAGTACCAATATTAGCACCCATAATAATGCCTACAGCCTGAGTCAAATTCATTAACCCTGCATTAACAAAACCAACTACCATAACAGTAGTTGCAGAACTGCTTTGTATAACCGCTGTAACAAGGGCACCGACGAGTATGCCTATTACTCTGTTTTTGGTAAGCATTTCAAGGACTTTCTTAAGTTTACTTCCCGCTGCTTTCTGCAAACCCGATGCCATAATATGCATACCATACAAGAATAAACCCAAACCACCGCATAGACCCGTTATCAGTGCTAAAACATCCATTGTAATATTTCCTCCTGAAAGCTTTTATAATTTATAACTATATATTAACAAATGCAAACGACAAAATCAAGTAATATATTACACAAATTTTATATTTAAATTACAAACAAAACCTTAATTTTACATATTTATTGATTGACATATTCCTGTTATGGTGGTACTATCAAAAGTAATTATATAAACGGAGGTTAATATTATGTTCTTAGCAGATTATCATATGCATACAAACTTTTCAATAGACAGTGAAGCCCCAATGGAAGATATGATTATTTCCTCAATCAATAAAGGTATGAGTGAAATTGCCATTACTGATCATGTGGATTTTGATACAAAATATTATCCTGTACCTGATTATAAAGACTATATACCTTATTTTAACAATTTAAAAGAAAAATATAAGGATAAAATAGAAATTACCTTTGGCGTTGAAATAGGTCTTGAAAACAAATGGGCAGATAACATAAATAATTTTACTGATAAATATAATTTCGATTTTATTATAGGTTCTTCCCATGCTGCCAAAACTTTGGATTTGTACTTCGATCAAAAGGAGTATTTCGGAAATAAGACAAAAAAAGAAGCCTATACAATATATTTTGAGGAAATACTTAAAAATATTGAGGCTTGTCCTAAATTTAATGTATACGGTCATATTGACTATATAAGCCGTTACGGTATGTATGAAGATAACAGCCTTGAATATAAGGATTATTCCGACTTAATTGATGCCTGCCTTAAATCCTTAATTGAAAAAAACAAAGGTATTGAAGTAAATACTTCAGGCTTCAGATATGGTATTGACTGTACATACCCCTCCCTTACTATTCTTAAACGATATAAGGAGCTTGGTGGTGAAATAATTACGGCAGGCTCAGACAGCCATAAGCCTGAAGACGCTGCCGACCATATTGACTATGCATATAGCCTTATAAAAGAGGCAGGTTTTAAGTATATAAGCGTGTTCAGGGGGCAGAATGCAGAGTTTGTAAGTATTTAAGAGGATTTAAATTATTGTTTATTTCACCTTTGGTGAAATAAACAATAATTTTCCCGTTACCTGCAATTAACAACGGCTCTTTCACCCCAAGGAGCATAATACTCCGTATAGCTCTCATTTTCAGATTTTTCACATCTTACAAAAACAAGACCGTTTACAAACCAATAGTTATTATCAACAATATTGTCCTTTGTATTTATAACTCCGATATCCTTGCCATAGCTGTCAAAGACAGTAAGCTGATTAGGCGCTGACTTATATAAGTTCATACCGCAGCCATCTGAAACCATATCATATCTTGTAATACCCTTTCTTATTAAATTGCAATTAATATCCATAATATCATAAGGTATGACATTGCTCCAGTTACTCTTATCTATTTTATTAACCCTATAAAAGCCTGCTGACGGAATATAAGTAACGGTATCATATCCCATTTTGTCAATATCAGCCTTTAAATTTCCTTCTTTATCAAGAAGGTACACCTTGCCTTCCTTTTGTGCAATAATATCTCCGTTGTCTGCAAAATTCATAGCAGTATAATTTGTAATATATTTACCGCTGTATGACTTAAGAAGCACCTTTGTGTCCTTTTTCTTATCTCTTAATATAATATTTGTACCCATAGCCTGCCATACTTCATATTTATTATGATTAATTTTAAAGCTCTTTATAATACTTCCGTCAGACTTTGCTATTATAAAGGTTTTATCAGGCTTTTGAAGAATAATATGACTGTTGAAAAATACACTGTCAATATTAATGTACTGACAAGGCATTATTTCCTTAAATTCAGAGTTCATATACCCAACTCGTCCTTTTCTAAAAAACCTGTACATACCACCGTCCTCATCCCAATTTATATCATCAAAACCCATGATTTCTTCCCCTGTGTCAAGATTATATAAATAAAATAAGTACTCCCTGTCAAGACAGTGAATTACAGCCATATTATCAAATATAATTTTAGTGCCCCCATTGTCAACAATGCCTGTAACCTCCTTACCCTCTTTGTTAATAACAACTTCATTATAAACTCCTACACCTCTAGCAGTTACAACAGCCATATATTTACTTTTCATATCGGGAATATAACCTTTTTCACCGGCGCTGTAAACATTGCCAAAGCCATCATAATACTTCGGTTCGTAAATAAAACCCTCACTTCCCCATTCATAGGCAGCATTAAGGGTATTACCTCCGTTAAGTCTGTTTGCCGTATCCAAATCAGGATAAATCTCAGGCTCAGGCATATTATTTTTATTTACATCCTCAAAAGCATTGTAAAGTCTTAAAAATGTAGAAACAGCCTGTTCTATTGTATATGGTTCAAGGGGACTAAAACTATTATCACCGCTTCCAAACATAATACCTAAGTGATACATGGCATATATTTCATTCCTTGCCCAGTTATTTATTTCAGCACTATCATTAAAAATATGGGGCAGAAAAATACCATTAACGCCATTTTTGTTGTCAGCCTTATACTCTTTCAAAACATCTGTTCCTGCATCAAGAGTATTGTAAAGCATTTTAGCCGCTTCCTGCCTTGTTATTTTACCTTTAGGGTTAAATTTATTATCCCCTACACCGCTTACAATTCCAAGTGATGCCGCCTTTATAATATTTTCATTGTCTGTATCCGAAAAATAAATTTCATCGTTGTATGAATTCTCAATAATATCCTCATTTTTAACCCTTAATAAATTAACAGCCAATTCACAAAATTCTTCTCTTGTAATATTTTCCTTATATTGTTCCTGTAATTCATATGGTATCAGCTTCAATTCCTTTGCCTTATTAATATCAGCCCTTGCCCACCCGCTGAAATTATCAGCATGGGCAAAACATACAGTATTAATACTCAAAATAAATGCCAAAATTATTCCCGGCTTTTTCATAAACCGCTCATCTCCTCTAAAAGATTTCCTTCAGTGCTAAAATAAAGCCTATGACGCTCTTTTTCTGCCTTACTTACACCATCAACATATACTTTACCGTCTGAATATCCGAACTGACTGTATTCATTAACATCAAAATCATTAAATATATGCCCGCCTAAAAGCTTACCACTAAAATCATAAATAAAAATACAAGGCAAATCATCAGTTTTAAGGCACAAAATATAGCCTTCATCATACACCTCTATGGAATTATATATATTACCAATCAGGATCTCACCCTTATTGCTAATTATATCTGCCCTGTCACCGTCAGCTTTATCACCCTCATAAAATCCATTACCTAAATAGCAGAATATATTATAGCCTGAAAAGCTCTTTAAAAGTGTGCAGTCTGCATTTAATATATAATAACTGTTATCTTTTCTGCAAAGCATTTGGTCATCACAAAATCTTATTTCTTCATATACATCTGATTTAATTTCAGCATATCCTCTGTAAAGGAAATAGTTATATGATTTATCTGTACAAATTATATTAGTACCCTTGGCATGTACAATTTTCCACTCAGAATTTAAATTGAGTTTTTTTGTTTCAGTTCCCTTTATATTCAAAACAGCATAACTGCCATCAGCTTTTTCCGCTATTGCATAATCATTGTAAAATTCATATATTTTCTTATACTGAGGCTGAATAACTACATCCCCTGTTTCAATATTTATTACACCCCACTTACCGCTTTTATCTTCATAAAATTCAGAATAATTTTTATAACTCCCATCAAAGCCTTCTCCTGCAAGATTGGCTTGAGGAAAAACACCATTTATTATTTTTTTGCCGGTATTAAGATTATAAATACAATTTTCTGTTCTTTCTTGATTTAATGAAAATGAAACCGTATTCCCTCTTAAATCAGCATCAAGCAACAATCCGTTATTAATGTCCGTAAGGATTTGCTGATCATTTTTGTATATACAGTAATAACTTGAAAAATCAACAGGCACAGCCTCATATTTTGCAGGATAGCTGTTCAAAGCCGCATCAGCAAAGCCATAAATAAAAAAAGATAATACTATGCCCATTAAAACCGGTATAATTTTTCTCATATACATTGCCCCCTGTTATCTTATTTAATGTTTTTAATATGCTCACCTGCTCACCGTTACAGGCATACCTGACAACCTGCCTTGAATACAGGTAAATATTAATCCAGCTTTTCTTATCTGATAATAAAGTTTTGTCTTTATTCTGCGTGCAGATATTTCAATAATTATTCACTTTTATTTTATTCGTATAATAATTTGTTGTCATCACCATTAATATTCATTGAATATACATAATCATCATTCATTATGTAAAGGGTATGATATTCATCATCAATATCCCGCACTCTTCTATAATAAATTTTCCCTTCATCAATTTTTATTATACCCCCCGGCTGTATATCAAAATCACCTTCCACACAGTTAGTAAGATTTTCAACATTTCCATCACTGTCAACTCTGACAATATCAATTGAGCTGTTGTCACTGTATACTATTATATAAACGTAACCCTCGTATACAATCGGTCTGCTTAAAACCTGATTTTTAATCAGTCTTTTTGCATTTTCTCCATTTAAATCACTTCTGCATAAATACCATTCAACAGTCTTGCCTGCAAACATTTCACCTTCAATAAAATACTGATATTTTTCATCGTGAGCCTTTTTTAGGCGCAATTCATCTGCTGATTTGCTCTCATCCTCCGTAATTTCATTTTCATCAGTTCCGTCAAGCTTCATTTTTCTGAAAGAATAATTTGAATTTTCATCAAACACAGTATAGTAAATGTACTCACCAATTACAGCATTAAAATTCAGACCATACTCATTGCTTACAAGTATCTGCTGCTCACTGCCATCCTTTTTCAATCTTACAATGGTGCTGACTATTTCACCGTCTTTAACATAACAGCTGTCATAATAAAGCCAGTCACCATATATTTTCTCTGCCTCCGGAGTGCTTTGAAGGTATTGACCGTCATAATACAGCTCCTTTTCCTCGCAATTATAAAGCCTAAGCATAGTAACAATAGCCTGCTCCCTTGTATAATTCATCCAAGGAGAAAATTTCCCCTCACCTGTACCTGCCATAACATATGTATCACCGCTCTTCATACCTGCAACAGAATAAACAGCAGTTTTAGCCCAGTCCGCAAAATAGCTTTCATCCGCAAATTTAGCCGCCTTTTCACTTTCTTCAACATTCATAAGCTTAGCAAGATTATTAAGCATTACGGCAGCCTCCTGGCGGGTAATTTTATTATTGGGTGCAAATTTATTATTGCCCACACCTGCAACAATTTTAAGGTTATAAGCATTTGTTACATACACATCATTAACATCATCAAAGGGATTCTCAATATCGGTATAAATTGTGCAGCCTGTCTTGGCAACATAAGTCTGCATGGCCAGCTGACAAAACTCACCTCTTGTTATATCAAAAGTATAAAAGCCCTTAAGATTTTCAGGCACAATATTAGTTTCTATAGCCTTTTCAACGCTTTCCTTTGCCCAGTCACTTATTGCATCAGCATTGCCATTTTTGTCCATAATGTCTGCAACACTGCCATATTCATTGCCTAAAATATCAAAATAGCGGTCACTTCCCTGATTTGCAATAATATATACAACACCATTTTCTTCCTTTACATCAACATTGTACCATTCTGTTGGTATAATTTCCTTGCACTCAGAATTTAATATACCACTTAATGTATCTGCCATACCGATTCTTTTTTGTACAAAAAGGGTATCTCCAAGACCTGCCTCCCTTGATATACTCAAATATTTCCTCGTAAGGCAGTTACCTTTATCATCAATAACCATTTTACTGTCATTTGGAATATCGGCAAGGGGATGCATATCATATACATACTTACCCTCCATACCTTTTATAGGTGTGACATAAATAATGTTATTATCATATTCATTAATAATTTTATCCGCCTTTGAATTGTAAACAACTGTTTTGCCATTATTATAGCAATATATTGCACCAGTGTTTTCTATATTGAAATATATTTCATCAATTACGGTGTTTAGGTCAACATCAAGCAAGCCGTACTTATAGGGATATTTATTGCTGCTTCTTACCTTTAAATATCCGTCACCTATGGATTCAATTTCGTAATAAGGCTTATCACTTAAATGTCTGCCATTTTCATCGCAAATATAAAATTCACTATTTTCCTCAACAGTGCAGTACATTGAGTCCTCAAAATGTCTTATGGGATTTACACTTACAAAGTCAGCATTTACATACTCCTTAACGGCAACGGTATTTCCATTTTCGTCATTAACAAAATTTGTAAGCTCAAAACAGTTTATATTCTCATCGAAGTAAATCAAATCGTAAAAACTGTCATTTACAATATTAAATTCTCTGTCAAGGAGTGCATCTTTACGGTCTGCAGCACGATTTACAACCACATTCCCATACTCAGCTCTTATAGATAAAAAACCCTCCTCAATAATTCTGTTTCCCTCATTATCACATATAAAAAAATATTCTCTATGGGCATTATTCTCCCCAATTACTCTTTCATAATAACAGCCGGTGCCTTCAAGTATTCTTATATCTCTTGACTGTAAAACCTTTTCAAAGCTGTCATTATAAAAGTCTACTCTGTAAATATTATCATTATCATAATAAAAGCATTCATAACAATTAGTATTTTCATTAAAATCTATATAATCATATTTAATTACAATAACAGGCTTAAATGACATATCAAAAACCGTAACTTTATTGTTATACTCTCCTCCATAATACCTTACAATAAGAGCCTTACCCCCGGCTTCAATATCATAAAATAATTGGTCATTTAATTTATTACCATTTTCGTCACATATATATCTGCCGCCCTCATTTAATTCTGCATAGAAAAAATCTGTACCCTCAATTTTATAAATATCCTCAGCATAGACATTTACCATGCCAGCTGTAATTATAATTAATGTTAATATTACTGCAATAATTTTTTTCATATTACTGCCCCCTAACCTTTTATATCATAACTTAATTATATCACTTTTATTTTAACTTTCTATTATATCTATAAGTCGTAACATAAATTTAATATTAAACAGTTTTTATAATGCAGAAAGCTGAAAACACATGTTTCCGGCCTTAAATAATTACTCAATAGTTAAATATCCTGTTATTTCACCATAATTGCCAAGTACATCTGTTGCATAATACTTTACCTCATATGTTCCCGGTGTTGTTGGCTCAATATTATATGCCAGCAAAAAATTAACAGGATTATTGGCAGTATCGTATGCAGTTACACCATATCTTATTACTCCTGCAAGCTTTTCAGAGGTTAGCCCATCACTTGACTTAACGGTTTTATATAGGCTTTGATAATTAAATTTTATACCCTCATTTTTCCATGGATTATTCGGATTGGGATCTGTGGGATCCCAGTTGGGATATGACGCATTTACTCCAAGTTTAATTGCTCTTGGCCTCGGCAAAGGATCATAACCATTGTCTGTAATATTCACCCTTGTCCCAATAGGACAGTTATCATATATCCATTTTGCATCAGCCACAGTAAGCCTTACACATCCCATTGATGCAGCTGTACCCAGCTTGTTATATTCATCAGCCTTCAGGGTATCGGGACTTGTTGTTTTGTAATACACTGAATGAAAAAGTATATTGCCGTTAATTCTTGTTGCATACTGACCATAAACGTCGCCAAAAAGAGGCCTCCATGTATACTTAGCCTGTGTTTTAAAGCTTCCTGAGGGTGTACCGTTATCGGCCCCCACAGAACATATCATGGCTTTAAAGGGTTCATAACTTCCGCTGTCATTTAATTTATAAACAGTTACACAGTTTGTAGCCTTATTTACAGTAATGGTGTACTCATTTACATTTGTATCCGCACTGACAAAAGAACCTGAAAATACAAATATCAAAACAATTATTAATATATATTTTATTTTTTTCATATAATCACCCTCTTTTATTTAATTTTACCATATATTTGATATAAACACAAATAAAAAGAATATTAAATTCCATTAACTTAATTTCATTGACTATTAAAATTAAAAATGCTATACTATTTATAGCCTGAACAATATCAGAGCTAAATTTTATTAAAAGGACGGTGAACATTTTTGGACAGTAGTAATGGTCGAAGTCAATCGAAATATAATACATACAATTCAAAAATGTTTACAAATTTAAAGGGATAAATATGCCCTTTCCTTGTTATGCATTTTGGTTGTGTGTATAACAAGGAGGAAAATATGACAAAAAATGAATTACTCTCTGTATTGGAGAACAAAAAATTTAAGGCACTTCAGGAGGTGTTGTCCTGTTATAACCCCGTTGATATTGCCTCTCTCTTATCTGAGCTTGATGAAAAACAGCTGGTAGTTGTATTCAGAATGATAAAAAAGGATAAGGCTGCTGAGGTATTTTCATACATGGATAATGATTTAAGACAAGTCCTTATCCGTTCCCTTGCAAAACAGGAAATAACATCAATTATAGATTCAATGTTTGCTGATGATGCTGCCGATCTTTTAGGTGATATGCCTGCAAATGTTGTTACCCTTTTGCTTGAAAATGTAGATAAGGAACAAAGAGCTGACATTAATCACCTGCTTAAATATCCGGATGACAGCGCAGGCAGTATAATGACAGTTGAGTTTATTGAGCTTCACCCTGATATGACAGTACGTGAGGCTCTTGACAAAATAAGACGTGTAGGAATAGACAGCGAAACAGTTTACACCTGTTATGTTGTTAATAAACATAAACTTCTTGGCATTGTATCTGCCAAGGACTTAATGCTTAATAATGACGATATTAAAATAAGTGAAATAATGAAGGATAACTTCATTTCAATAAAAACTACTGATGATAAAGAAGATGCCGCAAAGCTTTTCAGGAAATATGGTCTTATTGCCATACCTACTGTAGATTCAGAGGGCTGTATTGTGGGCATAGTAACATTTGATGATGCCATAGATGTCTTAACCGAGGAAACAACAGAGGATATGCAGAAAATGGCGGCAATGGAGGCAAATGACGAGCCTTATTTAAAAACAAGTGTATGGATGCACGCAAGACACAGAATAGTATGGCTTTTAGTTTTAATGCTTTCTGCCACTGTTACAGGCACAATAATAGCAAATTATGAAAATGCCTTTAATGCCATACCCCTTCTTGTAGCATTTATACCAATGCTTACTGATACCGGAGGCAACTGCGGTTCACAAAGCTCTACACTAATCATAAGAGGTCTTGCTGTAGATGAGCTTCATTTCAGAGATACATTTAAAATTATGTGGAAAGAATTCAGAGTTGCTTTAGTAGTAAGCCTTGTTCTTGCCCTTGCAAACGGATTGAGAATATTATTGATGTATAGGGATATTTCTCTTGCTTTAATTGTATCCCTTTCTCTTATTGGCACAATAGTAATTGCTAAAATGGCAGGATGCTTACTTCCTATATTTGCAAAACTTATAAAGCTTGATCCTGCAATTATGGCAGCACCTCTTATTACTACAGTTGTAGATACCTTTTCAATTATAATATATTTTAATATTGCATCTTCAATATTGCATTTATAAAAAATGACAGGCTTTTGCCTGCCATTTTTTATACAAATAATTGAATTGCAGCAACAGTAATAATCCCCGAAACAGCTATTGACAAACTGCTCATAGCTCCCTCAACCTCTCCTATCTCAAAGGCTTTTGTTGTACCTACAGCATGGGAAGCTGTTCCTATTGCAATACCGACTGCAACAGGGTGAGTAATTTTAAATACTTTACACACACTTCTGCAAATTACATTACCGATTATACCTGTTATAATAATGGCAGATGCGGCAATAGTATCAATTCCGCCCAATTCTTCGGCTAATCCCATACCAATAGCAGTAGTAATTGATTTAGGTAAAAGTGAAATTCTCATGCCATCTTCAAACTTAAATAAAACACACAGTAAAAACACACTTAAAAGACTTGTAAATACACCTGCTGTTATACCGCCCAAAACAGCCTTATAATTATCTTTTAAAAGGCTTAACTGCTCATATAAAGGAATTGCTAAGCAGACTGTTGCAGGAGTTAAAAGCCAGCTTAATATTTCAGAACTTTCTCTGTACTTTTCATAATCTATATTAAAGCAAACCAAAACAATTATTACAAATGTAATAGAAATTAAAAGAGGATTTACGAAACCATTTTTCAATTTCTTATTCAATAAAACACCAATGCCATATCCCAATATACTTACAGCTATGCCCCAATAAGCACTTAAGGTTAAAATATTACTTATCATTTTTACTTTCCCTCTTTATTATAAATTCCGTAACTTTTCCTGATACTGCCATGACCAAAGCCGTAGTTAAAATTAAAATAAACAAAACAGGAAGTATGACAGGCAAAATCATTTTAGCTGCTGTTATAAGCTTTGCTCCTGCAGGTATAAACATAAGAGGCATAATTGCAATAAGATATTTTGCACTTTCCCTAACCCATTCTAATTTAATAATTTTTGTCACAAGTAAAATAAGCATTATGGCAAGTCCGTATATACTTGCAGGAACAGGTAAAGGTACATAGCTGTAGATTAATTCTGCCACAAATGTAACTGCCAATATTAACCCAAACTGAAAAACATATTTCATTACATCATCTCCTGAAAATTACAATTACAATAAAGTTAGTATACTACCAATACTTTCAATTTTCAACAAAAAAATAGACTGCCGTAAAATAAAAACAAAGCTTTTTGAATTTACGGTATCCCTCAAAATCCACGTTTTACGTAAAAAAACAGTTTTTTACAATCTGAAGGGTGTTGCATTTTGCAACACCCTCCTCAACTATAAATATTAATTTTATTAAAATTATGCTGCTATCTGAGTTGCCTCTTTAGCCAGTTCACATCCAGGCTGTCTGTCACAATTTTCATCACCTTCATAAAAATCATGAACAAATCCGCACTTATTACAATAGTGAGTGTCTATATATTTAAAACTTTGGCCGCAATCAGGGCACTCATAGCTGCTGTTTAGGCTATAATTATATTCGCCATACATTAAATCATTTTGCAGGCTATTAAGCTTTTCAAAAAATTCCATATACTCTATGCCATTTTCATTGCTTATATCAGCAAATTCATAGCTTTCCGTATTAGTAATATTGATATTAGTTTCAATAGAAAAAGCTTTCTTATTATTGTATGAACCCTTTATTACAGTAACATTATTCTGAGAATTATCCTTTTCTGTAATATCATTGGTATATGTTATATCAAGAGTCTTAAATATAATACTAAACTCAGGAGAGTTTATCATTTCCTTAAGTCCGTCCATTGCTGCTATTATATCATCACCTGTTACATTCATATTATCAAACAGATATTCCATACCATTCATTTCATCGCCATAAATACTCATACTTGCAGCCATAATAATTGAAACATAATCATTTACAAGTTTTGAAACCGATTCACTATGCTGTCTTACATATGATGCAAACCGATTACCTGCATTTGCAAAATCAGATGACTTAAGCTGGAATCTTGTGCCATTTTCTATCCTTGTTACACATTCGGAGTCAAAGTTTTTTAATATATCCTTTGCCTGTTCATAATAATCAAGCTGTGCCTTCTGCAAAACATTAGTGCTGTCAATAATAGATGATGCAAAATTTGTGTTACCTAAATATCCGCCTACATTTTCGTAAGACATAACAACATATTCATTATCTCCAAACATTTCATCAAGTGCCTTATAATACTCTCCCAATATTTCTATATCATACATAAAATTTATAGAACCAATTGTATAAAACAGCTTTTTATTAATAAATATTTTATCGCCACGCATATATCCGTTACCGCAATCTATTGAAATATTGTTAAATCTGCAAATAATATTTTCGTCAGATATCATATTGTCAAAATCTGCTGCACCCTTAACGTCTACTTCAAGTGTAAACATTTTGTTTTCATCAAGCGCAATTCTTATTGCAGATAAAAACTCATTAACAAACATTTCTGCATCTTCATCAGCAGGATAAATATAATTTTCTCCCTCAGGCGCATACTTATCATTATCCTGTTTTTCCAACTGTGACAATTCATCCTGAATTTCAATTACAGCATTTGCCAGATTTTCAGGATCAATAGTAATATTAACACTTTCATCAAAATTAACAACACCTGACATATCCTTATACACAGACTTGTCAAAATGCTCAATTTCAACCTCACTGCATCCTGTACAGCTAAAAACAAAAGCAACACAGAGCATAATAGCCATTACCTTTTTCATTACAATCACTCCTCTTTGTAAATTTATACTTTAAATATACCACAAGATAGTAAAAAAAGGAACTATTTATTTCAAACAGTTCCTTTTTTGTTAAAATTCTACATATTTCGCCTTATTTTTTTAGTAAATTAGTATAAAGGATACTTAGCAACAAGCTTCTTAACTCTTTCTGCAGCCTCTGCCTTATTGCCATCAAAGTCCTTGGCAACAAGAGTAATAATATCTGCAATTTCAACCATATCTTCTTCAACCATACCTCTTGAAGTAACAGCAGGAGTACCAAGTCTGATACCGCTTGCAATACCCGGCTTTTCAGGATCAAACGGTATGGCATTCTTGTTGCAGGTTACACCAACCTCATCAAGATTATGCTCTAATTCCTTACCTGTAATATTCATAGGTCTTAAATCAACAAGCATAAGATGATTATCAGTACCGCCTGATACAATGTTAAAGCCATTTTCAATAAGTCTTTCGCTAAGGACCTTAGCATTGGCAACAACCTGCTTTGCATATTCCTTAAATTCAGGCTTTAACGCTTCGCCCAAACAAACAGCCTTTGCAGCAATAACGTGCATCAAAGGACCTCCCTGAATGCCCGGGAAAATAGACTTGTCAATAAGCTTAGCATGCTCTTCCTTACAAAGAATTAAACCGCCTCTAGGACCTCTTAATGTCTTGTGGGTAGTTGTAGTTACAAAGTCAGCATAAGGCACAGGACTTGGATGTAAACCGGCAGCTACAAGACCTGCAATATGTGCCATATCTACCATAAGATAAGCACCCACTTCCTTAGCAACATCACTAAAGAACTTAAAGTCAATTACTCTTGAATAAGCACTTGCACCTGCAATAATTAACTTTGGCTTGTGCTCAACAGCTAATCTTCTTACTTCTTCATAATCAATAGTCCCGTCAGATTCCTTTACACCATAAGGAATAATATTGTACTGCTTACCGCTCATATTAACAGGTGAACCATGAGTTAAGTGACCGCCATGGGCAAGATTCATACCAAGCACTGTATCTCCCGGCTTAAGCACCGCAAAGAATACAGCCATATTAGCCTGTGCACCTGAGTGGGGCTGAACGTTGGCATGCTCTGCACCAAAAAGCTTACAAGCTCTCTCTCTTGCTAAATCTTCAACAATATCTACCTTAAAGCAGCCGCCATAGTATCTCTTTCCCGGATAACCTTCAGCATACTTATTTGTCAAAGGAGAACCCATAGCTGCCATAACAGCCTTAGAAACAAAGTTCTCTGATGCAATAAGCTCAATGTTGTTTCTCTGTCTTGTAAGCTCACCGTCAATGGCTTCTGCCACAGCAGGATCTATTGCCTTAATTTCATCAAAATCATACATTATGTAATTACCTCCATATTTTATAGTTCAGGAAGTTAATACTTCCTGTTGCTGTGTTCGCTCCGCTTCCACAGCTGCCTTGCAAAACAAGGTAATATAACTACCTCCGCTCACGCGTCGGTAACTTATCTCAGAAAATTGAAAGCAAGCTTTCATTTTCTTTCTCATTGGTTATATTACAGGAAGTTAATACTTCCTGTTGCTGTGTTCGCTCCGCTTCCACAGCTGCCTTGCAAAACAAGGTAATATAACTACCTCCGCTCACGCGTCGGTAACTTATCTCAGAAAATTGAAAGCAAGCTTTCATTTTCTTTCGATAAGTTATATTAAATATATAGTATATCAAATTTAACTTAATGTCAAACCTTTTTAAAATTTATTTTTGAATAGATCACTTCGCCTCAGTTATAGCACCAACCTCAGCCTCTGCCTCAATTCTAAGCTGTTCCAAATCCGCAGCAGTCACAGGCAGGTTTTCAAGTGTACTGAAACCAAAGTATCTTAAAAATTCGTCAGTTGTACCAAACAATATAGGTTTACCGGGAGCGTCAAGTCTGCCCACTTCTTCAGCAAGCCCATATTCAACAAGTCTGTTTACGGCATGGTCGGCACTTACGCCTCTTATATCTTCAATCTGTCCCTTTGTGACAGGCTGTTTATATGCAATAATAGCAAGAGTTTCAAGAAGTGTAGTGGAAAGAGTTTTTCTCACAGGCGCCTGATAAAGCTTTTTTATATAGTCAAAACATTCAGCATTGGTACACATCTGAAAACCTTCTCCTACCTGTATTATTCTTATACCTCTTTTATCACATGTATATTTATCAGCGAGATTGCTTATTACCGACTTAACAGTTTTTTCATCCTGTTCAGTGGCATAGGCAATATTTCTAACACTTACAACTTCACCGGAAGCAAATAATATAGCCTCTACAACTGATTCCAATTCCTGTATAGTCATATTTAGCAAGCCTCCTCATATGTAGTAATTGTAATATCATCAAATATTTCTTCCTGAATAATTTTAATTTTCTTTTCCTTAATAAGCTGCAACATTGCAAGAAAGGTAGTAACAATTTCATTTTTACTGCTTGTACTCTTGAAAATTCCAAAAAAGCTGAAACGCCTTCTTTTGCTTATTAAACTTGTAATTTGCTCAAGCTTTTCTTCGAGAGTAAATTCATCTCTCTTAACCGAATTAAATCCGCTTCTTATTTTATCCGTCTTCAACTCCTGACGTCTTAAAACCTCCTGAAAAGCCTTAAAAAGCATTTCTCCCGTTGCACCGTTTAATATATCTGATATTTCCTTTGGTACATCTTTTCTTATCTGCTTAATAAGTTCCCTGTCACTTTCCTTATAATATGAATATCCGGCACTTTTCTGCTTAACATTAAACTCTTCAGCAATTCCCTTAAATTTTTTATATTCAATAAGTCTTTGAACAAGCTCTTCTCTCGGGTCAATTTCTTCATTATTTTCATCCACCTCTTTGGGTAAAAGAAGTCTGGACTTAATTTCAATTAAAGTCGCCGCCATAATAAGAAATTCACTTATATTTTCCATATTATACTTGCCCATTGCATTAATATATTCAAGATACTGCTCTGTTATTAAAGCAATCGGAATATCATAAATGTCTATTTTGTTTTTAACAATTAAGCTGTATAAAAGATCCATTGGGCCTTCAAATTTTTCAAGCTTAATTTCCATATCCATATTCATAACCCGACCTACCTTTAAACAATAATTTCAACAACAGCATTAAGAACAGGTGTTATAACTCCAAGTATTAGCAAAAATACTAAAAGAATTTGTAAAGGCTTTTCATATTGACTGTACTTAACAACATGATTAGGACTTAAAATACATCTTAATATATGGCTGCCCGCCATAGGATATACGGGAATAATATTAAATACGGCTGCAGCAGCAAAATTTCTTGAAAGCAAGGCTAAAGCAAGCCTTAAATAATAATTGTCAAATTTACCGAGTATCAATATGTTCATGACAATTTTAATTACAACAGCAAATATAATCAATAAAACAATTGGTGTTATATATGTTATTAATGTACCCTTTTTTCTGTTTTTATAATTTCTGCTTGAAGTTTCAACAGGATTTGCCCATCCAAATCCCGTAAATAAAAACAACATAAAGCCAATAGGCTCAAAATGCTTTACAGGATTAAGTGTCAGCCTTCCCTGACTTTTAGGCACAGCATCTCCCTGAACAGCTGACATAAGTGCCTTAATATACTCAAATAAAGTTGTAACTATAATTATCGATACGGCATTAATAATATAATATATTATAACATCCATTTAATCTCCTCCGATAAGCACAAATTAATCCTGAATACGCTTGAATTTCTTTTCAAGCTCATATCTTGTCATTTCAATTATTGTAGGTCTTCCATGAGGGCAGGTAAAAGGATTTTCAAGCTTCAAAAGCCTTTGTATAAGCTCCTGCGCCTCGCTATAGCTTAATCTGTCATTGCCCTTAACTGCAGCCTTACAGCTCATCATGGCAATAGCATCTTCCTTGGTATCATATATACTCTTTAAATTCTTGTCTGCAAGAGCGTCTATAATATCCATAAAAAAGCTTACATTGCTTGGCGAATCAAAAACATAAGGCACTGCTCTTACAGCATAGGTTCTTGCTCCAAACTCCTCAATTTCAAATCCAAAGCTTTCAAGAAGCTCAATATTTTCCTCAACAATAACCTTTTCGCTGTCGCTTAAATTAACTGCTATAGGCTGCAAAAGCTGCTGGCTGGAAATCTGTGAGTTTTTAAATTTTTCAATAAAGTCCTCATACAAAGCTCTTTCATGTGCTGCATGCTGGTCTATAAGATACATACAGTTATTTTGTTCAACAATCCAATAGGTGGCAAAAATCTGACCTATTATTCTGTAATTATTAAAGAAAGGTTTTCTTGTTTCTTCATTCTTAACCTCCTTATTAATTACAGGTCTTTTAATTTCCGCCGTTTCAGCTTTTACCTCAATATTAGTTTTTACATCAGTCCCGGCATTTATACTTTCCTCGGTATAAAGCTTGCTCATAGCACTTAAAACAGGATTTTTGCTTTCATCCTTTGACTGAGAAATATTCTCTGAAACACTAAAATCTGCACTTATAGCCTTATCCTCATATTTAAAATCATTTTCAGGCTTAATGCCGGCTTCAGGCTTAATATCCTCAATCTCGGACTGAATATTATCCGATTTAAGCTTTTTAGGCTTATCCCATGTTACGCTTGGTATAAGTTCAGTATTCTTTAATGCTTTTGTTACTGCATTATACATAATATCATATATTAAATTTTCATCAGAAAATCTTACTTCAAGTTTTGTAGGGTGAACATTTACATCAACAGTATTGGCAGGTACTTTTAAATTAAGTGCAAATACAGGAAACTTTCCTGTCATAAGTTTGCCCTTATAAGCATCTTCAACGGCATTTTGAACTACAGTACTTTTTATATATCTGCCGTTTATGAAAAAGTTTTCATAATTTCTGTTACCTCTTGAAAGCTCAGGCTTTGCAGCAAGACCTTCAACGGTAAAACCGTCTTTGCTGTAGCTTACATCAAGCATCTGTGATGCCATTTGCCTGCCGTAAATATACAATATAGCTGATTTAATATCACCATTGCCATTTGTCTGCATGAGAGTATTGCCGTTATTAATATACTTAATTGCAATATCAGGATGACCCAGTGCAATTCGATTTACCACCTCAGACACATAGCCTCCTTCAGCAGCAGGCTTTTTCAAAAACTTCCTTCTGGCAGGAGTATTATAGAAGAGATTTTTCATTATGAAAACCGTGCCGTCATTAGCAGCCGCTTCCTCCTCTTTTTCCACCATGCCGCCATTTATGACAATTCGGCTGCCAATATCACTGTCTTTAGTTTTAGTAATCATTTCAACCTGTGCAACAGAAGCAATACTTGAAAGAGCCTCACCTCTGAATCCCAATGTAAGAATATCTTCCAAATCCTCAAGAGTTCTCAGCTTACTTGTAGCATGGCGCAGAAAAGCAGTTTTCAGCTCATCTTTAGGAATACCCCTGCCATTGTCAGTTATTTTTATCAAGCCGATACCGCCTTCTTTAACCTCAACAGTTATAGAGTCTGCACCTGCATCTATTGAATTTTCCATTAATTCCTTAACAACAGAAGAAGGTCTTTCAACTACCTCACCTGCTGCAATTTTGTTAATAAGACTATTGTCAAGTAAACGAATATCACCCATATTTTACCTCTATTCTAAACTGTCCAAACTGCTTAATTTTTCCTTTATATCATAAAGCTTTTTCATTGCCTCAAAAGGAGTAATATTATTTAAATCCAGATTTTCAAAATCAATTGTCATTTCCTTTAAAATTTCTACTTTTCTTAAAATCGGCTCATCATCATATTTAAAATCATAATCTGTATCCACATTTATAGTTTTGTCCTCATTTCCAAGGAGTTTTAATATGGAATTAGCTCTTCTGACAACACTTTTAGGTACACCCGCAAGTTTTGCAACGTGAACACCGTAGCTTCTGTCGGTTCCGCCCTCAACAATTTTTCTAAGGAAAATAACATCCTCACCCTGTTCCTTAACACTTACGCAATAGTTTTTAACACCCTTAACCTTACCCTCAAGCTCGGTAAGCTCGTGATAATGTGTAGCAAATAATGTTCTTGCACCGATTTTATTTGCAATATATTCAAGTACAGCCCATGCTATACTCAAGCCGTCAAAGGTTGATGTTCCTCTTCCTATTTCATCCAGTATAAGCAGACTGTTTTTAGTTGCATTATTTAATATATTAGCAACCTCAACCATTTCCACCATAAATGTAGACTGTCCCGTAGCAAGGTCATCAGATGCGCCGACTCTTGTAAATATTCTGTCCGTAATTCCAATTTCGGCACTTTCAGCAGGAATAAAGCTTCCTACCTGCGCCATAAGCACAAGCAGAGCTGTCTGACGCATATATGTAGATTTACCTGCCATATTGGGTCCTGTAATTATGGCAAGGGATTCATCTCTGTCAAGATAAGTATCATTTGGAATAAAAGCTTCCTTGCTTAGCTTTTCAACAACAGGATGCCTTCCTGACTTAATGTCAATTATACCCCTTGTATTTACTACAGGCTTAACATAATTATTTTTATCGGCAACATCGCCTAAGGACTGCAAAACATCAACAGTGGATAAAGCCTTTGCCGCAGCCTGTATTCTTTCTACTTTCTGTGCAATTCTGTTTCTTATATCACAGAAAAGATCATATTCAAGAGCTATAACCTTTTCATCGGCTCCTAAAATAGTATCCTCTATTTCCTTAAGCTCAGGTGTTATATATCTTTCTGCATTAGTAAGGGTCTGCTTTCTTATGTATCTGTCAGGCACCTGATCCTTATAGGAATTTGTTACTTCTATATAGTAACCAAAAACCCTGTTATATCTTATTCTTAATTTAGGTATTCCCGTTTCTTCCTTTTCCTTTGCTTCAAGAGCCATAAGCCAGCCTGAGCCTTCGTTTTTTGCACTTCTAAGCTTATCAACTTCAGCATTATAGCCCTCTTTTATCATTCCGCCCTCTCTAACGCTGAAAGGAGGCTCATCAGAAATACTTTCATCTATAAGTTCATAAATATCTTCAAGACAATCAAAGCTTTCGTATATTTCCTTAATATATTCCGAATCATAATTATTTAAATTTTCCTTAATCTGAGGAAGGTATTTAAATGAATTTTTAAGTGCAATAAGATCCTTTGCATTTGCAGTAGCGTAAACCACTTTACTAATTAAACGCTCAATATCAAAAATTGTATTAAGCATTTCCTTTAAATCCTCTCTTTCAAAAGGACTGTTTTTAAAAGCCTCCACGGAATCAAGTCTTTTATCTATTTCATCTTCAACAATTAAAGGCTGTTCAAGCCATTTTCTTAAAAGTCTTGCACCCATTGCAGTTTTGGTCTTATCAAGTACCCATAAAAGAGAGCCTTTTTTAGACTTATCTCTTATGGTTTGTGTAAGCTCCAGATTTCTCCTTGAGCTTATATCAAGAACCATATATTTATTTGAAGAATATTTCTTAATAACAGAAATATGAGATAAATTATTTTTCTGTGTTTCAATAAGATATTCAAGCAATGCACCTGCCGCACTTACACACGGTCTGTCATTCTCCAATCCAAAGCCTGCAAGATTAAGGGTTTTAAAATGATTGCAAAGACAAATATTTGCATTCTGATAGTCAAATGCCCACTGATTATATTCATTAAGCTTAATATCAAACACTCTTGATATCTGTTCTCCCACTTCAACCTCTTTGCTGCATATAATTTCAGACGGATTAAAACGGGCAATTTCATCAATAACCTTGTTGTCCAGATCACTTGGAATAGCTGTGACCTGAAATTCGCCTGTGGAAACATCACAGCTTGCAACTCCATAACCATCCCCATTCTTATATATACACATTATGTAGTTGTTTTTACTCTCATCAAGAATATTTGTATCGAGCACAGTGCCCGGAGTTACAATCCTTATAACCTCTCTTTTTACTATACCTACAGCCTTTTTAGGGTCTTCTGTCTGTTCGCATATGGCAACCTTATATCCCTTTTCCACAAGCTTTGCAATATATCCGTCAGCAGAATGGAAAGGAACACCACACATAGGTGCCCTTTCCTCCTGACCGCAGTTTTTACCTGTTAAAGTAAGTTCAAGTTCCTTTGAAGCAATAACAGCATCTTCATAAAACAATTCATAAAAATCGCCTAATCTATAAAAGAGCAGACAATATTTATATTCTTCTTTAATCTGCATATACTGCTCCATCATAGGTGTCAGCTTAGCCATAAATCACACTTCCTCAAAAATTAATGACATCCGCTGCAGCTGCTGCAGCTTCCTGTACATCCGCATTCTTCATCTTCACATTCACCTGTTATAGTTGACTGGAATATTGTCATAACTCTGTTAATTACGGCATTAAGCTCACTTTCAGCCTGTACCATATCGTTAATAACAGGATTTTTCTTTAATTCAGCAATCATTCCGGAAAGCTTGCTGCCTTCAGCTTTCATTTCCTCCTGAGAAATAGTACCTTCCTGAACACGCATATTTACAGCCTCTCTGTAGGTATTGTAATCAAGAAGCTGTTGTCTGGCCTCCTCGTTATTATCAAAGATGTATCTTGTTTCAGCAACTCTCTTGCCTTCGTCCGTTGATAAAACTGCATAGGCAAGCTCTCTTGCCTGATCATATATTGAATTTGACATTTTATTATCCTCATTTCTTTCTCATTTTTTTGATAACATAGCATTATATATTATAACATAAAACGAGCTTATTTTCAATTACAAATATTTTTGAAAATATATATTTAAAAGCACTAACTTCCTATGTTAAAAAGGACATGCAATGCACGTCCTATTTATTAAACAATTTATTAAGCCTTTTTCTCATTTTTTCTTTTCTATTTTTAGTTTCTTCTTCATCAACACGCCACTTGTCATTTTCATAAACAACGACTGAACCATCTCTGACATTACCATCAATTTCATCAGCATTCAATTTAAGAGTTTTATTTTCCTCGTCCATTATAACAGCAATGCCCTCTTCAATTCTGTCAATAACAAACATAATTACACCCTTTCACCAATTAAATAAAAGGTTTTGCAGTCAATAATTTTAACATCAAAAATATCACCTATCATAGACCTGTCACCCTTAAAATGAACAAGAGAATTGTCCTCAAGTCTGCCTGTAATATAGCTTTCATCATTTGAGCTTACATCATCAGCCATAACCTTGTAAACCTTGCCAACCTTAGCACAATTTAAATCATATATAATAGGATTAAGAGCCTCTAAAACTCTGTTAAAGTTAGCCTTTGCATCTTTTTCAGGTACTTGATTTTCCATAATTGCGGCAGGAGTACCTGTTCTCTTAGAATAAATAAATGTAAAAGCACCATTAAACTTAGCCTTTTTAATTACATCAATGGTATCGTCAACCTGTTCTGCTGTTTCCCCCGGAAATCCCACAATAATGTCTGTAGTCAATGCAATATCAGGAATTTCCCTTCTTATTTTTTCAACAAGTCCTATATAATGCTCCTTGGTATATCGTCTGTTCATTTTCTTTAAAATATCATTATTGCCTGCCTGGAAAGGTAAGTGAATATGATTGCATACCTTTTCACAGTCCCTCATTGCGTAAATAAGCTCGTCACTTAAATCCTTAGGGTGAGAGGTCATAAATCTTATTCTTTCAATACCCTCTATTTCATTAACCATTCTGAGGAGCTTTGCAAATGTAATTTCATCGTCAAGTCCCTTGCCGTAGCTGTTTACATTCTGACCTAAAAGGGTAATTTCCTTTACACCGTCTGAGGCAAGAGCCTTAATTTCATTAATAATATCCTGAGGACAGCGGCTTCTCTCCCTGCCTCTTACATAAGGAACTATACAATAAGAACAGAAATTATTACAGCCAAACATAATGTTTACACTTGCCTTGTACTTGAAATGTCTTATAGTCGGTAAATCCTCAACAATTTCACCGTGTTCCTTCCAAATATCAAATACAGGGGCATTGGTTTCCATATTTATGTACATTAATTCAGCCAGCTTGTACAAATTAAATGTACCAAATACAATATCAACGTGCTTATACTTTTCCTTAATTGTCTGCAAAACCACATCCTGCTGCATCATACAACCGCAAAGAGCAATCCTCATTTCGGGATTTTCCTTTTTCTGATGCTTTAAATAGCCTAAGTTGCCGTAAACCTTGTTTTCGGCATTTTCTCTTACACAGCAGGTATTGTATATAATAAAATCTGCATCCTTTTCTTCGTCTGTTTCCTCATAGCCCATATTTTTAAGCATACCTAAAAGCTTTTCAGAATCATGAGCGTTCATCTGACAGCCAAATGTAGTAATATGCATTTTCTTTCTTCTGCCTGTTTTATTGTAAAATTCTTCATTTATATCTTTTACTTTTTCCATAAATTCCTGCTGTCTTGCAAGCTCTTCAGCAGAAATGTTATTATTCCTCTCCACAATATATCCTCCGTTAAATATAACTTTCCATAGTAACAGTTGATATTATAACATATATGAACTGCTATTGCAAAGGTAAATTATATTAATGAGTATATACATCTAACTATTCCCCGGTTTACTTAATTCAATTTCATATCCTTATTTTTTATATTCCATTACAGTATTTATATATATCTTCTCAATGTTTTTACCAAAATCCTCCTCTGAATATTTTTCTGCAGAAAAACTTGCCTTTTTTGATATTTGACTATATATAGTTTTGTTGCTTATAAGCCTTTTAACACAATCTGCAAATGTATCATAATCAGCATACTGAAATCCATTTTCATTGTGGCAAATCACGCCATCAAGGCATGGGTCTTTTTTGCAAATTGCAGGCAAACCGCTTGCTAAAGCTTCAATATATGTTAATCCCTGTGTTTCACTGTTAGATGCACTCAGAAATACATTGCCAATCTGATAATAGGCTGCAATATTTTCGGGATTAATCATGCCCGCAAATATGACATTTTCTGATATTTCAAGCTTATCCGCCAACCTTTCCAGTTCCTCTTTATACGGACCGCCGCCAACAATAAGAAATACAGTATTTTTCATATTAAGCCTTTTATAATAATATAATAACTCTTCAATATTTTTCTCCTTTGCAACTCTGCCAACGGAAATTAAAACATTACTGTTTTTAGGAATTCCCAGCTTTGACTTCAATTTAAACTTTTCCATATCCGATAATTTATTTCTGAATTTATTAATATTAATTCCCGTGGGGACTATGTTTATTTTTTTACTTACACCATATCCTTTAAGTAAATTCTCAATCTTTTTTGTCGGAGCAATAACAGACTCCGTTTTATTTAAAATTTTTCTTGAAAAAGCCGAAACAGCCTTTTTACCAATAGTTATATTAGGAGAAAAATAGTGAGTATAATTTTCATAAACCGTATGATAAGTATGAACTATAGGACAATTAACTGTCCTTGCAATTTTTTGTGCAAACATAAAACTTGTGAATTCACATTGAGAATGAATAATATCAGGCTTCCACTCAATAATACTCTTCATTACGCTGTATCTAATATAAAAGGCGGCCCTTGCCTTTGGATATATTTTATTAACACTAAACGAGCTCATATAGTAAATATTTTCGGTTTTGATGCAATGTAAATTTTGTGACGGACACAGTATTCTCACATCATGACCCAGTCTGCTGAGTACGTTTTTAAGATTAATAATTGAAGTTACAACACCATTAACAGTCGGAATATAACAGTCTGTAGTAATTAATACTTTCATAACAATTTCTCCCATAAGTTTACAATGTTTTTTTATTTGCAGCAAGCTTTATATATTGAAAAATCAGCCTTTTACCACAGGTTTTAATATCCTTTTTCTTTACCGTTTCATATCCCGCTTCTGTAATGTCCGGCAAATCTCCATTTATTATTTCTCTAATTTTATTATAAAAATCTAAAATACCGGAGCCCTTATATACATCCCTGCCGTCAGACAGCCAATTTTTATATATGTCAATATCTCTTACCAAAACAGGTATTTTCATAGCGAGAGCCTCAAGCAAAACAATGCCCTCTGTTTCTTCATAAGTCAGAAACAAAAACAAGTCACTTCCGTTGTATGCGTCACGCAGTTCCTCTCTGCTTATGTAGCCCGGAAAATGAAGATTGGGTAGTTTTATACCGACAGCATTTCTTACCTCCTTAGGTATAATTTTAGGGTCAGTATAGCCAAACCAGACGAACTGGTATTCGGGAAGTATTTTTGCCAGCTCAACAAAGTCCAGTATTCCTTTACGCTTAATATGTAAGCCAACAGACATAATTATTTTATCCTGTTTTCTGAAACCATATTTTTCTCTGAAAAGACGTCCTTTTTCTCCATCCCTTTTATAGAAATCAAGGTCAATTCCATTAGATATAGTTACTATAGGTTTCCTCAATCTGTATTCGTATAAAAGTTTTTTTGAATATTCTGTAGGAGTAATTATTAAGTCACCCATATTATAACAAAGCATTATCCATTTCTTGAAAAGAGGTGCCAAAAAATTTGAGCCGCAAAATGAATTTTCAAAATCCTCCTTTGTTGAATGTGCATGATAAACTATCTTTTTACCTTTAATTTTTGCTATAACACTCATAATAAAAGAATCAGGAAACACAGTATTCAGATGTATAATGTCATAGCTGTCCTTTATATTGACAGTAAAAGGAATTTTATTATCCTCTAAAAACTTTAACTGCTGTTTAATTGCTCTGCCTACACCACTTTTCTCCACAACATTAATATTTCCTGTATACAATAATATTTTCATTTTTGTTCCCCCTTCAATTAAAAAAATTTATAACAAATTGAAGTATATATTCAAGTCCCATGCTATACAAAAATATTGCAAGAGGCTTTCCCGCAAGAATTATAATAATAAATTTATATAACGGCATTTTAGTAAGCCCTGCAAGATAGCAAAGAAAATCATCAGGAGCAAATGGCAGAAAAATTGCAGCCGCAAACAACCTGTCAAAATAACTTTTATTCAGCCATCCAATATATTTGTTATAGATTTTTTCACCTGTAACAATCCTTGCGAAGAATATTCCATATTTTCTTGAAATTAAAAAGGCAAGCAGAGAACCAACACATATACCTATATAATTGTAAATAAACCCCTGAAATACACCAAAAATCAATACTCCCCCAAGACAGCCTATTGAGCCCGGCAGTATAGGAACAACTACCTGCAAAGCCTGAATAGCAACAAAAGCAACCGGCGCTGCCAAGCCAAATTTCATTAAAAAACTATTTAATGCCTCAGATGATGTAAATATGTGACTCTGTATTCCATATATTATGAATAGAATACAAAAAATTAATCCTGTCAGGGTACATAAATTTATAATTAAATTACAAACTTTTATATTTAATGTGTCACCCATATATTATCTCCCTCCAAAAACTTTATTCAATACAACTATAACAAATAAACGTAAAATACAAATAAACAAAATGTTATAATTAATATAAATTCTTTTTCCCGGTTCACTTATATCGGAATATTATTATAAAGGATATACCTAAATAAAGCTTAAAAAAATATTAAACAAAAAATAAACAATAATAATATATATATATGAACCATCCCACAAAACACATAATTAATTCAATAAAATATGACTATACAAACGGAGTTATTGAAGGAATAAATAATAAAATCAAGGCAATAAAATGAATAGCTTTTGGCTATCGTTCATTTTATAACTTTAGAAACAGAATACTTATAATGAATCACTTGATTTGCGTAAATAAAGCGGTGTAGAATTAAAATAATCCACACCGCCGGAGCTATAATTTTTATCAACCGTACCAGTTGACAAAGAACAAAAAAATATCAGTTCTTAGTTCTTATATAATTTTTTTAACATTCAAAAAGCAAATATTTTAGAAAAACTGCACGTAATTATATTTAGAATTCCAATTTACTTGTTTTTTACCTTAGAAGATATTAAAAACAGCTTAAAATAGTAGCTTTTTCAGTGGGTTCAAACCAACTCTGTATTGCACACTTACTGTAGTTTTATGTAGCATATGGTAAAATTCTAGTAAAAAAAGCATAATAGCATATACAATTAAATATAAAATAGTAAACAAATTAAGTAATATATTTTTTTATTTATAATATACATCTTCTTTATAACAAAAATTTCATATATAATAGCTCCCAAAAACAACATAGGAATACGTGCGGATAACACATTAATAGTTTCCATACTCCGAATATAAATTTCAAAAAATTTAACAAGTTCCACAAATATTGCTATAAATATTACTATCAAAAATTCTATAATCATAATTAGTCTCCTACTTTTTTACATTTCCACAAACATTATATGGTTTTACATCATATTGATAATGTAAATTTGCATTATCAGGACCATAGTAATTATATGTTCCCATATACGTACTGTTAAATTCTTCATCAACTAAATTATTTTCCTTTATGTATACAGCTTCAAAATTTCCTGTTGAAGACACATATTTTCTATTATTCCCTTGCCGGCTTTCTTCAAGACTAAACTTATGATATATTGATTTATACCATGGAAGTTCTTCCCATTTCAATTCATCTGGAAGCCTTTCCTGCAACTTTTTAAAGTCTTCCCATTCATATTCTATATTTAATTCATTTCTAAAATAGTGTTCTTCCTCACTTAAATCTGAGTTTTGAGGTTTTTTATCCATCTTTTCAATTCTTTCATTCCAACCCTCATATCCAGTATCAGTATATCCAGAATCTCTAAAATCATTGACTTTTTGCTCTATTGCATCTTTTTCTTCTTCTGTATCTGCTAACCACCAATTATATGTCAACTTCCATAAATATGAATATGCTGCAGGAGCCATTTTTCCATTTTCATACATATCTATTTCATAATCATATATTTCGCCACTTGGATCCCAAAACATCATATATGTTACCGCTTATATCAGTCTTATTTTTAAGATACTCTATCTCTGTAATATTACCTATACCATCATACTTGTATTTTGTCAAGTAGTTTTCTGCATTTCGTACAGATTTTATTCTTTCATTGGCATCATAGGTGCAGTATTCATTATAACTCTGTAATAAGGACGTTCCTCCTTTACTTACCTGATAGCTTATCTCTGTTGGATTGGCAAAGCCTTCATCATAGCTTTAAACTTCACTTATTTTTTTATGGAATTGTTACTGCTGCCTAAAGCAGAATACTTTTTTGGCATCAATCTCACTTTGTTTACGTTATTAAATCTGATATTTACATAACTTTAACTATAATTATTATTCATAAATTTAATAATCATACAATTTTATCCTTCATATACACTCTATACCCGATAATCACCATTATAATATAATTATATGGTATTGATTTGTAATGTACAAGCAAAATTTAAGGAGGAAAAAAAATGAAATCATCAGAATTATTAACAAAATACTTTACTCAGGCACTTAAATCAAAAAGAGCAGAATTAAAATATACTCAGGAAAAAATGGCTGAAAAATCCGGTATTTCATGGAGACAGTACCAAAATCTCGAAAAAGGAGAAAATTTGCCAAAACTTCAAACATTTTTTAACATAGCTGTTGGAGCCAATATTGATCTCAATAAATTTGTTGAATTGCTAATTGAAAAAGGTTATACCGTAACAGACGAAAATAATTAATTACTTTTAAACATTACAATATCAATACTATATAAGTAATAATGTGCAGTATTAACTGCATATTAAACAAGGATAGAAC
>JAUNGN010000005.1 GCA_030524425.1 Clostridia bacterium | reverse complement strand
GTGTTCAGCATAACTAATAAATCAATGTGTCCAGATTTCTGGGTACATATCAATATGGTTTGATATGAACGACAGCTTTTTATTAAATTTTATCAAATCTTCTTAAACTGGTTAATGGCACTTGCAATTGCTCTGATTGAACTCTTTGCCGTGTTTGAGCTGATACCTACAGCAAAATGAGCCTGCTTCTTGCAGTCATAAACCTGTACATAAGAAATAGCCTTAGACTTATTTCCATAGGCAAGAGAATGCTGTGAATAATCGGAAATTTCAAATGTCACATTAAATTCATCCATAATAGCCTTGCAGAAAGCATCTACAATACCATTGCCGCTGCCCCTAATAGTCATTTCCTTTCCTCTGTACATTACTCTGCACTCAAGGTCTACATGCTCGTCAGAACTTTGTTCGGTATAATAAATTACTGATAAAGGCTCCTTAACATAATAGTTATCCATAAATAAATCATATATTTCATCATGTGAAAGTTCCTTATCCATATCAACAGATGCCTGTGTTACCTTAGGTCCAAAATCCTGCTGCATTGTCTTAGGTATATGTAAGCCATAGTGTGTTTCAAGAATATAAGCTACTCCACCCTTACCTGACTGAGAGTTAATTCTGATAATAGGGTCATAATTTCTGCCTACATCAAGAGGATCAATAGGCAAGTAGGGAACTTCCCATCTGTCAGGATGTTCAATCATCTTAGCCATACCCTTTTTAATAGCATCCTGATGTGAGCCTGAGAAAGCAGTATAAACCAAATCACCTGCATAAGGGTGTCTTGGGTGAACATCAAGCCCTGTTGAAGCCTCATAAATTTCAATAGCTTCATTTATGTTGCTGAAGTCAAGCTCAGGATCTACACCCTGTGAAAACATATTTAACGCCATTGTCATAATATCGGCATTACCCGTTCTTTCTCCGTTGCCAAACAATGTACCTTCTACTCTGTCTGCACCTGCCATCACACCAAGCTCACTGGCAGCAACAGCACATCCTCTGTCATTATGTGCATGAAGACTTATAATAATGTTTTCCCTGTTCTTAATATTTCTGCATACATATTCAACCTGATCGGCATAAACATTAGGTGTTGACATTTCAACAGTGTTGGGCAGATTTAAAATAACCTTTCTGTCAGCCGCAGGTTTCCATACATCAAAAACCGCATCTGATATTTCAACAGCATAGTCAAGCTCTGTACCTGAAAAGCTTTCAGGTGAATACTCAAACATAAATCTGTCCCTGCCGTACTTTTCAGCAAGTTCATCAACTAACTTTGCACCAAAAACAGCAAGCTCCTTAATTTCCTTTTGAGACTTGTTAAATACCACATCTCTTTGTAAAGTTGAAGTAGAATTGTAAAGATGCACAATTGCCCTGTGAACGCCTTCAAGAGCCTCAAAAGTTTTCTTAATAATATGCTCTCTGCTCTGTGTTAACACCTGAATTGTTACATCCTCAGGTATTAAATTCTGCTCAATAAGTGTTCTGCAGAATAAGTATTCTGTGTCACTGGCAGCAGGAAAACCAACTTCAATTTCCTTAAAGCCAAGAGAAACAAGATACTTAAAGAAATTAATTTTCTGATTTAAATTCATTGGCTTTTCAAGTGCCTGATTTCCATCTCTTAAATCAACACTGCACCAAACAGGAGCCTTATCAATTACCTTTGAAGGCCACTGTCTGTCAGGTAAATTAACCGGCGGAAATTGTCTGTAACGATTAAAATTCATAATTTTTCTCCTCTCAATATTATATATACTATCTATCAAATATCAATGTGGAGCATTCTGCAATAAAAAAAGCCTAAGTCTCTAAGAGACGAAGGCTGTAAATACTCCGTGGTACCACTCTAATTCATTACAAATGTAATGCACTTTATCAGGTACAAGTAAAAATTACTGATATACCCTGCTCCTCTATCGGTGAGCCTCCGTCTGCACCTACTGAAATTCAGCACAGCCACTCAAAGGCGAGTTCAGTTAAATCGGAATACCGACTCACACCACCCGTCGGCTCTCTTAAAATCCTCAAGTAACCTACTACTCCTTATCATAGTGTTACCCTATTGATAGTGTTATGATAACATAATTGATAATAGTTGTCAAGATAAATATTGTCAAATTTTACTTTAAAGTTTATGAAGTTTATAAAGATGATATTCTTATCTTTCAGCTATTGCCCATGGATTGAACACAATGTCATAATTATACTTTTTCATTCTTTTGCACATATCAATAACTTTGTCGTCATCCCAAAGATTATCTTCAAAATACATCATATTTTCAAGAACAGACTTTCTTATGCCAAAGAACTGGCAAGGCAGATAATCTGCTCCCTGAGCATACCTGAGTCTTTTCATATATCCTTCGCTTATAATGGGTGTGCCCTCATATTCAGAATACATTTTTCCATCCTTCTCAGTCAGTGTCGCATATTGTATCTTACCGTTTTTTACAACCATACCTCCTGCCATACCTACATTTTCAAGCTGCAGAATTTGGCAGATTTCATTAATTGCACCTGCATTAAACTTAAGGTCGGGTTTAGCAACAATAATATATTCATTTGTCACTCCCTTTATATTTTCAATATTATTTATTATTGCAGGCTTAATAAGGCAGGAATATTTAACTCTGTAAACAGAAGCATTTTCCACAGCATTAGTAACCGTACCGCTTATTTTCATTCTGTTTAAATGGCTTTCAACGGCCATTATCCCCGTAGTAATGCAGTAAGGCTTTGCACTTATATCACTCGCAACGGAATTATCATGTATTCTCCAGTAATAGAGAACCTTTGGTATGTGATAAATACACTTTGATACCTCACATAATCTTAATATTAAGTCATGGTCCTGACTGCCGTCAAAGCCCCTTCTGAATCCGCCAACTTTTTCAAACAATATTCTCCTGAAAACGGAAAAATGACAAATATAGTTATTTCCTCTCAGATTAAATATTGAAAACTCAGGCTTAAAATGAACAATATGAGGATTATTAGGGTTCTTTGTAAAACTTGCCTCATCACTGTAAATATACTCAGCTCCCTTTTCTATTGCAAGCCTTACCTCAAAGAGAGCATCCGGAGATAAAATATCATCGTGGTCTAAAAGCGCAATATACTCACCTGATGCCAAAGAACAGGCAGCATTGCTGTTATCTGCAATTCCCATATTTACATCAAGCTTTTTATATTTAATTCTGCTGTCATTTATTCCTCTTATCATGCTCTCAATATAGCCGTAATTGCTTGTACTTCCATCAGCAACGCAAAGTTCCCAGTCAGAATAGGTCTGATTTAAAACAGACTTAAGCATTTCCTCTAGCATTTTTTTATCAGTATTATAAACAGGGACACAAATGCTTATTTTTACCGGTTTATCAAACTTTTCAAGCCTTTGAATATTAAGGGTTTCTTCATCCGGCATATTTTCTCTCATATACTTATCAGCTTCAAGCTTATACTTAAATCTTTCTGCTAACTTCAGAGTAAGAGCCTTAAAGCCTTTATCCTTACCATAATTATATATTTTCCTTAAAAGCATTTCTCTACTCCTTTACATAAACCATAACTGACCCGCTTTTCTTAAAATACCGCTTTTCCATATACCGTATTTAAAAATAACGGCAAACTTCTGCAGCTTATTTTTTTGAGCCATGGCTGAATAATCCTTAAGCATCCGATTGTATTTGTAAGGCATTTTATATTTTTCCAAAAGCTCTGCTGCCATAACATATCCAAGTCCCAGCATCTTTTTTGCCTTGCATTTATCTCTTGCCCTGCTTACTACATAATGAGGATTATTCATATTTTGGGGACCGCAGGCGTTATTCATATGCTTTCTGTATCTTATTGTACTTTTGTCAATATATCTTATATTTCCAAAGGCAGAAGCAACGGCTGCAATCCACCAGTCATGAACAGGTATAAGCTCAGGCTCAATTAAAATATCGGCTAATTCCCTGTTAAATGCCATTGTACAGCCTGTCACGATATTTTGAACAAGAAGCTTATTTAATCCTGTTCTTGTAATATCAATATGCTGGCTTTTAACCATTGATTCACACAAAATGCTGTCCTTTTCATCAATTATCTTTAAGTCGGTATGAACAAGCAAGGGCTTGCTTTCCCCCTCAAACGCCTTTAATGTCAGTTCTATTTTATCCTTTTCCCATATATCATCCTGGTCACAGGTAAAAATAACATCTGCTTTTGAATTTTTTATAAGCTTAAAAAAGTTAGCCTTTGGACTGCCTGAGTTTTCACTGTTTACAATAAACTTTATTTTGCCCGGATAATTCCCTGCATATTGTCTTACAATTATCATTGTGTTATCATTTGATGCATCATCTCTTATATATAAGGTCCAGTCCTTATAAGTCTGTTCAATTATACTTTCTATTTGTTTTCCTATATATTTCTCACCATTATATGTCGCCATTAATATATCAACTTTCATCAAATTACCCTCTTATCTTAGAAGCAGCAAGAGCTATAACATATCTTATATTGATGGCAGAATGCATTAAAAAAGTGACTGCCGCATTATGCTTATCCCTGTAATACATATCATAGAATCTTTTAATACCGTCATGAAAATGTTTTATAACCAAGGGGCTTTTTGTATGAAGCCCGCTTTGTCCCTTAAGATGCGTCATAGATACATCAGCATAATACACTACCTTAAAACCTGCCCTTTTTATTCTGTAACAAAGGTCAATATCCTCGCCATACATAAATATGCTCTCATCAAAAAGTCCAACTTTTCCAATAACCCTTTTTGGAATAAGCATAAAAGCACCGCTAACGCTGTCCACTTCATTTGTTTCATCTTTGCTTAAATAATTGAGAGTATATCCTCCGAATTTCTTAACTTTCGGAAACAGTCTATCCAGTTTAAGCACATAGCAAAGGCTGTTAAAGGGAGTAGGAAAGCCCCGCTTGCAGCCGTGGTCAAAGCTTCCGTCCTTAAGAAAGGTTTTAATGCCGAGACAGCCTATATCACCATGTTTATCCATATATTCAACAGAACATTTCAAAGTATTTCTTTTCATAATAACGTCTGAATTTAAAAAAAGTATGTACCGTCCGATAGCTATATTGGCACCAATGTTACAGGCATGACCAAATCCTTTGTTTTCTACTCCTGAGAGAATTTTTACACACTTATCCTCCATATCAAAGTATTCATTTGTTTTTGATGAATTGTCAACCACAATAATTTCATAATCAATGCCTGAAGTAGAATCTATAACAGATTTAACTGTCTGCGTTGTTAGTGCCTTTGTATTGTAGTTTACAATAATTATTGATAAATCCATAAATATTCTCCCTACTTTTTCATAATATTTTTATTAATATATTAATATTAGTACATTATTCTTTAAATTTCAATAGTTTTATTCCTTTTATTAAAGGCGAAATTTTTACAAAAAAATACCTTTAATTTAAACAGCTCTTTATAAAACCACATAACCGCTCAGACCTTGTACTTACTGTTGACATTGTTTGCTCAAAAATATATAATGGTAAAAAAACAATCCGGAGGTAAGTATATGAAAAAATATATTGCACTTATTGCGCTTATTGCAGTCACAGGCTGCGGTTCATACTCTAAGGATAAAACTGCAGCAACAACAGAAACAGAAATGACAACAGAAAACACCACCCTTATTGACGAGGAAACAAGGGAAACGATAACTGGAAATTCTGATGAGGATACTACACAAAATATAACGGCTAATGAAAAAAATGATTCTGAAACAGGAGTAAATGAAACAGATAATGCTCCCGCATCCCCAAGCTTTGAAGAAAGCAGTACATATAATTCCTTAAAGACACTGGCATCAAACGCAGGCTTTGATATAAGCTATGCAGACAATACTGTTACATTTAAAGCCTATATTACAGATGACACAATTGATTATATTGAGTCAAAGGACAGTGAATATCAGAATAAATGGAATGAAAACTGCGGTTTATATGAAGAATTTTGTTCTGAAGCTGTAAGAACTGTGAAAAACAACGGCGTAAATGATATTAATATTGCTTTTGAGATTATAGGCAGATCAGATAACCGGGTTTATTACAGAAACGAAAACGGCACAAATATTTATGACGCTTATGTACATGAAAATAAGTTGTAAATATCATAATAATGTGTTATAATATTGAGATAAAAATTTATAAAGGAGAATGATAACAATGAAGAAATTTATATCATTTGTTGCTGCAGCCTGCCTTACAATGGGTATGTTTACAGGATGCGGTTCAACAGAAACAAATCAGTCAGTATCTGAAAGCAATAATGCCGCTGAGGATATGGTAACTGTAGGTATCGGACAGTTTGCACCTCACGGTTCGCTTGACAATTGTGTTGAAGGCTTTAAATTGGGTATGGCTGAGGCAGGTTATGTTGAAGGTGAAAATGTAACTTATGACTTCCAGAATGCACAGGCTGATATGGCAAATACTAATCAGATTGCACAGAGTATGGCGGCAAATAAGGTAGATCTTATTTGCGGTGTTGCTACACCTATGGCTCAGGCTTGTTATAATGCAGCTAATGGTGCCATTCCTGTAATTTATACGGCAGTAACTGACCCTGTTGCAGCACAGCTTGCCAATGAAGACGGTACAAGTACAGGCAATACAACAGGAACAAGTGATAAGCTTGCTGTAGAGGCACAGCTTGAAATGATTAGAAAATTTATGCCTGATGCCAAAAAGATTGGTATTTTATATACTACAAGTGAAGCTAATTCAATCAGTGCTATTGCCGAGTATAAAGAGCTTGCTCCAGGCTACGGCTTTGAGATTGCAGACAGCGGAATTAGTCAGACAAGTGATATTCCTCTTGCAGCGGCTGACCTTGCAGGCAAGGTAGATTGTATATCTAATCTTACGGATAATACTGTAGTTTCTGCTCTTGCTACTGTACTTGATGCAGCTGACAAGGCTAAAATTCCTGTTTTTGGAAGTGAAATTGAACAGGTTAAAAATGGCTGTGTTGCAGCAGAAGGTCTTGATTATGTTGCTTTAGGAAAGCAGACAGGTGCTATGGCGGCAAGAGTTTTAAAGGGTGAAAAGGCAGAGGATATTCCTTTTGAGACTATTACGGAATACAGTCTTTATATTAATTCTGCAGCACTTGAAAGCTTAGGTATGACTTGTCCGGAGGACTTAAAGGCAACAGCATCAGAGGCAGAATAGGAGTATAAAATGGCTTTAGTATTAAGTGTATTGGAGCAGGGGTTTATTTATACAATGCTTGCTCTTGGTATATACATAACTTATAAGATTTTGGATTTTCCCGATCTTACCGTAGACAGCAGCTTTCCTTTGGGTGCTGCTGTCTGTGTTGTTATGATTAAGAACGGTATTAATCCATATATATCACTGCCTGCTGCTTTTATTGCAGGCGGAATATCAGGTTTTGTAACAGGCATTATACATGTTAAATTTAAAGTGAGAGATTTACTTTCAGGTATTATTACGATGACTATGCTTTACTCTGTTAATTTACATATTACATCAGGTCAGGCTAATGTTCCTATTTTCAGTAATGATACTATTTTTACTCTTTCGCCTATTAAAGATATTGCCGGTGATTACAATACTGTTATTGTTATTTTTGTTATAGCTTTTATTTGTAAGATTGCTATGGATTTATATTTAAAGACAAAATCCGGTTATCTTTTAAGAGCTGTAGGTGATAATGAAACTGTTGTTACTTCTCTTGCTAAGGACAAGGGAACTGTTAAAATAATCGGTCTTGTTATAGCAAATGCACTTGTTGCTCTTGCAGGCTGTGTAATGTGTCAGCAGCAGAGGTTTTTTGATATTTCAATGGGTACAGGTACAATGGTTATCGGTCTTGCATCAGTTATTATAGGTACTAATGTATTTGGAAAGCTTAGCTTTTTAAAGACTACAACTACTGTTATTATTGGTTCAATAATTTATAAGGCTTGTGTGGCTATAGCTATTGCCTGTGGTATGCAGGCTATTGACATGAAGCTTATTACAGGTGCTTTATTCCTTATTATACTTATTGTCAGCAGCTTAAAAAAGGGAGGTGTTGACAATGATTAAGTTAAGTAATATTGATAAAATTTATAACAAGGGAACAGTTAACGAAACTCAGCTTTTTAATAATTTTAATCTTGAGGTTAATAAAAATGAGTTTTTAAGCATTGTAGGAAGCAACGGTTCGGGCAAAACGTCAATGCTTAATATAATTTGCGGTTCAATACCCATTGACGGCGGTGATATTACTATTAACGGAAAATCCATTGCTAAAATGAAGGATTTTCAGCGATATAAGAAAATTGGCAGAGTTTATCAAAATCCTGCTATGGGTACTTGCTCATCAATGACCATTCTTGAAAATATGTCCCTTGCCGACAATAAGGGTAAGCTATTTGATTTGGGGAGAGGCACCAATAAGAAGAGAGTTAACTATTACAGGGATCAGCTTTCTCAGCTTAATCTCGGTCTTGAAGATAAAATGGGGGTTAAGGTCGGTCTTTTATCAGGCGGTCAAAGACAGGCTATGGCTCTTTTAATGTCTGTTATGACTCCTATTGATATACTTATATTAGATGAACATACAGCTGCCCTTGACCCTAAAACTGCGGAAATTATAATGGAGCTTACCGACAAGGTAGTTAAGGAAAAGAAGCTTACTACAATTATGGTAACTCATAATCTTATGTATGCTCTTAACTATGGAAACAGACTTATAATGATGCATGAGGGCAATGCAATTATGGATCTTAATGAAGATGAAAAGAAAAATGCCGTAACAGATGATTTACTTGATGTCTTTAACAAAATAAGCCTTGAGAGGGGGAACTGATATGAAAACATGTTGTTCCACCGCTTCAAATGGAAGAAAGAAAAAGCTTAATAGGTCAATTATAGAAAAATATAACTTACTTAGAAGAAGTATTTCTCAATCAAATGCTTATCTCCTTACCACTGCAGGTCCGGATGGCACAAAAGCAGCAGACATTGACAGACTTATTTATGATTTAAGATTCAATATTTCTCTTATGGAAGAAATAAAAGAAAACCTTGAAAGAGAATATGGCTGTGCAGAAAATGATAAGGACAGAAAAATAGATAATATTATTAAGTTTGCAAGATAAAGAGGTGTTTCTTATGAGCATCTCTTTTTTTCATAGGTATGATAGTCTGCATTACAGGGAATTTTATATAATAAATTAAACAGCGTTTCCCTTTCAGTTAGCATAAGCTAATACTACTTGAAAATTTGACCGCAATGTGGTAAAATATTAAATTAAGAGTTTTATTTAAAGGAGAAAAAAATGAAAAGGCTATTATTAATTTTATTGCTGTCCCTTGTTACAATTATTATGGCAGGCTGCTCTTCCAATAAAGCTGTATCAGAAAAGCCGCAGATATACACAAGTTTTTATGCCTTATACGACTTTACAAAAGAAATAGCAGGCAATAATGCCGATGTTTATAATATAGTTCCTGCAGGTACCGAGCCACATGACTGGGAGCCGACTGTTCAGGATATGGCAAAACTTAATGATGGTGATATCCTCTTCTATAACGGTCTTGGTATGGAAAGCTGGATTGACAAAGTAAAGTCTTCTCTTGAAGGTTCAAATGTTAGTTTTGTGGAATTGTCTTTAGGCGCAGCTGTTGACGAAAATGGCACTGACCCTCACATATGGCTTGACCCTAACAATGTAAAAATAATGTGTAAAACTATTTTAGACTCCTTATGTGAAATTGACCCTGATAACAAGACTGTATATGAATTAAACTACAATAATTATACAGCAGCTCTCGACAGTCTTGATAAGTCCTATAGGGAGGCTATATCCGCTCTTCCCAATAAAAGTATTGTTGTTTCCCACGAAGCATACAGTTATCTTTGCAATGCTTATGGTCTTAAACAGACCTCAATTAACGGGATTTCAGCAGACAGCGAGCCTTCACCCGACAAAATGAAGGATTTAATTAACTTTGTAAAAGAAAATAACATAAAATATATATTTTATGAAGAGCTTGTCACTCAGAAAACTGCTGAAATACTTTCACAGGAAACAGGAGCAAAGCTTCTCCCTTTAAACCCTTTTGAAGGACTGACCAATGAGGAAATGGAAAAGGGTGAAAATTATATTTCAATTATGTATAAAAACCTTGAAAACATTAAAACAGCTTTAAGCTAAGGAGATTAGTATGAAGGTATTAGAAGTTAAGGATTTATCCTTCAGTTACCCTGACAAAAGTATATTGCACAGGCTTTCATTTAATGTGGAAAACGGTGACTTTTTATGTGTTGTTGGAACCAACGGCACAGGTAAATCCACACTGCTGAAATTAATATTGAATATTTTACAGGCTACAGAAGGAGAAATACGTCTGCTTGGCAAAACCTCTGAAAAATTCAGGGATTATTCAAAAATTGCCTATGTATCACAAAAGGCAACTTCATTTAACAGAGATTTTCCGGCAACCGTTGAAGAAATTGTAACCTTAGGCCTGTATTCACAAAAGGGATTTTTAAAAAAATATAATAAATATGATAAAGAAAAAGTAGCCTCAGCTCTTAAAAGAGTAGGAATGTATGACTATAAAAACAGAAAAATAGGACACCTTTCAGGCGGACAGCAGCAAAGAGTGTTCATTGCAAAGGCATTGGTGTCATCTCCTGAAATAATCTTTCTTGATGAACCTACAGTAGGCATTGATATTAAGGCTGTTGACTCTATATGCTGTCTTTTAGGAGAGCTTAACAAAAGCGGTATAACAATTGTAATGGTTACTCATGATATATCTTCAATACTCTATCACTCAAACAAGGTACTTGTATTATCAGAGGATGGAGAAGGCAAAATGATGTCCTCAGATGAATTTAATTCACACACAATTTTAAACCATGTGCATCATAAACATTAGGAGGTAATTATGGAAATATTTACACTTGCATTTATGCAAAGAGCAATAGTGGTTGCTATATTTATATCAATAATAACACCTCTTATCGGCAATATTATTGTACTTAAAAGATTGTCTACAATAGGTGATGCTTTATCTCATGCCTGCCTTGCCGGTGTGGCAATAGGCCTATGCTTCAGTTTAAGCCCTGTTTTAACGGCAATTGTTTTTTCTTTATTATCTGCAATAATTATTGAATATATAAGACGTTCATTCCCCAATTATTCTGAAATAGCAACTGCCATAGTACTAAGCTTTGGCGTAGGTGTTGCCGCAGTGTTTTCGGGTTTTGTCAAAAATTCCGCTAATTTTAACAGCTTTTTATTCGGTTCAATTGTGGCAATATCCACATTTGAACTTATAACGGTTATTTTACTTAGTATAATAGTTATTATAACAATGCTTATACTATACAGAGAGCTTTTTTACATATCCTTTGATGAAGAAGGTGCAGAGCTTTCCGGAGTAAAGGTAAAAACAGTCAATCTAATATTTACAATGCTTACTGCAATTGTAGTATCAATTGCAGCGAGAACCGTAGGCTCACTTGTAATTTCATCACTTATGATTATACCTGTAGCCTGTGCTATGCTTATTTCTAAAAGCTATAAGCAGAATTTGATATTATCTGTAGTATTTGCTCTGATATTTACTACAGCAGGCTTGCTTATTACAGCCTTTTATGACCTTAAACCGGGTGGTACAATAGTTTTAATCGGTATAGCTGTATTACTTGTTACAGCAACTATCAGCAGAAAGCAAAGGTGATATTTAATTTGAATAATACAGATAAATTTCTTGAATTATACAGACAGCTTGAGCAAATCGGCAGAGCTAATTATTTCCCCGAACTTCCTGAGGGTTCCCCAATTATAACAAGGCTTACAACCATACCCTCTTTAAGGGAATTTAAGGAAGATGTGGAGTATTGCAGGGTTGTAAGAAATTTTTTAGTCCATACACCTAGAGTTCGGGATGTGTATCCTGTAATACCCTCAGATGATATGATCAGAATTCTTGAAAAATGTGTTGCAAGGGTTAAAAGTCCTACAAAAGCAATGTCCTATGCAATAAGACGTGAGAATATGTTTACAGCCTCATTAAATGACAAGGTTATAAATGTTACAGACTACATGAACAGCCGAGGCTTTACTCATGTGCCTATTTTTCATGATAATAAGCTTCTTGGAGTATTTAGTGATAATGTTATTTATTCCTATATTTGTGATAAAGGCATTGTACACATTGACAAAAGCACAGAATTTTCAGAATTTATAAATTATTTAGGTTTAAGCTATCACATAAATGAGTATTTTGCTTTTATGAAGGCAGATGCAACATTATATGAAGCCGCCGACCTTTTTAATATTGACAGTAAATCAATGAAAAAACTTGCAGTAATTTTCTTTACGGATAACGGAAAAAAGGATGGCTATATTAAAGGGATGATGACTCCCTACAGCTTATTGAGAGATGCTCCCGAATATTACTGACATACATATAAGCAATTATATAATTAAACAATAAACGGAGGTTATTATGAAAAAATTAGTTTATATTTTAGCGGCAACAATGGTATGCACAACATTTTTTGGCTGCGGCAATAAGGCAGATGCTGATAATGCAGCAACTGAGAGTCTGCAGCCTGAAGCATCAAAGCAATACTCAACAAACGACTTTGCACTGTACACAACAGATGAAAATTTACAGCCTGTTAAATTCCTTTGTATGCTTGGACTTGATGCTTCAATAATTGATTATACAGATGAGTCAACCCAATATATAAGCCAGTATTTAGATACTGATACTATGGAGATTGAAGAAGGAGATAAGGAAAATCCGGGTAAGAAAATAAAAAAAGATGTAATAAGATATATTTCGTACAGCGGAAGCAGGGAAGCCGTAATAAATGTCAGAGGTATCTCTACAACAGGCCCTGTTCCCGATAATGAGAAATGCAGTAAGGAAGAAGATGTAATTAATGCCTATGGCATTGACAAAGACAATGAGGAGTATATAGAAGATAAAATTGATGAAAACAGCTATATAATAAGGTTAAACTTTACAGACTCCGATGAAAACGGAAATGTTGAAAGAATAATAAGCTCTAAGGGGTCTGACATAACATCCGCAAACGCAAGATACAGCCTGAGATTCAGTATTGAAAACGGATACGTTCATGGCATTGATTGCTATATGTACTACTAACGGAGGATTTAAATGAATATAAGAGATTATATTATAGAGAAAAAACTGCTGTGTGACGGTGCTTTCGGTACCTATTTTTCAACACTTAATTCTGAAATTTTACCCGAAAAGGCTAACACTTTGGCACCTGATACTGTATATGCAGTACACAGGGCATATATTGAAAACGGTGCAAAATTAATAAGAACTAATACGTTTTCATCTAACAGAAACAGTCTGGGCTGTGATGAAGACGAGCTTAAGGAGAATATAAGGTCAGCATTTAACATAGCAAAAAAAGCTGCAGGGGATGATGTATTCATTGCCTGTGACATTGGTCCGGATAATAAAGAGGACTATTTCACAATATCTGACACCTTTATCGACTGCGGTGCTGAAATTATACTGTTTGAAACCTTCGCCGAAGTGGAAGATATTATTCCTGTAATTAAACATATAAAAGAAAGAAATAAAAATATTTTCATAATTACTCAATTTTGTGTAAACCAGCACGGATATACAGAAGATGGCATAAGCGGTAAAAGACTTTTAGAAAAATGCAGCAATATTGATGAAATAGATGCTATGGGATTTAACTGTGGCGTAGGCCCTTCCCATCTTTTAAATGTGTTAAAAAATATAAGCATTGACACTGACAAATTTATAACTGCCCTGCCCAATGCCAGCTATCCTTCTGTAGTACAGGACAGAATGGTATTTATGGATAATGTTAAGTATTTTTCTGAAATTATGGCTGATATTTGCAAATATGCCGATATTATCGGCGGCTGCTGCGGTACAAGCCCAAAGTATATTAAACGGCTTTCAGACAGTATCAATCTTAATGTCAAATTTGAAGTTCATAAATTACATAAAGAAATAAAAAACAGCAGCAATAACAAAACAAAGAACGGTGCTTTTTTTGCCGGCAAGGAAGGCAAGAAACTCATTGCAGTTGAGCTTGACCCGCCTAAAAACGGTGACTGCACCACTCTTATGGAAACGGCCAACTATCTCAAAACAAAAAATGTGGATGTTATTACCTTTGCCGATTCTCCAAGCGGAAGAACAAGAGCTGATTCCGTATTAATGAGCATTAAGGCGGCAGAAGAAATAGGTATCAGTGTTATGCCTCATATATGCTGCCGTGATAAAAATGCTATAGCAATAAGTTCATTGCTCCTTGGTGCATATATTAATAATATAAGGAATTTCCTTGTTATAACAGGTGACCCTGTTCCAAGCACCGTAAGAGATAATATTAAGGGGGTATTTAACTTTGACTCTGTAAGGCTTATGGAGTATATAAAGGAAATGAACAATGAAAACTTCAGCAATGACAAGCTTTACTATGGCGGTGCCATAAACTATTCAAGACGCAACATAGACCTTGAAATAGAAAGAATAAACAAAAAAATAAAAGGCGGTGCCGATTTTTTCCTTACTCAGCCCGTGTTTGATGACAATGACATCGAAACTCTTAAATACATTAAATCAAGAGTAAATACAAAAATACTTGTAGGAATTATGCCCCTTGTCAGCATAACAAATGCACGGTTTATAAAAAATGAATTGGCAGGCATAAATATACCTGACTCTATAATCGATAAATTCAGCCCTGATATGAGCAAGGAAGAAGCTCAGTCTAAGGGTATAGAAATAGCAAAAGAGATTATGGAAAAGGTAAATGATTTTGCTGATGGTTTTTATTTTATTATACCATTTAACCGATTAGCTATAGCACAGGCATTGATAAATTAAATTTAACTTGTTATGTTTGAATTACATGCCGTAAGCTTTTATTATTAAACAATACTTCCGTATAAAGAATTTTTTTAGCTCTTTATACTAACAGAAATTAAAGGAGTAATTATGTTAAAAAAATTAAAGGTTGCTGATTTGAATGTAAAAATTGAACTTAATCACAACAGAACCATAAGTCAATCTAAGGATTATGAAGCTGAATTTGATAATTACAACATAAATATAAATATACCTGATGAGGAATACGAAGAATTAAAGAAGGAAATAGATTACCTGTCTGATGATGATATGGAATATATATACACAGGTGCCGCTTTTTACGAAGCTCTCCTTCACTTTAAAGGTTTTATGCTTCATTCAAGCGGTGTTGTGGTAGATAACTATGCTTACTTGTTTTCTGCAGACCCCGGCACGGGTAAATCTACCCATACAAGTCTTTGGGTAGAATACTTCGGCAAAGACAGAGCCAAAATCATAAATGATGATAAGCCGGCAATAAGAATGGTCGATAACAAAATATATGTTTACGGCACTCCCTGGAGCGGCAAAACCGACCAAAACATAAATATGAAGGTACCCCTTGGAGCAATTGTATTCCTGGAAAGGTCAGATAAAAACTGGATTAAGCAAATAGAACCCAAGGAGGCTATACCTCTTATACTACAGCAGACCCTAAGACCACGTGACCGTGAGGTAATGATAAAACTGCTTGATATGCTGGATATTGTACTTAAAAATATAAGACTGTACAGACTCGGCTGTAATATTTCCGAAGAAGCAGTAAAAGTAAGCTATAACGGAATAAAAATGGAGGAATAATTATTATGAAAATTAAAGAAGGATATTTATTAAGAGAAGTTGCCGGCAGCAATATAGTTGTTCCCGTAGGCGAAGGAGCAATGGATTTTAGCGGTGTAATTACATTAAATGAAGTTGGAGCCTTTATATGGAAACTTCTTGAAAATGATATCACTAAAGAAGAAATACTTAAAAAAATGCTTGAAGAGTATGAAGTGGAAAAAGCAGTTGCAGAAAAAGACATTGAGGAATATATTTCTTCATTAAGAGGGGCTGAGTTAATTGCAGACTAAATCAGTTAAACTTGCCGAAATATATGGTGTTATGAAGGAAATGCTTGATAAGGGAGGTACAGTTGATTTTAACCCAAGAGGCACAAGTATGCTCCCCACCCTTCATAACGATGGCGACAGAGTAATATTAAAAAAATTTACAAAACTAAAAAAATATGATTTACCCCTATACCTAAGAGATAACGGTCAGTTTGTACTTCACAGAGTTCATAAGGTAAATAAGGACGGCACCTACAATATGTGCGGTGACAATCAATGGCATATTGAAAAAAATGTACGTTCTGACCAAATTATTGGTACGGTTGTAAAAATTAACAGAGGCGGTAAAACCTTCAGCACAAACAATCCCATATACAGATTATATGTTTTGTTTTGGGTTAAAATACGGCCGTTAAGGCATATTTTTATAGGCGGAACAAAAAAAGTATTAAAATGCTTAAACAAAAAATAGACTGTCATCTTACGACAGTCTATTTTAATGTACCATGTAAATTTAATATGCTCCGTCACCCTTTAATATGGCAGGTATTGTAAGCAAAATTATTTTAATATCAGTAAGTATACTCATTTCTCTTATGTACTTTACATCAAGCTGCATCCACTCACTAAAACCTATGTTACTTCTGCCGCTAATCTGCCAATAGCAGCTTAAACCCGGCTTAACCAGCAATCTTAATTTTGCAAAATCATCATACTCGGCTACCTCTCCCGGTAATGCGGGTCTTGGACCAACAACTGACATATCACCCTTAAAAATATTAAAGAGCTGCATAAGTTCATCAATACTGTATTTTCTTATGAATCGGCCTATCCTTGTTATTCTCGGATCATCCTTTATTTTAAATACAGGACCATCAGCTTCATTTTGGCTTTGCAGTTTTTTAAGCTTTTTTTCAGCATCAAGGCACATACTTCTAAATTTATACATTTTAAAAATTTTGCCATTCCTGCCCACTCTTTCCTGAGCAAATATAGGGCTTCCCGGTGATTCAATGACAATAGCTGCGGCAGTAATTATCATAACGGGAGACAATACTATAATAGCTATGCCTGAAGAAATAATGTCAAAAACACGTTTAATAAATAAATATCCCTTTGATGGTAATTTTACTTCATTACACATAATTTTAAACCTTTCAATACAAAACATCAAATATCCCACATTATATCATAATTTATAATATAATGTCAATTATATTTATTTTACAGGCGTGGCTGACGCAAATTTTTTGATAGCTTCAGAATTCTTTTTTGCTTCATCCAGATTTTTAGATGAAAAATACTTTTTAATTAATTCCTCAAGAGAATCCTTTCTCTTAACGCAGTATTCCGCAACATTTGCATTTGTAGGATATTTAGCCTTTCTCTGATCAATTCTGCTGCATGTAGTAACCATATTTACATAAGCAGTCTTAGAATATGAAACAAACAGCTCTTCATCCTTTGTTTTAGCATTATACAGCCATACCTCAAACAATTTATTATATGTAGCTCTCTGAAATCTGTTATTATTTGCATTTCCTATATAATAAATTTTAAAGGCAGAATTAAAATCATTTTTTATTGTCTTATATAATTCAGCACCAACCCCTTCTACAGGACTGCTGTTCAAAATATCAGCAGCTGACATAGTAGTTGTTTCTGTAGTAGTCGTTTCTGTTGAAGCCTCAGTAGTTTTTACAGAAGCAGTTTCGGTCACAGCTTCTGTAGTTACCTTGGAAGCAGGTTTGCTTTTAATAATAACCTCCTTTAATTCACCGTTCCAGCTTACATCATAATCAAAGGCTTCTGCCACATATCTTGCAGGTGCATATGTTCTTGCATCTATAATCATGGCAGAGCCATCCATATTAATATTTTCACCGTTAACGGTCATTGATTTTTCTCCTATTACCATTACAATGGTTGTATTACCCTTTGTACCGGTAATGGTTTTATCTTCAGCATTCCACTTAACATCGGCACCCACTCCCTCAAATATCGCTCTGACAGGCACCATTGTTCTGCCCTCAATGATTTGGGGTTCCACATCACTTTCAACTAACCGATTATTAATCTTTATTCCTATTCCCGCCCAAGATATGCTTACATAAGAAAAAATAAAAAGGGCAGAAAAAACAGAAGCAAATATATTTTTAAGTTTCACAAAACCGTCCTCCAATTTTCAATTATTATATGCATATTATAACATATTTTTATTTATTATCAACATTAAAATCTTCATTTAATATTAATTGACATATTGGATATTAGGACTTATACTTATAAATATATTACATTTCAGGAGGAAACCTATGAAAAAATTAATAATTGTACTTACCTTTCTATTTTCACTTGCCTTTGCATCTAAGGCATTGGCTGATGAAAACATTAAACTTAATATAAATAACAATACCATTGAATCAGACATCTCTCCTCAGATTATTGAAGGCAGAACAATGGTGCCTGTCAGAGCAATATTTGAAGCCATCGGTGCCGATGTTGAATGGAACAACGAAACAAAAACAATTACAGGGCATAAAGATAATACAGAGGTAATTATGACCCTTAACAGTAATATTGCTTCAATAAATAATAAAAAAATAACTATGGATTGCGGCCCCGTAATTATTAATAACAGAACCCTTGCTCCGGTAAGATATGTGGCTGAAGCCTTTGGCTGCCAAGTTGAATGGGATAATGAAAATAAAACAGTAAATATAAACACACCTGAACCTGAGCCTAAAACTACTGCTGTTGAAACTGCTTCCGAAACAACTACAATAATTACTACCGAAAAAGCCAGCGAAACTACAACAAATCCTATGTACAGCTATGATACATATTATAAGCCCGGCACATATATGGCAGGAAACGATATACCAAAAGGCGAATATGTAGTATTTTCAAATCCGGGTAAAATAGGCTATGTATATAAGTATGCAAAAGACGGTAATGTCAGCTCTACTACGGGAAAAAGGCAATTATATAGAAACTATTTTAGCTATTGCGATGTTATAAAGCTTGATAATAATAATTATATTGACTTATCAAATGCCTATGCCGTTCCCAGTGCCGATGTTGCTAAACTTGAGGCATGGCATAACGGTACCTTTAGAGCAGGCACAGACATAAAAACAGGTCACTTAACATTTAAGCTCAGTCCTGAATCCTCAATAGGTTATATAGATATCGGATTTCATGATGCAAAAGCAGAAGATAAAACTATGGTCTATTTAACACCTGAAAGCGATTCAGTTACAGTAAATGTCACCCAGGGAATGTTCATTAAACTTTTTGCCTGTGATGTTTTAGACGAAACGCTTTCCGCCATACATACATACCGCCCTGTTTTAAAAAGCTATAATAATACTGATGCTAAATTAAATTTTGATGATGTAACACCTTCATTAAAAAAGACTGTGGATGATTATCTGACAACTCTTGTGAACGAATTAAACTATAACAGTTTAAAAGGTACCAAATATACAAGCAATTACGCAAATAAGATTTTAAAAGATTGGAATTCAGTTGCCAAAAACAGTGCTGACAAAAAGTATATATCTGTCGCAAGTGAAATATATGCAGGCATAAGAAGCTATGCTAACGGCACAAAGGGTGATATTGCTTCAGCTTCTGTCATTATGATGAACGGAAAGCAAATTTCAGGAGCAGAATACAGAAGCATATTAAAATATGAAAAGGATTACATTACAAATACAGTAAGTAATTTTAAAAGCGGTACTTCATTTGAGAAATTAGAAATTGCAAGCAGAACCATAACCCTTTTAAGATATGATATCCCCCGCCTGAGCGGCCGTAAAGTAAGCTGATTTTAATAACTTCTGCAGTAATAATAAATAATTAACAGGTACACCTCATTTCTTACAGCCTTTAAGGTGTACCTTTTTAATTTAAGCAAAGGCACAGTTTGCCAAAACTCTTGAACAGAAATGCTTTTTATGTTAAAATAATAAATATCTTAAAAACCTATTGACAAAATAGGATATGTGTGTAATAATCATAGCAAACTAATAGGAATAATGATTGAGAGGAAAATACAATGTCTATTGTCAGAATTGAAAATCTTTACAAAACCTTTCATACAAAAAACGGTGATATAAATGCCCTTAAAAATATTAACCTTAACATTGAACAAGGCGATATATTCGGTATAATAGGTTTAAGCGGTGCAGGTAAATCCACTCTTGTAAGATGTATTAATTTTTTAGAAAAGCCTACAGACGGCACAATATATTTTGAGGATAAGGATTTAGGAAAATTAAATAAAAAAGAACTTCTTAAGGTAAGACAGTCCATGGGAATGATTTTTCAAAACTTTAATCTTCTTGAACAAAGAAATGCTTTAAAAAACATATGCTATCCTCTTGAAATTGCAGGCATACCAAAAGCTAAGGCAGAATCAAGAGCAAGAGAGCTTTTAAAAATTGTAGGACTTGAGGACAGAGAAAAATCTTATCCGTCACAGCTTTCAGGCGGACAAAAACAGAGAGTTGCAATAGCACGTGCACTTGCAACAGAACCTAAGATTCTCCTTTGTGATGAAGCCACATCAGCTCTTGATCCTACCACAACACAATCAATACTTGACCTTTTAAAGGAAATTAACAGAACAATGAACGTAACTGTTATTATTATAACTCACGAAATGAGCGTAATTGAAAAAATATGTAACAAAGTTGCAGTTATTGATAACAGTCAAATTGTGGAATGCGGTGATGTAAAGGAAATATTTACAAATCCTAAGTCAGATATGGCAAAACAGCTTATTATACCAAAGGAAAGTATTGTCCGTACACTTAAATCAGGCAGTTATTTCAGAATAGTGTTTGATGGTCATACAACACACAGACCAATATTATCTGAGCTTGTTCTTGAGTGCAATTACCCTATTAACCTTATATATGCAGACTCCCTTGAAATGCTAAAGGATAATGCCGTAGGAGAAATGGTTATAGAGAAAACAGGTAATAACGAAGCTGATGATAAAATAAGAGCTTATCTTAAAAAGAATAACATAAGATATGAGGAGGCGAATAAATAATGTTTAATAATATTTGTCTTTTATCTGTCGAAATCACAAAATATGCCGGTGAAATCGGTGTTGGTATTCTTGAAACATTATATATGGTAATTGTATCAACATTAATTTCATACATAATCGGATTGCCTTTAGGTATTTTACTTTGCGTAACAGACAAGGAGGGAATATGCCCCTGTAAACCATTTAATGCAGCAGCAGGTTTCATAGTAAATTTCTTAAGGTCGGTGCCTTTTATTATTTTACTTGTAGCACTTATACCCTTTACAAGAGCCTTAATCGGTACATCAATAGGTTCAACTGCCACAATTGTGCCTCTTGTTATTTCCGCTTTCGGCTTTGTTGCAAGAATGGTAGAGTCATCAATTAAAGAAGTAGATGCAGGAATAATAGAAGCAGCTGAGTCAATGGGTACACCGACATTTAAAATTATTACAAAGGTGCTTATTCCCGAAGCAAAACCTTCTCTTATGGTGGGCAGTGCTATTGCTGTTACAACAATTTTAGGCTATACCGCAATGGCAGGCTTTGTCGGCGGAGGCGGACTCGGTTCTATTGCAATTAACTATGGTTTTTACCGCTATAATACACCTGTTATGCTTGTAACAGTTGTATTTCTGGTAATTATTGTTCAGCTCTTTCAGGAAATAGGCATAAGAGCCACAAGAATTACAGATAAAAGAATTAAATAGTGTAATAAGAGGTTTACATCTCTGCAAATAAAAAATATTAATGTAAAAGAAAGGAAATTCAAATGAAAAAACTTTTAACAATTTTAGGAACAACATTACTTGGTGCAGCACTTTTAGCAGGATGTGGTACAACAAATGATTCAAATACAATCACAGTTGCCGCAACACCTGCACCCCACGCAGAAATTCTTAATGTAGCAAAGGAAGTACTTGCAGAACAAGGCATTAATCTTGAAATAAAGGAATTTAATGATTACGTTCTTCCTAACAACGCTACAGAAAGCGGTGAAGTTGATGCAAACTATTTCCAGCACACTCCATACTTAGATGACTTTAATGCTGAAAACGGTACTCACCTTGTATCTGTAGCTTCCATTCATTATGAACCATTCGGTATTTACGCAGGAAAGACCGGAAGTCTTGATGCTTTAGCCGACGGTGCTAAAGTTTCCGTACCAAACGATACAACTAATGAAGCAAGAGCACTGCTTCTTCTTGAGGCTCAGGGACTTATTAAGCTTAAAGAGGGTGCAGGACTTACAGCTACTAAACTTGATATTGTAGAAAATCCAAAGAATATTGACATTCAGGAAATTGAAGCCGCTCAGCTTGCAAGAACATTAGCTGATGTAGACCTTGCAGTTATTAACGGTAATTATGCTATTCAGGCAGGCTTAAAGGTATCTGATGCCCTTGCGGTTGAAGCTCAGGATTCAGAAGCCGCACAAACTTACGCAAATGTTGTTGTAGTTAAAGAAGGCAACGAAGAAAACGAAAATGTCAAGGCTTTGGTTTCTGCCCTCGAAAGTGATACAGTTAAGCAGTTCATAGAAGAAAATTATGAGGGTGCCGTAGTTCCAATGTTTTAAACGAAATTAATAATATTATATTTAAAATTAAATTGCTGATATACAGGGCTTAATACTGCAAAGGGTAAGTCTTGTATCTGTCAAAAAAATGTCAGCCTTAAACAAAATACTTTCAGCATCACTTACTGATAAGGCTGAAACATAAATTAAGCTGCTGCAGAATGATCATCTGCAGCAGCTTAATCTTATTTCTTTTTTGGATTTACAATATCCACCCTTTTCATTATTTCACTGCCGACTTTCATGGCAATTACCATTTTTATTAAGTCCCCAATAATAAACGGAGCAACACAAATAAAAAATGATTCCACAATTGTTTTACTCATAACATAGCTGAACCATAACGTAGCCATGGTATATACTGCAATTGTACCTAAAATCATACCAACAAGCTGCATAACTCTGCTGTCCCTGAACTTTTCAATAAATATACCGCTTATAACAGCCATAAAGAAAAATCCTATAAGGCATCCTCCCGTGGGTCCTACAGCCTTTGAAAATCCTCCCTGAAAACCCGAAAATACAGGAAGTCCAAAAATTCCCAATAAGTAATAAATTAAATAACTGCAGGTTGCATATTTTGTACCTATTAAATAAACAGCTAAATAAATTGCTAAATTTGTAAAAGAAATAGGTATAGGTCCAATAGGTATTGAAACCGGTCCCAATATACACATTATGGCTGTCATCAAAGCAATTAAAGTCATTTTTTTTGTATTCATATTTTCCTCCTAATTATAGCTCAAATCCATTATCAATAAACATTTTTCTGTCCTGCAAAACAGTACTGCCGGTAGTTGTCAGAAAATCACCTGTTATTGTGGCATTGGCACCTGATAAAAATGCCCTAAGTCCATTTTCCGAAATAACCCTTCTGCCTGCGGCGATTCTTATATCTGCTCTCGGATTAATAAATCTGAATATTGCAATTGTCCTTATAATTTCATCCTCACTTAAAGGTTTTGCATTTTCAAGGGGAGTATTTTTAATTGGATTTAAAATATTAATTGGTATTGAATTCACACCCAAATCAGCAAGTGTAAATGCCATATCAATTCTGTCCTCCATACTTTCCCCCATGCCTATTATACCGCCTGAGCAAATTTCAAGACCTGCCCTTTGTGCTGATATAATAGTTTCAATTTTGTCTGCAAAACTATGAGTTGTACAAATATTGCTAAAATAACTCTCTGAAGTTTCTATATTGCAGTGATATCTTGTCACACCGCTTTCCCTGAGCCGGAGAAACTGCTCATATGTAAGTAAACCATGAGACGCACACAAATTAATATTCGGACAGACTTCCCGCATTTTATTGTATGCACTTACTGCTTTTTTAAAGTCATTTCCACCAAGTGCTTTTCCTGCTGTTACAATAGAATACCTGTGTATCCCTGCCTTGCAATGCTTTTTACAATCTTCAACTATGTTTTTTTCATCACGGAACCCATAGTTTTCAATTTCAGTGTTATGATATTTTGACTGAGCACAAAACTTGCAGTTTTCACTGCAGCTTCCGCTCCGTCCGTTTATAATAGAACACATATTTATTTTGTTTCCGCAAAATTTAAATCTTATTTTGTTCGCCATATCAGAAAGCTCACATAAATCTGCCTCTAATAATGGCAAAACATCATTTTTTGTCAATTTTACACCATTAAGTACATTTTCAGTAATTTGATTAAGCAAAATCATCCCCCCTATACATACAACTTATCTGAGATTTATAACACTGCTTAGATTATAATATCAGTATTCGGCATTATTGTCAACCATTATTTTACAAAAAGGTTTACAATTTGTCTTTGATATCAAAACGTAACATAAAATTACCAATTTATATGCTATAATAGTTATGTATGTTAATATTGGGGAGAGTGTAATAAAATGTCTACAACAACCAAAGATAAAAAATCTACAGTTTCAAACAGAAAATCTAACTCTAAATCAGGCAGTCAGAAAAGCACAAGCACTGCTAAGTCAGTTTCCGCCGCAAAAAAGAATACGCCGAAACTTACAAAATCGGAACAGAAAAAGCTGGATGAAAAAAAACAAATGCTTAGAGCAGAAGTTCTTGCAATTTCTTTATTAGGTCTTTCAATACTTATTTTTATTTGTGTTATTGCAAGTGAAAGAATGGGTATTGTAGGAGGCTATGTATCAGCGGCTTTAAAACATCTTTTTGGTATTGGTGCTATAATTTTGCCTGTTGTTCTTATGCTTTTTAGCGTACAGACTCTTATGGACAAAACTAAATATGCCTATAAATTTAAGCTTACTCTCTTTATAGGCTTTTTCTTTACTATTATATGTCTTGCCCATGTTTTTTCATTTAAAACAGGAATAGGCGATATACCATTTTCACAATATATAGCAGACAGTTTTTTTAACGGCGGAGTTAAAAACGGCGGTCTTACAGGTGCTCTTGTGGGCGGTGCTCTTTGTGCCCTAATAGGCAAAACGGGAACAACAATTTTACTTATTATAATCGGAATTATTCTCATAGTTCTTGCTACAGGCAGAACTGTTGCAGAATTTTTAGGTGCTCTTGGTGACTGGATTGACGGTACAAAGGAAGAATTTGAAGAATACAGAGCAAGTCACATTATAATTGACGAAGATGAGGAGGATTACTACGAGGATTATAATCCCGTACAAATGGAACTTCCTGTTGATAAAATGAAAAAGCATAAAAAAATCAGGACAAATAAAAACAATCCTATTTACATAGATATTCCGGAGGAAAGTACCTCTAATGAAGAAAAGGTTATAATTGATACAGAAATTTTTGAACCTAAAAACGATTACAGTGATGAAGAGCCTGTCATAAACATACCGTCATTTATTAAAGATGACTTAAAGGAATACGAAAACAGTTTAAACAGCAGTGAAGATGCAGAAATTGAAAAGGAAACCATTGAAACTGACATACCAACTCTTCATTTCGCTTATGAGGATACTGAAAACTATTCTGAAGCTGATAATAAAACAGGAGAAAAAACAAAATCCATAAAAAAAGAAGAACCTTCAGAATCAGAGGAAAAAGAGGAAAAAACAGATACACCGCCTTGGGAAGACAGCGAAAACCAGCCAACAATTATTGAAGCCGAGAAAACCAAAGAAGTAAAAAGACTGGATAATAAGACAACTACGCCATATAAATTTCCAAGCCCAGCTCTTTTAACCAAAAACCCCAATAAATCAGGCTCTGCAAACAGAGATGAACTTATCAGAAAATCAAGGCTTCTTGAAGAAACTCTGTCAACCTTTGGCGTTAATGCAAAAGTTGATAATGTAAGCCAGGGGCCTACTGTTACACGATATGAGCTTATTCCTCCAAAGGGAATTCCTGTAAGCAGAATTACAAAGCTGGACAAAGATATAGAGCTTGCTCTTGCAGCTAAATCCGTAAGAATTGAAGCCCCTATACCGGGTACCAACAAAATAGGTATTGAGCTTGGCAATGACTCCATATCTGCGGTTTATTTCAGTGAGGTTCTTTTAACAGATAAATTCAGGGATTATAAAAGTAAACTTGCCTTTGGTGTAGGTAAAGATATTACAGGTACCGTAATTGTAACTGATATTGCAGACATGACCCATCTTCTCATCGCCGGTGCAACAGGAGCAGGTAAATCTGTTTGTATAAATACTCTTATTACATCTATTTTATACAAAGCAACACCCGATGAAGTGAAGCTTATAATGATTGATCCAAAGAAGGTTGAGCTTAGCGTTTATAATGGTATTCCGCATCTTCTCATTCCTGTTGTCAGTGATGTACAAAAGGCATCGGGTGCTCTTAACTGGGCAATAAGAGAAATGGAAAGACGTTATGACCTTCTCGAAAAATATGGTGTAAGAAATATTAAGGGGTATAACAAATTGCCGGATATTGAAAAACTGCCTTACATAGTTATTATTATTGACGAGCTTGCTGACCTTATGATGACTACAGGCAAAGAAGTTGAAAATGCCATTGTAAGACTTACTCAGCTTGCAAGAGCGGCAGGTATGCATCTTGTTATTGCAACTCAGCGTCCTGATGCCAATATAGTAACAGGTCTTATTAAAGCTAATGTACCTTCAAGAATTGCCTTCAAGGTGGCAGGCAGTGTAAATTCCAAAATTATACTTGATTCTACAGGTGCGGAAAAACTTTTGGGGCGTGGTGATATGCTGCTTAAAACAAGAGCTTTTGATGATAAACCTCTTAGAATACAGGGAGCTTTTGTAACCGATGAAGAGGTTGAAGCTATTGTTGACTCTATTAAAACTGATGGCAATCACTATGACAAATCAGTCATTGATGAAATTAACAAAGCTGTTGCAGAAGCTCATGGTGAACAGGCTGACAGCAGCAGTTCCGCTGACGGTAATGATGACCTTATTGATGAAGTAATCAAGCTTGTGGCAATTCAGCAAAAGGCATCCACAAGCTTTATACAACGAAAATTTAAAATAGGGTACAACAGAGCTGCACGTATTATTGATGAATTGGAAGAAAGAGGTATTGTTGGCCCTGATCTTGGAGGAACTAAAGGCAGAGAAGTTAAGATTGACAAATATCAGTATAACGAATGGAAAAACCGACAGCAGGACTATGATGATTAAATTTTAAATAAAAAACTGTACCATAATTTTTTTAAATTAGTTTTAAATCTTATGTCTTTACAGTTTTAGTATTTACTTCATATTATCATCTTGATTTAATATCTGTTTATATTATTGCAGTTATTTAATTATTAAATTTTTTTAAAAAAATAATTAAAATTTTATTGCAAGCAGACCTTTATTTTGCTATAGTTTAGATATGGAAATTATAATATAACATTAACGAAAGAAGGGATAATATGAAAAGGATTTTAAGCTGCATACTGATATTTGTACTTATTTCAAGCTGTATATGCATTAATACTTACGGCAGTTCGGGAATGAGCATACCTGATGATGCACAGATTTATAACGGGCACTCATACAAGGTAATAGGCTCAGGCGCTTACTGGAGTGATGCTCAAAATTATTGCGAAAGTGTTGGAGGACATTTAGTAACAATAACAAGTGCCGGAGAGCAGCAGTTTATAAACAGTATGCTTGATAATTATTCGGATGCAGACTACCTTATCGGTCTTCGCAAAAGTCTTAACAATTACGGTACATGGGTAACCGGTGAAGCCGTATCCTACACTAACTGGGGTTCAGATCAGCCTGATAATTATAATGGCAATCAATATGTAGGTGTAATTACAAACGGTGAAAGAAACGGTGACGGATACTTTGTTGAAGCTAAAAGATGGGATGATAATTATGATAAAGAATATGGATTTATATGCGAATGGGACGGTGTAAACAGCAATCCCCCATTTACGGTAAATGTATACGGCTGCGAAGATAATACGGGACTAAATAATTATGAATGCCTTGAGGGTGCATCCGTAGAGCTTGACGGAGTTACAAAAATAACCGGCAGTACAGGAAATGCTATATTTAAAAAAAGCGAAATAGAAAATGTAAATGAAAGCCTTGTTACTTTAAAAGTAACTATGGAAGGATATAAAGATTATGAAGGAAAAGTAATCTTTAATGACGGCGGAGCAGCAGATATATATCTCGAAAAGAAAAGTGATAAAATAAGGATAAAAAAAGCTGATTTTACATATTATGACACTGCTAAAGACTTGCTGTCAGAGAAGAATATAACATATGTGCCAACTATTGAAACAGGGGCGCAAACACTTGATATCAGCATAGACTGGAATGAATACGAAACAGGTCATATTGATGTCACGGGACTTAAAAGCAAAAATACAATTACACTTAACGAAGGAACAAACACTATTTCTCTTCAGGATACCTTTATTAAGGATGAAAATATTAAACTAAGGGCCTATACCTATGATGAAAACGGGAATTTAAAAGAAGCCTTAACAATATTGCCCTTAAAGGTTAAAGAAATTAATGTCAGTATTATACCTCAGAATACAGACAATGTTAATATGTCTGATTTGTATTTTTTGGACGGCATAGGTGCTGAAATTTCAATAGGGGATCTTATGAAATCCAAAAAAAGTATATCTATTGAAGACGGTGTGCTGAAAATTGAATTCGGAGGAAGTGATACATTAAACAAAACCGATGCTTCTCTTTTTAAGGGCTTAACAGGAGGTTCAAATTTGTCTTTTGAAGTCATAGGAAGCATAAGTGTGCCTCTTAAAGAAATATTATCCGACAATGTTTCAAATGATACTGAATGGAGCGGAGCTGTAAAGCTTAAACTGAAAAAAAGTGTAAAAACAGCAAATATGTCAACTGTAATGAGAGACTCATCATCAAAAGATTACATTGAAATATTAAATCACACATTTAATTTTGATTTGGGAGCTGTACCTTGTTATATTGAAATTTCTCTTTCCGCATCAGGTGAGCTTGAAGTAAAAATACACGGAAATACCACAGATAATTATGTAAGCGGTAAGCTGTCCGTAAACGGTAAGGGAGCCATCGGCGGAGGTGTTGGCGGTGCTTATGATGATAACTTAGAAGTCAAAGTAGGTATAGAAGGTGATCTTGAAGCAAAAATTCCTGTTGAATATAACGGAAAAAATAAAAGTGAAGTAAACATTAATCCTGAAATAAAAGGAGCAATAAACGGAAAAGCTTCTATTAAAGTATGGACTCTTGAAATGGAAAAGAAAATTAAATTAGGCGGATTCACATGGAATAAAAACGGTGCATCCTGGGATGATGATGGTGTATTCAGTTCTGTATTAAGTGCAGATAATGAAATTACAGCCTTAAGCAGTGAAGGAAACAGCGGATGGAAACTTGCCGGCAGAGATTATCTTGAAAACGAATCAGGCTTTACGGATCAGAATATCAGCCCGTTTGCCGCATCCTCAGATAAAAGAAGCAGCTCAGTGTTCTACGAAAATATTTTTGAAAACGCAGATATTGACTTCACTTATAATACCAGCGGAAATACTGTAGCTGTAATGACTGTTGATAATACAAATTACGAACAGCAAAACGGCATGACCGCAATGTATAAACGAAAAATAGGCAGTACATGGAGTGAGGCAGCTGCTCTTGATGATGATGGTACTCTTGATTCGGGAGTAATGGCAGACGGAAATTTTGTAATATGGCAAAGTATGAATAAGGAGCTTAATGCCGATACGAATGTTGCTGATGCTTTAAGTGCACAGGAAATATATGCAGGTAAATGGAATAGCAGTCTTTATAAAACCAAAAGACTTACCAATAATGCTATATATGATTTCGGTGCAAAAATAAAGAAAACATCTGCAGGAGGTGCTATTGCCGCCTGGCTTTCAAACGATTCCAATGATTATACGGCAGCGACAGGAGTGACAAATCTTAATTACACCGAGTGTTCATCATCAGGTTCATGGTCAAGTCCCACTGTAATTGAAGACATAGGCTGTGTAACAAATCTTTATATTACAGAAGGAAATGAAAAGAGAATTTATTATAAAAATTCAAATAATGAACTTTACTACGTTGCTTTGAGCAGCGGAGAAGTTAAAAAGGCAGGAGAAAATATTGAAAGATATGCTGCTAACGGTGAAAACGGATATAATATACTGGCATATTTTGACAACGAAAACAAACTGCATATTTTAAAAAATGATGAAGAGGTTTCAGTAATTGAAACTAAATTTAACGGAAGCGAAAACCCTGTTATAGGTATGTGCAGTCAAATGTGCTATATTTTCTGGACGGAAAATGACGGAATATATTATACATCTGCAACAGGAACGACTCTTACGGGCTTTAAAGCAAAGTGCTGTTTTGAAACAATTACCGAAGGCATGGTTTCTAATTTAAGCTGCGGATTTTTAAACAGCAGTTATTACACTGTAGGTTATATGCTGACTGACGACAGCGGTACAAATGTTATGATTAATCAAACCTCTCCGGGTTACGATCTTTTAATGGGTGAGGCAGAATATACTATGTCAACATACGAGGATACTTCAGGAGCATTGCTGGGCAAAGCAGTTATAAACGTACCCCTTTATAATAACGGAGATATAAGTGTTGAAACAAGTAACTACAAAATAAGAATAAAAGAAGACGGCAGTACGTTAAGCAGTTCTATAACTCAGACAACATCTGCACTGGCACCCGGAGAAAGCAAGAATATAAAAATCACTCTTAATAATGTGTCTGTCAACTCAGTTCATACATATGAAATAAGTGTGACTGCCGATGACGACTGCCATTTGGAAAACAATACAACAGAAATTACTGTTGGAAATATTGACGGAGCCATTAAAAGAGCTTATTTTACAGGCAATAACGCCGACAGAGAGTACCTTAATATAACAGGAGTAAATAAAGGTTCATTGATTATAGGTGAAGCTGTATTGAACGTATACAAGGATTCAGTTGAAAGCATACCTGTATATACAAAAACTTTCAGCAACGTAATGCCGGGTGAAGTCATGAACGGTGGTTTTGAAGAAATTCAAGAGGAAGGTTCTGTATACTATGCTGTACTTACGGTAAGCGGTGATGAAAACACGTATGACAATACCGCAATTACTGTACGTGACAGAATAGATATCAAGGGAGATGTAAATCTAGACGGTGAAGTAAATAAAACTGATGCCGCATATATTATGAAATATTTATGCGGAAGCGAAAATCTTTCATCTGTTCAGCTTGAAGCAGCTGATTATAACGATAATGGTGAAATAAATATAAGCGATGTTGTACTGCTTTTAAAGGATTTGTCATATTAAGGCTGTAATTTAACCCCCGTTACTTAAATTGTATCGGGGGCTTTTAAATTATATTAAAACAATAAAGTCTTGAATACTGTTTATTTGGAAATAACGAAATTCACTAAAACTTATACATAATAAAAAACAATTAAATTTCACTCATAACATTCTGCATATCATACTTACCTGCAGCCTTACCCTTAATAAACTTAGCAGCCTTAACAGCACCTACAGCAAATACTTCCTTACTGTAAGCAGAATGTGTAAATTCAATTACTTCATCCTTACCTGCAAATATGACCTCATGGTCACCAACAATAGTACCGCCTCTTACTGCAGAAAAGCCTAACTCACGTCTGCCTCTCTTTTCTCTTACCTGACTTCTGTCATAAACATATTCCAGCTTGTTGCCAACACCTTCATTCACAGCATCGCCTAATAAAATTGCAGTTCCGCTTGGTGCATCTATTTTCTGATTATGATGTCTTTCCACAATTTCAACATCAAAGCCTGCATCATACAGCACTTCACTGTATTTCTTTAAAATATTGGCAATAAGATTAATTCCCAAACTCATATTAGCACTCCTGAACATTGCAACCTTCTCAGAAGCTTTGTCAATTAATGCTAAGGTTTCATCACTTAATCCTGTTGTACATATAACAGCAGGTATATTTTTTTCAACTGCATATTCAACAACTGCAGGTACAGCAGAAGCCGTTGAAAAATCAATTATGGCATCTGCATCAATATCACAATCCTTAATATTAGTAAATACAGGGAAATCCGTATTTGCCGCAGTCATATCTACACCGGCAACAACCTCAGCCTCAGGGTCATTCTGCAAAAGTCCGCAAATAACCTTACCCATTTTACCATTACATCCATGCATTATAATCTTTGTCATCTGTATGTCTCCTTTTCAAAAAAGGCGACCCAATGTACTGACACGTTCATTAGCCGCCTTACTCTTTATAAAATTCCAAACTCCTTCATAGCCTTTTCAAGCATAAGTCTGTTCTCTTCTTCCATTTCAATTAACGGAGCTCTGTATCCTCCTGCATTAAATCCCATCATATTAAGAGCCGCCTTAACAGGAATTGGATTAACTTCGCAGAATAAAGCCTTAACCAACCCAAGACAATTTAACTGCATTTCAGTTGCCTTTTTAGTATCCCCATTTATATAGCTCATAACCATATCATGAGTATACTTAGGCACAATATTTGAAAGAACAGAAATAACACCCTTTCCGCCTAAAGAAAGCAAAGGCACAATTTGATCATCATTACCGCTGTATATATCAATATCGCCCTGAGTTCTGTGAGCAATTTCGGCTACCTGAGATATATTTCCGCTGGCCTCTTTAATTGCAACAATGTTATCAATCTTTGCAAGGGTTTCAACTGTAGACGGAGCAATGTTTAATCCTGTTCTGCCTGCAACAGAATACATAATAACAGGCAAATCAGCAGCTCCTGCCATATCTGTATAATATTTTACAAGACCCTTCTGAGTAGTCTTGTTATAGTAAGGAGTAACAATAAGCAATCCGTCAGCGCCTACCTGCTCACATCTCTTACAAAGCTCCATACCATGCTTAGTGTCATTACTTCCCGCACCCGCAATAACAGGTACTCTCTTTGCTGCCTTATCAACTGTAAATCTTATTGTTTCAATCTGCTCATCATCAGTTAATGTTGATGCCTCACCTGTTGTGCCGCAAATAATAATGGCGTCTGTTTCATTTGCAATCTGGTTTTCAATTAAATTGCCAAGAACCTCAAAGTTAACACTGCCATCCTCCTTAAACGGAGTAACAATAGCAACACCGGCACCCGTAAATAAGGTTTTACTCATATTAAATACCCCCTAATATAATAATTATCTGTCAAAATAACCCTTAGCAGCCAAAAGCTCTGCCATAAGAACGGCACCGCCTGCCGCACCTCTTAAAGTATTGTGAGACAAGCATACAAACTTGTAATCATACTGACTGTCTTCTCTTAATCTGCCGATAGATACAGCCATACCATTTTCCAACATTCTGTCAAGCTTAGCCTGAGGTCTGTTATCCTCCTCAAAATAGTTAAGGAACTGCTTTGGAGCAGAAGGAAGCTCAAGCTCCTGAGGAACACCGCTGAAACTCTTCCAAGCTTCAAGAATCTCCTCTTTAGACGGTTTGTTATCAAAGCTTACAAACACTGCAGCAGTATGACCGTCAGAAACAGCAACTCTTAAGCACTGTGTAGTAATATTTGGAGTTGTTGCATTTTCAATAACATCTCCCTTAATATTACCCCAAATCTTCATTGGTTCAAGCTCAGACTTTTCCTCCTCGCCTCCAATAAAAGGAATAACATTATCTACCATTTCAGGCCATGTTTCAAATGTCTTGCCTGCACCTGAAATAGCCTGATATGTGCAAGCCAAAACATTCTTTAAACCATACTTTCTGAGGGGATGCAGGGCAGGCACATAGCTCTGTAAGGAACAGTTTGACTTAACGGCAATGAAGCCTCTCTTAGTACCCAATCTCTTCTTCTGCGCCTCAATAATCTCAATGTGCTCAGGATTAATTTCGGGCACAACCATAGGCACATCAGGAGTCCCTCTGTGAGCTGAATTGTTACTTACAACAGGACACTCAGCCTTTGCATATCTTTCCTCTAAAGCTCTGATTTCATCCTTCTTCATATCTACTGCACAAAAAACAAAATCGACCATTGATGCAATCTTGTCAACATCAGCAGCGGCATCCATAACAGTTAACTCAGCAATTTTTTCAGGCATAGGCTCTGTCATGGCCCATCTTGAACCAATAGCATCCTTTAACTTCTTGCCTGCTGAACGCGGACTTGCTGCAGCAACAACTACATTAAACCAGGGATGCTTGTCAAGAAGTAATGCAAATCTCTGACCTACCATTCCGGTAGCACCAATAATACCTACGTTAAAAGTTTTCATTTTAGACCTCCAAAAAATTTTATAAGTTTTTTAAATTTTTAAAACAAAAAAAGATTGACAAAAGCCAATCTGTGTCATACCGAAACATACACAGATAGCTCTCCATTAGTTCTCCATCGGAATTACCAATGACAGTCATCAGGCTGTTAACACTGACAACCAGGAAATAATTTTACAGTAAAAAATTTCCTTCGGCATTATCCCCTTTCAATATTTCTCATCTGTTACTGCAACATCAAAATATCTAATTATGTCAAATGCGCCTCTATCTTCTTGCTATTTTTAATATATCACTATTTAAGCTGCTTGTCAACACATAGAATAATTTTTTATTGTAAAGGCAATTATATATTTAAAAGAGGTGATTAAATGATGAAAAAGAAAGTATTAAAGCCTGAAGATATTATGAAATATGAAATAGCTGAGGAGCTTGGACTCCTTGATAAAGTCAGGGAACAAGGCTGGAAATCCCTTACATCTAAGGAAAGCGGAAAAATCGGAGGAATAATATCAAAGAGAAATAAAGAAAACAAAGAAAAAGCCGGTTCAAAATGAACCGACCTTTTTTTATTTATCTGACAATAAATATTTCTTACCAAAAAGCAAATCATATTGAACTTCTTGATATTTTTTAATAAGTTCATCATTAGGGTCAATACCAAATTCTTTCTGGATAACAGGATATTTTTCTCTTAAAGAATAAATAAAGTCAAAATAGGAGCTATAGCTAATTTCAGCGTCCCTTAATATCTGAGGTGCAAGCTGATTAGGTGTAATATATTCCTGTCCAATTTCTATATTTTTATAGTTAGAATATGCAACTAAAGGTGTTGAGTATTTATTGTACTTATCATCTATAAAACCTAAAGTATTAAAAGCAGTAAGAGCAGGTAAATGGTCACCCCATATATAAAGTATGGTGGGTCTTTCTGCATTATTAACTATATCAATCATTTTTTCAATAAATTTATCGGCATTATATACTCCTTGACTATACTGTTCAAGCTGATGCAGCTCATTGCCTTTTAATTTATCAGAACTTAATTTTACTTCTGTCTCATTATACTTACTCTCATAAAGCATATGATTTTCTACTGTCACAGTAAATATAAACTGAGGTTCATCCGTTTTCTCCATTTCATCTTTTATAACATCAGCAAGGGGTACATCTTTAAACCATCCGTCATCTGCAACATTTTCCAGTGAATAATCCAAATCATTTTTATCAACAAATTTATCAAAACCCATAGCACTATATATTATATTTCTGTTATAATACCCACCATCATTAGGGTGTATAGCTGTTGTAGCATAACCATTATTTGCAAATTCATGAGCAATACAAGGTATATAAGCATTCTCATTATTCCAGTATGTGACATAAGGCACAATATTATCAAGAAAGAAGAAATTACTAAAACCTGTAAGAGCCTCAAATTCAACAGATGCTGTTCCTCCGCCGTATTTTGGAGATATTGTCTTTGCCTTTTCATATTTAAGAATATTTTCATCCAACTTATGAGAAAAATTCACATCAGGCACTGTACATACATCAAACATTGATTCTTCCATAACAAGTATAACATTAGGCTTAACATCTGAGATTTCTCCACTATTGATATTATCAAATTCATTTTTCATATCAGCCATATAATCTTCATTGTAGTTCTCATCAGGTTTAGGAAAAATTTTTAATAATTCCCTAAACTTAATATAGCTATACGTTATAGCCCCCTCTTCTTTTATACAATCCTTTGCAATAAGCCATGTCTGCTTAACATCAAATCCCATATCTATAAAAGCATTTTTATCAATCAGATTTGATAAAGATATTATCATATACAAACAAACAGCTGAAACATATAAATTAGGTTTATACTTAACGAAATATTTTCTGTATTTAAAAATTAAAAACAGAATAATCAATACAATTATAAAAATAATAAACCAAAACAGGAATTCAGGTATATACCTAAATACAATGCCTAAGAAATCTCCTATTTGCAAAAAATCCATAGGTAAAAAGATTGTATCGTGATATTTAAGCTTTACCAAATTTCCTATAAAGAAAAAGATATACAGTGCAAAAGCAGCAATACTTCCTAAAATTCTGCCAAGTAAATTCCTTACAAAAAAATATATAACTCCCCACAGCATTAAATTAAGCCAAATAGTTTTGGAGTTAATAAAAGTCCCAAAAGCCCCTGCCACAGTAATATTCTGGAAGAACACCTTTACCATAACTTCTAAGGCAGCAGTCATAACAAATACTATAAACACATCACAAAGCAGAGAAAAAATTTTTCCTGTTCCAACTTTATAATTACATTCTTTTTTTCCATTATCACCATATAAAATTGCTCCAATGTTTACAAAAACATATACACAAAGCAGGGAAATAAACAGATTTACACCCTGTCCACCCTCTACAGAATTTAATAAATGCAATATACCTAATTTGGGTATGAATAAGTATGCTAATAAAGATGAAAGTATTAATATAACCCTTAACAGACTGTCATATTTTTTGTCATATTTTTCTATACTGCTGTATTTACCTAAATAAAATCCAATTAAAACAACAGGTATAATTGCTACCATCGGCACACTAAAGCAAAGAATAAAAGATATAAAAAGTAGAAAAGCTACTATAAAATCCCCCATTTTACCAATAAAAGAGTTAACACAAAAGCTTTTTTTCCTTCCTAAAATCAAACTTATTCCGGAAAGAATAATTAAAGCAAGCCATATAAATACTTTAGAAATATAGCCTGAAATCTCATTAATGACAGCATTTCTAAGCACATCCGGTCTGTTAAACTCTATATTTCCAAGTCCTATACTTACACCGCTTGAATAAGTAAAATCAAATCTAAATGATTCTATTTTTCTTATACGTTCGGGAATATAAATTGTATTTTCTCCTACATTCAAGGGATAGTCCAAAACCTCAAACTCTCCTCTTCCTGCATTATAAAAAATATAAAGCTCACTGTCAGCATCATCCTCCGAACCCTGCCAACTATGAAGATTTATTGTTATTGTTCTAACGCCATTTCCTCCATTATAAGGCACATATATCCATGAATCATAGTCTGTTGATGTAATCAAATTATTACTTTCATCTATTTCAAACTCATTTGCTCCTTTTATAAGTTCAGAAAAACTCATATTTCTATCTTTATAAAGAATTTTTATACTGAATATCAAGGAAATCAAATAAAGCAAAACAACTGACCCTATTGACAACCCTCCCCACAACAAAGCTTTTTTTCTATTACTTCTTAAGCTTTTTCTATTTACGGCAAGGAGAATAAAAATTGAAATTATAGCAACCGGGATTATAAAATAACATATTACAATCGGTATAATATATAAATATCCGTAAAAACTTCTAATCTTTTCCTTTAAGTATATACCATAACTTTCACCGTTATTAAAGGAAATTCCGTTTATACCTATCTCCTGCTTCTCACCTACCAAAAGGTCAAACCTTAAGGAAGATATTTCTTTATCTTTTACCCATATAACATTTTTACCTAATTTTAAGGTATCAAAGTATCTTGTAAAGCTTTCATCGTTATGAAAAACAAAAACTTCAGAACCAGAGTAATTGTCTGAAAGATAATTTACATCAATAGTAATTGTATTTATTTTTTCGCCGCTATTCAAAGGGTACTCAATCCAAGGATCTTCACTTATGGATAAAAACCTTCCATCTCTTATTTCAAATTCCTTTATACTGGTAGCATTGTATAAAATCTCGTCAATAGTTAAATCTTTACTTTTATACTGATTTTTTTCTATATTAAATCCTATAACACCCAAAAAAATTAAAATCACTGCTATAGCCAAAATAATATATTTTCTTTGTTTGAAAATACGCTGCATTAATATTTCACCTCATATAAAACTCTAATTTAAAAGCTGAAAGTCAGCATTTTATTGGTTTACAACTTCCCATGTTTTTGTTTTGGCATTAAATCTATGACTTCCGTTTTTGCAATAATCATCCTGAACAGTCATAATGTTTCCTACTCTATCTGATATCCAGCCACCTTCAAGACAGATATCAAAAAGGGCAGCTGCAAGTTCAGAATTAATTTCAAAACCATTTATTAACTCCCCTGCCCCATTACCAAAATCTTGAGAAAACTTTAAAATACCATTTTGCAATTCATTTAACTCACTTCCGATAATATTGTCAGATTTATACATCGCCTGAATTTTTCCATTGCTCTTATCAAAACAAATAAGCTGACCGAAAGGCGCCTTTAAGACAGCCTCAAGAAAAAGCTGATTTTTAAATATTATATGTTTCTTCTCATCTTCAGCTTTTAGCACAGGATACATTGCATAACAAGGACAACCTAGCTTTTCAGGCTTCTTGTTCACCCATGTACACAAATACAGTCCCTTCTGGTTGTTTTGAATAAGTTTTGCCATATAGTATTGAATAGTGCCCGAATAGCCTACATCAACAATAACGCCATTATTGTCAATTCCCACAGATTTAATATATTCAATGTAATTATTTCTTTCTGTTTCAGCCTTTGCAAAAATCTTATCAAAGTGAGGACTCAGACTTTCCATAACAAAAGCTATATCTTCCGGCATTGAAATTTCTCTATCGTCCATTCCTTTAAAAAGAGAAACACCAAGTCTTGACAATAGAAGATTTTCCAAGGTACCTCTATAGAACTGCGAAAGAACACTTTTAATATCTTCTGTACTGCGTATTGCCGCTACAGAAACAGCTCTCCTTGACGCCAAAAAGTAACAGGATTTTCTCATAGAATTTTTATTTGAATTGAACACATTTTTATAAACCTGCTCAAGTATATAACCCTCTCTTGCAAGGAACATTAATACATCATTAACTTTAGTTTCTTTATTAAGCCAAAGACTAAAAGCTGAAAACAACGGACCAAATGCACTATAACCCATTTTATCGTAGTCCTTTATAACAGGTTCCCCATCACTGCCCTGACAGAAAGGCGAATTATATATACCACCGTTTATAAACATACCAAGCATTAATTTGTCTGCAACAGAACCATTGATATAAGGCTTAAGTTTATCGTAATATTTACTCATTTTAAAGGCAGTTCTTGGATTTATAACAAAAAATGTTCGCTTCAATTTATCCCCTACAATCTGTATATCAGAACGTGGGTTATCGCCAACGTGAATTGTATTAAACTGACCATATACCTTAAAGAAGTCTTCCCATATTGTATCATTGTCCTTTCGCTTACCCTTTTCACAGGATACCCATATATCATCATAGTCCACAAAACCGCATTTATTTAACATTCTGCCAATTATATCAGATGTAAGATACATATCACTTACAAGAACAATCTTCTTACCACAAGATTTAATATGGTTAAATATCTTAAGCATATCTTCTCTGGGAATACATAAATTAAACTCAAGGTCAACTTCCATATTTTTAATCCTTTGGGCGGTTTCAGCAGATATACCCATCACATCAGGAAGCTTGCCGTAAATATCATTAATAGAAGTGAATTCCTTTTTCTCTTCCCACGCAATAGCCTCTGCCTTTTTTCTTAAAGCCGTAAAATCACAGTCTATGGAAAATTCATTTTTAATTTTAATCCTCATAATTTCAAATATATCATACGGAGAATAAACACATCTTGTAATAAGAGTATCAAATATATCAAAGCTAACTAAGTCAAACTGACTTAAATGATACTGAACTGCCTCATAATCTAAATTGAAATAATCCTGATATACCCTATAGCTTTTGCCAATAGATATATATTTACTGTTAATATCATGTATTGCCTCAACATATCCTCTGCTTCTTGTTACAAATGAAATTGCCCTTTCAAGAGCATGAGCAATAGTACCATCTGTCTGCCCAGCCTCCTCAGGGAAATCCTCATATCTAAGCTTTCTGTCAAATATAGATTTAACAGCGTCCATCTTTGCCCAAAAAAAGCTTCCTACGGGATAATTAAACAATCCATCATCAAATTCTATCCCCATTTCATTTAAAAGTTTTCTGCCATTATAGGCATTTGCAAGCCAATCCTGTGCAATAAGGTGCATTTCTCCAAATGTTTCCGGATAAAAAAGACCAATTTTTTTATCTGATTCAAAAAGTGCAAAAATTTTCCTGATAGTATCCTCATCTTTAAGAAGACAATCAAGACTAAATTGCCTCCAACCATACTGCTCTTTACCTGTAAAAAGAGATTTTTTACTATGAACATGAAGAAAATAATCATATTTTTCAATTTCAGGAGCAAACTGAACATACAAAGGTGCTATATCTCTTCCTCTGTTTATAGTTTCCCTTACGTCAACCTTTTTTACACACTTAAGCTTTTTAAACTTCTTTGTTATTTCAACAATATTACTGCCGCTTTTGCAGGAAACATATAAATCAAAATTATATGGAATTTTATTAAAATATACAAAAAATTCCTCTAAAAGATCAACATAATACAAATGAAGATGTACAGCTATTTTCTTATCAAGAGTTTTTAATGGTACAATTTCATTTTTATCTATAGTATACAGATTGCCACTTGGCACCTCACTTTTAACACTATCCTGTTTTTTGTACATATTTACTGCATTTTTTAAACCGTCTTTTTTTACAAAATAGAGAAATTCATAAGGCTTTTTAGTAAGAGCACTGTTTCTAAGAAATTTTTTAGCTCCGCCTGCAGCAAATCTTAAAGGAGACGTAATTTTCCAACAGGTTGAATTATAGATTTCTTCAATCTGTCTTTCTCTATTCTTAAGAATACCCTCTATATAATTTATTTCTGCTGTTTTGGATTCAATTTGTCTTTTCTGTTCATTTATAACGCCACTTTTTTCAGAAATTTCAACCTCCTGCTTTCTTTGTGCATCAAGGCTTGTCTTAAGCTCACTATCATATTTTCTTATAGTTTCATTTAATCCTTCAATTACAGACTGACGTTCATTAAGATTTCTTTCCAGATTTGTTTTTGCAACACGTTCTGTTTCAATTCCGTTAATTATATCATTAATAACCGAATAATCTGTACTTACAACAGCATATGTCATTTTAATCCTTGTAGTATTATCATCTGTATTAATATTAAACTGTGTATCTTCATTTTTAAAAACATATGTGTTTTCGCTATATTTATAGCCATTCACTGTAAATTCAGGTCTATACTCTAAATTCCTCCTATATGCCTTAATATCCACATCCCCAATAATACATACATCTGTAACAGGATCAATTCTCACAAGCATAGTATTACCGGGAAGCTCAATATCAATTTCACCCCTGCTGTCTTTATTTACATTATTCAGTTTTACAAAGGGCTTTATCCCTTCACCCTTGTCAATATAAATTTCAGCAGCATATTTATTTCCGTTAACCTCATTTTTTAGAACCCAGTCAACAGCAAAATAATTGCTTACATCAAGTTTATTATAGAATTTTCTTGTAACAAAACTATTTCTTGTTACATAATTTTGGAAATTAACCTCCATTTTGTTAAATAGTTCAACTTCATAAGCATCAATATCCAATTTATTAAATATACCCTTTTCCAAAATTATATTTCTTTTACTGTTAATATATATATAGTTACATATAGCTCTGTATTTTAAGAATTTAATAGGCACAGGGAAGTCAAATGTCCATTCATAGTCTATTAAATTATATCCATTATTAAGTATTACATTATCAAAAACAATATCAATGTTACTCAAAGGACATGCGTCATATTCCCTGTCAAAGTCAACATCTCCAAACACCTTAACAAAACTATCCGTTTTTTTAAATTTTACTATAGGCTTAACATCAGTAACTGCATTAAAATATTTAATTATATTATCTATAGCATTATCTGACTTATTTTCAGAAATAAGCCTGTCAAGACATTTTGCAAGAGTATCTCCTTCTATAAACTCAAATATTGCTTTTTTCCCAAAAACAGTGCTCTTATTAAGTAAAATATTGCTGTTATAGCAATTTTTAAGTTTATTATAGTTTTCTGTCATATTTATAATATGTTTTTCAGCAGCCCTGTCAATAGCTGACTTTTCTACATATTTCACTCCATTGTCTATAACAATTTCAGTTTTTATTCTGTAATTTTTATTTCTTTCATTAGAAAATTTAACATATATGGTTTCTTTCATAACAGGCTCCTATCTCTTTAGCTCAACTAAAAATGAATTTGAGTAATAGGGAAACAAACCGTTTCCTATAATTGTATCAAAAGCTTTTCCCTCATCAAAGGTGATAATTCTGTTGTTATCAAAATTTCTTAAATTATTTCCAAGTTCCCCTACCTTTGGAAGATGTTTGTCTGTAAAAATGGTTTCAGTAAATTTATAATCAGGATATGGATAGTAAAATTTATAATTACTAAAACCTGCTCTTTTAAATAAATTTTCAAGTTCAGGTTTACCAAAAGTCTTAACACCTTTTGAATTTGTATAACCCTCTATGGATTCATAATATTTACTTACATGGTCCTCCTTACATCCTGCCCAGTATTTCATTCCTAACTTATTTTCAATCGCAATTAAAAGGGAACCATTTTTCTTTAGGTGATTGCTTATTATCTTTAAAAATTCCACATATGGTGTATCTGACTTAATATAGCTTTCTGCATATTCAAGAACTCCTATTAATGTTACAACATCATATTTCTCATTAATATTAGGTTCTATATCCTGAAAATTACCTACTATAATTTCAATATTATTAAATTTTCCATTCTTCCATCCATTTATAGTGCTTCTTTTTTTAGAAAGTTCAATACAGGTCACTTTTTTGCTATTTTGAGCCAAAACACCTGTAATAGCACCGCAGCCTGAACCTATCTCAAGAACCGTCATTGTATCATTAAAATCAAACCAACTTATAATATTCTCTCTTTGCTTTGACAAGTGATACATAATTTCCCACGAATTTTTTTCTTCTATTATTTTATCAAAATCATCTTCATTATTTGTTTTAACAATTTCAAGAATTTCATCTTCAATACTGCCGTCACAGTAATAGTCCACACCCTTGTAATAATCCAGGTTAAGGGATACATTATTTATTTTCTCAATCATTGCCACACCTCATAAATTGTACCGATAAAACATATCACAACATTTTATTATACATCATTATTACGCTAAAATAATGCCTTTTACACAAAAATAAGGATACCTATATACCCTTATTATATATTTTAATTATCATTCTACGCTTATCCGGGAATTCATATCATAAAAGCCAACTGTATCCTTATCAGAAATTACATTGATATTACATATCTCATACAATCTGTGGTATACCGTAAAATCTCCATCCATATATCCGGTACAACCAAGACTTAAAAGATATTCTCCGCCTTGTATATCCATCCTTTGTGTAAATGTAATTTCTCTAACCTCATTAGCTTTTGGACTTTCAAAATTGATATTTTCAATCATAGTATTAGTTCCTGTAACATCTGTCCCCTGTAAATTAACTATTGTAAAAGCAAAAATAGGATCACTGACAGCCTGATTAAATTTTACTTTCATCATTATTTTAAAAACAGAGCCTTTTGTAATTTGATTTACAATCTTCCCTCTGTCGTCAAATATAGCAAAATCATAAATTTCTGCCATACCGTTTCCGTAACTGTTTATTACAGGATTAAGTGTCAGTTTACCTTTACAAAGCTCGCTATCATTAATTTCAGTTCCAATATTCATTATATCTTCAACACTGTCACTTTCTGCCTCTTCATCATACTGATTTACAAGAAGTTTTTTGTAAAGGTCTATCATTTCAGGAGCATCACCCTCTGCAAGCTTTTCCCCTTTATTTAATAATATGACCTTATCACAATATTTTGAAATACTGCTTAAACTGTGACTAACCAAAAGAATGGTTTTCCCCTTTTTTTTAAATTCATCAAACTTCTTATAACACTTAGCCTGAAAAAAAACATCGCCAACACTTAACGCTTCATCAACAATTAATATTTCAGGCTCAATATTAATTGCAACAGCAAAAGCAAGCCTTACAAACATACCACTTGAATAAGTTTTTACAGGCTGCTTAATGAAATCCCCAATATCGGCAAATTCAAGAATTGAATCCACCCTTGCATCAATTTCTTCTCTGGTAAATCCCATCATAGTACCGTTAAGATATATATTTTCCATACCCGTATATTCAGGATTAAAGCCTGCACCCAGTTCCAATAGGGCGGATATTTTACCATTTACCATAACACTGCCCTTTGTAGGACTTAACACACCTGTTATTATTTTAAGTATGGTAGACTTACCGGCACCATTTACACCAATAATACCTACGGTTTCACCCTTTTTAATTTCAAAGGATACATTTTTTAAAGCATAATGCTCTCTATGATAGCACTTCTTAGTAAGACTCAGTGATTCCTTTAATCTGTCAATAGGCTTTTCATATAATCTGTAAACCTTAGTAAGATTATCAACCCTAACCGAAATATTACTCATAAAAAAACTCCTTTATAAAACATCTGCAAAATGAGGCTTTAATTTTTTATAAATATGACCTCCGGCAAATGCAAGTATTATAACTAATAGCCAAAAATATATTGTCTGCTTAATATTAAATAAGAAAATATTTTTATATATAAGGCTGTCCCTATAACCTTGGACAATATAATACATTGGATTTAGCTTAAACAAAATCTTTGTAATATTAGATATTTCAATAGTATCTATATTCCACATAATTGGAGTAAGCCACATGGCAAACTGCAAAACAATATTCATTATCTGTGTCAAATCCTTAAAAAACACCACTAAAGGAGCTGTAATAAAGCTAAGCACGGTAACAAGTGTTATCATACAAACACCATAATACAAAACCTGTAAAACATACAAATCAAACTTTACACCATAGCAGGCATAAACAACAAGCATAAATAAAATAAAAAACAAATGCACAAACAAAGCAGAAATAATTTTAATTACAGGTAAAATATTAATTTTAAAAACAACCTTTTTAACTAAATAGCTATACTCTATAAAAGCATTGGTTGCCGTATTCCAAGCCTCAGAAAAAAAGAACCAGGGAATTAATCCCGTCATTAACCATAAAACAAAGGGGACATTTCCCACGTCCTGGCTTTTAAATCCAAGCTGAAATACAAACCAAAACACAAGTATTGTGCATATAGGTTGTACAAATGCCCATATTATGCCAAAATATGAACCTGCAAATTTTGTTTTAAAATCATTTACCGCCAGCGACCACATTAATCTGTTATCTTTAAACAGCATACAATATATATTTCTAAAAAAAGCCTTAACAATACTCATGGCACACCTCTCCATATTATTTTACATTATTTTTATTATACACCATTTTTTATGTAAAATAAACAGTTTTTTACTACTTAAAAAAAAAATTTAATATATACAACTTATTTTTATGAAAAATGGTATGTTTTCTATTTAGATCTGTGAAGCAAAGCAAAATTTTGCATTACAATATGCAGTCATAACAAAGTTCTGATAATATTAAAAGACCCAAATTTTAAATTCAGGTCTTTCATATCATTACAAACTTTCAAAATATATGGTTTTACAAACATCAAAATTCACACTGTTTTGGGATATAAGCACCTTGACATAAGCAGCCTCAGCAGAAATATTAAAAAGAGGTATAACATTTTCATTTAGAAATTCCCTGCTTGACATATAAGCTCTTTCAATATTCCTATCCTTGAAAGAAGCAGCATAAAATTTAATTCCCAATTCCTTACACCTTTTGGCAAAATTTATTGCGGAAGTATTCTCACCTGCCACACATACTGTTGCAGAATGATACATATAATGAACCACCGCACTTACTCCGTCAAGCTTAATATTACTATAATCCATATCAGGATAAGGTCTTATAAGCATAACCTTATTTTTAAAATTCTCAGGCCTTTTTATTTCCACAGGTTTAAATGAATTTAATTCATCAACTCCCGGTAACATATTCACAACAAGCCTGCCATTCACAATTCTGCCCCAAGGCTTGCCGTCAAAACTTCTGTATCTGTCAAGATAAGGGTCAGCCTCCATAATTCTTGTAGCAATATAAATATCATTGTCATCCTTATCATTGCCGTAAGCAACAAACACACCTCTTACACCGCTCTTAATAAGACAAACTGCATTTCCGAAATTAATTATTCCATTGCTCTTTTCATTATCAAGCTCATAATTAGATGCTGCTAACACAATTGGTAAAGGAAGCTTATTATAAAGCATACCAATCAAATTAGAAGTATACGTCAGTGTATCTGATCCATGACAAATAATTATTCCGCTGTACTCACTGCAATTAACATTGTCAAGGCTATTGCATAAATCAAGCCATATATCAGCAGTGATGTTTTCACTTAATATATTTACAGGCTGAATTGCATCAAATTCAGTATTTCTGCCGTATTTCTCATAATAAAGATTAATAATATTGTACGCAGCTTCAGAGCTTACATTAACAGTACCGTTTTCAGACCTGCTTCCTATTGTGCCCCCCGTAAGTATTACAAGTATTTTTTTCATATTAATCACCCATTTTCACAATGTATGCCATTTATTCTATTAACTAAAATAACTAAAAACATTTTCAAATAAAAAATTTAACTTTGGATAATATTTTTATTTTCCTGAATAAATTTTATCCCATTAATCATAAAATCTTCAATACTGCCTTGTCTAAATAATTCTCTGAAATATTCCATCATATTTTTATCATTAATATAAATGTTATAAAAATGCTTATAGGCCGGTTTATCAGTAATACAATACTTGTACAAATCGGTTTCCTTTAAAAGAGCATCAACAGCTATTTCAGAAAACAACCACGGCAAATAAGGTGCGTTATATTCATATTTGCCGTAATAAGGAAATACGTCAGACCACTTTTCAAACCAAATAAAATGTATAATTTCATGAATACAAGCTAAAATAATTTCCTCGTCATTTTTGCGAAAATTAATATCAAATTTCCATGAGTCTAAATATCTGGGGCAAACAGCATTAATTGTAAATTCTCCAATTATTTTTCTATTCTGATCCAACCGATATTTAAAAATATTTTCCAATATATTAAAAATATCTTTGGAAACTTCATTCCATTTGCGAGTAATATTGCATAGCTTATTATTTATTGTTTGCTCCATATTAAGATATTCATTTTTTAATTTACATAAAATGATTTTTCGTCCTTCCTCTTTTCCGGCTTTATACAAAAAACTAATATCTAAATCAAAAAAATCTGCAATGTATTTTTGTATTCTTCCGTTTTCTTCTTCATAAAGCAAGTCTATAATACTATTGCAATCATCAGTAAAGTTTTTAATTTTAAAAATGACTTCCATATTTCACTTCCATAAATTATATTTCCATTATTTTTCTATCATAATTCAGATATTTACTAATTTTGCATTTTAATATCTTCTCCATAAATAAGAGGATATCTTACCAGGCTTACTCCCTCAAGATTTTCCCTGTGCATATTAACTGCCGTAATCCTGTGATTATCATAAGTTTTATAGTAATAAATGCCCTTATCTCCATTACAGCATGAGGAATAAATTGTAACTTCAAACTTTCCGTCACCCACGTCACAACATCCCCTCTGCTGCTCAACTGCACCCAATATGTGAAAAAACTGATTGACACTTTCTCCTTCCGAATTACCGGAAACTGAGTTCATTTTTGTAAAAGCAGCTCTTACAAAGCGGGATTGTGATGACAAATCTCCCGGTAGTCCCAAGGCACCCATACCACGGCTGTATACCTGTAATGACAGCTTATCAGAAAAATGATTAACCGGATCCTTTGAGGACAAATGCATATAATTATTTAACTGAAACATCTGCTCATTAAATGGAGGATTATTTGTCAAGACACCTATAGGGTTATTATAAATCCTGATTCCGTCTTTCACTGATTCCACTGTTACAGCTTCATTGCTGTCAGCAATTATCCAATGAAGCTGCGCCAAAGGTAAATCCTTGCTGAAGGGGATATTTATAAGGTTAATTTTCTTCAGCAGCACTTTGGCTTCCTTTACTGTTGAACACTGACTTAATATCCACGGAATAAATTCAAAGGGTGACACATTATCTCTGCCCTCTGCAAATTCCTTGTAATCTGCATTTCCCACAAAATTCAATCCTGCCATTCCAAGTCCTTTTTCATTTACTGCATCATAATAAAGCGGATAATCTTTCACAACATATGACATACCAATTACAGCATAATGATTCTTAACAGTACCCATATTAAGAAATTTGAAGGGATAATTACGAGGTGTTATTGTAACCTCATCACCATATGAAAAATCATAATCCAATGTTCTTCCAAAATAAAAATCATTTGTTTTATAAGTTACTGCTGTACACATAATATTGCCCCCTTTAAAATTATTCTTTAAACATTTTGCCCTTGTCATTAATTATTCTGACAGCCGTTATAATACTAACCACATTAAAACAGCTGTCATACATACTAATCAATTTAAATTATACCTATTAAAGACAGCATCTATTTCCCAATCAAATAACAATGATTTACGGGTCCGGAACCTTTACCCAGGTCAAGACCATACTTTAAAGCTCCGGTTAAATACTCTTTAGCATTTTTAACACTTTCCTCAAGACTGTGCCCTTCAGCAATATTGCAGGCAATGGCAGAGCTTAATGTACAGCCTGTTCCATGAGTATTTCCCGTATTTATTCTTTCAGACGTAAACTCATAAAATTCAATTTTATCAAATAACACATCCGTAGCCTTTTCGTCTAAATGACCGCCTTTAACAAGAACACCACAGTTATATTTTTCCCCAAGCTCCTTAGCTGCTATTCTCATTTCATCAACAGTTTTAATTTTTCTGCCAAGCAAAACCGAAGCTTCATCAAGATTAGGTGTAATAAGTATTGAAAGGGGCATCAGTTCATTTACAAGCACCTCAATGGCATCCTCTCTTAACAGCTTGCTGCCGCTTGTGGATACCATAACAGGATCAAGCACAATGTTTTCTGCCTTATATTTTTTTAACTTCTCAGCTATTGTTTTAATAAGAGTCTTATCGGACACCATACCGATTTTAACAGCATCAGGCTTAATATCGGTAAATATACAGTCAAGCTGATTGGCAAGAAACTCCGGTGTTGAGTCAAAAACACCATAAACTCCTGTTGTATTTTGAGCCGTCAGTGATGTAATAGCTGACATTGCATACATACCATGGGCTGTTATTGTCTTAATATCCGCCTGAATACCTGCACCGCCGCTGCAGTCGCTTCCTGCTATAGTTAATATTTTATACATATAATTGACCTCTCTTCTTTTATAAATTAATGTTTATAGGGTGAGTTAATTTAGTTTTAGACGCAAATGCCAGCATTTGCCATAACCCCTCAGTCCGGCTCAAAGAGCCGGCCAGCTCCCCTGAAGGGGCGCCGGGAAACTGTACTTTTCACAATAATTGTACTAAAAAGTACACCTGCTTGGCTCCCTTTTAAGGGAGCTGTCACGAAGTGACTGAGGGTTTTTGCGTCGCAGACCAAAATCCGCAGGTTTGCAGCCCCAAAGAATAAGAGGCTTGCTTTGCGGAGCAAAGTTGTTTGATAGAATTCACTTCCTCCGAGGCTGACCGCAAAACTGCATTTTGTCAATTAAACTATAATTTAATGCTTTTTACACCCGATATACTTACACTGCCAAAGCATTACGGGCAAATAGTTATATTCCTTTATTATTTCACGTCTTTTTTCCTTATTTATTACAAGCTTAATAATTTCACTGTCAAACCTTTTTAAATCCGCAACATTATTTTTTTCAATGCACTCATAGAGCATGGCAAGAACCGGCAAATTAAACTCCCATTCTTCAATAACTCTGCCTGCCAGCTTATAAGCCTCATCTATTTCATCATTAAAATAATACAGCACAAATCTGTCAAGCACAGTTTGGTTTTCATCATTTACAGTACTTAAAATTTTACTGTAATCTTCTTTACACTTTAAAAGAGCATAACAATAGGATATTTTTATATCATCAATGTTTTTATCGGCAATTTTTAAAGCCTTGTCAAAATACATTACAGCCTTAATATATCCTCCAAGCTTATAACAGCCACAGGCAAGATTATTGTAAACAAGATAATTTTTATCAAGCTCCGATGCCTTTTTATAAAGCCTGCATGCATCATCCCCATGGCCGTAATGATAATTGTATTCTGCAAGAGCAATTAAATTTTTGTAGTTTAAGTCACAATGCTCAGCCATTTTCAAATACTTATAGCCAAGCTCTCGTGCCTCCTTAGATTCCTCATTTTTGTATTGTATTCCATTATCAATATAAAATACGCCTAAATTATTATAACTTTCACAGCAAGGATTCTTTTCAACAGCCTCCTGCAATACAGTCTGTGCCTCATACCACTTTTCATTTTCAATAAGTGTCAAGGCCTTATTTGTATATTCCATACTATCACCATTAATCTCTGAGCTTTACTGCCTTTGCAGCTCTTCTTCTATTATCGTCCTGCATCTGAGCATAATGCTTTCTTGTGGTATTTACATCCTTGTGCCCAAGGACATCAGCCACAAGATATATATCTCCAGTTTCATTGTAAAGTGTTGTGCCATATGTACTTCTCAGTTTGTGAGGTGAGATTTTTTTAAGGACAGTTACCTTCTGAGCGTATTTTTTAACCAGCTTTTCAACGGAACGCACACCTATTCTCTTATTTTGTATTGAAAGAAACAGGGCTTTTTCATGTCCCTGCTTAGGCTCCTTATTTTTTCTTTCCTCTAAATAATCCCTTAAGGCTCTTTCCACCTCATCACCAAAGTAAACTACCATTTCATTACCGCCCTTACGGGTAATTTTAACACCGTTTACATCAAAATCAATATCATTTATATCAATGCCCACACACTCCGAAACTCTCATTCCCGTACCCAAAAGAAGGGTTACTATAGCCAAATCTCTTTTACCGTTTTTTTCAAAATACTTTTTTTCACCCTCAGTCAGCTTCTCACCCTTTTCAATTATATCCAACAATTCAGCAGTTTCATTAGGCTCAAGTCTTACAATTTCTTTTTCATGAATTTTAGGTGTTATTACAAGTTCAGCAGGGTTTGCAGATATTTTTTCCATTCTGTAAAAATATTTGAAAAGACTTCTTACTGCTGCAAGCTTTCTGGATTTTCCGTTTTCACGGTTTGATTTTTCCTCGCCCTCAGAATTTATATAGTATTCCGTATAACTCATAAACTCATTAAGATCAGCAGCAGTAACATTTGCCAAATCCTTAATAGTAAGCTCTTTAACCCTTTTTCCCATAAACTTAGGACATTCTTCAACCAAAAAATTGAAAAAAATTTTAAGGTCATATCCATAGGCAACCCTTGTCCTTATTTCTCTGCTGTTTGCAAGAGCAAGAAAAAATTCTCTGCAAAAATCAGGCAGTTCCCTTAATATTTCCCTCAGCTTCAGGGTTAATTTGTTTTTTACTTCTTCATGATATGCAGCCATTAATCATCAACCTTCCAGCCCTCTAAATATGACCTTTTAATTGCATTAAATGTTCTGTCCTCAAAATGGTCATATTTCAGTGCAAATTCTTTAATCATATTTTTAATATCCTCTCTTGCAGTCTTGCCGTCTGCAGGACATTTGTTTTTAACAACAGGCAGATTTTCCCTTTTTGCAAATCCTATTACATCCTTTTCAGGAACATATATTAATGGTCTTATGGAGGCAATTTTCCTTCTGCTTAAAAATGTATACGGGCTGAAGCAATGAATTCTTCCTTCATATAATAAAGCCATTAAAAATGTCTCTATAACATCATCTTTGTTATGACCTAGAGCAATTTTATTACATCCAAGCTCATCAACCTTGGTATTTAATGCACCCTTTCTCATTTTAGCACATAGGGCACAGGGATTTTTTTCTTCTCTCTCTTTAAAAACGATTTCGGCAATATCCGTATTTACAATATGATAATTAACGCCTATTTCATCACAATATTTCTGAATAGGAGAAAAGTCCATACCCTCAAAACCAACATTAACAGTAATAGCCTCAAGTTCAAAATGCTTAGGATAAAATCTCTGCAATGCCTTTAAAACAGCAAGCATTGAAAGGCTGTCCTTGCCTCCCGATATTCCTACAGCTATTTTGTCGCCATCTTCTATCATATTGTAGTCCTGTACAGCTCGTCTTACAAGACTAAGCATCTGCTGCATTTTCATATACCTGCCTCCAACTGTTCGTAAAATTTCTTTATTATGATTATATAACTTATCTGCAGAAAATGCAAGTTCACTTGTAACTTTCAAATGTAAAATATTATGCGAATTTAAACATTGAATTAAATTCACTTCCCAAAGGTTAAAACCAAAAATCCGGTGATATTACAACAATTCAATTATAGTTATATTAAAAGGCGGTTAAACAGAAAACCGCTCAACCGCCGTATTGCTTTGCAGCACACCGGCCTTTCTTTTATACTTTATACTCATAAAAACAGTTATAAGCTCAGCTGCAGGAAATGCAATCCATATTCCGGTTATACCAAAAAGATATGCAAAAATACATACTATAGCTACAATTCCGATAAAGCCTCTGAAAAAGGACATTTTGAAGGAAACTGCCGTCTGTTCTATTGAACAAAGCAGAGATGACGTAAAAATATTCACTCCCGCAAATAAAAAACCTATAAAATACAATCTGAGTCCGTTTTCGGCTATTATCTGCAATTCAATATTTTGCTCACTGTTAAAAACAGAAACCAATTCTTCCGAAAATAATATTGCAATAAACACGGCAAAAACACCAAGCAAAATTGACAGTAAACGTGCATTATTATAAATAATCTTTATATCATTATATTTTTGCTGACCATAGGATTTACTGATAAGCGGCTGACTTCCGTTTGAAATACCCATAAATACTGCATGCATAACGAGAGCCAGGTTAGCAATAATTCCAAAGGCTGCTACACCTGTATTACCTGCACATTCTAAAATCAGTAAATTAAAAACTATCAATACAATTCCTGTAGAAAATTCATTTATAAAGGCAGAAATTCCCAGACTTAAAATATCAATTATATTTTTTAACTGAATTTTAATATATACAAGGCTAAACTTGTTTTTCTTTGTAAGAATATGAAAAGATGAAATTACTATACCAATAACTCCTGCCAAACCCGTAGAAAGTGCAGCTCCCGTAATTCCAAGCTCAAACAAATACATAAACATATAATCCAATACTATATTTGACAGACTTCCAAATAACATAGCATACATTGCCAATTTAGGATTTCCGTCATTTCTGACAAATGCCGCTAAAATATGATTGAAAATAAAAAATGGAGAAAACATCAAAACAATTTTTAAATATGACGAACACATTGTCAGAATTTCATAGTCAGCACCCAAAAGCTGTGCTAATCCCTTAGAAAAAAATAAACCTGCTAAAGATAACAGTATACCTGTTATTACCGCTGATAAAAGAGTAAGAGTAAAGGTGCTGTCAGCTTCATATTTTTTCTTTTCGGCATTACAAATGGAATAGCGGGTAGCTCCGCCTATTCCAAGCATCAGTCCTAATCCGTTAATAAGTCCAAATACTGCAATAGCGATATTTAATGATGCAAGCCCGTCTGAACCAAGTCTGTTTGCAACAAAATAAGTATCTGCAAGAATATTTGCCGATGAACCAATCATTCCAAAAATATTTAATGATACATATTTCGTAAATTCTTTTCTTAATCCCAGGTTTCTCATTACATTACCCCTCTTCTTTCTTAAAAATTTTTAAAGCATTAAATCAATTTAATTTATAACCAAAAAAAGTGCCCAAATATATTCCTTCAAAGACCTACGGAATATATTTAAGCACTTTCAATACATTTATCCGGTGATAAATGTTAAGCTTTAATTATTTAATTTCTATTTAAAATATAACATATATTTTAAATAAGGGGCAATGCATAATTCTTTCCCTATATGGTAAATTATTGAAACATTGATTCAAATATATCAATTGCTAAAACTGAATTTTTATATTGCGGACAACTCTCCCTTTAACATACTTTCCCTTACCGGAATATAGTATAAACTATTTACAATTATATTGTCATGACAAATTTGCCCTTTTCTGTATTTTCAACCTTCAATTCTATTCCATATACTTCCTTTATAAGCTTCTCATTAATAACCTCATCAGGAGCCCCCTCCGATAATATTTTACCCTCCTTCATGGCAAGGATATAATCACTGTAGGCAATAGACTGATTTATGTCATGCAGAACCATAACAACCGTCATTTTATATTCAGTATTAAGCTTTTTAATAAGTCTTAATATTTCAATTTGGTATCTTATATCAAGATATGTGGTAGGCTCATCCAAAAGCAATATTTTAGTATTTTGTGCAAGAGCAACAGCTATCCACACTCTCTGCTTCTGTCCTCCCGAAAGGGCAGAAATCTGCTTTTTTGAAAATTCACAAACACCTGTTATATCCATGGCAAATTTAATATATTTCTGATCTTCTTCATAATTTCTGTTAAAACCGCCATGTGCTATTCTTCCATAGCTCACAAGCTTTTCAACGGTTAAATCACAGGGGGCGGTATTGTACTGATGAACTATGGCAACCTGCCTTGCAAAGCTTTTTAGTGACAGATTTTGTATATCCTCTCCATTTAACAGGACCTTACCCCTTTGAGGCTTTAAATTTTTTGTCATTATATTAAAAAGCGTTGATTTTCCACAGCCGTTAGCTCCTATAACAGTAGTTATTTTCCCATCTCTCAGCTTAAAGGATATGTCGTTAAGAACCTTTTGTCTGCCGTAAGCAAATTCAATATTTTTAATTTCCATAGGTCTTATCACTCCTTTTTAAGAGAATAATAAAGAACGGACCGCCAACAATGGACATTATGACTGCGGGTGATATTTCATAGGGATATACTATTAATCTGCCTGCCGTATCGGCAAGAAGCATTACAAAGGCACCAAGCAAAGCCGAAAAGGGTATAAGCAGCTTATGCTCACTTCCCACAAGAAGCCTTCCCATATGAGGAACAATAAGTCCTACAAAGCTTATTGCTCCCGCTACCGCCGTTGTAATGGATGCAAGCAAAACTGCCGCAACAGAAACAACAGCCCTTAACAATGTTACATTTACGCCAAGACTTCTGACTGTCTTATCCTCCAGTGAAAGCAGATTACACCTGCCCGCTATAACAAAAGCAAATATAAGACCAATAACCACATATACGGCAAGAAGTCTTACATCCTCCCAGGTTTTCATTGAAATATTAGCATTTAACAGCTCTGATGCACTTTCATAGCTCTGACCGCCCATAGAATTAAATGCACTTGAAAGACCCGTAAACACGGCATTTACGGCAACACCCACAAGAATAATTCTGAGAGGCGAAAAGCCGTTCTTATAAGAAAGACCGTATACAATCAAACAGGCTGCCATACCTCCCAAAAAAGAAAATACCGGTGTAAATAAAAATAATGCAGGAAAATAAGCAACAATAACAGCACTTACAAAGCTTGCACCGGAAGATATTCCAATTATGCCCGGATCTGCAAGGGGATTTTTGAGAACAGCCTGAAAGAGCACACCGCTTACTGCAAGAGCGCCCCCTGAAAGCATGGCAATAATAATTCTTGGAAATCTCAAATCATATATTATGGCAACGCTGTCATCATATTCTATAAAAAGACCTCTTAAAAGCTGAGTGTAGCTTACCTTTACACTGCCCGAATTTACGGACACCGCAAATAAACCCAAAAGCAGCAAAGTAATTATTACAAAGCTAAGTATTTTTTTACCCTTCATATCAATCACCATAAAGCATAGGCTCTAAATCTGCAAGAGCCCGGGGATAATCAAATGTTGCACTCATACCAAAAAGCATATAGTCAACATCATAAACCTTACCGTTCTGAACAGCCCTAAAATGCTTCCAAATATCATTTTCATTAAATTCCTTTTCAAACATTTCAAGGGCTTCCTTTGGAAGTCCGTGAGCAGTTCTTATAATAACATCGGGATCACGTGCAAGAATTTCCTCGGTATTAACTGTAAGAAAGTCCTTTGAATCATCGTGGAAAATATTTTCTCCGCCTGCAAGCTCAACAAGAGAGCCTGCATAAGAATTTTGTGTGGCAACAAGATAGCTGCCCGGCAGGCCCATAAGTACAAGCACCTTTGGCTTCTGACCGCTGTGCTTACTGCTGTAGCTTGCCATAAATTCATTATATTCCTTAACTATTGCATCAGCCTCTGCAGATTTACCGTATTTGTCACCAATAATCTTTACACTGTCATATAAGCCCTTTACGCTTCTTAAATTTAAAAACGTAGAATTTACACCAATATTGTCATACTTTATCTTTAAATCGTTTTCAAGAGAATCGGGACCTATTACATCGGTAGGGTTTAAGCTCTTTATAATTTCCATATCAGGCGACATGGGAGAACCCACCGTTGTTACACCGTTATATCTTGAAGCAATTGCAGATACCGTAGTTTCGGGAACACCTGCAAGACTAAGTCCAAGCCTGTCCATAATATCACATACGGCTCCTGAGGTAGCTACAATTCTTGTACCCTCGGGAGCAGTAGTTTCCATAGGCTTTGATGCAGTTTGAGCAGTATGACTTACAGGCTGCTTTGTTCCCGAATCTGCCTTTGCCTTTATATCAGAATTAACTGTTAATTCTGCCTCTGCTGTCTTTGTTGCAGTTTCCAAAGCAGATACGGTTGTGTCAGAAGCCGCAGCCTCTGTATTAACCTCAGTAACACTTTCCTCCGCTGCTGTTTCTGTAGTAATCTCCAAGTCTTGGGGAGCATTTTTTGCAGATGAGGCACAGCCGCTTAAAATACCTAATGACAATATAAGGACAGACAATAATTTGTATTTTTTCAAATTCTCTCCTCCTTAATTTCCATAGTATTTCATATAATTACTTATCATTGAAGCAACATCAGCTCTTGTTGCAGATGAAGTATAATCATATCCGTTTGTATTTTGTTTTGTAATAATGCCTGCCTTTCCTGCCGCAACAACATTTTCCATTGCCCAGCTGCTTACACCTGTTGTACTGGGAGAAATACTTTTTGTTTCAAAAGCAACACCCTTATATTCCCCATACTTAACAAGAATAATTGCCGCCTGCTCACAGGTAACGGGAGCATCGGGATTAAAAGCAGTATCACTTATACCATTAACAATACCGTTTCTGTTAGCCCAAGCAATATAAGGAGAGTAATATTTATTGCTGTCAACATCGCTGAATGTACTTGTTCCGGAAATTTCCTCACCGCTCATTCTGCCGAGAACCGTAACAAACATACCTCTTGTCATAGATGTATCGGGTTCAAAGGTAATTTCTGTTGTACCGCTGAAAAGTCCCATTTCAACAACCTGCTTAATTTCACTTTCTGCCCAGTGTCCTTTTATATCGGTAAATTTATCACCTGCAGCTTTTTCATTAACCTCTTTTTCTGTCTGTTCAAGGTTATCCTCTGATACGGCAGCAGTGGAAGTATCGCACTGCCAATAAAAGCAAACATCTCTTCCCATAGGTGCAACATACATTTTAACCCGAATAAGACTGTCGGCAGAAGGTGCATTAAATTTAATATCCGCACTGTCATTTGAGGAACTTTCCTTAATAATACTATATTTTACATCAGAATACTCGCCCTTGGGACTGTCCTGTACCGCAATTCTGATGTTTGACAAATTGCTGTATAAAAGCATACGCATTGTGATTACAGTACCTTCATCAGTCTGCTCCACAACTGCCTTCTCATAGACAGCACTTCTGCACATACCCTCTCCAAGCTCTGTATTAGCCGTACCTCCGTCATCAGTTGTACCTGTATCCGGATTAATATAATAAGTAATTGTATCCATAGTGTATGTTCCGTTTTGGACAGCAAAGGCATTAATAGAACACACAGACATTAGAATACTTAAAATAAGCATAGATAAAATTAATTTACTTAATATTTTCATAAAATTTATCCTTTCATATTTAACAGAATTTGGGAAGGCTCTGAAAAAAGCCTTCCCATTTATAAATTGTATAAGAGGAAATTAATATAATACTTTCTTTTATGCCATATATTCATCAATAAAGTTTATAAGCATTGCAGCAATTTCAGCTCTTGTGGCATTACCCTTAGGGTCAAATGTACCGTCTGTTCTGCCGTTTATAATTCCTGCTGCAGACAGGGCATTAACACTTTCTTCGGCCCAGCTGCTTATATTTTCAGCATCCGTAAACCGGGTTACTGCAATCTTTTTAAATTCAATGCCATTATTCTTGGCAAATTCATAAAGAATACGAGCCATCTGTTCTCTTGTAATACTCATATAAGGAGCAAACCTGTCATCACCGACTCCCTCTGCAATATTATTTTCGTACGCCCAAACAACAAACGGATAGAAATAATCCTCCTTATTTACATCCCCAAAGGCAATGTCACCGTCCTTATTTTCTGATACACCGTTAAGTCTGCCCAGTACGGTAACAAACATAGCTCTTGTAGTATCCATATCAGGAGCAAACCTGTCATTTTCAACACCTGTAAACAAGCCCTTTTCAACAGCCCTTAAAATATAATCCTCTGCCCAGTGATTTTCAATATCCTTAAAAGCAATTTCATTTGACTCATTATTTTCTGTTACAGGCTTCATTGTACTTACAGCATCAACATTACTGTAATCAGTATTTACAACAGCAAATAAACCAAATTCCTTAACTGTAACAACATAATACTTTCCGTCATCAGAAAGCTTATACTCAAGCTCTGTCTTTCCTGCCTCAGTATTCTTATCACCCTCTACAATTCTGTAAATGGCAATATTTTCGCCGTCCACGTCTTCAACAGGGAAGTAAATGTCAGCAACACCGTTTGGTGTGACAGCCTCACCGTCATTTTCCGCACTGATACTGAATAATCTGAAATTATCACCAACAAGCTTCTTTGCTGCATCATATTCAGTACCTGATGTAACAGCCTTTGTTGTAAAGGTTGTATTGTCAGGGAAAACCAGCTCTTCTGCTTCAATCTTAATACCTGTATCCTTATTGCTGGAGTTTACGGAACCGCCGCCGCCTGAGCTTGATGTACCTGATGCAGAAGAAGAATCAGGATTTAATGTTTCGCCTGAATCTGCCTTTTCAAGACTGCTCCAGTCAAGCTTAAGCCTTGCAGCGATATAACCTCCGTCATTAGCTGAAATACCGTCCATAGGCGTATAAGGTACGTTTATTTCCACAGGAATGTACTCAGCATTAAGATCGTCTAAATCAAAGCTGAACTTGGTAATATAATCAAATGTATGTTCCTGACCATCATACCTTGTATTTGTTGTAAAGCTTTCTCTGCTGTCGGCATTAATACTTACGCTGTCACTTCTTATGTCCTGAAGTGCTGATGTGTAACCGCTTACAGCTACAGGATTTGTTGCAATTTCAATTTTTGCAGTCCTTCCGTTTATTGTAACAAGAGCCTTTCTGTTATTCTCAAAAGCTGAATCTCCCATAGATGCCTGATCAATATTAGCATTCCAAAGGGCAATATTCATCCAATACTTACCGTCCTCAAGCTGATTATCATCAGAACTGCTTCCGCCATTAGAGCTTGTTGCAGTTTCTGTTGAGCTTTCAGTTGATGTTTCAGTTGATGTTTCGGTTGCAGACTCTGTAACATACTCAGTTGTACTTTCTGTTGAAATTTCAACTTCCTCTATTACCTGAGCATTGTCCCAGTCAAAATCAAGTCTTGCAGCCTGATCAAATCCTGCCATTGCATCAACACTTATTCTTATATAAATGCTGTTCTCCTTTTCAGCAGACCTTGTAATTCTGAAAGTTTTTACAAACTCTGACTTGGTTGTATCACCCTGAGTATAATTTAAGCCATAATCTGTATATGTTTCAACATCTTCGGCAGGTATTTCATACTCTGCATCATTCCACCAGCTGTAATTCATGGAATCAGTTTCAGGATATGACCAAAGCTTTAACAAATGACCGTAAAGACCGCTTAATGTATAAGCCTTAAAGTTCAAATCCACAACAGACCTGCCCTCCGTTACGGTAACAACGGCATTTCCGTCAAGGGCACCATTACCCATAGACTCTAAAGAAGGATTTGCTGCCTGAACCATATAAACAGGTACACTGTACTTAACAGCCTTTGCAGGTGTTTCGGCAGCTGATTCAGTAGTGCTCTCTGTTGTAGATTCTGTTGTTGTTTCCGTAGAATTTTCTGTTGTTGTTTCTGTTGAGCTTTCTGTTTCCTCTTCATCCTTAGCCTTTGCATTTGCAAAATCAAGTGCCAAATAAGCATCAGGAGAATAATTCATTGCAGGAACAAACATATTTACATATACGCCGTCAAAGCTGTTGTCAGGAAGTGTGAACATAATGCTTACCACATTACCGTCAGTATCCATTTCTTCAATAGCAGGCTTAACATCACCTGATACAGCATTTGACTGATATACATTCCACTGCTTAGCCCAGTCACTTATCGTTCCAACTGATACAGGCTGTAAATCAACCTTGATAAGAGCACTGCCGTCCTCATTCACAGTAATCTCTGCACCCTTCACACAGCTTCCTGCCATAGAAGGAGTTGTAATATTGCCTGCATTCATAAGTGATACAGGAATTGTATATGTGCCCTGCTTTAATACGGTTTTAGCTGAACCATACTCATAAACAGGAGTGTTAACAGCCTCTTTTAAAGTATCCGTATTAATTTTAACTCTTGCCTGATTTACCATAGTACCGTAAGCAGTACCCGTATTAATTGTAAACTGAATTGTTGCAATATCCTCAACACTATTAAGCTCCGCCTCAACATAATTGCAGTCATCAGCAGAAGTTTTTGTTAATTCAACATAAGAACCGTCCTTAAGCTGTTCAATCTTTTCAATCATTGATGAAGTATAAGAAAGTCTTACATATGCTTTTCCGTCCTTTACTGTAATCGGAACATCCGTTGTTTCAAAACTTCTTGCCGCAGAAGATGCGTCATCGAAATCTATCTTTAATATTGATATATCGGCAGTATAGCTTCCGTCTTCAACAGCTGTCGCCTCTGAAACCTTTTCAATACTGTCCCAGTAAATCTTTGCAAAGCAATCAGTATTAAATATACCTCTGTCAAACTCTACGCCTGAAACAGTTCCCGTAAGATTTTTCATTGCAGGTACATAAATACTTGCATTGGTATTATAAATCTTTGCATATTCACCCTCTAACGGGAAAGTTACCTTGGTTACAACAGGAGTACCCTTTTCAAATACATCATCGCTGTAATCAACTGTACCCATTGTAACCTCTGCATCTGTTTTAAGAGTCTTTGATGTATCATTATTTTCATAATAGCCATTGAAATTAAGTACATAAAGAGGTTCCTTAACAGTACCGTTAATAACATCTGTAGTCAATGTCAAATTACCGTCAGCATCAACCTTAATTCCAGCCTTAGCCTTGTCATTTTCAATAAGGCTGTGTTCCACATTATCTGTATAGAATGCTATATCAACGGTATACTCGCCCTGGGCAAGCTTCTCTGCAGGAATATTGATTACCTCATCCTCAACAGCAAGAGAAAGAGCATTTAAAATAGCTGACTTAATGGCATTGCTTGAATATGTTGCGCCTGTCACAGCCTCAACACCATCAATACCCTCTGCATCATCAGCAGATTTTCCGTTAAATGCTTCCTTTAAGCCGTCAATAGCCGCCTGAAGCTTAGTCTTATTATAATCTGCGTGAGTTCCGCCAAAGTTTGTACCCTCAACAGTGATACCGGTAATAACACCGTCTGTTACCGTAACAGTAACATTTACATCATACTCGCCAAACTGGTCAACATGAGCCGTACCTGTATATGTATTTGTAGTGCTTTCTCCGCAGCTTGAATAATCAAAGGCAAGATATGCATCCTGTGATGAATTCATTGCTGATATAAACATATTTACATAAACACCGTCAACACTGTTGTCATTAAGTTCAAAGCTGATTTTGTCAACCTTTCCCTCACTGTTTGTATGGACTTCTGCATCGGTTGTTTCACCGCTTGGAGAATTATCATTGTAAATCTTCCACTGCTCTGCCCAGTCACTTATTGTTCCAACAGTTACAGGCTGCAAGTCAATTGTTACTACAGCCTTGCCGTCCTCAGCAACTGTTAATGTACCGCTCTTAATACAAGAGCCTGCCATTGATTCAGAAGTAATATCCGTTGACTTCATCATCTTTACATCAAGGCTGTAAGTGCCTGCTGTTAAAGCCTTATTTTCCGAACCAAATAGATAAGCCTTGGATACAGGTGTTGCATTGGCATAGTCAAAGGCAAGATATGCATCCTGTGACGAATTCATTGCTGATATAAACATATTTGCATATACACCGTCAAAAGAATTATCAGGTAAAGTAAATGTAATTGCACAAACATTGCCGTCAGTATTTAATTCCTCTATTGCAGGCTTCATTTCGCTTGCGGTGGAATTACCCTGATAAATATTCCATGTTTTTGCCCAGTCACTTACAGTACCGATTGAAACAGGCTGAAGACCTATTGTTATTGTTGCGGTTCCGTCATCATTTACAAGAAGCTTACCGTCCTTTATACAGCTGCCTGCCATTGATTCAGAAGTAATATCTGTTGACTTCATCATCTTTACAGGTAAGTTGTACTCACCCGCTGAAAGCTCAATCTGATCTGAACCGAATTTTACGGCGGATTCCATAGGTACGGCATTTACAAAGTCCATGGCAATCCAGCCGTCAACATTCATACCGCCTAAAACATCTACATCAATGTTGGCATAAACACCGCCCCAGCTGTATGCTCCTCCCTTTTCATCCATAGGCAGAGCAAATGTAATTTGGTCAACTTCGCCGCTGTCGTTTAAATGATAATCAGCCGCCGCCTTTTCACCGTTTACTGAATTTGTTTGGCTTATATTCCAGTTTTTAGCTGCCGCCGTAAGTCCCATCATTGTTACGGGCTGTAAGTCAACAGTCACATAAGAAGCACCGTCCTTAACCTCAATAGTACCGCTTACAATACAGCTTGAAGCCATTGAAGCCGTATTATGATCACTTGACTTCATAAATGCCACAGGCAGACTGTATTTACCGTCCTTTAATGTACCGTCAGCGTTAAACTGACTGCTTACATCCTTAAAGTCAACATTTATTGTTATATCTCCCTTAGGCATAATAAAGGTGTACTTACCTGTTTCTTCCTCTGTAGCCTCAATATTATTACCATCGGCATCCTTTACGCCAAAAGTGCCGTAAGCAAAATACTTTGAACTGTCGGGGGTTACCGTTACCGTTATGGTTTCTCCTGATGTTGCCTTGTCTGATGCTGAGCTTACGCTAGGTTTAATTACAACCTCGCCCTCGCCTGTTTTGTTAAGCACAATGCTGTTTGCATCCTCAGCAAAAGCAACCATTACCTTAACATCTTCACCCGGCATATAGAATGAATATGTACCGTCTTCGTTTTTCTTAGCTGAAACACTCTGAGTTTCATCAGATGCAAGCACTACCTTAAAGCCGGCAACAACACAAAGATTTTTAGGCGTAACATACACTGTTACCTTATTGCCTGCCGTTGCTTTATCATTAACAACTACCTCGCCAAGCTCACTGCCTGTTATATCTGTTGTAATATTATAGCTTTCTGCAGATTGTTCTGCTGCCTTATGCACAGGCTTTCCGCTTTCAGCATCAGTTGTCCATGCTGAATAAGATACTGCAGAAGTATCGTCGTTTACCCATTCGTTCAGAAGTGTAACAAGCTTTACTCTGCCAACCTTATGGTTTTCATCAACAGTACAAAGATAATCCTCATTTTCGCTTTCCTCAGGTACCGCAGGAGTTACATAAGTATAATTTACATCTGTTAAATCTCCGCTTATTGTATTTGCAATACCATAAATTTCCGCATCTATTGAAGAAGTTATACTTCCTCCAAAATAGTTGTTTGCTATGCTTGCAGTATTTAAATAGGTAGAAATACCACAAAGAACAACATCTCCGCTTGAATTTGTCTTTGTAACATTATCACCTATTTTAAAGCTTGAATTGTTAATATTATTCTTAATTATTCTTTTATTAGAGCTTGTATTATAATTAGTACCATCTAAGCCCTTGTATTCAATGTCACTAGGTGAACAATTTTCTACAATAATATTATTTTCTACACTAGAATTTGTAATTACAGTATTAAATGAAGGATTACTTCCTATAATGTCACCTATAGATAAACTTGAGCCAACATAACCGTCTAAATTTACATTAAATTTCAGATTGCAGTTATCAAGCTCAAAAGCATTAGTATACATATAGCCCGCTATTGTTCCAACTTGTGACTGTACACTTGTCCTTAAATGAACTGTCAAATCACCACTAATGCTAATATCATTTATATATAAATCACCATTACCGCTGCAGTCAACTTTACCAAACAAGCCGTAATATTGACTATTATAGCCTGCAATGTCAAGACCTGTAATTGACTTACCGTTACCGTTTATTGTAACAGCATCACTTAAGCTGCTTATATTAACGGGCATCCATTCATGACCTGACATATCAATATCCTTTGTAATATTGATTGTTCCGCCTGAAAAGAATGATGAATTTTCACTCATCTTTTTGCCAAAAGCCGCAAAATCGGCAGCGTCTGAAATATTCCAATTATTTGAACCGGAATTATAAAGGTCAGCGTCACAATTTCCGTCAGCAAACCATGAATCTGTAATAGTCAGTACGGAAATCTCCACATTTGCATCCTTCATTGTAAACTTCTTTGTTGTAGGAGCATAATATATCGGAACTTCGTTCTCATACTGAACCTTTATAAACTGAATATCACCGCTTGTATTGTCAACGGTTAAATTTACGGTATTTCCTTCTCTTGCTTCACTTACATCAGCAGAAATATAGCTTTCATTTCCCTCCGCTACCGTAACGGTTCTTAAGCTCCTCTGCTTAACAGCCTGACTGTCAAGGCTTACGGCAACATTATCCGCAGGCATAATAAAGCTGAAGGTTGCAGTTTTTTCACTGCTTGATTCAATGGTAATTTCTGCATTGCCGCCATTGCTGCACTTAACCTCAGGCAGTATGCTTGTGTCATAATAATATCCGTTTTTTGTTTCAGGCTTCAGGGTTATTGTTACCTTATCACCCTCAGCAGCCTTAGTTCCACGGTTTAATGTTATCGCCGCACCTTCAACATCTACACTATTTGTAATAGTGTAAGGAGTTGTTTCAGTAAAAGTAACGACAGCCTCCGCTTCTACCGCCTCCAGCTTCCAGGTATAGGTAATTAAACCGTCGCTTGCAGATTTAAATTCACCTGTTGCCTCATTTTCACTTCCTAAAGTACCCCTTGCCTTAACATCAATATTGTAATATTTGCCGTCAATTTCATTTGTTGCATTTAATGTAACAGCTGATGCCATACTTACTGTATTGTTGTTATTCTTGAGCGATACATAAGAAGCAAATTCCTCAGGTACTGTTTTTAAGGTATAATCGCAGTTAGATGATGTTTTCTTGTAAACAGTAGCCATAGATGCAGGCATAACAAATGTATAAACAGCTTCAGTAGGTGCTGTACCCACCTTAATTGACTGTCTTGTTACCTCAATTTCATTACCTGCCTCATCCTTAACCGTAGGAACAGTATAAATATTAGACTTAGAATGAGAGGTTGTTATTGTAACAGTTTCTCCCTCTTTTGCTCCAAGCTTGTCAACCTCATAGCTTGCCAAACTTGTTCCGTCATTATTCATATATATTTCATACTCACCCTCTGCAAGTATAGGCTTGAACTTGACAAACATATAAAGTCCGGCAGAAGCATAATAATCACTTGGAACAGTAAAGCTATATGTATTTTCCTTTCCCTCAACCGCTGTCAGTTCAAGAGCATTAGAACCAAATGAAACATTGAAATAGCTTATATTATCAAGCTCCCAGCCTTCCTCAGATTTTACTGCAACCTCAACTGTTTCACCCTCTTTTACATATCCTGATTCAAAGCTGCTGTCGTCATTATAAAGACCTGACACTATTTGAGCAGTACCATTTCCGTAGCCAACACTTAAAGAAACAGCTACCTTTGTTGCCTCTGCCGTAGCTGTTGCATCAGCAGAAAAAAGACTAACTATACTATCAATAGCTTCAGAAATAATGCTGCCTTCAGCCTCATCATCAGAAGTTACTTCGTCCGTAGTTTCTTCCGCAGCTTCAATCGCACTGCCTGATACAGCTTCATCAACAGATGAACCGTCTCCTACCGTACCAAATAAAGCCGCAGTATCGGCAACAGCATTAAATGATAATGATGATACAACCATTACGCTTGCAAGTACTGCCGATAAAACCTTTTTGTACTTCATTATTGTTTTTCCTCCTTTTTGATTTTTAGTTAGCTATAGCTAACCACATTTTAAAAAAAATAATCGGCTTAATTCATTTACCTGTTATTTATCAGTTAGCTTGAACTAACCATTTTCAAATCGTCCTCTTTACAAATCAAGGAACGACTGTTAAAGCCATTCCTTGGTTAAAACATATAAATATTAATAAAGCTGACAATATTTCTGCCCGTCTTAATCAGGTAAAATAAAAGCCTCTGTTAGCCAAAGCTAACCCTTGATTTAATATATCCCAATTTTTTATAATTGTCAAGTGTTTTTTTAATCTTTTTTTCAGATTTTTTTAATCATTTTAAAATTAAAGGTAATTTTCGCCACAGATTCAGGCATCTTTTTTGTTGTTGCTTTAACCTTTATTTTTACTATACCAAGAGATATTCTGCCAAAATTATCATTTTGACACATTATCTTTTCAACAGGTATTACCCACCTGTTTTCTTCTGTTTCCTCAGACAATATCCACTTCATATTACTGTCGGAATAATAAAGCTCACTAAGCTTTCCTTTAAGCATCTGGTCATTTTTAGACTTATAATAAATCTGTCTTGACTCCAATATAATATTTTGCCCTTCATTTTCAACAACCAATATGGCAGGGTGAACAAAGCCTTTATCCCCCATTGAGGGCATATCTTCATCACAGCTTACCACACGAAAAGGAATTTCATATGTACCCACGGCTATTCCGTTAAATCTATTCTCAACCCTTGAATCCCTTATGTTTTTAGAGTATCCTCCCTTGCGTATATCAGACAGCTTATTAACAAATTCAACACTTAAATTACCGCAAATTCGTTTATATTCTTCATCACACATACCAATATCAATCCCAAGATAATCATTAAACAAAGACATAAACTCAAATTTTTCTTTTTCTGTATTGTCAATGATTTTATAGGATTTCTCTGTCAGGGAATATTCGTTTATACCTGCCTTTTCCTGTTTTTTTATATAGCCGTTATCCTCAAGGGTTCGGAGTGCTATACTTGCGGTAGGCTTCTTTACACCCAGATATTCACATATATATTTTTGTGATACTTCACCGCCTATCAGTTGTTTTATAGCTATTATATAGCTTAACTGTGACTTAGTAATTTCCATTTTTTATCCTCCTTAGCTCAGTTTGCCATTGCTAACCTTATTATAATTAAAATAAATGAGTTTTTTAATAATGTCAATGAAATTTTTAATTTTTTTATAAATTTCATAAAAATAATTGACAAAAAAGAGCCGGTCATATATAATTTTAAAAAAATATTTTATTCTTCTATCAAATTAATCGACTGCCCGTCTTAAATGATTTGTTATTTTTTTTGTGTGCAAAAAATCATTTAGGAGGGCTTATTTTTTATGATTAATAAACGTCTGTTATCTCTTGTTCCCAATATTGCCGGGAGCATATCAAAGATTGTATTTTTTCAGTGGCTATGCCTTGTTTGCAACATGGTATCCACAATAACCATTTGCTTATTTATAAATCAATGTTACATAAAAAAGTCTGCAGATTTAAAAACAATTTTCACTATGGTTATTATAATATTAATTTCCATTATTTTAAGAGCCTGTTTTAACAAAAGACATATTAAAACAGCGGCTTTATTATCCCAAAAAGCAAAGTCAATACTCAGACAAGACCTTTTTTCTCACCTTTCAGAAATAGGACAGTCATATAATCAGTTGGTGTCAACGGCAGAAGCCGTGCAGGTTAGTGTTGAGGGAATAGACCAACTTGAAAGCTATTTTGGTGCATATCTGCCTCAGCTTTTTTATGCCGTAATAGCACCTGTTACACTTTTTGTTGTAATTTCATTTCTAAATATACAGGCTGCTGTTATACTTTTGATATGCGTACCGCTTATTCCCCTATCCATCATAGCAGTACAAAAATTGGCAAAAAAATTATTGTCAAAATACTGGAATGAATATACAGAGCTGGGTGACAGCTTTCTTGAAAATATACAGGGACTTACAACCCTGAAAATTTATGAAGCCGATGAATATAAGCATAAAGAGATGAATATTAAAGCTGAAAATTTCAGAAAGGCAACTATGCGTGTTCTTATTATGCAGCTTAACTCAATATCTGTTATGGATATAGTAGCCTACGGAGGAGCCGCTGCGGGAATTATAGCAATGCTTTTATGTATGAATAATGGCAAGGCTGCATTTTTAGAGGGTATTATTATTATTTTACTTTCTGCCGAATTTTTTATACCTATGCGTCAGCTTGGTTCCTTTTTTCATATTGCCATGAATGGTACTGCGGCAGCAGATAAAATATTTAAAATACTTGATACAAAAGCACCTGAAAAAGGAAATTTAAACACTTTTCCTGATTATAACATATTTATGGACAATATTACTTTTTCCTATGACCAAAATCAAAACGTTTTAAGACATATAAGCTTAAAAACAGAAAATCAGGGATTATATTCCCTTGTGGGAAAAAGCGGCTGCGGAAAGTCAACAACAGCAGCGCTTTTAACCGGCAAGCTGAAAAATTATAAGGGTAATATATTTATAGGAAATAAGGAGTTAAGCCGATATTCCGAAAAGGCATTAATGAATACAATAACCCTGATAAATCATAACAGCTATATATTTAAAGGAACCATAGAAAGCAACCTTAAAATGGGTAATAAAAATGCAGAAAAAAAAGAACTGCTTAATGCTCTTAAAACCGTAAATCTCGAAGAATTTCCATTGAATTATGCCATTGCCGAACAGGGATCCAACCTTTCAGGGGGACAAAAACAAAGACTTGCCCTTGCAAGAGCACTGCTTCACGATACACCAATATACATTTTTGACGAAGCAACCTCAAACATTGATGTGGAAAGTGAAAATATAATAATAAAAACCGTCATTGAGCTTTCAAAAAACAAGCTGGTTTTTCTGATTTCTCACAGACTTGCAAATGTTATAGGTTCAGATAAAATTTTTGTCTTTGAAAACGGTTTTATTGCTGAAGAGGGAAAACACAATGAGCTTTTGGAATTAAAGGGTATTTATTCAGACCTTTTCAATAAACAAATGTACATTGAAAATTTTGTAAAGGGAGGCACGGAAAATGAAAAGTAAAAAAAGCAATATTAAAATTATGACACAGCTTGCAGGCCTTGTAAAACCCATGCTTTTAATTATAGCTATTGCTGTTGTTTTAGGTGTTCTGGGATTTTTATGTGCCTCATCAATTCCCGTTTTAGGTGCCTTGGGAATAGCTAAAATTATAGGAGCAGATATACCCCTTACTCTTAAAAATATTTTTATATTAATGACAGTATCCGCAGTATTAAGAGGGGTTCTCCACTACGGTGAACAGGCATCAAACCACTATATTGCATTTAAACTTCTTGCAATAATAAGGAGCAAGGTATTCGGAGCTTTAAGGAATTTATGCCCTGCAAAGCTTGAAGGAAATGACAAGGGCAACCTTATTGCCCTTATAACAAGTGATATAGAGCTTTTGGAGGTTTTCTATGCTCACACAATATCTCCCGCTGCAATAGGCTTTATAACATCACTTGCTTTTGTAATATTTATTTCATCCATATCTCCCATCCTCGGTATAATAGCCGCTATTGCTTATATCACAATAGGCATAATTCTTCCTTCGGCAAACGGAAAGGCAGTTAAACAGCCCGGGCTTGACTACAGAAACAGTTCGGGAGAGCTTAACAATTTATTTCTTGACGGTCTGAGAGGTATGGGAGAGCTTATACAATATGACGCAGTCGAAAATACAAAAAACAATATTTCACAAAAAACAGAAAGTCTTGCAGAACTGCAAAACAAACTGAAAGACAGGGAAATTAAAACAAGAAACCGAACAGAAACGGCAATAACATTATTTAATATTGTAATGATATTAACAGCCTTTTATATGTATTCAAATAATATTATTTCTTTCAGTAATGCTCTTATTGCAGCCATAACCCTTATGAGCTCCTATGGCAGCGTAATAGCCTTAAGCAGCCTTTCAAATAATCTTGCACAGACCCTTGCAAGCGGAGAAAGAGTACTTAATATTTTAGAAGAAAAGCCTGAAACGGAAGAGGTTATCAATGGCAAAAATATTATTGCCGAAAATGTTGTATGTAATAATGTTAAATTTGCCTATGATAAAAAACAGATATTAAAGGGAATTTCACTAAATATTGAAAAAGGTAAAATAACAGGTATTTTAGGGGAAAGCGGCTGCGGAAAATCAACACTTTTAAAGCTTATAATGCGATTTTGGGATAAAGACAGCGGTAAAATACTGCTTTCGGGAGAGGAAATAAAAAATATAAATACCCATTCATTAAGACAAAACGAAAGCTATTGTACCCAGGAAACCCATTTGTTTAATGATACCATAGGAAATAACATAAGAATAGCAAAACTTAATGCTACGGAAGAAGAAGTAATTTTTTCGGCAAAACAGGCTTCAATACACGATTTTATTACAGAGCTTCCTTTAGGCTATGATACCAATATAGGGGAGCTTGGAGGAAGATTGTCAGGGGGAGAAAAACAAAGAATAGGACTTGCAAGGGCATTTTTATCAAATGCACCAATTATGCTGCTTGACGAACCCACAAGCAATCTTGACAGCCTGAATGAAGGTATAATTTTAAAATCTCTTTATGAATCAAAAGATAAAAAAACAATTATACTTGTTTCTCACAGACATTCAACATTAAGTATTGCCGATAAAACTTATCATATAAAAAAACGGTAAAATTTGCAAAGACTAAGGGAGGTAATTTTTTGAAATACATATTTATAGCACTTGGGTTTATATGCATTGCAATAGGAGCAGCAGGCGCAGTACTTCCAATACTGCCTACAACACCCTTTTTGCTTGTCGCATCAGTATGCTTTGCCAAGGGAAGCAGCAAATTTAACAACCGGTTTAAGTCCACTAAACTTTATAAAAATAATCTTGAAAGCTTTGAAAAAAACAGAAGTATGACAATAAAAACAAAGCTTTGTATTCTTATTCCCGTAACGGTACTTTTACTTGTCGCCTTTTTTATGATGCATAATCTTCCGGGAAGAATCACTATTTCATTACTTATTATAATAAAGTATTATTATTTTATTTTCAGGATAAAAACCATAAAGCAGTAATAATTACTGTAATCCTTTTATTTAATTGGTATTATTATATTTACCATTCTCCTTTAAAATAAATATGCCCCAATAGTATACTACCGCATTATATGATTATATTAGCATAAACAAAATGAAAATACATCATTTATGCACAAAATACCTTTTATATGAATCAAAATTCAAATTGTACAAAAAAATAACCCTGCTTTTGAACTGACCCCCAAAAGTCAGACCAAAAAAATCTAACGATTGGAGATCAGTTCAAAATACACAAGGGCAATCATTGAGCTTATCATTATTTCAATTTATTATATTCTTCATCAGTAACAGGTTCAAGCCATTCATTGGAACATTCCTCACCTGAAATTTCCATTGCAATATGAGAAAACCATGAATCAGCCTTTGCTCCATGCCAGTGCTTTACATTGGCAGGAATTACAATAACAGTTCCCGGCTCAAGACTTACGGCAGACTTTCCCTCTTCCTGATACCAGCCTTCCCCTGCTGTACATATTAACAGCTGTCCTCCGCCATTTTTAGCTTTATGAATATGCCAATTATTACGGCATCCCGGCTCAAAAGTTACATTTGACAGATGTACGCCTGCTCCCTGCTCAGTCAGCGGATTTAAAAAGGAATTGCCAATAAAATATTGTGCATAAGCCTTATTTGGTTCACCCTTTCCAAACACATTTACTTTCTCAAATTGCTCTAAACTCTGATATTTCATTTTTTTATCCCCTTTACAATTTAATTTATATAAAAATAAAAATTACTTACCGCTGAATACCGGAAAATGACTGTATTCTCCGTAATCCTTTATAATACTGAGTTTCTTTAGATCTTCCATATCCATGTCCGAAATACTAAAATCCAGCTTTGCATTGTCCTTCATATGTACAGGATTCGATGTTTTAGGCAAGGCAGCCATCCCCAACTCGATTACATATTTTATACATAACTGAGCTGCCGATACATTATATTTATCCGCCATATTTACGATAACATCTTTTTTTAATGCCTCTCCATGAGCTATAGGCGAGTAGGCTTCTGTCAGTATTCCACTTTTTTTGCAAAACTCAATTAATTCAATAGGAGTATTCCCAATATGGGATAATATCTGATTTACCATAGGTTTTATTGTACAGTCAGACATAATATTTTCCAAATCATCAATTAAAAAGTTTGAAACACCTATTGCCTTTAATTTGCCTGCTTTATAAGCATCTTCCAAAGCTCTCCATACTTCCTTGTTTTCTTCAAAGTAACGCTTGTTGCCTCTCCATTCATTCCATGGCTGAGGACTGTGTATAATCATCATATCAATATAATCAAGTCCCATTTTTAAGAGAGATTTATCAATGGAATTTACCGCATCATTATACGTTTTTTCTTCTGCCGCAACTTTTGTTGTTACAAAAATTTCCTCTCTTGGAATACCACAGTTTCTTATACCTGCACCAACTCCTGCTTCATTTTCATATGCCTGTGCTGTATCAATATGACGATAGCCTATATTTATTGCATCAATAACAGACTGCTCAGCCCTGTCATTATCAATAAACCATGTCCCTAACCCTAATTTAGGAATTTCCACACCATTTAATAATTTATAATTTTCGTTAAATATCATTATTAATATCTATCCTTTCTTCTTGAAAAAAAATATAAGTGCCGTGGATTAGAAATTTATAAAACTCTCCCGCTGCACTTATATTTTACGCAAATTTTATTTATATGTCAAATGCTTATATTTTATATAAAACCATACACATTATGAATAAAACATATTTCTTTCATGTACTTACAGCAATGTAAAACAAATAATTCCCCGTATAATCAATGCATTCCCCATAATACGCTTTTTTGTAATATGTTCTTTGAGCATAACCTTGGAAAGTATCATTATAAACACCGTTGCCATTACTTCTTATAAGCGTTAATAGTCGGCTTGCAATAGTACATCACTCTGTAAATCGACTTAAGCAATCATCATTTTATTGCACCCTTTATTCTTACAAACAATCTTTCTATAGCAAAAGCAAACAGGAATACACAAATAATCGCTGCACCTGCTGCTCCATACTCATAGGCCTGAATATTACTTGAAATTACAAAGCCTATACCCCCTGCGCCAACCATACCAAGTATAGCACACTCAGAGAAGTTAATCTCAAACCTCACTCCTATCCATGCTATAAGCTGTGAAAGAGCAGCAGGAAGCACTGCATTCGTAAAAACAGTAATTTTATCGGCTCCTGTAACCTCAAGCGCCTCAATTGTTTCATCCGGAATATCCTCAAAACTTTGAGCAAAGGATTTAGTAAAAAATGCGGTTGTATGAACACATAAACCGGCAATACCAGCCGAGGGTCCAAAGCCCATACAAACAAGCATAAGCAGTACCCATACAGGTGTCGGCACAGCTCTCAAAAAAGTAAAGAAGGACTTTACAATCACGGAAAGAATATGTATCCTAAATATATTTTCCGCAGCTATCATACCGAAAACAAGACCTAAAATCATACTATAAATCGTTGAAAGAAGTGCTATTGACACAGTTTCAGCAAATGCCCGGCCAATCAAGTCCGTTTTGGTAAAATCAAAATGCATAAGTTTAAAAAATACATCACCTATAGACGGCACCCTTGATATAAGTTTAATCCAATCAATATCCATAAAGAGAAAGCTAATCACTGTACAAACCACAACGCCTGTAAAAAAATATAACAGGGAGCTGTTTTTGTCTTTGCAGATAATTGATATTTTACCCTTTTTATCATATTTTAAAAGCTCTGATACCGCAATGCTTTTGGGCATTGCCGCAGATAACTCATCAGAAATCATTTATACATCTCCTTTCTCAGTTTATTGGTAAAGAGGTCTACAATTATTACTATAGCTGCAATAATTAAAATTATTCCAAAGGCAGTATGATATTTAAAGCTCTTAAGATAGGAGAACAGTACCAAACCTATTCCTCCGCCGCCTACCATACCGACAATAGTTGATGCTCTTATATTAACCTCAAAACAGTATAAAAACCATGATAAAAAACCATTAATACAAGATGGCAGAATGCCATTTATTACTCTCTGCGGAAATGTTGCACCCACTATTAAAAGACTTTCCACGCAATCCTTTGATACCTCGTCCATTGTTTCAACAAAGGCTCTTACCATAAATGCAAAACTTGTAATAAGCAGTGCCGAAAACCCTACTCCCGTTCCTATACCAAGTGAAGAAAACAATATAAACGCCCATACAAGTGCAGGAATATTCCTCATAAATGTGGCAAGGCCCCTCACAGCCTTTGCAAAAGCAGGAAAAGGAGATATATATTCGCTGCCGAAAAGTGACACTAAAAACGCAAATATTCCGGCTACAGTAGTTGCTGATACGGCCATTGCAATAGTAGTTGCCACACTTTGGGCTATATTTATAAGTTCATTGCCCTTTGGAAGCTTAGGAGGCAAAAAATCCTCCGCTAAAAACTGCCAAAAGCCGCCTGAGTTTACCAAAAGCTCTGTAACACTGAAGTCTGTAATAAAAGTACTTACAGCCCAAAGCAGAATAATTGCCGCTCCAAATATAAGGTACATTTTCTTTTCCCTGCGATTTGTGATTTCAATTCTGCTATGCACCCTCGTTCCCTCCAAGCATCAAGTTGTCAAGACTAGTTCCATAAATTTTTTCAATCATACTGTCAGTAAGTTCCTCCGGCTTGCCATCAAATACGATGTTCCCCTTGCTTAAACCAATAATTCTTGTAGAATATTTTTTAGCTACATCAACCTGATGCAAATTAACAATACAAGCAATATTTCTTCTTTTTGTCATCTGATAAAGCCTATCCATTATAACCTTGGCACTTGACGGATCAAGAGAAGCTATCGGCTCATCGCAGAGTAAAAGCCGTGGATTCTGCATAATTGCCCTGGCAATACCTACCCTCTGCTTCTGCCCCCCTGAAAGGTCTGCTGCTCTGTTGTATATATATTCCTGAAGTCCCAGCTCACCTAAAATATCAACAGCCATTTTCTTGTCCTCTTCACTGTAACGCCCAAGTATCCCCTTTAATCCTGACATATAACCCAGTCTGCCGTGAAGAACATTCTGTATAACAGAAAGTCTGTAGACAAGGTTATAATTCTGAAAAACCATTCCTATTTTTCTCCTGCACATTCTTAGAGCCTTACCTTTTTTATCAGAAATATTTTCGCCATTAAAATATATTTCCCCTTTTGTTACAGGTATAAGCTTGTTTATAGAACGCAGAAATGTCGTCTTACCTGAGCCGGATGGTCCTATTACAGATACAAACTCACCTTCATTTATTTCAAGAGAAACATTATCAAGAGCAATTGAATCGGAACCATAGCTTTTAACTACATTTTTAAATTTCAAAAGACATTCCATTTTTTATTCCCCGCTGTTAAGAATTTTATTTAACTCAATTATAGACTTATAATCATCAATACCCGCTTCAACAAAACGCGCATCAGCATTCTTTATAACCTTATCAAAATATTCGGCATTGTCATAGCTTATAAGGAAATCCTGGAGCTTCTGCTTTAATTCAGTATCCATATCCTTGGCGGCAACAAATCCCTCTGCAGGAATGTCACCTGATGTATTGATTACCTTTATATCAGCTTCATTTGCATTGCCATTTTTTATTTCTGAGGCAAGGATTTGGTCAGAAATAGGTACTACATCCACGTCCCCCTTAATAACAGCCTGTAAACCGGCCTGATGCTTGCCCGAATAGTTTGCCGCTTCAAAGAAATCACCATTTGTATGGAGTCTGTCAGACGTTAGATTTTCATTTGGAAAGGCTTTAATAATTTCGGCTGTAGGTACAAGATTGCCTGATGTTGAGTCGGGATCTACAAAGGCTATTGTCCTTCCCTTAATATCCTCAATTGAATTAATATCTGTGTTTTTACTGTTCGTTATGAGCAATGAATGATAAATTGCCTTTGACTTATCACCGTTATCAGCCTTCATAGCTATTGGCTCTACACCGGCTCTTTCGTTACCAAGAGCAATTGCAAGAGGTCCCATGTAAGCAATATCAGCCTTACCTGTTCTCAAGGCTTCTATTATTGCGTTGTAGTCAGTAGCCTGAATTTCTTCCACATCAAGTCCAAGCTGAGCCTTTAAATCAGCTACAAGACCATTTCTTGCATCAGCACTCTGCTCTGTTGATTCATTAGGGGCATATGCTATAGTAATGGTATCATTTTTACCATCTGTTCCACAGGCAGTCAATGCTATTGTCATAATAACACTAATTATGACAGCTGCTGTCTTTAATAACTTTTTCATTTGTTTGTCCTCCTTAGAAAATAGAATTTAATATATTTACAATAGTTTCTTCTGATAAATCAACAGGATTATTATCAATTCTGCCTTTAGTTCTGCATGATACAGCAAGCTCAGCAATTTCTTCTCTTTCAGCTCCCCATAGGTGCAGTCTGTCAGGAATACCGGCATATTGAAGTATAGATTTTATTTTGCTTCCAAGCTCATCAATGCTCTTTACTCCATAGGCAGACAGCAAATCTTCCTTGCCGTCAACAATCTCCAAATTTACCTTCATTACAGGTTCAATAAGCATACTTACTGCAGTACCATGAGGTATATGGTACTTTAATGTAAGGGGATAGGAAAGAGAATGGCAGGCAGTTGTCTTTGTATTGCTAAAGGCAAGACCTGCAAACACACTTCCCCGGGACATATAATTATGGGCAGCCTCCTGTCTGTCTTCATCAAACAAATCCATAATATTATTCATAATTAATGAAATTGCTCTTAGAGAATAGGTTTTTGAAATAAAATTTGATGTTTTGGCCCAGTAGGCTTCCGTTGCATGAGCTGCTGCATCAAGAGCAGATGAAACAGCCAAAGAAACAGGCATAGTTGAAGCAAACTGAGGGTCTGCCAAGGCTGCGTAAGCATAATTATACTTGCTTTCAAGAGAAAGCTTACTGTTTTCTATATTATTCCATACTGTTGCCCAGCAGGTAACCTCACTGCCTGTACCCGCCGTTGTAGGTACGCCAACCCATTTGCACCCCGGCTTTACAAAAGCATTACCCTTTATTCCCTGCCTCAGTTCTTCCTCACTGTTTATAGTGTTTCCATACAGACAACAGAGAGATTTCCCCATATCCATAACACTGCCGCCGCCTATAGCCACAACAAGACTAAAATCCTCATTCTTTGTTTCCATATAAAGTCTGAATAAATCCTCTGTATCAGGATTAGACTTTGTAAATATTATGGTTTTAAACTCAATATTTGAGTTTTCAGCTATTACCGCCTTTATATCCTTATTTTCAATTATACACTCATTCCATATCAGAAAAAGTATATTTCCTCTCTGAATGTCAAGCTCCTTTATAACTTCGCTTAAATTTTTAACAGCACCATACCCCTGACAAACTTTAACAGGGTTATAAAACTTATTCATTACTTTTCCTCCTGCATCCTTTCGTTTATTTTTTTAATAAGCTCAGGAATATCCTTAATGCTGTCAATTATATAATCGGCTCCGGCCTTTTTATACTTATTAATTGCATTTTTTCTGTATATGTCAATTTCTTCTGCGGAAAGAGCTGACATTTCTTCCTTAGATAATGCGACCTCACTCGAACCATCAAGAACACCTACACTCCACACACCGGCATTTTTCCCTTCCAATATATCCATTACTGTATCGCCAATCTTAATAACATTCTCCGGTGGATATACATTAAATTTTCTCATGTTCTCATAAATCATAAACGGAGCCGGTCTGCCGCTGCCAACAATCTCAGGAGTCACTACATAATCTGCCTCATAACCAAGTGCCTTTGCTTTTGGAATAACATTTTCCATCATTGCACCGGTATAGCCGGTAGTTGATCCAATCATAATTCCATTTTTTCTAAGCTCCTTAATGGTATCAACTACGCCATCAACAGGCTCAGAAAAGTCTGCAGCTACCTCAGCAAGTCTGGCTTCAAAGAACTCATACATATCATTAATATCATCATCATTCCATATTCTTCCATATTCCTTATACCACTGAGCTGAAGCCTTTTCTGTACTTAAAAGGGTTCTTATATGATCTCTCTTTTCCATCCCCATAGGCTCCAAAATCTCAGCTTTAGTAAGATAAATATTCTTTGCCTTAAAAGTTTCATCAAACACAACATAAGGTGCCATACAGCCATAATCTACAGTTGTTCCTGCCCAATCAAAAACTGCAAGCTTGATTTTTTTATAATTCATAATTTTTCTCCTTTGCAATATTTTGCAACATTTGTCTGCTTACACAAGAATTATAACCGCATTTTATTGCACAAACAAGCAATAATTAGTAAAATATCGCAGATTTAAGTAAAATCTTTGTAAATAATTGCTTTATGTCATTTTACAAAATAAAAAAGGCGGATTTATGAAAAATCCGCCTTAGACTATATTCAAGCCTGCCTCTATAAGTTTTTTCTTTTCCTCCTGTATATCACTGTTATCCGTAACAAGCAAATCAGTTTCCTCCAGTCCGAAAATCCGCTTTTTAGCTGCTCTCCCAAACTTGCTGCTGTCCATAACAGTTACCACCTTTTTTGAACATTTTACAGCCGCCTGCATTATAGGTATTTCATTAAATCTGAAGTCAGTATATCCCATCTCAGTATTTACAGAGTTAACCGACAGAAAGGATACATCAAAACAAAATGTTGAAAGCTCCTTTTCACACACTGAACCATATACTGACTTTTCAAGATTATCAAGATTTCCTCCAAGCACAACTACTTTAATATTGGGATGAGCCATAATAACAGAAACAACAGCTATATTATTTGTAACAATGGTACATTGCGGAGCTCTCTCAGCTATTTCCTGAGCCAAAATTGTATTTGTTGTTCCTGAATTTAGAAATATTACATCATTTTCATTTATATATTTAACTGCCTTTTTTGCTGCTTCTCTTTTAAGTTCAATATTTATAATTTCCCTGCCTGCAAAATTTGAAAACATTTCAATCTTATCACTAAGACAGGCTCCGCCTCTTATACAGCGAAGCAATCCCTCCTTCTCCATAGCCTTAAGATCACGCCTTATGGTATCTGTGGATACGCCAATGTCTCTAACAAGGTCAGAAACCTTTACAACTGATTTTAATTCCAGATGTTTTAATATTTCAGTTTTTCTTTCCGTATACAACATAATTATCACCGATTATATAATGAATTTATCTAAAAAGCTCAACATTTTTTATAATTATATCATAACACAGATGTTTCTACAAGTATTTTCCTCAATCAACAAATCTCTACTTCGGTGCAAATACTACATGATACCTGCAATTCCATTTTGAGTGTGATAAACTATGAATGTCATTTGACATACGAAAACCTCCTTTATTTTTTGCAGTGCCAGCCGCAATTATATCAAAGGAGATTTTCTTTTGAAACTCATCGCTTAAGCTTTTTTGAACTCCCCGGACTATCCGGGTGGTCTTTACACAAAAAAGCAGTATATAATTAAATAATCCACACCGCCGGAGCTATAATTTTAATCAGCCTCTCCAGTTGACAAAGAACCAAAAAACTCCCAAAATCAAGTGAATAACTTGAATTCGGGAGTTTTTTAATTGCTTTAAGAAATTAAATATTTAATATTAAAAATCATTTTGCTGAATGCTTCTCAATAAATTAAAAATATTATCTGTTTATAGGATCTCTTGTATAAACTCTAAGCTCACCGCCTAAAGGCAAATCATAAGTCTTTGCAACAAGCCAGTCATTGTCAGGATTATTCTCATTATAATAAATATTAAATCCGTTATCTATAATATTATCAAAGTCAAGAATATCTCCGTCCTTAAATCCATCAAGATAAAGGTCACTGTCAAGTATAAGAGTAGCATCCCTGTCAAGATTCATGCTTATATAGCCATTTAAATTAGGATCAAACTGACCGCCTAATGTACAGCCGTCTCCAATGTTAATCTGCAAAGCTGTCTTATTATCAAGCTCAATTCGTGTATTTTGGATATCAGCTCCATCTGTAAGATTAAGGGTAATGTCATTACCTCTTTCCTGAGACTGCTTTAAAATATCAGGAGAATTTATAAGCAATGAAGTATTAATTTTGTTGCCTCCCTTAATATTAATTGTTACATCACTTTCTCTTACATAAAAGGCAGCACCCTTTTTATTGTCAATAACAGTATTTTCAAGGGTAATCTCACTTGTTTCATCACTTTTTGATATAATATCTATTGAGCCTGTATATGTTCCCTTGCCTGTGCCTGTTGCCGCTGTAATAACACTGTTTTTAATATCAAGTATTCCTCCATCAGCCACAAGAATTGCACCCTTGTTTTCTGCAGCAGTCAGTTCGGAATTTTCAATTGTAAGTTTAGCACCATCACTGACAGACGCATTATATTTGGCATCATTTCCATCTGCACTAAACTTAGTTCCGTCAACGCTTACTGTTGCATCATCTGAAACATTTACGGCAATACCGTTTGTTCCTGAAACGCTGCCGCTCTTTACGGTTACAGCCGACTTATTTTTAGCATCAATTGCATTACCGCCAAGGGCTCTAACGCTTGTATTCTTAATGTTAATTTCACTTCCGTTATCAGCAGATACAGCATTATCACTGCTTACGTTAACAAAACAGTTATCTACACTGATTGTACCTCCGTTGTTTGCCGCAATAGAAGTTTTAACATCTTCATTGGTGTAATCTCTGCTTTCATCAGTCTTAGCTTCTTCCTTCTTTGCTTCTTCAGCCTTAGCTTCCTCTTCCTTCTCTTTTTCAGCCTTCTCCTGGGCATTCTTAGCAGCCTCAACCTCATACTCTGTAATATACTGGTCAAGCTTAGTAAATACTACTGCCATTTCTGCTCTTGTCATAGTAGAATCAGGATTCAACGCACCCTTATCATCACCGCTTATAATTCCCAAGCTGTAAAGTGTGCCAACAGAAACCTGTCTTTCAGCTGTTGTGAGCAAACTGCCATCAGTAAACATTGAGGTATCTGTTGTCAATCCGCCTGAAATCAAATTATTGTTTGTCAATGCTCTGTAAATCATAACAATAGCATCAATTCTCTTAATATCCTCTTCCGGATAGTACATACCTCTCTCAGTAATAACACCTGCACCGCAGCAGTTTGCAATTGCCTGTGCATAATAAGAGTCCTCGGCTACATCCTTAAGAGAATATGTAATAATCTTGGCAGGCTTAAAAGTAAAAGTCTTATCAACTAAAATTGCAAAGTCGCCTCTCTCAATATTGCTTCCGGGTGCATACATATCAGAACCAACACCTGATGCAATACCATTTTTAGCAATATAATCAATATATTCAACAGCCCAGCCATAATTATTAACTGTAACATCCTTAAAATATTTAGAATCACCGTCAGCAGCCATTGCAGTTACAGTCATAGACATAACCATAGCAGCAGCTGCAGTACTCATAATAAATCTTTTCATTTTACTGCTCCTTTCAATATAACATTCTACATATATATTTTCTCATATATTGATGAAAGTTGCAATATTTTTTTATTAAAATATAATTAAGTTTTAATATCAATATTACATTATCATTTCAAAAATATTCTTATTTTCTGGGCATTATCTTTTTTTGTAAATAATTTCCTCATTAAAAGTAAAGCCTTACACAAACAAAAAACTGCTGCAAAATAACTATGGTTATTTCACAACAGTCCTTCATTACCTGGGCAGCTCAATTACAGGCTTATCCTTATTAGGTCTGTAAAGCACAAATTTTCTTCCAATTACCTGAACAACCTCTGCTCTTGACCTTTCGCCGCATATATAAGCAACATCCTTAACCTCGTCAAAGCAGTTATCAAGTACAGTACACTTAATAAGCTCTCTTGCTTCAAGAGCCTCATCACAGCTTTTAACTACCTCAGGAGTAGCACCGTTTTTGCCTATAGATACAACTGAATCGATTTTTGCAGCCATCTTTCTTAAAAATGCTCTTTGTTTACTTGTCATAATGCCCTCCTTTAATGATAAAATTCAAATTCCAAATCATAAATCTTAACTGTATCGCCTTCTTCAATGCCCTTTTCTTCAAGAGCAGCAATAATGCCCTTTTCTCTTAAATACTTCTGGAAGAAAGCAAAGCCCTTTTCTGTTTCAATATTAGTGTAGCCCATCATCTTTTCTACGCCGACACCTTCAACAACAAAGTAGTGCTCACTGTACTGCTCAATAGTAAATGGCTCTCTGTCCTCTGATGCCTCTGTCTCAATCTTATCAAATTCATCGTAATCCTCTTCAAATACAATGTCCTCAGAATAATCCTTTAAGATATCGGCAACTGCCGCAAGCATTTCATCAAGCCCTGTATTGGTTGCAGCAGAAACAGGGAACACCTTTACGGTATCGGACTCATACTTTGCTTTAATTCTGTCAAAGTTTTCTTTTGCCTCAGGAATGTCCATTTTGTTTACGGCAATAACCGTTGGTCTTTCAGAAAGACCTTCCTTATATTTTTCAAGCTCTTCCTTAATTTTTTCAATATTTTCAATAGGATCGGTTCCTTCAAGTGCCGCACCGTCTACAACGTGAATAAAAACCTTAGTCCTTTCAACGTGTCTTAAAAACTCGTGACCTAAGCCGATACCCTCGCTGGCACCCTCTATAAGTCCCGGAATATCAGCCATAACAAAGTCTTCGCCCCACTTGCTTCTTACAACACCAAGATTTGGTGAAAGAGTAGTAAAATGATAATTTGCAATTTTAGGGTTTGCATTTGTTACCATTGAAAGAAGTGTTGACTTGCCTACATTGGGAAAACCTACAAGACCAACATCAGCAATAAGCTTAAGCTCTAAAATAACATCATATTCCTTTGATGTTCTGCCTCTTTCAGCATATCTTGGAGCCTGCCTTGTAGGAGTTGCAAAGTGCTGATTGCCCTTGCCGCCCTTACCGCCTTTAATAATGACCTTAGTTTCACCATTATGGGTCATATCAGCCATTATTTTATTTGTAACTGCCTCTCTTATTACTGTACCTACAGGCACCTTAATAATAACATCCTCACCGTCAGCACCGGTACAGTTTCTCTTTCCGCCGTCACCACCGGGAGACGCCTTAAACATTCTCTTATATCTGAAATCCAAAAGAGTATTCATACCCTCATCAGCCATAAAAATAATGTCGCCGCCCTTACCGCCGTCACCGCCGTCAGGTCCTCCGTGAGTTATATACTTTGCTCTGTAAAAGCTTACAGCACCATTTCCGCCGTTACCGCCCTTAATATGAATTTTAGCTCTATCTACAAACATTATTTCACTCCCTCTCCAAATATATGAAATTATCCTTTTTATGATATGCACATTTTTGCTTCACAATTCAACAGCTATGGAACAAAAATCTTCATAACAAATATTTAAAAAGACTGACCTAAAAGCACTATTAGGTCAGTCCACTTTTTGGTTAATTATTAATTACTCAGCTACAGGGTAAACAGAAACCTGCTTCTTGTCCTTACCCTTTCTCTCGTACTTAACTCTTCCATCAACAAGAGCGAATAATGTATCATTACCGCCGATACCAACATTAGTACCGGGATGGATTTTAGTACCTCTCTGAGTGTAAAGAATGTTGCCGGCCTTAACAATCTGACCGTCAGCTCTCTTAGCACCTAATCTCTTAGACTCAGAGTCACGGCCGTTCTTAGTAGAACCAACACCCTTCTTATGAGCAAATAACTGAAGGTTAATTCTTAACATCACTTGCACCTCCTAATCATAAACGATTATATCATCTTTGTAACTTTCTTCAATAGATTTATAGCCAAGGACTAAACTATTTAACAAAAGCTCTGCCTTACCCTCATCATCAAACCTTGATACAGTAAGCACTGCATCACCGCCTTCGGGAGCTATGTCAACCGAAAACTCCGCTGATGTAAACATTTCAATACTGTTGCAGGCATTAAGCAGAAGAATTGATACTGCGGAACACACAACAGGGTCTCCATGATTTAAAACCTTAACTCCGCATATTTTATCCCCGGCATTTCTTATAACATTAATATTTATCATATTAACTAAAAATTAGCCATTAATCTTTTCAATCTTTAACTGTGTGAAAGGCTGTCTGTGACCATTCTTCTTATGGAAGCCCTTCTTTGGCTTATACTTGTAAACGATAACCTTCTTAGCCTTACCGTCACCCATAACTGTTGCATCAACTGTTGCAGCAGAAGCATCAGCACCAAACTTGAAGCTGTCGCCGTCGCATACAGCTAAAACCTTGTCAAAAGTATACTTAGAGTCAGCCTCAACACCTAACTTTTCTACAGTGATGATGTCACCCTCAGCAACCTTGTACTGCTTACCACCTGTTTCAATAATTGCGTACATTCCCTTGTACACCTCCTTAAACAAAACTCGCCGAATTTGGTGTGATAAAATCAGCTTTTAAACCTATTCGTGCGGCATAACAAAAGTATTATATCATAGTAAAATATCATTGTCAACTGATTTTTTCAATTTTTTGTAAAACAAAATACAAACATAGTATAAGTAAAATACTAAAGTGAAAAACATCTTCTTTTCTTTAAATATGTATAAACACCAATACAAATAACAGCAGATAAAAGGGACCCAAAAGCAGAAGCTAAGCCCATTGGAAACAAATTATCCGAATAAAGCTTGGAAGCCATATAAGCCCAAGGTATTCTTATAAGTATAATTGAAATTAAATTATGCATAAAGGATATAACAGAATATCCGTAAGCAGTAAAGAAACCGCTGAAGCTAAATGAAATTGCCGCAAAAATACAATCGGCAGCATATGATTTCAGATATTGGCTGCCATACATAATAACAATACTTTCATTAGTAAATAATGATAAAATCGGTTCTGAAATAAATTGACAAATAACAGTAAATAAAATACCAAAGCTGACTGCAATTAAACAACCGTATTGCAAAGTTTGCACAGCTCTTTTATGCTGTCCTGCACCAATGCATTGTGCACAAATTGCCGAAATTGATGACAGCATACTTGACGGAACCAAAAAGAAAAAGCCAATGATTTTTTCTACAACACCAACAGCAGCGGCAATATTAACACCTCTTGAATTTGCAATAACGGTAATTATTATAAACGATATTTGAATTAAACCATCCTGTATACATATAGGAAATCCTATTTTAAAAATACGCCCGATAACAGATTTACGCAAATTAAAATTTTCCCTATTTACTACTATTAATTTTTTCTTAATTATTGCCGTTAATGCAATCATAACACTTACAGCCTGTGAAAATACTGTTCCCAGCGCCGCCCCAACAGCATGCATATCTAAATATCCGATAAATATAAAATCAAGTATGATATTAAAAAAGCAGGCAATCGCTATAAAACACATAGGGCTTTTGGAATCACCCAATCCTCTGAAAATTGAGCTAATTACGTTATAAGCAGTAATAAAAGGAATTCCCACAAAACAAATTATTAAATACAGCCTTGTTTCCTGAATTGCTTCCTCAGGCGTAAACATAATATTTATAATAGGATTTATCAATAACAGTAATACAGCCATAAGCAATATTGAAACAATCATAAATATAACGATTGTATTGCCAATGACAGTTCTTTTTTCTTCCTCTTTATTTTCACCAACATATCTGCCAATCATAACAGTGGCACCCATTGCCAGTCCCACAATCATAACAGTCAGCATGTGCATAACCTGACTTCCTACAGATACTCCCGTAAGAGAAGCGGCACCATTATATTGTCCCACAATAAATAAGTCTGCCATACCGTAAAAAGTCTGTAAAAAGTTAGAAAATAAAAACGGTAATGAAAAAACTATAATATTTTTCAAAGCACTTCCTTTTATTAAATTTCTTTGCACTATAAATCATCCCCTTATAATTTCTAATTATAATGATAAGGAAGAACTTTGTAAAACAGAAAAAAGTGCTATAATAAGCACTTATTTTCATTGATATGATTTAATAACAGCTTTAAGCTTTTCGATTGATTGTTTTTTAAATAAATAAGCTTTTCGGTTTCCTTAAATTGATTACTGATTTCAAAGGCTACCAGGTTTTCATTAGTATTGACCTCTTCTATGGGCAAAACAGAAAAACCATGTGACAATCTTAATAATAATAACTGTTTGGGAAATTCTTTAACTATAATTGTTTCATTAAATGCCTGATGAAATTGTTTGTATATTTCCTCTTTTATAAATTGATGATAGCCGGTTTCATCAGCTTTTGTAATAAACGGCACATTTTTAATAACATTTTCCACCGTATGATACTTATTAATAAGCTCTTTTGAACAAACCAATGATACTTTTATACTGGCAAGGGATACATCTTCAATTTGTTCTTTTATACTATGATAAAATTCCAGCATATCAGGACAGATCAAAGCATCCAGCTTAGATGATTGTAAATCATACAGCATTTTTCTTTCGTCAGAAAATACATATGATATTGACACAGAAGGATATTTTTTTTCAAAGGATTCAATAATTTTAAAATCCGTATAATCAGTAGTTACAACGCCAATATGTAATTCATTTGCTGTATTTCTATGGATTTGCCGGCATAGCTCCTGATATTGCAAAGCAATATCCTTCATTCCGTCATAGAATTTCTGTCCCTGACTTGTCAATATAAGATTTTTATGTTCACGAATAAATAATTGCATATCAAGCTCCTGTTCCAGCGTTGCAATGTATTTACTCATAGTTGTCTGTGCTATGTGACATTCATCAGCAGCTTTTGTAAAATTTTTGAGCTCTGCTGCTTTAAAAAAATAATGTATTTTATTTAAATCCATTTTATATCTTTCTCCGTTTTTCCATATTTACCAAGCAAACTGTGTCATATTCCCCATCTCAGCAATATACCCGTATTAATCAATTTATTAATTACAAAATAACCGTCAAGATATTGTTCTTTATATTTACTCTATATCTATAACAGCACTGTCTCTTGCAGCCAGCCAAATCCTGTAAAATCCAAGCTCCCTTTTAACTGCCTTTAATAAAAACACTATAACAGCAGCATCATCTATCTGGCCTGCAACAGGTATGAAATCAGGTATTAAATCAATGGGACAAAGAACATATGCAATACATATACCCACAATTATCCCTGTTCTCTTTGAAATATGCTTATAATCACCCTTAGCCCAATCTGTCAGCATAGCACAAAATGTCTTTATATCCGCCTTATAACCAACAAGCTGTGGTGTTGTATCCACAGCCTGCATAATATTTTTAACAAATTTTTTCATCTTATTAATGCTTACCATATTTATCATTCCTTTGATAGCTCAAAACTTCCTGAAATTTCCTGACCGTCAACAGATACATTAATTTGTTTGCTCTGTGTTGTATAACCCTCACACACAGCCTTGGCAACATAAGAGCCTAAAGCAAGCTGAACCTTAACAGTTCCCTTGCCGATATAATTGTCATTAATATAAATTTCTGCTTCGGCAGGATTTGCTGTAAGAGTAACCGTGCCTGACTGATTAAGCTTTTCAAGCTTTACCTTGCAGGTATTTTGATCCGCATCAATTGTAACACTTCCTGTAAAAGCTGCATACCCATCCTTAGCTGCCCTTACATTGTACTCACCATAAGGCAATAAAATAGACTGATCTTCGTCATATTCCTTATCATTAATATAAAGGACATAATCCTTTACATTGGAATAAACCGTTAAAGCTCCTGTATTTACAACAACCTTTGAAAGGTCAAAAACATAAGGTTCTGCAGATGATATACTTACTTCTTTTGTAATATCTGATATGTTCTTACCCTTGACAACAACTGTATGAGTACCTTCACCGAGAGTTATAAGAGGATTTGAAATATCTACCGTTGTGTCAACGCCGTCAACAGTCACCTTTGCATTTTTAATATTATTTATATTTCTAAGCTCAAGAGTTCCATGTCCCTGCTCTATAACAATACTGTACACCTTATCAACAGTACCATTGTTATAGCCCGTAAGCCTTATTGTATCCATAGGGCTGATATTTTCAAGAGTAAGCTCATTACCGTTTTTATCCTTAACAGCCAAAATATCTTCATCGTATTTATATGAAGAATCCTTATGCTCTTTAGCTTCAGCACCAAATTTAACAAGCTTAGCAGTCTTGTTAATTCTTGCACCTGTATCGCTAAAACTCCATGCATTTTCACAAGCCTTAAGTTCCTTTAAGGTTTTATCCTCATCAAAAACATAAGTAAATATATCACCTGTATGAATACTTTCAACAGTTGTTGCCTTAGGCATAATAGATTTTTCAGTAACAGTAACCGTATTTACGGTATTGTTCTTAAGGTTCTTAAATGTAATTGCAGATGAGTCATCTTCACCAATATCAACGCCTGTAACTACAGCATCAATATCCGAGCCTATAAGATTAGCCATTGCCTGCCCTGCAATATCATTTGCCGAAAATGTATTTGTAGTTATTTCACCCTCAGAATCAGCCATCATATAATTATAAACTATAGAAAAGCTGCCTATACCAACAAACATACCCATTACCATTACAAGTGTAATCATAACAGGTGTTATATTCCTTTTTTTTCTTCTATAATTAGTCAATTCGTTTTTACTTTTTCCCTTAGACATATTGACACTCCCAATTTTATTTTTTATATGTATATTTTATATTGAAATTAAAGAAATAACAAGACTTTTTTTTAAATTAATAAAATATATTATTTACAGCTTTGATTTGCATACAAATTTAAGCAAATATTTTTGTCAATTTTGCACAAAAGATTGATTTTTTTATTTTTTAATAAAAAAAATGTTTAAAAAATAAAGATATTGTTGTATAATTTAAGGATAGTACTAAAATGTTAGGAGGATAACTATGTATAAAATTGTAAAGAAACAGATGCTTACACCAACAATTTTCGAAATGGAAATTGAAGCACCTCGTGTTGCTAAATCAGCATTGCCCGGTCAGTTTATTATCTTAAGAATAGATGAAAAAGGTGAAAGAATACCTTTAACTATTTCTGACTATGACGCTGAAAAAGGTACAGTTTCTATTGTAACTCAGGCTGTTGGCAAGTCAACTATGGAGCTTATGACCTATGAAGAGGGTGACTCAATTGCTGACTTTGTGGGTCCTTTAGGCTGTCCAAGCGACCTTTGCAGCGAAAGTCCTGAGGAATTGGCTAAGAAAAATATTATATTTGTTGCAGGCGGTGTTGGTGCTGCCCCTATTTATCCACAGGTTAAGTGGTTAAAGCAGCATGGTATTAAGGCAGATGTGCTTATCGGAGCCAGAAATAAGGATTTACTTATATTAGTTGATGAAATGAAGGAAGTTGCTGAAAATGTTTACATAGCCACAGATGACGGTACAGCAGGCTTTGCAGGCAGAGCAACAGACCTTCTTGATGACCTTGTTAAAAATCAGGGAAAGGAGTACAATCATGCTGTTGTAATCGGTCCTATGATTATGATGAAGTTCACATCTATGGCTACTAAGGCTTTAGGCATTCCTACTATTGTCAGTCTTAATCCTATTATGGTTGACGGCACAGGTATGTGCGGTGCCTGTCGTGTAGTTGTTGACGGTGAAGTTAAGTTTGCCTGTGTAGACGGTCCTGAGTTTGACGGTCATAAGGTTGACTACGATGGAGCAATGAGAAGACAGACAATGTACAAGACTGAGGAAGGTCAGGCAAAGCTTAAATTTGAAGAAGGCAGCACTCACAAAAATGGCGGCTGCGGTTGCGGAGGTGACAAGTAATGGCTGTTAATTTTACAAAAATACCGGTTAGAGAACAGGATCCTAAAGTAAGAGCTACAAACTTTGATGAAGTATGTCTTGGTTACAACGAGGAGGAGGCTGTAGTCGAGGCTCAAAGATGTCTTACTTGTAAGAATCCTATGTGTGTAAAGGGTTGTCCTGTAAATATTGATATTCCGGGCTTTATAAGCCACTTAAAGGAAAAGGATTTTGAAGGAGCTGCTAAGGAAATTGCTAAGTATTCCGCACTTCCTGCCGTATGCGGACGTGTATGTCCACAGGAAACACAGTGCGAAGGCAAATGTGTTCTCGGTCACAAAGGTGATGCAGTTTCTATTGGTAAACTTGAGCGATTTACTGCTGACTGGTCAAGAGAACACAATATTGATTTGGCTTCTAAAGCAGAACCAAAGGGCAAAAAGGTTGCAGTTATCGGTGCAGGACCTGCAGGACTTACATGTGCAGGCGATCTTGCCAAGAAAGGTTATGACGTTACAATATTTGAGGCTCTTCACAAGGCAGGCGGCGTATTAAGCTATGGTATTCCTGAATTCAGATTACCAAAGAATAAGGTTGTTATGCCTGAAGTTGAAAATATTAAAAAGCTTGGTGTTAAAATCGAAACCAATGTTATTATCGGCAAGACTGTTTCTATTGATCAGCTTTTAGAGGAAGAAGGCTTTGATGCTGTATTTATCGGCTCAGGCGCAGGTCTTCCTAAGTTTATGAATATTCCCGGCGAAACAGCTATGGGCGTAGTTTCAGCTAACGAATATCTTACAAGGGTAAATCTCATGAGAGCTTTTGACGAAGAATATGATACTCCTGTAAGAACAGGAAAGAAGGTTGCTGTTGTTGGCGGAGGCAACGTAGCAATGGATGCTGTAAGAACTGCTTTAAGACTCGGTGCAGAGGCACATATTGTATACAGAAGAAGTGAAGCTGAGCTTCCTGCAAGAGTTGAAGAAATTCACCACGCTAAGGAAGAAGGCGTTATATTTGATACACTTACTAATCCTGTTGAAATTCTTGTTGATGAAAACGGCTGGGTATCAGGCATGAAATGTGTTAAAATGGAGTTAGGTGAGCCTGACGAAAGCGGCAGACGCCGTCCTGTTGAAATTCCAGACTCTGAATTTGTAATGGATGTAGATATGGTTGTAATGAGCTTAGGTACATCACCTAATCCTCTTATCAGCAGTACTACTCCCGGTCTTGATATAAACAAGAGAAAATGTATAGTTGCAGAGGAAGAAACAGGCTTAACATCCAAGACAGGTGTTTATGCAGGCGGTGACGCAGTAACCGGTGCTGCTACGGTTATTCTCGCAATGGGTGCAGGTAAGAATGCTGCTGCTGCAATTGATGAATATTTAAGTAAATAATTTAATACCTAAAAATAGCTGTTTCAAAAAAAATGGAACAGCTATTTTTTTGTTTGTAAAACAACCTAAGTTCCATTAGCATTTTACCTAAAAAATTATATATATATAAAAGAGCCCCTGCAAAGCAAGGACTCTTCAAAAATAATTATTTTTAATTACTTATTCTTTAAATTAAACCAAGCATCAAGACCAAGATACTGAGCAGTATCACCAAGCTCTTCCTCAATTCTTAATAACTGATTGTACTTAGCAACTCTATCAGTTCTTGCAGGAGCACCGGTCTTAATCTGACCTGCATTAACAGCTAATACGATATCAGCAATTGTAGTATCTTCAGTTTCACCTGATCTGTGAGATACAACAGCTGTCATATTATTTCTGTTAGCTAACTTAATTGCATCAAAAGTTTCAGTAAGAGTACCAATCTGGTTAACCTTAATAAGTATAGAATTAGCAACGCCTAAATCAATACCCTTCTGTAATCTCTTAGTGTTCGTAACAAATAAATCATCACCAACTAACTGAACCTTGTCACCAAGCTTTTCAGTAAGCATCTTCCAGCCTTCCCAGTCCTCTTCTGCCAAACCATCCTCAATTGAGATGATTGGGTACTTTTCGCAAAGAGCAGCATAGTATTCAACCATTTCAGCAGATGTTCTTGTAATTTCTTCAGCAGCACCTGTAGCCTTAGTTTCACCGGGGAAGTGATATAAGCCGTCTTCCTGATATAATTCGGAAGAAGCAGGATCCATAGCAATTCTGATTTCCTCGCCAGGCTTGTAACCTGCCTTTTCAACAGCCTCAAGAATATTATCAATAACCTCATCAGCAGTAGCACAGTCAGGAGCAAAACCACCTTCATCACCTACACCTGTAGAGTAACCCTTGCTCTTTAAAACCTTCTTAAGTGCATGGTAAATTTCACAGCACATTCTTAAAGCATCACTGAAAGTCTTGGCACCAACAGGCATAATCATAAATTCCTGTAAATCTACAGTGTTATCAGCGTGCTTACCGCCATTCATAATGTTCATCATAGGAACAGGTAAAGTCTTAGCATTGAAACCACCAAGATACTGATATAAAGGCATATTAAGAGCCTCTGCAGCAGCCTTGGCAACAGCCATAGATACGCCAAGAATAGCATTGGCACCAAGCTTAGCCTTGTTAGGAGTACCGTCTAAAGCAATCATAGCCTCATCAATAGCTACCTGATCTAAAGCATTCATACCGATAATTTCATCAGCAATAATGTCATTTACATTATTAACAGCATTAAGAACACCATTACCGCAGTATCTGTCACCGCCGTCTCTCATTTCTACAGCCTCAAACTGACCTGTAGACGCACCGGAAGGAACAGCAGCTCTGCCCATTACCTGGTTGCCATCGCCTGTATCAACGATAACTTCAACCTCAACAGTAGGATTAGCTCTTGAGTCAAGTACCTCTCTTGCTAAAACGTCAACAATTTCTAAATAACCTTTCATTTTTGTTTCTCCTTTCAAAATTGTCTTTAGTGTTAATTATAACCTATTTTATAGAAAAAATCTACAAAAATATAACAATTTTATATTAAATTTATTTAAAAAATTTATTACTTAATAAGCAAAGAATGACCTGTCATTTCCTCAGGCTTAACTAAATCCATCATATCAAGTAATGTCGGAGCAATGTCACAAAGCTTTCCGTCCTCCATAAGCCCCTTTGCCTTATGGCAGTTAAAAAGCACAAAAGGTACAGGGTTAGTGGTATGAGCTGTAAACGGCTTATTTGTCTCATAATCAATAAGCTGGTCACTGTTGCCATGATCAGCACATAAGAACATCTGACCGTCAGTCTTTTTAAGACTCTCGATAACTCTGCCTACACATTCATCAACAGTTTCTACCGCCTTTATTGCAGCCTCCATAATACCTGTATGACCAACCATATCAGGGTTAGCATAGTTAATTATAATAACATCATACTTGCCGCCCTCAATAGCCTCAACAAGCTTATCTGTAACCTGTGGAGCACTCATTTCAGGCTGTAAATCATAAGTAGCAACCTTTGGAGAAGGAACAAGAATTCTGTCCTCACCCTCATTAGGCTCCTCAACACCGCCGTTAAAGAAGAATGTCACATGGGCATACTTCTCTGTTTCAGCAATTCTTGCCTGCTTCAAACCACACTTAGACAGGTATTCACCAAGTGTGTTTGTAATACTTTCTTTTTTAAAGGCAACTTCTTTATTTTCAATAGTCACATCATAATCTGTAAAGCAGACATACTTAACAGGGAAATATCCATTAGCTCTTTCAAAACCGGCAAAATCCACATCACAGAAACATCTTGTTATTTCTCTTGCTCTGTCAGGTCTGAAATTAAAGAAAATAATTGAATCATTTTCCTTAATAGTGGCTGCAGGAGCACCATTTTCCATAATAACAGTAGGCACTACAAACTCATCAAAAACTTTCTTTTCGTAAGATACAGCCATACATTCATCAGCACTGGAAGCAGTTTCACCCTGACCAAGCACCATTGCATTATAAGCCTTTTCTACTCTGTCCCATCTGTTATCTCTGTCCATGGCATAATATCTGCCCGAAATAGTGGCAACCTTACCTACGCCGATTTCCTTCATCTTAGCCTCAAGTTCAGCAATAAAGCCTCTTGCAGATGCAGGAGGAGTATCCCTGCCGTCAAGGAAGCAATGAACATAAACCTTTTCAAGACCATTCATTTTAGCAAGCTTCAGCAAGGCGTAAACGTGAGTTAAGTGGCTGTGAACACCTCCCGGTGAAAGCAATCCGTATAAATGAAGAGAAGAATTATTTGCTTTACAGTTATTAACGGCATCAAGCAAAGCTTCATTCTCAAAGAAATCTCCGTCTTCTATAGCCTTAGTAATCTTAGTTAAATCCTGATAAATAATTCTGCCTGCACCCATATTAAGATGACCAACTTCAGAATTACCCATCTGCCCATCAGGCAAACCAACGGCTAAACCGCTTGCATAGCCCTTAACACAAGGATAATCAGCCATAAGCTTATCAATAACAGGAGTATCAGCCTGCTTAACAGCATTGCCCTCTGTCTTGTCATTAAGACCAAAACCGTCTAAAATCATTAAAACAGTTGTTTTCTTACTCATTTTTGTTTTTTCTCCTTTTTGTTTCTTTTGAAAACATAAAATTATTATACAATATCAGCATTAACTATGTTAGCAAAATCTTCTTTAAGGCTTGCACCGCCAACAAGACCGCCATCAATATCAGGCATTGCAAAGAGTTCGTTTGCATTCTTGCCGTTAACACTGCCGCCATAAAGTATTCTTGTTTTTTCAGAAACCTTTTCGCCAAACATTTCTCCGATACACTTTCTTATTTCAAAGCAAATTTCCTGAGCCTGCTCATTGGTAGCATGTTTACCTGTACCAATAGCCCAAATAGGCTCATAAGCAATAACAACACTTTCTGCCTGCTTATCTGTAAGATTCTTTAATGCCTTTTTAACCTGAATTCTGATTTTTTCAATGGTAATACCATCTTCTCTTTCCTCAAGACTTTCACCGACACACACAATAGGAATAATGCCGTACTCAAAGGCTTTTAAAACCTTCTTGTTTACAATTACATCATTTTCCTTAAAGTAGCTGCGTCTTTCTGAGTGACCGACAATTACATACTTTACACCAATTTCCTTAAGCATAGTGGCAGATGTTTCACCCGTATAAGCACCACAGTTTTCATAGTGTAAATTTTCTGCACCAAGTTTAATGTTAGTATGTAAAATAGATTCAGCTACAGCTATAAGATTAATGGCAGGTACACAAAGAACAACGTCTATATCCTCCTTGTCAATCTTATCCTTAAGCAAATTAACCAAATCCACAGCCTCTCTAGGAGTCTTATTCATCTTCCAGTTACCGGCAACCATACGTTTTCTCATAATATTTACACCCTCTCTATGTAATTAATATGTTCCTGTTTATATTATACTACAAGGCTGTTGAAATCTCAACAGCCTTTTTGAAAAATAACAAATTATTTATCCTGTGCAGCAACAACGCCCGGAAGCTCCTTACCCTCTAAAAACTCAAGTGAAGCTCCGCCGCCTGTAGAAATATGACTCATCTTATCACCAAAGCCCATTTGGTTAACTGCAGCGGCACTGTCACCGCCTCCGATAATAGTAGTTGCATCAAGCTTAGATAATACTTCTGCAATAGCCTCAGTACCCTTAGCATAATCAGGAATTTCAAACACACCCATAGGTCCGTTCCATACAACAGTCTTTGCATCCTTTAATGCATCAGCATAAAGCTGAATAGTCTTTTCGCCGATATCAAATCCTTCCTCATCATCAGCAATAAATGTGTCTGCAGGATTTTCAGGTCTTGCAACTGTGTGGTGAGGCTTGCCTGCACCAAATTCCTTGGCTGCAACATTATCAACAGGGAGAAGAAGCTTAACGCCCTTTTCCTCAGCCTTTTTAATCATTTCCAAAGCATAGTCCATCTTGTCAGCCTCAAGTAAGCTCTTACCGATGCTATAACCCATAGCCTTAAAGAATGTATAAGCCATACCTCCGCCAATAACAAGTGTATCTACCTTGTCAAGCAAATTGTTAATTACATTAATCTTGTCACTAACCTTAGCACCGCCTAAAATAGCAGCAAAAGGTCTTACAGGATTATTTACTGCATTACCAAGGTAGTCAATTTCTTTCTGCATAAGATAACCCACTGCGGCTTCCTTAACAAACTGAGTTACACCAACTGTAGAACAGTGAGCTCTGTGAGAAGAACCAAAAGCATCATTTACATAAATATCAGCTAAAGATGCCAAATCCTTGCTGAATTCTTCACCGTTTTTAGTTTCTTCCTTACGGAATCTTGTGTTCTGAAGAAGAACAACATCTCCGTCCTTCATATTGGCAACAGCAGCCTTTGCATTAGCACCAACAACCTCGTCATCAGCAGCAAATACAACCTCCTTGCCGAGTTTTTCAGATAATCTCTTAGCAACAGGAGCTAAAGAAAATTCTTCAGAAGGCTCCTTTGGCTTGCCTAAATGAGAACAAAGAATAACCTTTGCACCCTCAGAAATTAACTTCTGAATAGTAGGTAAAGCAGCTACGATTCTGTTTTCATCAGTAATAACACCATCCTGTAAAGGTACATTAAAGTCACATCTTACAAGGACATTCTGACCCTTAACCTGTAAATCATCAACTGTTTTCTTGTTTAACATTTTTTGTTTCTCCTTTCAAATGCTCAAATAAAACATCTTCAAAACATTGACATAACATAAAATTTACTTTGTGAAAGTTATATCAAGCATTGGTAACATTATAACATAAAATTCCATTTATTAGAACTCTATTATTTTAACAATTTTTTTCTATAAATATGCCCATAATTTATGCAAAACAACCATATATTATTAATAAATTATTATACAATTACATCTTTTGCAAAAAGGAGGGATTTTAGCTCCCTCCTTGGATAAATTATTACAAAATTACTTATTTTTAGCAAGATTTTTATTGTAATTAATTAAGCATCCTGCAAGAATAATCTTTCTCTCATCATCAGTAAGATCACCCATTTTAAGAGTAAATTCCTTCATTTCACCCTTTTTTACAACAAAAGCAGTAAATTCAGATTTCTTTTCTGTAATGCCCTTTGCCACATCAGGTATAAAGATGTAGTCACCGTTCTCAAAAGGAAGGTCACCATTAAGCAGGAACGGAAGCATACCCCAGTTAATAAGGTTAGAACGATACCTCTTGGTGGCATATTCATTGGCAATATTAGCCCATCCTCCAAGTACCTTCTGACATGAAGCAGCCTGTTCTCTTGCAGAGCCGTCACCCGGCTTTACTGCAAAAATTGTGCTTCCCACACCTGTATTGTTTCTGTTAATATCAAACTTAGACTTAATAGTATCTGTGATTTCGGCTATTTCCGCAAAAGCTTCTGCAGGACATTGACCCTTAATTCTTGCCTTTTCAGCCACCTGAACAGCCTTTGCAGCAGGTACATAATTAGGATCCTTTCTTGAAAGCGTAAACTCAGCAAGTCCCAAAGGATTTGAACGATAAGAGCTTGTTTCACCTGAAGGAATAAGCTCATCTGTTGTAGTAACAGGATCAGTTATAAGACTTGCAACCTTTAATAATAAGTTATCAGTCAATGGACTCATTTCAGGCCAAGGCTTAATATTAGGACCATACTTAAGCTCAAGACTTGTATCAGCCTTGCCATAGCCAAAATAAACTCTGTTATCATAAACAGACTTGTTAAAGAAATACTTAGGCTTAGAGAAATTAACATCTATTTCATTAGCAGGAGTCAAATATCCTTTATTAACGGCAGTTGCAGCAATAGAACGTGCATCCATAAGAGCAACACCTGCTATCTGACCGTTACCCGGCTTAGAACCTTCTCTGTTAGGGAAGTTTCTTGTAGAGTGTCTGATACTTAAGCCCTGATTGCCCGGAACATCACCTGCACCAAAGCACGGACCGCAGAAAGCGGATCGAACAGTAGCACCTGCCTGCATAAGCTTAAATATAGAACCGTTTTCAACAAGGCTCATAAATGTAGGCTGACTTGAAGGATATACACTAAGAGCAAAATCATCAGCACCAATGGTCTGACCATCAAGGATATCGGCCACATCACAGATATTATCATAGGTACCTCCGGCACATCCTGCAATAACACCCTGGTCAACATAGAGCTTACCGTTTCTTACTTTACTCTTAAGCTCAAACTTAATATCAGGATTGTCAATAGTCTTTACAGCCTTCTTCTCAACCTCATCAAGTATATCCATTAAATTGGAATTTAATTCATCAATAGTATATGTATTGCTTGGGTGGAAAGGCATTGCAATCATAGGCTTAACCTTAGATAAATCCACATAAACAATACCATTGTAATAAGCACCGTTCTTTGGCTCAAGCTTCCTGTAATCCTCAGCTCTGCCATGAGCCGCATAATATTCCTTAACCTTGTCATCGGTTGTCCATACAGAAGAAAGGCAGGTAGTTTCAGTTGTCATAACGTCAATACCGTTTCTGTACTCAACACCAAGACCTTCAATACCGTCACCAATAAATTCCATTACCTTATTCTTAACATAGCCGTTTTCAAACACAGCACCTATAATGGCAAGGGCAATATCCTGAGGACCAACATAAGGCTCAGGCTTACCTGTAAGGTAAATACCAATAACATCGGGTCTTGCAACATCATATGTCTGGCATAAAAGCTGCTTGGCAAGCTCACCGCCGCCCTCACCGATAGCCATAGTACCTAAAGCACCGTAACGTGTATGGGAATCAGAGCCTAAAATCATTTTACCGCAGCCTGACATCATTTCTCTCATATACTGATGTATAACTGCCTGATGAGCAGGAACATAAATACCGCCGTATTTCTTTGCCGCAGAAAGTCCAAACATATGGTCATCTTCATTTATAGTACCGCCTACGGCACAAAGGGAATTATGACAATTAGTAAGTACATAAGGAATCGGAAACTTCTCCATACCTGAAGCACTTGCTGTCTGAATAATACCAACATAAGTAATATCATGGCTAGCCATACAATCAAACTTTATTTTTAAGTTATCCATATTGCCGCTGGTATTGTGTGCTTCAAGGATGCCGTAAGCCATAGTATTTTTAACAGCCTCATCCTTAGTAACAGTGATGCCCATATGAGAAAGTTTTGACTCCGCATTGCCGTCATCAGGTATAAGCTCACCGTTAACATAGTAAGCACCGGTTTTAAATAATTCTACCATTTAATGTTACCTCCTTAAAAAATATCATCTAAATTTTAATAAAGACAAATTACTGTATTTTGCAATATCTGCTTTGGCTGATACCTAAGTAAATTATCTGTAAAATTGAGAGCAAGCTCAAATTTTTCTTTAATAAGTTATAGTATAACAATATTTAAAATAAATTTCAATATAATTTTTATAAATTTTGCAAGTTTAATCCGCATAAAATTCATTTTAAAGTAAAATTTTACAATTTTTAATAGTTTTGTGAATTGAAGACAGTTTTAAACTTCAAAAAATAAATTTAAATATATGATTTACCTAATTAATAAAGAATTTACTTTTATTTTAAAATATATTGTTGCAATGTTCCGCTAATTTTAGTATACTATAAACACAGCTTGTTACTTTTTTGTCAATCATTGGAGGTGGGCACATTGATTACCCCGCTAAGTGGTAAGGATAAAAATATAATAGACGAGTATTTAACCAGAAAGCCTCTTTTTGCACAGTTCTGGATAGATATTATACAGGAATATGGTTATGAAAACGGTTTTTTAACCATCTATTCCTGCAGCGACAAAGGAAACATTACAGGTCTTTTTGCAATTCTTTTAAATAATCTAATGATTTACTCAGACAGAGATACAATGCCGGCTAAAGAAATTTTAAACTATTTAGAGGACAATAAGATTCCCTTCTCTATTGTTAAAGGAGAAGAATCCTTAGTAAAAAATTTTGAGAATTATGTTGATTTTACTACTAAATACGGCACTCATATGTGTCTTTTGAATAAAAAAGACTATATACCGGTAAGTTATGCCGATATTATAATCGAACAGGCAATGGACAGAGATGTGGATGACATAATAGCTTTTTTTAATCGAATTTCCGAATTCAGACGCTTTATGAATGATGAGGCTGTAAGACTGTTTATAAACTACGGTCATACCTATATGGCAATTGACAAGGGGAAAATAGTTGCTCTTGTTATATGTAATTCAACAAACAGAAAAATGGCTACTATAAGTTCTATAGCTACTCTGCCCGAATCAAGAAACAAAGGGTATGCTACAAAACTTTTAAGCTATATATGCAACTCCCTTTTAAAAATAAGTCAGTCCTGCTCCGTATGCTACGATAAATCAGCCTCAAGTTCCATATATACTGCCGTCGGTTTTAAGGAAATAGGCAAACAGGCAATATATATAAAATAAAAGCATTAAACTCCCGATATGAGGGAGTTTTTGTATATTATTTAAAAAATACAGGCAAAAACCTGTAATATATGATATAATAAAATCATTATCTTATAAAATTATCAATAAAAGGAGTACAATAATGAAACGACTAATTTCACTGCTGCTTTCATCAGTTATTATGTTAACATCGCTTAATATAATAATGAACGTAACCTGTACCGCTTCAACCCTTAACAACAGTACTGACACATCAGCTGACAGTCTGCGTTTCAGCAAAACAGAGCTTTTAATTGAGCAAATGCTGCAGGAAGACGGCCCCGAAAACGGTTCTCTATGGAACATGGAAAGCACAACTGCTTTTAAATGGTCATATATTAACGGCTGTATGGCATCTGCCATGATGCAGCTCTACAATATAAAGGGAGATGAACGCTACAAAATCTTTGCAGATAACTATATGTCACCCTTTATAAGTACATCAAATAATTCAACAAGAGGCTATATAGTCCCAACTAATTTCAAAATTTCCAACTATACACTTGATGATCTTAACAGCGGCAAAGCTCTTATTGAGCTTATTGCTTCAGGAACAGAAAACGAAGCCAAATACACTAATGCCGTAAGTGACACTTTATACACAAAGGTGCTAAAGAGTATGCTTTCAAACAAAATAACTGCCGAGGGTAATCTTTGGCATAAAAACGCTTATCCATATCAGGTATGGCTTGACGGTATATATATGGAAACACCTTTCTGGCTTGAATATGAGCTTGAAATAAATAATAACGCTGATAATTTTGTAACAGCTGCAAACCATACTGCAAATCAGATTCAGACTGTATATGATAAACTCAGAAACAAAACAACAGGACTTTATTATCATGGATATGATGCACAGGCTGACACCGGCAGCGGAAGTTATAATCCATCAAGTGCAATGAGCTGGGCAGAAACCGGAACAGGACATTCAGCAAGCTATTGGTTAAGAGGTACGGGCTGGTATGCTATGGCTCTTGTTGATAACATTGAGCTTATGCAAAAAGCGGAAAAAAAATATAATATTGATTTGACAGAACAGAAAAATTCTCTTATCAATATTTACACTGACTTAATGAATTCGGTTATACAATATCAGGACAATGATACAAAGCTTTGGTATCAGGTTATTGACCGCCCAAATGATAACTACAATTATATTGAAACAAGCGGTTCTGCAGCTATGAGCTATGCCCTTATGAAAGGTTATAACATAGGTGCCGCAGACATAAGCTTTTATAACAGCGGTCTTGAGGTATTCAGGAGTATTTGTGACAATAAACTGGTATATACTGACAGCAGTCAAAGTGCCGTTAATCTTAATGACATATGTCAGACAGCAGGTCTTGCAGGTCCTTCATCAGGCACCACATCAAGCTCTGCTGACATTGGTCCGAAACATACTTCAAGAGATGGTTCCTATGATTACTATGTATCAGAAAAAACAGTAACAAACGACGCTAAAGGTGTTGCTCCCCTTATATTTGCTTATTGTCAGATACTTGAATATAACAAGGGAAATGAGCCTGAAACTGAAACTACCACAAATGAATCAATAACCTCCGAAACCACTACTAAATCAGAAATTACTACTGAAACGACTACAAGCTTCATATCTCATATAGGAGAAACTATAGGAGGAAACGGTGAAAGCTCTAATCTTGTTCCTGCTGATTTTTCAAGCGGCACTAAGAGCGCAGATGAAACAACAGCAAACGGAACATTCACTATTAAAGCAACATCAGGCAAGAATGTTAATGTTACTTCAGGCTATATTGATTTAAAGGGTATAGGTAACACTGCTCAAAGAAGTATCGCAGTAAATATAACAGGTTCTGCAACACTTACTGTTAAATTCTTTAATAACAGTTCATCTGCAAGAACCCTTGCCGTTGAAAATGCCGACAGCTCCTACAGCATAACAGGAGAGGCAACTGCAGGCGGCTCCGAATCAAATGTAAATACATTAATTTGTAATATAACAAATGCCGATACCTACTATGTATTTTCAAAAGGAAGCGGTATTAAGATAACAGAAATTACTGTTACATATCCTGACGGTGATTCAATATTAATAGGTGATGTTGACTTAAACGGCACAATAAATGAGGCAGATGCGGCTCTGCTTTTAAAACATATTTCAAATATTTCCGTATTGACCGATGAAAAACAGCTTACTGCCGGTGACTGCAATATGGATAATAAACATAATATCCTTGATGTAACAGCAATACTTAAATATATAGCCAAATAAACAAAAACAGGAGGTGTTCAAAAACCTCCTGCTTTTCATTTAAATAATTTCTATCTGACACATTTTCATAGTTTCAAGAGCGGAATTGTGACTTTCAGGAGTCACTCCCGCACAGCACTTACTGTCAACACGTATATTTATCTCAGGCATATTTGCCTTTAAAAGAAGAGCATTGCTTACAACGCAAATATCTGTACAAAGTCCAACAAGCTCAATTTCAATTTCTTCTCTTTCGTTTTCAGCTTTAAGAATCTCAGCAAGCTCTAAAGAGCCAAATGTCGGCTTGTCAATAATCTTAGCATTTCCGAGAGTCTCAGCTATCCTTTCATTTATCCGCCAGCCCTCTGTATTCTTGACGCAATGTACAACAGGCAAGTGCCTGCCTTCATTTGTTTTCATATAATTTTCATTATGAGTATCCCTTGTAGCATACACATTTTCAATAGGGTATAATTTTATTTTATTAACTACATTATCAACTATACCTATAGCCTCTTCAGTACCCAAAGCACCATCAATAAAATCCTTTTGCATATCTATTACAACAAGTATTTTCCTCATAATTACCCCCACCCTTAATGTTTCATTAATATCATCATTGTTCAATACTGACAGCTTTTTAACAAAAATATAGTATATTAAAAATTTATAACCCGATCCGGCTATTTCACTTCTCTTATTTTTCTCCTTATCCACTTGCCAAAATTCTTTTCATAAGGCTCAATATACTCATCATAACCCAAAAGTGCTCCGTTACTTAATACCTCCATTTCAACTCCAAAAAGATTTACATTTAATCCTGTTTCAGCCATGCCGTTTTTAATATAAAAACTTTTACGTCTTAAACGGATTTCCTTATTTTCACACTCTTTTTTTGTGCTTTCAATTTCAAGATAAAATCTTTTCTTCTCGTAACGCTTCATAAGCATTTTCAACGCCTTTGAACCATATCCGCAGTCCCTCTTGTTTTCAGCAATGGCAAAATAAAGAAGTAATGCTCTGTCATTATGTTCTGCCATTACAGCAAGTCCTGCAAATTCATTATTATCACTGAGATAAAATATTTTCATTTTACCTCTTTTCTGATTTAACATCATAAGCCAAAAGGGCTTTCTTTCCACCTTCGGAAAGGCAGATATATAAAGCTTCTTAATTTCTCTGACATATCTGCCCCTTACTTCTATAGCCTCCATATTATTCACCCATAACAGTTGTGGTTTCAGTGTCCGAATTACTCATTCCTTCCTGAAGCAGGCCTAAATTTCTATATGTAACAACCGTAAAAACAATAAACAAAATAATTGCAATAATCAAAATCCACTCTGCAGCTTTAATATTTTTACTTTTCATCGTTTACCCCCAATACACCGAAAAATTTCTCAATGTCATTCCAACTACAGCTTACCGAACCCTGTGCAAAAAAAGGCTTACCTCCTCCTCTGCCATTTAAAGCAGAGTTCATATCCTTTACAAACTGTCTTAAATCCCCATCCTTTTCACAAACCGCATACTTATAGCCCTCATCATCATTACCTGAAAATACACTGATTTTACCTGTACAGCCATTTTCAAGGAGTAATGTTGCAAGATTTCTGACACCGTTAGGGTCAAGACCCTTTTCGCATAAAAGTACACTGTCCTTTCCTGCATACTCCTTAACAACTGCATCAAGTCTTGCTTTCTGCATTTCAATTACCGATGACTTTAAGGACTGATTTTCATTTAAAAGCCTGTCAACTGCCTTTGCTGTTTCCTTAACCTTAGCTGAAAGCAGATTTGAAATTTCCTTATTCTGTTCCATAACGGCAGTAATATGGTCAAATGCCCTCTTTCCGCAAAGCATTTCAATTCTTACACCGCCCTTATAAGCCTGACAGGAAAACATTTTAATAATACCAAGCTCACCGCTGTATTTTACGTGAGTACCACAGCAGGCACACATATCGGCACCCGGAAACTCTACAAGCCTTACATCACCTTCAAGCTCCTTTTTGCTTCTGTATTCAATGTTCCTTAATTCCTCGCCCTTTGCCGTAAAAATTCTGCACTCAACATTAGCCCATACATATTTATTTGCTTTAAGCTCAATTTCCTGAACCTGCTCCCATGTAAGCTCACCGTCAAGATCAAGGGTAATCATATCACTTCCCATATGAAATCCTACATTGTTATAGCCGTACTTTTCGTGAAACATACCGCTTACAATATGCTCTGCCGAATGCTGCTGCATAAGGTCAAAACGTCTTTCCCAGTCAATAACTCCTTTAACCTCAGAACCAACCTCAATAGCCTTGTCCGCATAGTGAACAACTTCTTCGCCCTTTTCACCAACATAAATTATATTTGCATCACCAAGAGTACCAAGGTCACAGGGCTGACCGCCTCCCTCAGGATAAAAGGCAGTGTTGTCAAGAACAACCGCATAGCCCTTCTTATCCTCCTGACAGCTTACAACCTTAGCAGTAAACTCCTTCATATAAGCATCCTTATAATATAATCTGTTTAAATCCATTTTTATCTCTCCTTACATTAACCTTCCATACATTGTTTCTTCACCTGCTATATCAGTGAGCTTAACATTAACAAGCTGATTTGTTAAATCACTGTCAGATTTGCAAAGAACCTTTATATAATTCCTTGTATGTCCCTCGTAAAAATCACCTTCAAGTCTTTCAAAAAGCACCTCCATAGTACTGCTGATATATCGGGACATAAACTCTTTATTAAGTCTTGCGCTAAGCTCAAGCATTTTGTGACTTCTTTCATTTTTAACATCAGGTGCAATTTGCGGTCTGATTTTAGCCGCAGGTGTACCTGTCTTTGGTGAATAAGGGAAAACGTGGATTTTGCTTAATCTCACCTTTTCGGCAAATTCATAGCTTTCATTAAAGTTTTCATCTGTTTCCGTAGGGAAACCTACTATTATATCAGTAGTTATAGCTGCATCAGGAAAAGCCTTTCTCAATCGTTCACAGGCAGCAGCATATTCCTCTGCCGTATAACGCCTGTTCATTTTCTTTAACGTAGTGTCACTTCCGCTTTGAAGCGAAAGATGATAGTGTTCGCAAACCTTAGGGAGCTTTGCCATTCTTGCCACAAATTCATCATCGCAAGCCTTTGGCTCCATTGAGCTGAAGCGTATTCTTTCAATACCCTCAACAGAATGTACCTGTTCAATAATATCGGCAAGAGTAATATTTTCTAAATCAAGACCATAGCTTGCAACGTGGATACCTGTAAGCACTACCTCCTTAAAGCCGTTTTTGGCAAGTGTTTTAACCTCGTCAATAACATCCTCCGGCTTACGGCTTCTGACAGGACCTCTTGCATAAGGAATTATGCAGTAGGTACAATATCTGTTACAGCCCTCCTGAATTTTAATATAGGCTCTTGTCCTGTCCTTAAGATTGGATACCCTTAATCTTTCAAACTCCTTTTCTCCCTTAATATCTGTAACTGCATTTAATACACCTTTTTCTGCCCTGTAGCTTTCTACAATTTCAACTACCTTTCCTCTGTCCTTTGTACCAATTACAATATTTATACCCTCAATTTCTGCCACAGTCTGAGGAGCAACCTGTGCATAACAGCCTGTTGCAACAATTATTGAATTTTCATTCTGACGTCTTGCACGTCTTATCATCTGACGGGATTTTTTGTCACCAAAGTTGGTAACGGTACAGGTATTTATAACATAAATATCTGCCGTATCGTCAAAATCCACAATTTCATAACCCTTTTGTGCAAAAAGCTCCGCCATAGCCTCACTGTCATACAAGTTGACCTTACAGCCAAGGGTTGTAAAAGCAATTCTATTCATAGTCATTTCTCCGATAAAATATTTTAAAATACTATTCCTATTTTAACAGAAATGTGTTATATTTAAAAGTAGTATTTTGAAAAAAGGAGAGAATTTTATGAATACACCCGAAACAGAAAAAAAACTGGTAAAGCTTGTAGAATACAAAATAAAGGATACATTGCTTAATTTAATATATGACCTTGCGGAAAATCCTGCATCAAAAGCTGATTATATAATTCCTCAATCAATTCTGGAAATAAAGGACAGACTTGAAAAGGCATATGTTAACTTTGAAAATATTTTAGAAGAAACTGACAGAAAATTCTTTGAAGATGAATTAAGCTCAATCACAAAGTCAATTATAGCCTGCGGACTTAATGTAAACAAATATATCTCAGCTAACGAACAGCTTGGCGAAAGACTTTTAAGGACCTTTAAACTAAATGATGTCAAAAATGTCGACAAAGATATCCCTCTTAATAACAGCGGACTTGTTGAAACCGTAAGAGGCTATATTTCAACAATGCCCGAAAGCTTTGAAAGCAAATTTGCTATGGCTGACCTTATTTCAGTACTCCCTCTCAGAATGACAAGAGAAAGATATGCAGATTACATTTCAAAAGGTGTGGAATTACTTACAAAAGATTTGCCTAAGGAATTTGCAAATTCCTGTATAGACAGATTAAAGGATATGTTTTATGCAGACTGTGAAGACAGCTTTAAAGCCGATTTTCCCCTTATGTATGAAAAACTTGAAGCAACTAAAGAATGCATTAATGAGCTTGACAAGGAAGGTATAACAGAGGCTCTTAATGACATAGACGGCAATGTTGAAGCAATTCACAATATATATGCTCTTTTAAGTGTTTATTTTAATGACGTAATTTATTTACAGGTACTTTCAATGTTTGCTGTTGATGGTGATTTTCTGTTTAATGACGATATGATTTTAAAGGATTTATACTATTCATTAAAAGACGTTATTACAACAAAGGATACTTCTTTCCTTGAGGATATTTTTGAAAGAACAGAAAACGAAATAAGTGAACGTTTTGAACTTTCAAAGCCTATAGAAGAAGAGCTTTCCGAAAAAATGAAGGAAATGACTCAGGAGGAATATAAGGAACTTACTCCCGATATTAAAACTGCAATAAATGTAAATAATACCATAAGCGAAATGTTTTACAGCGAGCTTGACCAACAGCTTATGCTTACAAGAGGCACAAGGGACGAGGTTGAAAAAATGACCGGTGAACTTATAAACTACATTAATGAAAAAACAGAAAATATACCAAATAATGATAAGAAAATTTTAAAACAGAATTTTTTAAAGAATATACCTTGCCCCATGACCAAGGAAGAACTCTGTGATTACTGTGCATATTCACTTGACGGAATTAATGACAGAGCATTAAGTCTTATGACATACGGAAACATATTCCAGATAACTGATGAAGCAAGAAAGGAAATGGAAGAGCATACTCATCACCACCATGACCACGATTGTAACTGCGGTCACGATCATCACCATGAGCATAATCATCATCATAATTGTGACTGTGGTCATCATCACCATTAAAAATTAATAAGATGGTATTGTATAGTTATGAAATATAACAACAATACCATCTTAAATTATATATAACTGCCTCCGCTGACGCATCGGTAACTTTTCGAGCAAAATCAAAAGCAAGCTCCCATTTGCTTCGGATAATCTATATTACAAGAAGCTAATGCTTCTTGTTGCTATGTTCACTTCGTTCACATATCACTTTGCTGACGCAAAGAATATAACAACCTTGGCTGACGCCTCGGTAACTTATCCTCGCAAATCGAAAACAAGCTTTTCATTTGCTTCGGATAAGTTATATTATTGTCATCTGTTCTTTATATCTCATCTTTTTATTTTAAGCCAAGCAGGCTTGTCTTATCTTACTTTGTAAGACAATGCTGACGCATTGAATAAAAAGATTCGATAACTTATCCAGCGCAAATTGTGAGCAAGCTCCCATTTGCTTCGGATAAGTTATACTATAATCACATAGTTAATAAGCTTTTGACAAATATTCTCCAGCTCACTAAAACTTTCAGCACCTGCAAGACTTGAAAAATCAACAATCAGATATTCCCCAATCTTTTTTATATTATTCTGTGCTTCTTCCTCTTTATCAGAAAGATATCTGCCCCTCTGCTTCATTGATATCTTTTCATTAGCGGAAATTACTCTGTTATAAACAGCAAATTTATAAAATCTGTCGTAAGAGTCCTTCATAATTTCAACATATTTTCTATCGGCATCATTTTTAACCAATGAATCCCAGCCGTTTACCATATCATTTGCACCGTTTATGGAATAATTTTCCTTGTACTTGGATGATATACTCCTTATGTCATCCTGAACACGTCTTTTTAATGCATGATTAATTTCTGAAAAATCCAAATCCGTATAATTTTTTATTTCCCAGTCTTTATGCGTTGATAAAACAAAGTTATTCTTATATATATCACAGTTATAAATCTTAATATAAGAATTCTTAAAAAGCTCTACGTCAGTAAAGTCACTGATTACATAGGATCTGTTTTGATTCGGAACATTGCTGCCGGTAACGGAAACAAAGCCAAAATCACAGCCGTCAGCCTTTTTGAATCTGTATTTACCTGCACCCAAATCGATTCCCACACGATAGCTGCCATTATAGGATGTATCACGTTTTACAACTTTATCGGCAGGAACAGCATAACAGCCTATAAAATTAATATTGGTAAAATACTGGTATTTTTGTGAAATATTATTCACATTCCATGTATTATAGCCATTATAGGTATATTTCCCCTCAGTAATATTGTTATTCCCTTCTATATAATATAAGCCGCCTGAATCTTTCTTTTTAATATTGAGCTTTACACCTTCAATATTTGTAAACCCTATGCATTGATTTTCATCAATATTTGTTTGTACATTATCCGCAATCACTACAATGCCACTTATTTCATATTTAACAACTCCTCTGTCTTTAGCTAAAATAATATACTCCCCCTCAGGTATATCCTTTCCTGCTTTAAGCTCTCCTTCATACTTTTCGGAATAAGTTACGGCTTCACCGTTTCCCTCTGATATGACAGCATTTGCTGACTTATCAGCACTTCCATAACAAAGCACATTAATAAACAGCACAAATACAAAAGTTAATAATAAACACTTATTCATTAAAATTCCTCCTTTTTGTTACTGCTATAATAACACAAAAATATTATATTATCAAGAGCATTATGTAAATTTTTTCTCAAAATAATATAAAAAGCCGCAACATTAAGCTGCAGCTCTCTGATGACTTATGTTTAACCTCCAAGTGTAACATCCTGATTCTGATACCATGCAACAGCCTCTGCAATATGTTCTCTCTTAAAATCAGGCCACATATCCTCTACAACATAAAAGTCAGCATATACAGACTGAACAGGCAGGAATCCCGATAATCTTCTCATGCCTCCCCACCTTATAATAAGGTCAATTCTTGAAATATCAGCGGTATTATAATAATTTACTGTTTTATTGGTTTTTAAATCCCATTCCCAGCTGTAATTAATAAGAAAATTAACCTTAATTCCTCCTTCGCCAAAGCGTTTTCTATGGGTGAGATCACTTAATTCAATAGGAAACATATCTGACTCCGTATTTCCCACAACAAGAATTTCACAATCCTCATTTTTAAGCATATTCACCATATCCACACAGCACTTTGTAAAGGCAATTCTCTGCTCAGTAGGTCTTTTTGTATTATCTACAGTAAAACCATATATGCTAAGCTCCTTAACTCCCATTGCCCTGCACTGTCTGAAAGCTTCAAGCCCCGGCAAAAGACCGTTTTCATATCCTTTTTCCTTACCCATAAGCCTGTTTTTTGCCCATCTTCTGTTACCATCCGGTATAATTCCAATGTGATTTGGCACTCTCATTTTTATCACCTCAAAATAATTGTAGCCAATTTATTACAGTATATACTATTGTATAAAAATAAATTTTATGTTACTATAAAAATGAGGTGACAGTTATGAATACTACAGAAGAAATAAAAATAAGCGAATATGACTTAAAAGGAAATAAAACGGAATATGATGTAATAATGATATACGACAGTGATGTAACAGACAAAAGATATATATTTTACACAGACGGCAAAAAAAGCCAAAACGGCAGAGTTGGTGTAAAAGTAGGTTTTGTAGAAGAAACTGACGGTAATGTTACAATAACCTCAATTACAAATCCTATTGAGCAGGAAATGCTTTCCAGAGTATATGCCGAGCACATACAGGATAATAAATTCAGGACAGTGGAATAGCAGGTGATTATATGAAAAAGCTACTTTTACTTGCAAATATGTATTCAGGCAAGGGAATAATTAAACTAAATATTGCGGATATGATTGACTACTACAACAGCAGAGGGTTTGAAGTTACAGTCTATTCATCACAGTATATAGGTCATATTACGGATATAGTGCAAAAAACAGGAAGTCAATATGATAACATTATATGCTGCGGCGGTGACGGCACATTAAACGAAACCATAAACGGGTTAATGACACTTGAAAAACGTCCTATATTGGGGTATATTCCCTGCGGCTCAACAAATGATTTTGCAAACAGCATAGGTATACCCACAATAATAGAAGAAAGCTACAAAATCGCTGTAGACGGTCAATGCTTTAATATTGATGTTGGTAAAATCAACAGCAAACATTTTTCATACGTTGCAGGATTCGGTATGTTTACAAACATTTCATATGAAACTCCGCAAAATATGAAAAATATTTTGGGATATCAGGCATATATATTTGCAGGGCTTAAAGAAATAGCAAATATAAGAACATATCCTATGAAAATCACCTATGATAATGATATAATTGAAGATGAAATTATGATTGGTCTTATTTCTAACTCCAACAGTATTGCAGGCATGAAAAGGCTTTTTGAAAATTATGCTGATCTAAATGACGGTTTGTTTGAAGTCCTTCTTGTAAAGAAACCCAAAAATACAAGTCTTTTAAGAAATATTGTAAGCTGCTTTGTTGAAAAAAATTTTGACGATAACGATATGTTTTACAGCTTTAAAACAAGTAAAATAAAGTTTGAAAGCAAAGATTTTATTAAATGGACCGTTGACGGAGAATATGGCGGTGACTATAATTATACTGAAATTGAAGTAATTAAAAATTCCGTTGATATTTTAGTAAATAACGAAAATAATATAGAAATCAAAAAGGAATAGCACTATAAGCTATTCTTTTTTGATTTTCAAACCATCAGCCTGATTATGCCCTAAACTATTCCCTTTTTCCATCCTCCCTTAAAATAGAAAAACAACGTAACAACTGCAGCAATAGTCCATCCAAAAGGCCAGCTTAACCAAATACCTGTTGCGCTATTTGTAATATCTGCAAAAATATAAGCCAAAATTACTCTTAAAATCAAATCCAAAAATGTACTTACAGTAAATGCAAGCATAGCACCTGAACCTCTCAAAAGACCATCTGTAATTATTTTAACTGAAACAGCAATATAAAATGGTGATACTATTCTTAGGAACAAAACACCGCAGTTAATTGCATCAACACTTTCAGCAGACAAAAAGAGTCCCAGCATTTGTCTGCCAAATACAATAAAAATAAAAAGAAAAGGCACTATAATGGAAAAGCCAAATATTATACCCGATTTTAAGCCTTTGCTTACTCTGTCTGTCTTGCCTGCACCAATGTTCTGAGCCGTAAATGTAGACATTGCATTGCCTAATGTTGTAAAGCTCATAAGTGCAAAGGTATTAAGCTTAACAGCTGCAGAATAACCGGCAATTACAGATGAACCAAAGGAATTTACAAGTCCCTGTATAAAAATATTACCTACTGAAATAAAGCTTTGCTGTAAAATACTTGGTATAGCTATAAATGTAATTTTATATAACATAGGCAGCGAAAAAAATACAGATGCCTTTTCCGTTTTTAATTTATTGATTCTTATAACAAGGCTGATTAAAGCAAGTACACAAGCTATGCCCTGAGCAATAAAGGTTGCCCATGCAACACCTGCCACACCCAGCTTAAAAACAGCTACAAAAATTATATCCAGTATTATATTGCCGACTGATGAAGCAATAAGGAAAAATAAAGGTGTTTTTGAATCCCCCAAAGATGTAAATACACCATTTGCAACATTGTACAGAAATAAAAAAACAAAACCCGCTATGTATATGTCAAAATAAAGCTTACTATCAGCAAATATATTTTCAGGCGTATTAATTGCACTAATTATGAAAGAACTTCCAAGCAAACCCAAAACAGTTAAAAAAGCAGATAAAACAATGCTTGCAATAATTGTTGTAGATACCGCAGTCTTTACCCTGTCATAATCCTTTGAGCCAAAGAGCTGAGAAATAACTACACTGCAGCCTATATTACTGCCCATGGCTACAGCCATAAATATCATAGTGACAGGATACGATGCTCCAACTGCAGCTAAAGCATCTTCACCTGCAAAACGGCCAGCAATTATGCTGTCCGCAATGTTATAAAGCTGCTGAAAAACAGCACTTACAAACATAGGCAATGAAAAGCTAATCAAAATCTTTGACGGATTTCCCACAGTTAAATCTTTTATCATCTATTTCATCTTCCTTCTTATATAAAATTTTAAAAGTCCATAGCTTCTGCTTCTTCCACGGCTTTATTTATAAGCTCATCAAGTCCTTCAATTTTTTTCTCAATTGCTTCAATAATAGATTTTTTAGGCTTGGTTTCAGGATGCTTTGCCACAAATACAGTACAGCAGTCCTCATAAGGTCTTATTGATATATCATAAGTACCGATATCCACCGCTGTGTCTACAATTTCCTGCTTATCCATAGCACAGAGAGGACGCAAAACAGGTATTGATGCTGCTGAATCAATAGCCATAATAGCCTCCATGGTCTGACTTGCTACCTGTCCTATACTATCACCTGTTACAAGAGCCATTGACTTATTGTTTTCCGCAATCTTCTGTGCAGCCTTAAGCATAGCTCTTTTTAAAAGAATGGTCATTTTTTCAGGAGGTGTAGATTCATAAATTTTAAGCTGGGTTTCGGTAAAAGGCACAATATAAAGCTTTAAACTGCCTGTATATTTAGCAAGCTGTTCTGCAAGGTCAATTACCTTTTGCTTTGCTCTCTCCGATGTATATGGCGGTGAATCAAAATAACAGGCTTCTATTTCAACGCCCCTTTTTGCTGTAAGAAAGGCTGCAACAGGACTGTCTATTCCTCCTGACATAAGTACAGTTGCCTTACCGCTTGCACCATAGGGAAGTCCTCCGTGACCCTTTATAAGTTTACTGTATATATAAGCATTATTCCTAAGCTCAACCATTAATTTAATGTCAGGATTATGCACATCTACAGTGAGGTTATCCATATTGTGTAAAATATATCCTCCCACATCAGCACTTACCTCATTGCCTGTCATAGGATATCTCTTATCTGAACGCTTTGTAATCACCTTAAAGGAAACTCCTCCCTTTGGAAAATGCTCTTTAAAGTGTAAAAGCGCACATTTTCTGAGACTTTCAATAGACTGGTCCTCAATTTCAATACCGGGGCAAACTGCAACTACGCCTAAAATATTTAAAACAATAGGTATAACAGTTTCATAATCAAATTCACCCTCTTCATTTACCACAAGAATCCTTCCCTGTTCTTTGTAAACTCTGTAACCATGGTAAGATTCAAGCCTTTTGATTATTGTCCATATTAACCTGTTTTCAATTAAGTATCTGTTCTTTCCGCGCATGGCAATTTCGCCATATTTAACTAATAGTACATTTCTCATTATTTTTCTCCATGTTAAAACACATTAATATATTCCCATCCATTACACAACTACACAACAAGGCAATCGGAGGTTCCGATTGCCTGTTTTTAATTATCTTTTATTTTTATTCTTTTTAATATACTTACCCTTACTGTTCTTCTGTGAAAAAACTTCACTTACTTCAGCATCAAAGGCAGCAGCAGTAACAAGCTTTTGCTCATGCTTCCTTTTTATAGCCTTATCCAGAAGAGTATAAGCAATGGCAAGCAATATGCCTGCAAACGAAATTACAACAGATGGTATAAGTCCCTTGGACTTAAACTGGAACACAACTGTATGTTCACCGGCAGGAATATCCACACCAATTACACCATCATTGCCTATTGAAACCTTATCAACACTCTGACCGTCAACCGTAACCTTCCAGCCGTCTACATAAGGAATAGATGTAAACATTACACCGTCTTCAGCCGCATTAACGGTACCCTCAATATGAGTATCCTCAAACCTTGTAATATTATAGGTATTTTCGTTCAGCTTATCATAAGCCTCCCGGAATACTGCATCATCATAACTTGCAGCATAAATCTTAACCGTACCATCCTTACGATATGTCTTTTCAAACTCACCCTTATTAGTAAGAGCAAAGTTTACGGTTATTTGTTCACCTGCTGTTACATGACCAATATCAAATAAACTCTTACCTGCAGAAAGCTCTCTGTCCTCATTGGCTGTATTGGTTTGATATTTAACTCTCTTTGTATTTCCTGCGTCAACATATACAAACATATACTGATCCCTGTCAGATGTAAATGCAGCAGTTACAGTAGGCTCAAGAGCCAAATTAGCAGGATCTGTAAGTCTGTATTTAAAGCTGTTTTCATCAATTTCTTCAGTAACATCCATATAAGTCTTTGTAATGCTGTCAGGTTTAATCGGAGTAAACATATCCTTATCTACACCTGCACCCTGCTTAATAAAGCTGTTCTGAACATCAAATGGCTGAGAATCCTCTGTCTGCCAGTTCTTAATGTCTGAATTAACCATAAATCCTAAAGGCAATACTCTGTCATTTCTGTATATCCACACATTATTAAACTGCTTCTCAAATACATATCTTTCGTTTTTAATTTCCCCGTCCTTATTCATAACATACTTTAAGTCAAACATTGCATCAATAAGAGCTGTAGGGTCATAATATCTGTAACTGTTACCCGTTGCTGCAATACCCAGATTACCAATAAATTCTGAAATACCACCCGGCGCAAGAGATGAGAACTGTGAAAATCCATTATAATGATAAAGGGCAGCATCATTAATTGAAGTAAATCTTCTGAATTCCGTTCTGTAGAAATTCCCCTGTTCTTTATCATTCATATATTTTACGGCATCATCAGCATTATCAATATACTTTACATAAGCTTCTCTGTCCGTAGTTCTGTCAAGACCCTGATGACTTGAGAACATACACTCAGCAAATACACATATAAATATAATACCTAAAAGTCCGCCTATATTCTGAGGCTTAGACTGTGAATATGCATAAATAATTCCGCCATACACAATCATTGCAGCAATATTAATAATAATATCACTGTTTGAAAGTACTCTGTCAATATCAAGAATAGCAGGCACCATTATAAACTCTGTCACTAAAATAACTATAGTATATAAAATAGCTGCATAAACCACAAATTCAAATTTACATGTCTTAATATTTAAAAGACCCTTATAAGCTATATAAAGCATTATAAAGCTGTATATAAATGTATATCTGTGGGGCAGGTTAGACGGAAAGTGGAATCCGTGAATCATAAAGTCTAAAGGCTTAATACAAGCACATAATAACATAAATATAAGTAAAGCTGACATTAACCACTTTTCTCTTTTATTTATCTTTGTATTAAAGAAATAAAGAGGAATAAGCATCATGGTTATTACACCGCTGTATACATTTGGAAGGTCCTCATTTCTTGCAAGTACAACAGGTCTTGCACCAATAAAGTGGTTAGTAATAAGCTGATATACATTTTCATATATTTCAAATTTAGGAAAATTCGTATCACTTGTTGCAGTCTGACCTAAAGCAATAGCAACAGGTGCTAAAATAAACATAGCTGTTAAGGCTGCAATGATTGACACAACGGCAAACTTAACCATTCTTGCCGTCATAACCTTCTGATTTCTCTTCCACTCGTAATTGGCAAAGAGCACAACAATAAAGTAAGCAGCTGTAAACACACAGACAAGTACAGCCATATAGAAGTTTACAATCATTGTAAGAGTTATGGCAACATAATATAACACGTGCTTATTTTCATGTATAAGTCTTTCAACACCCAAAGCTACAATAGGGAACAATGCAACAGAATCAAGCCACATTACATTCCAGTAATAGCCTGTCATAAATGAAGTAAATGCATAAAGCAAACCAAAAATTAAAATAGACAAATCATTTTTCTTAAAATGTTCCTTTAAATAATAAGAGAAAAATGATGCACTAAAGCAGGTTTTAAGCAATATAAAAACTGCCAGTGCCTCAGGCAAAAGCTGCTGAGGAAATAAAAGAATTAAAAAACTGATAGGCGAAGCTGTATAGTAAGCCATCTGAGTTACAAATTCCTTGCCTAAGCCTCCTTCCCAGCTATACATAAGACTCTGACCATTTAAAATACGGCTTCTAAGCTCCTCGTGAAAAGGTGCATACTGATGATAAAGATCAACCTTTAATACAATCTGATCACCAAAAGGGTAAACATGTCTTAAAATGTATGTAATACACATAATAAGAGCTGTACAGAAGAAGGCTGCAATAACATAACGATTGGAATACAACCAATTTTCTTTCTTATTTTCCATTACAATATCTCCTTACTTAAATATAAATAATTTACTGAATACATAATTCATAACTACAATTCCAAACTGTGCGCCAATTTTCGCAGCACTGTCATTAATATGTAACAGACCGACCGTTACATTCATCCAAACTATTTCAAAACCCAGGGACAAAACCCTTGCTCCAACAAAAGAGGTAATTTCCTTCATAAGAGTTTTAAAGGATACCGACTTTGACTGAAATACAAAGAATTTGTTTGTGACAAAAGCAAATGCTACCGCTATTACCCAGCTGCCTGCATTTGCTATATTCATCTGCAGTGTGCTCAACTCTCCCCCGCCTGTAAGCAATAGCTTAATAAGCTCATAGCTTACAAGACAAACTACAGTTGTAAGCACACCAAACACAAGATAGCTTATAGTTTCCCTGTTTAATACCTTAGAAAGCAATTTTTTAACCATACCAATTACCTCCCATAATCATTAACAGGCTCTTCTATATTTGTCTTGCCTATAATATATACAGGCCGGTTTTTAACCTCAATATATATCTTAGCCATATATTCACCCAAAATACCACAGCACAATATAATACATCCGCCTAAAAACAAAAGTATTGCAATAATTGAAGCATATCCGGGAAAATCCTTGCCATGAATAATAGTCTTAATTACTACAAAAAGCAAATAAATAAATGAAGACGCAGATACCAAGGTGCCAAAGTATATGGCAATTTTAAGCGGTACGGTTGAAAAAGCAGTAATACCCTCAATAGCATACTTAAATAATCCCCAAAAGCTCCACTTGGTTTCACCTGCAGCCCTTTCCACATCCTCAAAGTCAACCCACTTTGTATCAAATCCTACCCAGCTGAAAATACCCTTGCTGAATCTCTGAACTTCACTCATGGAAATAACAGCCTTAATCATTTTCTTATTCATCATTCTGAAATCTCCCGCACCATCAGGCATATCAACATCAGAAATTTTATTTACAAACCTGTAAAAGTTTCTTGTAAAAAAAGTTCTTAAAAATGGATCTCCGTCCCTTGTTGCCCTGTTGGCAGCACAGCAGTCATAGCCTTCCTCCATTGCCTCAAGCATTTTGGGAATAAGGGCAGGAGGGTGCTGTAAGTCAGCATCCATAACAACGGCATAGTCACCCCTTGAATTTTTAAGCCCTGCAAACATTGCAGACTCCTTGCCAAAATTTCTTGAAAAAGATATATATTTTACTCTTTCATCATCTTTAGCAAGCTCCTTCATTATTGGCAAAGTATTGTCCTTGCTACCATCGTCTATAAATATAAAGTTAAAGTCGTAGTTCTTTATAGAATTAATTACTCTGCAGCTTTCCTCATAAAACATTTTAAGTACTGCAGACTCATTATAGCAAGGGACTATTAATTCTACCAGCATAATAGTCTCCTTTCTTATTAATACAATATTTTTCATTAAAACATACATAGTTATTTTAACCTAAATCAAAGAATATAGCAATAAATTTTTGTATTTTTTTAATATAAATGGCTAAAATAAATGTAAATTAATATTTAATTGACCAAAATGCAGTTTTGCGGTCAGCCTCGGAGGAAGTGAATTCTATCAAACAACTTTGCTCCGCAAAGCAAGCCTCTTATTCTTTGGGGCTGCAAACCTGCGGATTTTGGTCTGCGACGCAAAAACCCTCAGTCACTTCGTGACAGCTCCCTTAAAAGGGAGCCAAGCAGATAAACCTTTTAGTACAATTATTGGCAAAAGTACAGTTTCCCGGCGCCCCTGCAGGGGAGCTGGCCGGCTCTTTGAGCCGGACTGAGAGGTTACAGCAAATGCTCGCATTTGCGTCTAAAACTAAATTAACCAGCTCTATAAACTATGATTTGCTTACTTTGTTAAAGTGAGTAAACAATATATCAGAAAGGAGCACAAATGAACAAAAAACAGGAATTAACCCCGACTTCAATAATAACAGGCATATTTTTGGCAATAGGTTTTGGCGGAGCAAATGCCTATTTAGGTCTAAGAGTTGGTATGACGGTATCAGCCTCCATACCTGCGGCAGTATTGTCAATGGGAATAATACGATTACTCTTAAAACGAAACTCAATACTTGAAAACAATATGGTGCAGACAATAGGATCAGCAGGAGAATCTATAGCCGCCGGTGCAATATTCACCCTTCCGACACTATTTATGTGGGCAGCAGAGTGGAACTCTGAACCGCCGTCTCTTATTGAAATTTGTCTTATATCTCTTTGCGGAGGAGTTTTAGGCGTTGCATTTATGATTCCGCTAAGAAGCGTATTAATTTCAAATCCCCATGAAAATTTACCTTATCCTGAAGGCACTGCCTGTGCCGAAGTACTTATAGCAGGAGAGGAAAAGGGGACATCAGCCTCAACTGTATTTAAGGGACTTACACTTTCAGCTATATATAAGGTAATTACAGACGGTTTGGGTATATTTCCATCACAGCTTCACTATGAGCCTAAACACTTCAGGGGCAGCGGATTCGGTATAGACATACTTCCTGCCTTAACAGGTGTAGGCTATATATGCGGTCCAAAAATTTCATCATATATGCTTGGCGGCGGTATTTTATCATGGCTTGTGCTTATGCCCCTATTATCTTTTTTAGGAAATGATGCCTTAAACGGTATGGATTCCTTTAAAATTTGGAGCAGCTATATACGATATATCGGTGCCGGTGCTGTTGCCACAGGCGGTATCATAAGCCTTATAAAATCTCTGCCCCTTATTGTTACAACATTTTCAAAAGCAATAAAAGAACTTAATACCGATAATACGGATAAAAAAGATATATCGCTTAAAATAATATTGCCCCTTATTTTAGTCCTTATATTGATAATATGGCTTGTTCCATTTATTCCTGTAACATTTATAGGAGCAGTTATTATTGCCCTTTTCGGTTTTTTCTTTGCCACAGTATCTTCAAGGCTTGTAGGTCTTGTCGGCAGTTCAAACAACCCTGTTTCAGGTATGACAATAGCTACACTTTTAATATCTGCATTTATTCTTAAGGCAAGCGGATATGACGCAAGAAGGGGCATGATTGGCGCTATCGCCATAGGCTCTGTAATATGTATTGTAGTTGCCATAGCAGGCGATACTTCACAGGATTTAAAAACAGGTGATATTTTAGGTGCAACTCCATATAAACAGCAAATAGGTGAATTTATCGGTGTAGCCGTATCTTCACTTTTTATCGGCGCCATACTTTACCTCCTTAACAAAGCATGGGGATATGGTACAAACGAACTGCCTGCACCCCAGGCTACACTTATGAAACTTGTTGTTGAAGGTGTAATGGGCGGTTCTCTCCCCTGGAGTCTGGTATTAATAGGCGCATTTATAGCAGTATTTATCGAATTAATAGGCATCCCCGTACTGCCCTTCTGTATAGGTCTGTATTTACCGATTCATTTAAGTATGGGTATTATGTCCGGAGGTCTTATAAGACTTTGGTCTGAGAAGAAAAATATTGACAGTAAAACAGGTATACTCTATTCCTCAGGTATGATTGCCGGTGAAGGTCTTATTGGTATATTACTTGCAATATTTGCAATTATTCCAATCGGCAGCAGTAATATAGGAGATATTATAAATATTTCAGAAAGCTTTTCATTAGGCAGCATAGGCGGACTTATAGTTTTCATATTGCTTATCACAAGTCTTATCTATACTATAAATAAAAATACCAAATAAAACAAAAAGGAAGCTGTCAGAACCTAACAGCTTCCTTTTTTGTTTTATAATCAGCTTAAAACATAAACCTTAACATTCTTATGACCAAAGCCTGAATTTAAGGCAGCCTGATGAGAACCGTAACAAAGGTCAATTCTGTTGCCCTTGATTGCTCCGCCTGTATCTGCTGCAATACAATAGCCATAACCCTCAACATAAAGCTTTGTGCCAAGAGGTATAACCCTTGTATCTACAGCAGCCACACCGTAGCCTGCCTTCATGCCATTGGCTGTATAGCCGTTGGCATAAGAACCACAGCACTGTGAACATGGACAGTATGCTGTAGCATTCATTGTGAGTACCTTAGAATACTCAACTTCTGAAGTACCGGGAACTGTAGGAACCTCCTTAGTACCCTCTAAAATAATTTCATCAACAGGCTCAGAAATAACTTCCTCAGTAACATTTACATCTGCAATATCGCCATTTACATACTTAGTTACCTCTGTAATCTTACTAACGCCGTTTACTCCTTCCTGAGCCACCTTAGTAGTTCCTTTTGTCAAGCTGTCAGTCTGCTCAGTAATAGTAGTGTAGGAAACCTCCTTACTGCTTACTTTTACTTCACTCTTTTCAGCATTTGTGTCTACATCATTTGTCTGATAATAAACAACTTTACTCTTAGCCTCTGCAGTATAATTAGCAGGGGATTCAACAAACGCATTTTCTGCAGCATATGTAGTAGTTCCCAATGCAGTAACAGTGGCTGCCATAACAGCTGCACATATTGCAAAATTCTTTAACATAATTATCCTCCCATCTGGGATGCAACAATTTCGTAATAAATTATTAAGTAATTCTTACAAAATTGTTAGCCGCATTTTTCTCCCTAAATCCGACTAAATCCCTCACCGGTTGTTTTTAGTTACAATTTTTTGTAATTTTTGAATAAAAACCGCAAAAATATAAGCATATCAGATTTATGCACAACCACGAACATTAATCCTTAATAGCCTTTGCAATACCTATCTTAACACATTTGTAATAATTATGCAACAACTTTTTTCTGCCAAAATATGACTTTGGCATTTCGGGAGGTAATTTCACAAACTTTTTCTGCAGAAATTTGTTTAATCTCGCTAATTTTGTCCGCTACATACTTAAGATTTTGTGAGTTATTTACAGTACCTCTTAAAGGTACGGGAGATAAATATGGCGAATCTGTTTCCAGCAAAATTTTTTCAATAGGCACAAAATTAACCACATCGATTAACTTTTTTGCGTTCTTAAAGGTTATAACTCCTCCTACCCCAATGTAAAAACCCATATCAATATAATCCTTTGCCATTTCAACGCTGCCGCTGTAGGCATGAATTACACCTTTTCTTACTCCGCTTTTTTTAATTATGTCAAAGGTTTCCTGCGCCGCATCCCTTGAATGTATGCTGACAGGCATATCAAGCTCAGCCGCTAAATCAAGCTGTCTTTCAAACCAATAGCACTGCTTGTCTCTTGGAGAAAAGTCATAGTAATAATCAAGACCTATTTCTCCTATTGCCACAACCTTCTCATATTCAGCATACTTTTTAAGGGTATTTATATCCTCCTCTGTCATATTTTCCGCCTCGTGAGGATGTACCCCTACGGCAGCATATATAAAATCATACTTCTTGGCAAGCTCCATACTCTTAACAGAGCTTTCCATATCAGCGCCTATATTTATAATATAGTCTACGCCATTTGAGTGCATTTCTTCTATTAATATATCTCTGTTTTCGTCAAATTTCTCATCATCAAAATGAGCATGTGTATCAAAATACATTTTATATCTCCTTTAAAAAGGCTCTTGCTGTTAAACAAGAGCCTAAAATGCAATTATTAACCTACAACAGCACCGCTTTCAACATCGCCATCGGCAGTTAAAAGCTTAACATTTCCCTTTTCATCCTCAGCAGCAACAATCATACCTTCACTTGTATACTTGCCCTTTAACATCTTTCTTGGTGCAAGATTAGTTACTACAACAACCTTCTTTCCAACCATTTCTTCAGCACTATAGAACTTAGCAATACCTGAAAGAATAGTTCTTGTTTCAGAACCAATCTTAACAGTGGACTTTAAAAGCTTATTAGACTCTGCAACCTTTTCACAGGCAATAATCTCACCAATCTTCATTTCCACCTTGCAGAAATCGTCAATAGTGATATATTCCTTTTCTTCAGCCTTTTCCTCCCTTGGTTCTTCCTTAGGAGCATTTGCCTTAGCCTGTGCCTCCATTATTTCCTTAACCTTGGGAATAACCTCCTTAGCATCAAGCCTTGCAAATAAAATCTGAGGCTTTTCAATTACCTTAGTACCATCAGCATAAAGTCCAAACTTATCAAGGTCGTCAAAAGCTCTCTTATCAGCATTTAACTGTGCTAAAATCTTTTCGGTAGTTTCAGGCATAAAGGGCTCTAAAAGGCAAGCACCGATAGTAATGCCCTCAACAAGATTATAAAGCACGGTTGCAAGTCTGTCCTTTTTACTCTCATCCTTGCCCAATACCCAAGGCTCAGTTTCATCAACATACTTATTACATCTCTTAAATAATGTAAATATTTCAGTAATGGCATCAGCTACTCTTAACTTGTCCATTTTAGCCTCAACCTTAGCCTTGCACTCCGTTGCCGCCTTTATTAAATCCTCATCAACTGCCTCATTAACCTTAGTATTATTTACAACCCCGCCAAAATACTTGTTAGTCATTGATACAGTTCTGTTCACAAGATTACCAAGAACATTGGCAAGGTCAGAATTAGTTCTTTCAATCACTAAATCCCATGAAATGATACCGTCATTTTCAAAAGGCATTTCATGAAGAACAAAGTATCTTACGGCATCTACGCCAAAAAGGCTTACAAGGTCATCGGCATAAATAACATTGCCCCTTGACTTACTCATCTTGCCGTCATTGTCCTTAATTTCCTCTTCAAAGCTGTCCTCACCTCTTAACAACCATGGGTGACCGAATACCTGCTTAGGCAAAGGCAAATCAAGAGCCATAAGTATAATAGGCCAGTAAATAGTATGGAATCTTACAATATCCTTGCCTATTAAGTGTAAATCAGCAGGCCACATATTGCCAAAAAGCTCGGTATTATTGCCGTCACAGTCATAGCCAATACCCGTAATATAGTTTGAAAGAGCATCAAGCCATACATAAACAACGTGCTTGTCATCAAAATCAACAGGAATGCCCCATTTAAATGAAGTCCTTGAAACACACAAATCCTGTAATCCCGGGAGAAGGAAGTTATTCATCATTTCATTTTTTCTTGAAACAGGCTGAATAAATTCAGGGTGAGTATTAATATGCTCAATAAGTCTGTCTGCATACTTACTTAACCTAAGGAAATAAGCCTCTTCCTTAGCAGGGTGTACTTCTCTGCCACAGTCAGGACACTTACCGTCTGCAAGCTGACTTTCAGTCCAAAAACTTTCACAAGGAGTACAGTACATACCCTCATATACACTCTTGTAAATATCTCCCTTTTCATAAAGCTTTTTAAATATCTTCTGAATCTGCTTTTCATGATAATCGTCAGTAGTTCTTATAAACTTATCATAAGAAGTGTTCATTAAGTCCCATATAGTCTTAATTTCACCTGCTACATTGTCTACAAACTGCTTAGGAGTAATTCCTGACTCCTTAGCCTTTTCCTCAATCTTCTGACCATGCTCATCAGTACCTGTCTGAAAAAACACCTCATAGCCCTGCATTCTCTTAAAACGTGCAATGCTGTCGGCTAATACAATTTCGTAAGTATTGCCAATATGAGGCTTACCTGATGTGTAAGCAATGGCAGTTGTCATGTAAAATTTTTCTTTACTCATTTTAAAACCTCCATTTTAACCATTGTTTTTATTATAATTATAATTTGTAAATTTGTAAAGTATTTTACTTAAAGTAAATTGAATATCTGCCTATTTTATGTTAAAATATCCATAAATGTCTGAAAACATCTGAAAGGAGAAAAAACAATGTATAAATTGATTGCCACAGACTGTGACGGAACAATATTAAACTCCCGGGGCTTTCTGCCCAATGAAATAATAAATACATTCAAAGCTTTGCATAAAAAAGGTATACATATATTAATAGCAACAGGACGCAACGATATTTTAGCCAAAGACTACCTTGACGAGCTCGGTATTGACTGCCCTGTTGCAGGCTGTAACGGTGCAACTCTTGCAAACTTTTACACAAACGAAAAGTTTTTTGTAAAGTCAATGCAAAAAAATACTCTTGATAAAATATTTGATATTTGCGGCAGCGAAAATATAGGTGTAAAAGCCTTTACACTTGATACCTGTTACACCAATGATAAAGTCCTTTACGATGGGGGTATAAATCTCATTACCACAAAATATAAAAAGATAATGACCTACTCAGTAAAGTATGAGCTTGTCAGTGATATGAGAAGTATTTCCCATTTACCTGATTTTATAAAAGCAGTAGTAATTGAAAAGGATATTCCAAGACTGCTTAGAATAAAGGACACTATTAATAAAAATGTTCCGGGTGTTAAGGCAGTTCAGTCTAACTGGAACTGTATTGATATAAACAGTGCCGATGTTTCAAAGGCAAATGCCGTACTTGAGTATGCAAAACTTATAGGTGTTAAGCCTGATGAAATTATTGCCTTTGGTGACAGCGAAAACGATATTTCAATGATAAAGGCTGCGGGGCTTGGTGTAGCCGTAAAAAATGCCGACGATGAAGTTAAGGCTGCGGCTGACAAGGTTGCCGATACAAATGATAACTTCGGTGTTGCTAAAATTTTAAAGGATATTTATAAATTATAGTTTAATTGACCAAAATGAAGTTTTGCGGCCAGCCTCGGAGGAAGTGAATTCTATCAAACAATTTTGCTCCGCAAAGCAGGTCCCGTATTCTTAGGGGCTGCAAACCTGCGGATTTTGGTCTGCGACGCAAAAACCCTCAGTCACTTCGTGACAGCTCCCTTAAAAGGGAGCCAAGCAGGTGTACTTTTTAGTACAATTATTGTGAAAAGTACAGTTTCCCGGCGCCCCTTCAGGGGAGCTGGCCGGCTCTTTGAGCCGGACTGAGGGGTTATAGCAAATGCTCGCATTTGCGTCTAAAACTAAATTAACCAGCCCTATAAACTCTAATTTATCTAAACTTCTCCAGTCTATAAAGTCCCTCATCATCAATTTTATTCATACCATTTTTATAATCATATCCAAACTTTCTATAAAACTGATATGCTGTAATGGATGCAGGCACTTCAATTCTTTCCGCTCTTATAAAATACTCATCCTCTTCCAATATTAAATTTTACATCAAAAAAAGCTATCCTCCTCTACTCAAATTTCAAGGACGACAGCTTACAGCTTCGTGGTACCACCTTAATTCATCTGTATTTCACAATAACAGACCTTATCGAGTACAAACATACTCTAGTGCTATAATGGGCACACCCATCGCAGCCTATGCAAAAATTGCAGTCGGTACGCAGCTCCAAGACCATTTTCAATAAAGTATTCCGTACCTGATTTCCACCAACACAGGCTCTCTGTAACATATCCAATATTTACTCTTCTTTTCACAGCTTTTAAATTTTACATATAAATGATAACTTAATTTCTTAAAAATGTCAATATATATTTTTTTAGTAAAAGTCAAACCCCCAAGGAAATTAATCCTTGGGGATCCTTATTATAAAACATATATTTATAAATTATAATTAATCTACAATACCTGCATCATCTACATAAAGAGTTCTAATGTCACTTGCAGTCTGGAAAGACATTGAAGTGATTGACCTGGCATCTACACCTGTTACGCTGACAGGAGTTCCTCCGTTTATACTTAATGAAGCTGTATCATTATCAAAATCAACAGTAATTACTGCTGTAACAGCAGTATTTGCAGTAATTGAAGAAGTTGTTGCGGTAACAGTATCACCTGCATTTACTCTCAAGCCATAATTTTTTGACTTATTAACTCTTACACCTAAAACTTCTTCTACAGTATCATCAGCCTTAAGACCATTTAACTGAATAACTGTCCAATTTCCCTTATCAACAGACGGAGTAATTTTAGCAGTATAAGTAACCTTGCCTGAAGTTTTTTCAACTAACGGCAATGTTACTTTAACAGTATCGGTTTTAGATGTATCATTAAGGAATAATGCACCATTTACAATCTCAGCTATAGCCTTTAAATTATCAGATGTTGTATCTGCCTTGGTTATAACATTGTAAATAATACCGCTTTCACCATCTTTAGTGATTACAGGATTATCATTAAAATCATAAAAGCTTTCAGCTGATACAGATTCAGTAGTACCCTCGCCGCCTGCATCAGAAGTAGTTGACTCTGTTGAAGATTCAGTTGCGGAATCTGTTGTTATCTCACCGCTTACAGGTGTACCGGTAACTGTTAAACCTGTAATTTTAGTGTTTCTTTCTTCCTTTCTGTTAAACTTAACACCAAGAATATTACTTGTTTTATCTGTACCTGATACAGCAGCACCACCATTTACGGAACAGCTTGTTACACCTGTAGCTGTATCAAGTGTAAATACTACTGTATTCTTACCTGCCACAAGCTTACCTGCAGATACTCCGCTGTTACTGCTCTTTGAAAATACAACTGTACCACTATCATCTATTATTCTAAGACCAATTTCACCTGCATCACCAACACTGCCATCAGCTAAAAGTGTATTTAATACTAATGCCGTACCCTTGCCTTTAACAGAATCAAGTTCAAACTCTACTGTTGCAGTAACCTGACCGCTATATGGCTGTAAATTATCGGCCGTACCCATAACTACATTAGTGTTGGAAGTATCAGTACCTGTAACAATAGCAGGGAGATTACCAACAGGGCAAATACCGCCTCCCGTAAATGTATCGGAAGATGATGATTCTGTTGTAGTTTCTGTTGCTGCCTCAGTTGTTGCAATAGTTGTAGTTTCTGTTGTTTCAGTTGTTGAAGCTGTTGTAGTTGCTGCAGCTGTTGTTGTAGCTGCTGCAGCTGTTGTTGTTTCCGTAGTTGTTTCCGTACTTGTAATATCGGTTGTTGTTACCTGATCATCAGGTTCGCAAGGCATCTTATATGAGCTGTTTAAAAGCTTCTGAAGAATTGTAGCAACGTCAGCACTATCAACCTTCTTATCATTTGTCACATCTGTAATGCCGTCTATAACCTCAACATTTCCATTAAGTACAAGTCTTATTAATTCAGAAACATCATTTACTGTAAGTTTACCATTTCTGTCAACATCACCGTAAACCTTATTAACAGGGTCCGGATTTGGTTCTTCAGTTGTTGACTCGCTTGAAGATTCTGTTACAGCTGTTGTTGACTCACTTGAAGATTCTGTTACAATTGTTGTTGATTCCGTACTGCTGTCAGTATCGTCAGGATCGTCAGGATCAGCAGGGTCCTCATAAGCTACAGAAATCTTAGTAACATTAATACCCTTATTTGAAGAATAAATATAATATGTACCTGCTTCAGGTAAAAATACTCCTGCAGATGAACCTGTTGAAATAGTACCAATTATATTGCCATTAACATCTGCTATATTAAGAGTTCTTGTATCTGAACCTGTAGATGAAGATGATGCATAAATTGTACCTGTTTTTTCAACAGTTACACTTATGAGTCGCTTACCTGATGCAACATCACCTGCACCGCCGAGCTGAATACCCTTAGATGTACTTACTGTAACAGTACCTGATGAATTAGTTAAAATAGAGAAAGCTCCGTTTGTACCAACACCTGTTACGTTAGACTTGTATTCACCTGCAGTTACATCTTTCATACCATCTAAAGCAAGGTCAAAGCCTGAGCTGCCGCCTCCTGTTGCGGTATTTCCTGTACTGTCAGATTCCCTTGGCAATGCCTCAGCCTTTTTGTTATATTTATTGGCTCTGTCTGTATAGAAGGTATTTCCGTCAATACCTGTTGTACTTTCCTTATCAGCTGAAGTATCAGGCTTATTTACAACTGTACCGCCATAATTAATAATTGTTGATTTATAAGCAGAAAGCATATCCTTAAGCTCAGGTATTACATTATAATTTGTATCTTCAACAAGATCATTAAAATCAAAGCTGAAGTTGCTTCCGTTAATACGGCCTGCATTCTTCATAACATACTCCGGAACATCTGCAGCAGCTAAAATATCACCTGCATCAACACCTAAGTCCATACTTATATCAAAGTTATTATAGCTTGTACCGCCCTTATATGTAACAAGAGTTGAAGGGAGAGTATCAGTTCTGTTATCCACAGAGTAGCCGTCAGCCCACTGTTCATAGCCTGTGATATTGCCTGCTTCGTCTTTTTGTGTACCTTCAATATATGTATACTTAGAGCCGACCATAATGTTGCCGTACATCTTTATTATACCGCCGCTTTCCTTTGAGAAGGTACCTGAACCGTTACCATCTGTACCCTGCATTGAAATCAATACCGGCTTAGATGTATTTCTGAAATAGTTGCTGTCTACAAAAAGTGATGCACCTGTACAAGCGCCTGCACCATACTTGGCTACACCATCATAAAAGTTATTATAAACGTGTACAGAACCGGTTCTTACTCTTGGATGTCTTGAATCAGAATGATCAAACCAGTTTTTAGAGTAAGTTACGTAATAATCTGCACTTTCGCCTAAACCGCAAAGGTTTACCTTTCCTGAATCCCAATAGTGGTTGTCAGAAACAGTAATAAATGTAGAAGTTCCCTTAAGGTCAACTGATCCGTCACCCTTTTCCTGATCTTTGTCACTTCCCTGTCCGCCATAGAAAAAGTCATTGTTATGTACCCAGATGTTTTCACTGTTATCCTTAATAGTAGCTCCATCTTCATCCTTTGTTGTCATATCCTTGAAACCTAAGTTTCTGATTTCAATGTTATGTGCTTCCACAAGATTAAAGCCAAATAAAGCAAAAGAATCAGGACCTACGCCTTCAATTGTAATATTGCCCGCTCTCTTAATATCTAGCTGATTTAACTTCTGTTCATCAGCAGGAACAGTTACCTGACCTATAAATCTGAAAATTAAAGGTCTGGTTTCCTTTTTCTTTTCAAGAGCCTTAATGATGGCACCCATACCTGTACAAGTTGTTGTTTTATTGTCATTACCTGTAACAACATCCATTGTAATGGTATCCTTATTTTCGTCAGTTACATAAAAAATTACCGCATTTGATTTAGGTGTACCGTCATCATTATAACCGCCTGAACTTGACTTGTTAGCTGACTGGCTTGAAAAAGCAAAGCCTGAACGGTCATAATTATCTACAGTTATTGCACCTGATTCCCATGACGCAAGCTCTGCACCTGAGCTGTCCTTTGCCACAATTTTCATATTATATGTACCTGCAGCAAGACCTAATGCATCGGCACGGCAATATGTATTATACTGACGAATCAACTCGTCATCGAGCTTTGTATAATCACTTGCAGATGATGCCTTTACATAAGCCTCATATGAAGCAGCTCCGGAAACGGGAAGCCACTCTGTATATGCAGTTTCATGCCAACCTGCACTCTGTGCAGATATTACGGCTGCACTTGCCGTAACCGTTCCTATATTGGATACAGCCAAACCTGAAACCAACATAGTTGCAGTTAATACAGTGCTTAAAATCCTTTTTAAGCCTTTCTTCATAATATTTCCTCCTTTTTTTATACCGATTAACCGGCTTATAACATACATAATAAAACAAAAGCAACAGAATTACAAGCAAAACGGAAATTTTTTTATGTTGAGGTGTCAATGATTGGTTACACTTTGCCTAAAAAAGTTGTCAAGGGTAAG
>JAUNGN010000018.1 GCA_030524425.1 Clostridia bacterium | reverse complement strand
AAGATTAAACTGAATAAAGACCTTGGGGCTGCCCGCCCCAAACCCCGGCAAGCGTGCGGACGCTTGATCCCGGTAGGTTATTTTTTTCTTTTTTTACTGTCTACTTTTTGACTATAGTTCAATATCATGAAAGCAAAAAAGACTCAAACCTTTATTGGAATGAGTCTTTTTCTTTAGGACTTAATGCGACAGCCCCTTTAATTAATTATTCAAAAATATTAATAACCCTTAATCCATTCTTATTTGCGTAATTTACAGCACCATATTTATCTTTGTCAATTAATACCACATTACTTTTATCCATTATCAATTTCTCTGAATACAGTGTACCCATAAAATCATTGCCCTTGTATATGTTATCCAATATTTCTGCATTATCGGCGTCATTACATATACGGCGGTATCTTTCTCTTATTTTTTTATCATACTTTAATTCATAGTCAGTATAAGGAACAACCAAATAGAGCATTAAATCATTTTGCTTTTTTTTCATTTCAATTATAATTTCTGCACCTATCATAGATATACCATACTTTCCATTACTATAAAATATGCTGACACCCTTTTCAATCAGCTCACTTAATATAACCGTTAATTTATCTTTAAGTATACTACTGTCTGACTTCAATTTATCGGTATCAATGTTACCCATGAAACAACAGGTATTTTCTTTTTTTGTTTTATTGATTATAGGTATTGAATTATTCGTTAATTCTAAAATACTGTGCATTTTACACCTCACATTTTTGTAATAAAATTTAAACTTTTACAGTAAAAACATTAAGTGAATTATCGGCAGTCCGGATAGCTTTTCCCAACTTCAATTAAAATTTTTATCTGTTTTTACTGTTTTATAGAAAGCAGGCAAACATAAAAACATTTAATATATACAATAATTTAGTTTAAAATATCATATTACAGAAAATATTAAGGATTTACCATAAGCTATTATACACTAAACGGTATAAAATTGCAATACTTTTTATTAATATTTTAAATTCTTTTTTCCATTATATAGTTATATATTCTGCCAGTCCATATTTGTAAAGCTTCAGAATATTCAAATTTTTGGAATATTTTGTAAAATAATTGCAGAAAGTTGGTGCAATATGAAAAAAAGGTACTTTGATAGATATAAAAAAATTGGTTTAAAAATAAGTTATTACAGAAAATTAAAAGGATTTACACAGGAACAGCTTGCAGAAGAAATAGAAAAGCATCCTTCATTTATAAGTGCAATTGAAGCACCTAACATGTATAAAGTTCTATCTATTAATACCCTTTTTGATATTGCAATTGTTCTTGATGTTGAACCCTATAAATTCTTTGTCGATGATTAAAAAATCGTAAGCATTGTAATCACTCTGCTTACGATTTTTTATATAACGAAATAACCATTATTGTTAATAAACCGCATTTATACCCGTATCGCTGTCAATTGTGTTCACATTGTAGAGAACAAGCACATCATCAGCATTATTATTATTTACAAATTCACTTATAGACCCCTTATAGCTTCTCGGGTCAAAAATATAAATTTTGCTGTAATGGTTAACCAAAAACGGTACCATCGAATTAGCATAGCTGTCCTTAACAATGACAAGACTTCTTTCTTCTTTTATATCATTATTTGTTATTTCAATAAAAGAATTAATATTGTTTAAGAACAAAGAATACTTATCCTTTTTATCAGCATAATCCATATTATAAAGTGAATTGCTTTCCTCCCCGTCATAACTTACATTTATGTCAAAATCCTTGTTATAAACCTTAATTTCTTCACCCTCATTAGTATAAGAATTGTTATAATTAAGCTTTGAATATATTGTACCCTTAAAATTCTTTATTTCTTCAACAGTATACTCATCTCTGCTTACAGGCATAAAACCCTTTTCACCGCAATATTGAACATAAGCATAATACGCTCCGTCAGTTGTCCAGTGATGGTCAAGTCTGTAATAAAGCTTTTCATTATATTTGTTAGTCATTAATATATCATATACATCTATGCAGTTCATGCTAAGCCCGGAATAATACTTGTCTATTGTTCTAAGCTGACTTACGGGACTTGCAAACTCAGGCAGTTTATCGTCATAAATGCTGATTTGTGTGGGAACAAGAATAAAATCTGCCTTTACCTTTATATTATCCTGAAATTCATTAAGATTATTTATAATTTTGTCCGAATTTTCAGGCTGTACATAGTCCTCTATAAAATAACCGTCTTTGCCTATATAAATATTATTTACATATTTGCTTTTCAATATTTCAATTTCAAAGTCATTTTTTACTGCTGCAAATTTATCTCTGCAGGGAAAATGGTCAGATAAATATTCTGTAACATCTGACATATAATCACCGGCTAAAACTTCCTCAATATTGAATTCAGGAAAATCAATAAGACTTCTGTTTTCATTTTCAGAAAAATCTGATTTTGGCAGAAATATAAAAGCTATGGTAAAGAAGATAACAATGGCAGAAATAATTATTGAATTAATTTTTGTTGTCACATTATCCCTCCTTAAAACCTGAAATATAAAAACGGATTATAGCTTGAGCTTACAAGATAAGCTATTGATAAAATAAAGCCTGCAGTATATAAAATAACTGACACTATATTTAATACTTTAATATTTTTATCCTTTACAATGCCATACACAGGCATAGATATTAAAATACCCGAAAGCAATATAAATACATTGTTTTTAAGCATAAATAAAAAGCTGTAATCTATTAATAATCCATTTGAATTAAACAACATAACTCCCATATATTCTTTAAGATGATTAAAATCCACAATCCCGAATATGGCAAATCCTGCAACTACAACAAAAAGAGTATATATTCTGCTTATAACAGTTGTCTTATCCTTTTCAAGAAGTCTGCCAAGTCCTAATCTTTCCAATACGGAAAACAAGCCATGCCACATACCCCATATCACAAAATTCCAGCTTGCGCCATGCCATAATCCTGTGCAAAAAAATACAATAATCAAATTAACATATGTTCTTATACTGCCCCGTCTGTTTCCTCCTAAAGGAATGTATAAATATTCCTTAAACCATGTTGAAAGAGATATATGCCATCTTCTCCAAAATTCTCTTATACTTTTTGAGATATAAGGATAATTAAAATTTTCAAGAAAATCAAAACCAAACATTTTTCCAAGTCCAATAGCCATATCAGAATATCCTGAAAAATCAAAATAAATCTGCAAAGTATAGGCAATTGCACCAAGCCACGCTGAAGCTAAAGAAATACTTGCAATATCCATACCGCTTATTAAGGACCATAAAGCTCCAGCATTATTTGCTATAAGCACCTTTTTGAAAAGACCAAATAAAAATCTTTTTATACCAAGAGCATAATTTTCAAAGCTGACTACCCTTGTGTCAATCTGTTTTTCAATATCGTGATACTTGACAATAGGTCCTGCTATAAGCTGAGGGAAAAAGGATATATACAGCAAAATACTGCTTAATCTTTTCTGAACAGGAGTATCACCCCTGTATACATCAATAACATAACTCATTGCCTGAAAAGTAAAAAAGGATATACCGATAGGCAAATGAATTACGGGCACATCAATATTTAAAGAAAATACATTGTTTATGCTTTCAGCAAAAAAGCCTGTATACTTATAAACAAATAACAAGGCTAAATTTATAATTACAGCTATTATAAGAAATAACTTTTTATAAGCCTTATATTTTTCCATTAACATAGCAAGTCCATAGTTAAAAACTATGGACAAAAGCATCAATATAACGGCCTTCGGCTCACCAAAGGCATAAAATAAAATACTTGCTGTAATCAGTATTAAATTCCTTACTCTTATATTCTTAAATATCATGTAAGGTACAGTGACTAACGGCAAAAAGAAAAATATAAATTCTAAACTGGAAAATACCACTTTTACACCCTCACTATGAAATAGAATCCTTTATTATTTTGTTCATTTCCTTTGATTTGTCTGATATTACCAAATAAACCAAATCATCACTTTTCCTTATCTTTGACTGCTTAACAAGCTTTGCCTCATCAGGCAGGTCATAGTTTGTAAGCTCATCGTACTTCTGATTAAGAGCATTTTCTACAGCCTGCACATAGAGCTTTCTTTTTTCCCCATCCTGACACTTAAATATAATTATAGTTTCAGCAGACTTGGGATCATCGCTCTGAGCAAAAACATATTCCTGCAAATCAGCCACATCAATACCGTAATAATTAGAAATGTAATTATCATTCATTTCTACGAGAGTACCCTCTGCCATAGGCGAAATACCGCTGTAAACCGTACTTATACTTATATTACTGCTGTTATTACTTCCATTGCATCCCGCAAAAGTGCATAATGACACAGCAATAACAAACAACTTTATAATCTTCTTCATATTAATTCCCCTTTTATCAATTATCATTTAAAGCCACTTTTTCAAGAAACGGCACCCATTTTTCACTGTAGGCTTTGTTGTTATGATGCACAAAATTGTCACTTGATAATTCAGGCTCCAACACATCTCCAAATTCACCTGCCAAATCCAGATATGTAACTCCCCATGTTTTTGCACTTTCCTCTAAAGCCTTGTCAAATTCCTTTATTACGGCATTACTGAACATTGGAGTTTCTCTCTCCTCTGTACATGGAGTTATATTAATAATATAAATCTTACTGTCTGGAGCTGCTTCCTTAAGTCCTGTAATTAACTCTCCGTATTTGCCTATCAGTTTATCAATTGAATATCCCGGAGAGCCCAACCCATTCATTTCATTAATTCCCAGATTTATAAATATTCTCTGAGGATTAATCATGGAAAGGGATTCTTTTATATTTCTTGATTTACCCTGATACATCGGTCCGTTATTATCCCCAAGTACGGAACTTATACCCCATGATACTTTTGAAAGGAATATAACATTATTAAGCCATTCGGGTGCTTCTTTAGTAGAAGTATAAGTAGCAAAGCCTGACATTATGCTGTCACCCATAAAAACCTGACCTGAATAAAAATTATTGATTTTCTGCTTTGCTTCCTCATCAGTTAAGGTTGTAAGCTCACTGCTTTCCATGCTCTCACTGCTCATTTCCGTAGTGATTTCAACTGTTGTTACCTCAGTTGTCATCTGAGCATATGCATCCTGTACTTGGTCATTTTTATGTTTATCTGCTCTTATGCCGTCAATAGCCATAGAAAAGCCAAATATCAGCATCATTATTAATAACAGCCAATAAACTCTGTTAGCTCTTTTATTCATATATCCCCCTAAATCAATAGTTAATCATTTAATGCACATCTGTCGATAATTGCATCCTCAACCCTAAACTGAGGCTTCCAGTCTATGGTCTTTTTAGCAAGCTGTATATTGGCATAGCTTCCGCCAATATCGCCTATACGTCTTGGACCGACAACTGTATTAATTTTCTCACCTGTTATATTCTGGAAAGCAATTAAAAACTCTCTTACGGTTACATCTACCCCGCTGCCAACATTTATGCTCAAATAGTTTGTATATTCAGGCCCCGCCTTAACAAACGCCTCATCAAAATTCAATACAGCCTTTACGTTTGCCATTGCCAAATCAGTAATATGTATATAATCTCTTATACATGTACCATCTCTTGTCAGCCAGTCATCACCATTAATGACAAAAGTATTTTCCTCATTTTTTAAATTCTTTATAAGTATTTCAAGCAGATTTGAGCCTGTTTTCATAGGTAAAGAGTGAACTCTTTCATTAAAGAAATGGTCAATGCCGATTGGATTAAAATATCTGAGACTGATGCATTTCATATCATATGCATCACAGAAATCTCTCATCATCATTTCAAATATATATTTTGAACGCCCAAAAGGACTTCTTGGTTTCATTGGTGAGCGTTCCGTTACCATAAATCCCGGTACATCATCATATACTGATGCACTTGATGCAAAAATTATCTTATTTATTCCCTTATCCTTTAATAAATGTACAAATTTTAGTGATCCCACCACATTCTGACTGTAAAACTCAAGCGGATGCTTTACCGACTGCGCAACGGCTGAAACCATTGCCGAGTGTATTACAATATCTATATCCTTATGCTCTTCCAGTATTTTGGAAACAGCCTCTAAATTAGTTATGTCACATTTATAAAAATAGCATCCAGGTAAGCTATAATTTTCAATGTCGCCGGCATTATCCAGAATTACTGCCTCAATATTATTATCAGATAACGCATATGCAATATTTCGACCAATAAAACCACAACCTGTCAACAAAACCTTCATAGCCTTAACCTCCGCAACTTTTGAAAATGATATTATTATTGTAAGCCTTTTTAGCATAAATTTCAACACAAAAATTAATATTTTATCAAAAAAATGAGACTGCACAAAAGCAGTCTCATTAAATTGAAATTTTTATCACATTTTACAAAGCATTATGCTTCCTTAGTACTTGCAGCCTCCAGCCTTTCCTTGGCAAGATTTTTTTCAGCAACACTTAACATAAGCTTAATTCTGTTGACCTGATTAACCTCACTTGCGCCCGGGTCATAGTCAATGGCAACAATATTACTGTTTTTATTTCTTCTCTTTAATTCCTTAATTACACCCTTGCCTGTTACATGGTTAGGAAGGCAGGCAAAGGGCTGTGTACAAATATTATTGAGAACACCGCTATGTATAAGCTCTAAAAGCTCTGCTGTCAAGAACCAGCCCTCACCTGTCTGATTGCCAAGGCTTACAATGTCCTTAGCCATATCGGCAAGCTCAGCAATATCCATAGGTCTTTCAAACCTTTTGCTTGCTTCAAGAGCATCGCTCATACATCTTCTGTAGCCTTCTATAAACTTAATACCCGCATTGGCAATTACCGTATTTCTATGCTTCATACCAAGATACATTTCCTTGTACCTGTTATTTTGAAGACTATAAGTAAAGAAATTGATTAAATCAGGTACAACGGCCTCTGCTCCCTCTTTTTCAAGAAGAGTTACAATATCATTGTTTGCTGTCGGGTGAAATTTAACAAGAATTTCACCAACTACGCCAACCTTTGGCTTAACAATATTTTCATCAAGAGGCAGCTCATCAAAGTCCTTAACTATGGCATTTACTATTTTCTTGAATTCTGAATGACTTCTTCTTAGCACAGCCTTTTTACATACCTCATTCCACTTTTCATAAAGAGCCTCGGCAGAACCCTTAACCTTTTCATAAGGTCTTGTCTTATAAAGCACTCTCATAAACAAATCGCCGTATAATACAGACTGTAAAAGACCTATTGCAAGTTTTGGGGTTATCTTAAATCCCGGATTTTTCTCAAGACCTCCGGCATTAACGGAAATTACCGGTATATGCTCAAAGCCTGCATTTTTAAGGGCACGTCTTATAAATCCGATATAGTTTGTGGCTCTGCATCCGCCTCCTGTCTGGCTTATCATTACAGATACATTATTTAGGTCATACTTTCCTGACTGCAATGCTCTTAAAAGCTGTCCTACTACAATAAGCGCAGGATAACAGGCATCATTATTAACATACTTTAAGCCAATGTCAATACAACCCCTGTCAATGGCAGGCATAAGAACAATATTATAGCCGCAATTCTTCATTGCCTCTTTTGCTATGTCAAAATGAATAGGTGACATCTGGGGCATAAGAATAGTATGATTTTTCTTCATATCCTTTGTAAATACTACTCTGCCCTTTTTACTTTCTGCCTTTTTAGGCTTAAAGTTTTTCTGACGTCTTTCTTCAAGGGCGGCAAAAAGTGAACGTATTCTTATTCTTGCTGAGCCTAAATTACTTACTTCATCAATTTTTAAAAGGGTGTAAACCTTGCCTGCAGCTGATAAAATATCATGTACTTCGTCAGTAGTTACTGCGTCAAGACCACAGCCAAAGCTGTTAAGCTGAATAAGCTCAATATTCTTCTTATCCCTAACAAAACTTGCCGCAGCATACAATCTGGAATGATATGCCCACTGATCTCTTACATTAAGAGGTCTCGGCACCTTGTCAACACCTAAGTGAGCAATGCTGTCCTCTGTAAATACCGCTACTCCATAGCTTACAATCATTTCAGGAATGCCATGATTTATTTCAGGGTCAATATGATATGGACGTCCTGCTATAACAATACCCGTCATATCATTGTCCTCAATAAATTTAAGGGTTTCTTCTCCCTTTTTTCTCATATCTTCTCTGAAATTTTGTTGTTCCCTATAGGCAAGCCTTGCTGCTCTTTCAACTTCCTTGCTGTCTATATCTGGAAATTCTTCCTGCAATCTTCTTACAAGAACATCCTCGTTGTTAAGACTAAAGAAAGGATTTCTGAAATTTATATTTAATTCTCTTATTTCCTCAACATTATTTTTAATATTTTCGGGATAGCTTGTTACAATAGGACAGTTGTAGTTATTGTCAGCATCTTCAATTTCCTTATTTTCATAAGCAACACAAGGATAGAAAATAAACTTAACACCGTCATCAATAAGGCTCTTTATATGACCGTGAACAATCTTTGCAGGATAGCAGGCTGATTCACTTGGAATGGATTCAATACCAAGCTCATAAACCTGTCTGCTGCTTTTTGGACTAAGCTTAACACTGTATCCAAGCTCCGTAAAGAATGTAAACCAAAGAGGATAATCCTCATACATATTAAGAACCCTCGGAATACCTACAACACCCCTTTTAGCCTTATCGGCAGGAATAGGAGTATAATTGAAAAGCCTGTTATACTTATATTCAAAAAGATTAGGCACACAGCCTGTTGATGCATCTTTTCCAAGGCCTCTTTCACATCTGTTGCCTGAAATAAAGCGTCTGTTGCCGCTGAATTTATTAATAGTCAAAAGGCAGTTGTTACCGCAGCCCTTACATCTTGTAAAGCTTGTAGTTATATTAAGCTTATCCAATTCCTCACTTGAAAGCAATGTAGACTTTTCGCCTTCAACATACTTATCTCTTGCAATAACAGCAGCACCAAAGGCACCCATAATACCGCTTATATCGGGACGAATTGCATCTCTTGTAGATATAAGCTCAAAGCTCCTTAAAACAGCCTCATTATAGAAGGTACCGCCCTGTACTACAATATGCTTGCCCATATCGGTAGGGTCAGTAATCTTAATAACCTTCTGTAAAGCATTCTTAATTACGGAATACGCAAGACCGGCAGAAATATCAGCCACCTCTGCACCCTCTTTTTGCGCCTGCTTAACCCTTGAGTTCATAAATACGGTACATCTTGAACCAAGGTCAATAGGACTTTTTGCAAACAAAGCAACTCTTGCAAACTCCTGAACACTTAAATTAAGACTTTTTGCAAAGGTTTCAATAAAAGAACCACAGCCTGCCGAACAGGCTTCATTAAGAAGAACACTGTCAATTACACCGTCTTTAATCCTTATACACTTCATATCCTGACCGCCTATGTCAAGTATAAAATCTACTTCAGGGTCAAAAAACGCAGCAGCCTTATAGTGTGCAACGGTTTCAATTTCACCTAAGTCCACCATAAGTGCCTCTTTTATAAGTCCTTCGCCATAGCCTGTAACACAAGCCTTTTTAATTTCAACGCCTTCAGGCATAATTTCATATATATGCTTTAATGCCGACATAATCAGTTTAAGGGGATTGCCCTCATTTCCCGCATAAAATGAATATAAAAGCTCACCCTCATCACTTATAAGGGCTAACTTTGATGTAGTTGAACCTGAGTCTATGCCTAAAAAGGCATTTCCTCTATAGCTGTCAAGATCACCCTTTTTAACAACAGCCTTATTATGCCTTTCTTTAAACCTTTCATATTCTTCTTCATTGCTGAAAAGCGGGTCAAGTCTGTTAATCTCCATAGTTAAATGCTTTTCACCGCTGAGATTTTTAATTAATGTATCAAAATCAAAGCTGTCATCACAATTTGATGATAAAGCACTTCCCATTGCCGCAAACAAATGAGAATTATCTACCTCAATAACCTCGTCATCACTTAAATTAAGCACATCAATAAACCTTGCCTTTAATTCCGTAAGGAAATGTAAAGGACCGCCTAGAAAGGCAACCTTACCTTTTATTGGCTTACCGCAGGCAAGACCGCTTATAGTCTGATTAACCACTGCCTGGAATATTGAAACAGCTAAATCTGACTTAGCAGCACCCTCATTAATTAAAGGCTGAATATCTGTCTTTGCAAAAACACCGCACCTTGCGGCAATAGGATAAATTACATTATAATTTTTAGCATACTCATTAAGACCTGTTGCATCAGTCTGTAAAAGAGAAGCCATCTGGTCAATAAAGGAGCCTGTACCGCCGGCACAGATGCCGTTCATTCTCTGCTCAATACCGCCTGCAAAATATATAATTTTGGCGTCCTCTCCGCCGATTTCAATAGCAACATCAGTCTGGGGTGCCACATAATCAATGGCATTTGATACTGCCACAACCTCCTGAATAAAAGGTATGCCTATCCACTCTGATATTGAAAGTCCTCCGCTGCCTGTAATCATAGCAGAAAAGGTAACATTACCTATTGACTCCTTAGCATCCTTAATAAGACCTAAAAGAGTTTCCTGTATGTTGGAGCGATGACGTCTGTAATCTTTAAATACAATATTATTATTTTCATCAAGAACAACTAGCTTAATAGTAGTTGAGCCAATGTCAACACCTGTTTTGTATTTTATCATAAAAACTCTCCCTCTATATTACCTGTTTACTTAAATATACAAAATTCTACAGTATATTATAATACAAAACTTTCGAAATTTCAACACCAATGTTTACTTTTTGTTAGTTGCCTAACAAAAAAATTTATAAAACAAAACCCATTATTACCCTTTTATTAATATATTTATAATCAATCCTCATACTTAAAATAACTGAAATATGCAGGAACAACATTATTACTGTCACCGCCTAATGCATATATACCAACCAAAGTGCCCGTATGACGCTTTTTATCCTCAGGTACACCCTCATCACACAAATAAATACAATTTGTAAGCATAGCGGCTGCTTTCCAGCTATTGCCGTCAAGACTGTAATAAAAGGTTCTGTTCTGCCCTTTTACAGCAACTCTCAAATATACTTCACCAAAATATATATCTGTTATAACAGCAATTCTTTCTTCTCCATTATTTCTGTTAATGACAAGTTCAATACCTTCACTGCACACACCAAAGCGGATGTAGCTTACTGTTGAATAATAACAGGTCAGACCTGCCTGCTGTCCTTTCTCCGTTGGATTAAACATAACCTTAGTTTCAGCGCTATAGCTCAGCTCCTGTTCACGTCTTACCAAGGTGTTTTTAGCTGTCACATTGTACAGCCAGCCTTTTTGTGCATTTATTTTAAGACATCCGTTTTCAAAAGCCCAGTTTTTATTGTCAGGATTTCTGACCCACTCCCAGTCAAGGGAAATTTCACCCTTAGAAAAGTCGTAATATGTATTTTTATCATATTTCACAACAGGCAAATCAGGCATATTCTGCTCAACACTTGGTTTTCTGTCATTTATTACAAACCAGCCGTCATCAGTCCATTTTACCGGGTCAAGACCTGTTTCTCTTCCCATGGTTGTATAATGTCCTCCATTAGGTCTGCCGCAAAGATAAGTACACCACCACTCACCATTTTGTGTTTCCACCAAATCACCATGACCGCTTCTTTGAATAGGTGCATTAGGATCTGTTTGTCTTAAAACAGGATTGTATGGGCATTCCTCATAAGGTCCGTATAAACTTCTGCTCCTTGCAATATTGATACCATGACCATAGCCTGTACCGCCCTCTGCCACTATTGCATAATACCAGCCGTCCTTTTTCAGTATATGGGGACCTTCCGAGCATCTTTCGCCCGTACCTGCCCATACCTGTTTTATTTCTCCTGCAACTTCTGTACATTCATCATTAAGAGGCACAATTGTAATTGCAGGAGCAATAATCATATAATGCTTCCCGTCATCATCCACAAAATGTGACGGGTCAATGTTATCAACAGGCAGCACAACCGGCTTACTGTAAGGACCTTCGGGCTTGTCTGCAGTCATTACAAGCTGACTTCTCATAGGACTGACATCAGGGTCTTGTGAATTATGCCTTAATGTTGCAAATATGTAAAACTTACCATTATAATATGATATATCAGGTGCCCATATTCCTCTTGAATCCAAAGTTTCGCTTAAATCTAAATATTTGCTTTCGGTAATGGCGTGACCAATAAGCTCCCAGTGTACCAAATCCTTGGAATGGGATATTGGAATTGCAGGGAAATACTGAAAACTTGAGTTAACTTTATAATAATCTTCTCCCACCCTTATTATTGACGGATCAGGGAAAAAGCCTCTGTGTACGGGATTTTTATATTTCATAATAACCTCCTGTTTATAAAAACAAATTCATTTTATCATTATTTTATCATTATAATTTTTTAAGTCAACAAATTTCTATATAAAAATATCTTATTTTCACTGTTTGTCAAATTTATGTAAATTTTTGGTTAAAAAAAACACAAATATATATTGACAAATTGCAAAAAAAGAATAAAATGTAATTGTAACAAAAAAATTATTTATTTCAAAGGAGGCGAAGGTCAATTACATATAGGCTAATTGACTGAGTATTATGAAGAAATTTGTTATGATGGCAGCAGTTGTAGGTGTAATGAGTTTATCTCTTATGGGTTGTGGTGCAGATACAACAGGAAATGCTGTTGAAGACAACACTACACCAGCTGAAGAATCTGTTGAGGAAACTACAGAGGAAGCTGTTGAGGAAGAAACAGCCGAGGAAGAAACCGAGGCTACTGACGGTGAAGCCGACCTCGAAGCCGCAACTGAAGCTGCAGCTAACTAATCTGTAAAAATTAAATTTATCAAAGCTAATGGGAGCTAACAAGGCTCCCATTTTCATTATAAAAATCAAAGGCAGTCTCCAAAAATCGGAAACTGCCTTAAACTTAATAAATTCTAATTACTTTAATCTTGCCTCAAGTTCAGCCTTCTGCTCCTCATAACCGGGCTTGCCTAAAAGTGCAAACATATTCTTCTTATAAGCCTCAACACCGGGCTGATCAAATGGATTAACACCTAAAAGATATCCGCTGATAGCAAGAGCCTTTTCAAAGAAATAAACCAACTGACCAAAGTGATAAGCGTCAGCCTTTTCAATTTCAATAACCATAGTTGGCACACCGCCGTCAACGTGAGCTAAGAACGTACCGCCGTAAGCCTTTGAATTAACATACTGAATACTCTTGTCAGCAAGGAAATTAAGACCGTCAAGATTTTCATCATCAGCCTCAATAACTATATCCTTTTTCGCATTTTCAACCCATAAAACTGTTTCAAATAAGTTTCTTGAACCATCCTGTATAAACTGACCTATAGAATGTAAATCAGTTGAGAAATTAGCACTTACAGGGAAAATACCCTTCTGATCCTTGCCCTCTGACTCGGCATAAAGCTGCTTGTACCACTCACCAAACATAGTAAGTGACGGCTCATAGTTAGCAAGAATTTCAATACCCTTGCCCTTTCTGTATAATATATTTCTCAATGCTGCATACTTTAAGCAGTCATTATTCATAAGGTCGTCATTCTTATACTGTGCAGCAACATCTGCCGCACCCTGCATTACAGCGTCAACATCAATTCCTGCCGCAGCCATAAGTAAAATACCAACAGGAGTCAAAACAGAAAATCTGCCGCCAATATCATCAGTAATTACAAATGTTTCATAACCCTCCTGGTCAGCAAGTGACTTTAAAGCACCTCTTGCCTTATCGGTTGTAGCAAAAATTCTTTCCTTAGCACCCTCCTTGCCATACTTATCCTCAATCATCTTCTTGAAAATTCTGAAAGCAATGGCAGGCTCAGTAGTTGTTCCTGACTTTGAAATAACATTAATAGAGAAATCTCTGTCCCCAATCATTTCAATAATATCACTTAAATAGTCAGAGCTGATACTGTTGCCTACAAAGTAAATGTCAGGTAAGCCGGGATGCTTTTTATTGTTGTAATTGTTGCCGTTAATAAAGTCTAACGCAGCTCTTCCGCCAAGATAAGAACCACCTATACCAATAACTACAAGAACTTCACTGTTAGACTGAATCTTCTTGGCTGCCGCCTTCATTCTTGCAAATTCTTCCTTGTCATAATCAAAAGGAAGATTAACCCAGCCAATAAAGTCATTGCCTGCACCCTTGCCTGAATATAAAAGGTCACTTGCCATTTTAACAGCCGGCTCAATCTTAGGAAGCTCATCTTCTCTTACAAAATTCTTAATACCGTTTAATTTTAATGTTATGCCCATTTTATGTATACCTCCATATTATTTTATACTTTGATTATATCACAGCATTCATATATTTTCCATATATTTTTTTAAATTTTTTTAGATTTTTTAGTAATTTTTTATACAAAATACATTTTTTAAGCACTAAAAAACTGACCTGCAATAGTTAAATTTTTTGAGATTTAACTTTTGAAGATCAGTTTATAATACCGAAAGATTTTTATACTTTAATTAAGTGCTTCAATTATCATATCAGCAAATTCTTCAAATTCAGAAATTTGGCTGTTTGCTATTGCTGACTTAACTGAAAATACCTTTTCAATAACAGTCATATTTTTCATTTCACTTATTTCTTTAACTATCTGCTTACCTGCCGTTACAGCCCACGTACCGTTATCCATAACAGCAACTGTTCTGTTCTGAATGTTAAGAGCTTTCATATCAGCTATAAAATTCTCCATAATCGGATAAACTCCGCCATTATAAGTTGGAGAAGCAAGTACAATATGACTATACTTAAAGCTTTCTGAAATAAGCTGAGAAATATGTGTATTGGAAACATCATATACTCTTATGTTATTAACACCCTTTTCTGCAAGTGTATTTGCAAGTACATTTGCCATATTTTCAGTATTTCCGTACATAGATGCATAAGCAATCATTACGCCCTTATTCTCAGGCTCATATTTGCTCCACTTATTATACTTGTCAATAATGTATCCTAAGTTTTCTCTCCATATAGGACCATGTAAAGGACAAATAATCTTAATATCAAGAGCTGCGGCCTTTTTTAATAAAGTCTGCACCTGAGCACCATACTTACCTACAATATTGGTATAATATCTTCTTGCATCATCAAGCCAGTCTCTGTCAAAATCAACCTCATCAGCAAAAATAGTACCATCTAAAGCACCAAATGTACCAAATGCATCAGCAGAGAACAATATACCGCTTACATCATCAAATGTAACCATTGCCTCAGGCCAATGTACCATAGGCGCCATAACAAAGTTAAGATTATGCTTACCCGTGTTAAAGGTGTCACCCTCTTTGACTGTAACAGATTCATAACTCATACCCTCAAAGAACTGATTAACCATCTGGAAAGTCTTTGCATTTCCAATTAACTTAACATCAGGGTATCTTAAAATCAAGTCACCTATTACCGCACAATGATCAGGCTCCATATGATTAACAACAATGTAATCAAGGCTTCTTCCATTTAACACATAAGTAAGGTTTTCAATAAATTCTCTGCTTATTGCATAGTCAACCGTATCCATAAGCACAGTTTTCTCATCCATTATTAAATAAGAATTATAAGAAACACCTCTTGGAACAGGAAAAATATTCTCAAATAAATTAATTCTCCTGTCACTTCCGCCTACCCAAAATATGTCATCTGCAACTTTTCTTACACAATACATTTATGTCTTCCTCTCTTCTGTAATAACAATTATTAATTACATTTTATTCTACTATTATGTCTGTACTTTGTCAAGACTTTGTTAATAAATATACAAAGAATTTATCTATTGAAAACCCGATTCATTATTACATTAAATCAGTTTTACACAATGTCTACTTTTCACTGTTCACTCTTTTCCATTTTTCAGCAGTTGCCTTTCCTCCTAATATGTGTCTTTGTGCCTTGTGGTATGCAAGTATTACTCTTACTTTCTCAGCCAGCTCGGAATCAACCTTAGGTAATCTGTCAACCAAATCCTTATGGCATGTAGATTTTGATATCCCCCATACCTTTGCTACTGCCCTGATTGTTTTCTTGGTTTCACAAATATATTTACCTATCTCCATACATCTTTCTGCTATATCGGCCCTCATAAGAAAAGCCCTCCTTGTTCAACACTTATTGCATTATATGAACAAGCAAAGGCTTTTAGACTTTTATTTATAAATTACTTTAATTTACTTAAAGCCGCTTCTAATGCCTTGGATACCTGATCAGGACATGATGATTGTTTAAATCCGCACTTAATACCTGACATTCTTGAAATCGCATCCTCAGCCTTCATTCCCTTTAATAACACGCTAACTCCCTGCAAATTTCCGTCACAGCCGCCTACAACTTTAACATCATTTATAACATGAGTGTTTTCATCTATATCAACTATAGTTTCTCTTGAACAAACACCTTGATTTTTGTATGTATACTGCATATAATTACCTCCTGAATATAATAAAAAAGGACTTCAAAAGAAGTCCTTAAAGCGCGAGACGGGATTCGAACCCGCGGCCCTCGCCTTGGCAAGGCGATGCTCTACCACTGAGCCACTCGCGCATACAGCGGCTGAAAGAATCGAACTCTCAATTTTCGCTTTGGAGGCGAACGTTATACCACTTAACCAAGCCGCTATATATGTTGTCATCAACAAATAATATGTTATCACAGTTTTATAACTTTGTCAACTATTTTTTATATTTTTTGATAAAAATTTGTAGCTGGTAAATTTGTAGCTCAATACTCCAACTATTACCCCTATGCATAAACCTCCGATAACATCAGTCGGAAAATGCACCGCAAAATATACCCTGCTGATTCCCATAATGCATGCTGCTGTCAATAATATGCCTCCATATTTTCTGTTACAGCAAAAAACAGCAGCAGCCGATGCAAAGGCCGCAGCAGTATGTCCAGAAGGAAAGGAGCCGTCTGCAGGTAACGCAATAAGAATATTATTCAATATTTCTGAACTAACCTCAAAGGGTCTTTCTCTTCCAATTAATGGTTTTATTATAACATTCACTATTACAAAAACCGATATTAGACTTACAGCCATAATTATACCTGTTTTTCTTGTTTTTCTTCTAATAAGCAGCAATAAGTCAATCAATATCCATATAAATCCATAATTTCCTAAATTGGTAATTAATTTCATTATTAATGTCATTGTATCACTATGAAAATTACTAATAACATATTTTAAAAAATCTATTTCCCAACTCATAAACTCACCTCTTGCCATTTTACAAAAAGTTTCACAGCTTTGTCAATTAATATTGACTTTTTCTCCTTTTTTTAATAACATATTTATATATACTATGGTTAAAAGAGGCGGCAGCATGAACATATTATTTCTATTAAAACCCAAAAGTACAATTGTATATTTATCAGGAAACAACACTATCCGTCAGGGAATTGAAAAATTTAAAGCTCACGGCTATACTGCTGTTCCTGTTATTGATGACAGCGGCAAATATTTAGGCACTATATCCGAGGGTGACTTTCTATGGAATATAGTAAATGAAAACACCTTTGAATTAAAAGAAAACGAGCACAAATATATATATTCCATAATAAGGACAAATTATAATTCCGCAATAAAAATAGATACAACAATGGACGAGCTTTTTGAAAGAATTACTAATCAAAACTTTGTACCTGTTGTAGATGACAGAAATTTCTTTGTAGGTATTATAACCAGAAAAGATGTAATCAACTATTTAAGAGAGAATCAAAAATAATTCAACAGCATAGGTTTGCCCCCTATGCTGTTTACAATTTAATCAATTCTAATATTTTATTATACAGCTCAGCTGAAATTTCCATATTTTCATCAAGCTTAAAACTCCATATAACTTTCTCCGGTATATCAAGTATCTGTTCTTCATTATTTATAACAAAAGTCACCCTGTCTGTTATTACAGTATTATCAGGCACACCCTCACACCCAAAATCAGGCTCATCAATTCTTTTAATAAATACCACTGTCAATACCTCCATTAGTATGCTTGTTCAGATTCTTCATAAAATGTCTGTCATATAACACCGCATTAATCTGAGAGCCGATTAAAATAGTATAGGAAAGAAGAAATAACCATAAACCAAATACAAATATTGCACCAATACTGCCATAAATAACAGAATATTTAGAAAAATTATTAATATAAATATTAAATATTTTAGATGTAACATACCAGCTTACCATAGTAAAAAATATACCCGGCAATAGATATTTAACTTTAATTTTAATGTTGATTGAAAACTTATATAACAGAATTAAGAATATAATTATAACAAATGCTGTCAGTAAGTGCATTACCGTACCTGTTACAATATCAGGTATATGCTTAACAATACCGATACTTTCAAGCAGTCTGTTAATGGCATCCCCAAAAATCACTATATAAAGTGTAGCAACAATTATAACTACAAATATAAGCATTAATATTAAGCTGATAAGCCTTGTTTTAAAAAATGTTCTGTCCTCATTAATTTCAAAGCTGTTGCATATCCCCTTAACCATTGTATGAAATCCTGCAGAAGCACTGTAAATTGCAATAATGATACTTGATGACAAAAGACTTAATCTTCTTTCTCCAAGCACATCGCGTATATATAGGCTTATCATATCTGCTATTTCCTTAGGCATATCATTTACAACCGCATCCGTAATCTTTTCGGCAGGTAAATTTAAAAAACCCAATAATGTTAAAAGAGCAATCATAAAAGGAAAGATAGCTAATATCAACTTAAATGTCAGCGAATTGGCATAAGTTATTAAATCATTTTTTATTACCCTGTTTTTAACTTCACACAAAAACAAGAATAACTTTAAAATCATACAACAGACCCCTTTATAAAAAGCCACAGACTTGCTGTGGCTTTAATTATTAATTATTGTTCTATAACTTAATATGTTTTGGAAGACCGTTTACCATATAAGGAGTAATTTCGCCCTGAATTAACGGACTCATATAATCAATAGCCTCCTGAGATACATATGTACCATCATTAATAATCCATTCCTGAGGAACTGTCTTTTCAACATTAGCAATAGCTTTAACATCATAAATATCAGTATTCATCATATAAGGCTTATTAGATACTCTTACATAAATACCAACCTTGCCTGTAGCTCCCTCAAAAGCCGCCTTAACAACCTGACCGCCAACAAGAAAAGCTTCATTAACATCAGTAAGTGAGCCGATATGACTTGCACATCTCTGAATTGTGCTGAATTCAATAGGTCTTGTCTTCCAGCCGAACTTATCACCAATTACATTAGCTAATGCAGATGCAGTACCGCTAAGCTGCTTATGTCCGAAGCTGTCAACCTTCATATTAGTTGCAGCAGCTTCACATACATACTTTCCGTCAGCTGTTTTAACACCCTCAGATACGGCTACTAAAACCTGTCTCTTAGTTTTATGAATTTCTTCAACTTTAGCAAGGAACTTATCAATATCAAATACAGTTTCCGGGAGATAAATAAGGTCTGCACCCTCACAGTCATCACCCTTTGCAAGAGCAGCGGCAGCCGTAAGCCAGCCTGCATTTCTGCCCATAATTTCAACTATAGTTACAATATCAATAGGCTGAACAACTGCATCTCTCGATAATTCCTTAATAGTAGTGCCAATATACTTAGCAGCTGAACCATAACCCGGTGTATGGTCAGTAACAGCAAGGTCATTATCAATAGTCTTAGGTACACCCATAAATGTAATATCAGTAATATTCTTATCAGCAGCATATTCGCTTAACTGCTTAATTGTATCCATTGAATCATTACCGCCAATATAGAAGAAGTGCTGAATATCAAGCTTTCTTAAAACCTCGATAATCTTGTCATAGGTTTCAGGACTCTTTTCAACAGCAGGTAATTTAAAACGGCATGAACCAAGAAATGCAGATGGTGTTCTCTTTAAAATTTCAACATCCATAGCAGTTTTAAGATAATCTGTCATATCAATATACTGCTCATTTAAAAGACCTTCAATACCGTTTCTCATACCATAAATTTTGGAAGCACCTAAATCCTTTGCAGCCTGAAAAACACCTGCTAAACTTGAATTAATTACAGATGTTGGACCACCGGACTGACCTACAATAATGTTTCTTGACATAATAAAACCCCTTTCACCGTTCATAATATATTATAAAAATTTTATAAATCTTTAATTAATTATAACAAAAAAAAAGCCGGTTTTCAATAGTAAATTATCATAATTTACTAAGTTTTCCCAAAATATATTAACAAAATTGTAAAATTTTCAAGTAATTTTTATAAAATACTGCCAAATACTTGACTTATCTTCAAAAAAATTATATATTTATAAATAATGCATATAAATTAAGTGCAATAATATAAGGAGTGTATTGGAAATGAGTTTTAAAAACATTAGAAAAATGCCTTCTCCTGCAGAAATTCAGGAAATGACACCACTTACACCTGAATTAAAAGGAATTAAGGATGAAAATGACAGACAGTTAAAAAATATATTTGAGGGTAAAGACGACAGATTTATTGTTATTGTCGGTCCTTGTTCTGCCGATGAAGAAGATTCTGTTTGTGACTATGCAAGAAGACTTTCAGATGTCAGCAAACTGGTAAGTGATAAAATATTTACTGTTATCAGAGTTTACACAGGCAAGCCAAGAACTACGGGAGAAGGATATAAGGGAATGATGCACCAGCCTGACCCTAATGGTGAGCCAAATATGGCAGAGGGAATTAAGGCAATCAGGAAAATGTATTTAAGAGTAATACAGGAAACAGGACTTCCTATTGCAGATGAAATGCTCTATCCTTCTAATTTACCATTTGTAGAGGATATTCTTTCCTATATAGCTATTGGTGCAAGAAGCGTTGAAAATCAACAGCATAGATTAACTTCAAGCGGTATAGGCGTACCTGTCGGAATGAAAAACCCTATGAGCGGTGACCTTTCAGTTATGTTCAACTCTATAAGAGCTGCTCAGCAAAGTCATGATTTTATTTATAACGGCTATGAAGTTAAGACAAGCGGTAACCCTCTTGCTCACGCTATTATGAGAGGTTCTGTAAATAAAAGAGGCGTTCATATTCAGAATTACCATTATGAGGACTTAATTCTTGCAGCAGATATGTATGATGCCGGCAAATACATAAATCCTGCTGTTATTGTTGATGCTAATCATTCTAACTCCAAGAAGATTCATACCGAACAGCCACGAATTGTTAAGGATATTCTTCATTCAAGAAGCTGCAGTGACAGGCTTAAAAAGATTGTTAAGGGTGTAATGATTGAAAGCTACATTATGGGAGGTAATCAAAACTGTGAGGCTAAAGGTCATATTTACGGCAAATCAATTACTGACCCATGCTTAAGCTTTGAAGATACTAAGAAATTACTTCTTGATATGTATCAGATTTTATAATAACAAAAGCAGCTGATGTTTAATACCAAAACATCAGCTGTTAATTTATAAAAACAAAATATAAATATAAGAATTTCGATTCGGATAATAATATTTAATTGGTAATTCTTCCTTACTTATTTTTCTGAATCCTGCTTTTTCATAAAATCTATGTGAATCTTCGGCAACTGACGGTGTATCCAAAATCAGACCCTTGCAGCTCTTTTTATTTGCATACCTTAATAAATTTTTATACAATTCCAAGCCAATTCCTTTGCCTCTGCAATTTTTATCAACAAAAAATTTTTTTAGAATTCCATAGTTATTTTCTCCTGCCATATATGCAATTGTTCCAATAACCTTATCCTTTTCATCAACTGCAATCCAAAACTGTCCGCCATTTATAAGATAATACTTTTCAACATCCAACAAATCGGGTTGTTCTTCTATTGATAAATTTATATTAGCTTCATTATTTTGTATATCCAAGATTAAATCTATAATATTTTCTTTATATTTTTCTTCATAATTTTTGATAACCATAAAACACCTTTATAATATCACCAGTCAATTACTCCGCCATATCAGAAGGAATATCAGGAACAAAACCATCATCATTATCAAGCATATTATCAAATCTTGTAAATTGTCCTCTCCAAATAAGGTTTACCGTATCAGTTGAGCCATTTCTGTTCTTTGCTACAATTACTTCACCCTTATTTTTAACTTCAGGATCATCCTTTTTATAATACTCTTCTCTGAACAAAAGACATACTACGTCAGCGTCCTGCTCAATTGCACCTGATTCTCTAAGGTCAGACATCATTGGTCTGTGGTCGGTTCTTCCCTCCGGACCTCTAGAAAGCTGTGAAAGCGCAATAACAGGAACATTTAATTCTCTTGCAATACCTTTAAGGGAACGGGATATGTAGGATACTCTCTGCTGGTCAGACTCATTTCTGTTACCTGTTCCTTCCATAAGCTGAAGGTAATCAATAACAATCATTCCTAAACCTTTCTCAAGTTTTAGTTTTCTGCACTTTTCTCTCATACTTATAGGATTTATACCGGGAGTATCATATATTTCAATAGGTGCTGCAGACAGCGTACCCATAGCCATAGCAATAGAGTCAAATTCCTCCGGAGTTAAGTTGCCTGTCCTCAATTTGCCGGAATCCACCAGGGCTTGGGCAGACAGCATTCTGTTGCCTAACTGAGCCTTAGACATCTCTAAACTGAAAATTGCAACAGGCACTCTTTTTTCTACTGCTGCAAACTGTGCAATGTTAAGAGCAAAGGCTGTTTTACCCATTGATGGTCTTCCTGCTATAAGTATAAGATCGGAATTCTGTAATCCCGCAGTAAGTCTGTCAAAATCCTTAAAGCCGGTTTCAATACCTGTTATTCTGCTGTTAGACCTTGTAACCTTATCAATATTTTCTATAACCTCTGCCATAACTCTGTCCATGGAAACAAAGTCATTACTGTTTATATTTTGTGATACTTCTAAAATATCCTGTTCAGCCTTGGCTATAACAGTGTCAACATCATCACTGCCTTCATATGAACTGGCTGATATACTGTCGCCAATCTTTATAAGCCTTCTGAAAACAGCCTTTTGCTTAACAATATCCACATAATATTTTGTTTTGGCAGTAGTAGCCGCAAGACCATTTAAGCTTACCAGATATTCAACTCCTCCGGTCTGCTCCAAATAACCCATAGACTCAAGCTTATCTTTAGCCATTACAAAATCAACAGGCTTGCTGCTGTTATACAAGTCTATAAAAGCATCAAAAATCAATCTGTGTGCAGGACTATAAAAATCTTCCGAAAGCAAATTTTCAGCAGAAATCCTTACTCCGTCCTCATCAGGATAAAGCATACAGGCAAGTACCATTTGTTCGGCATCATTATCATGAGGTGGTATTCGGTTTATATAAGAATTTTCATTATTATTTTCTGCCATAATACAAACTCCCTCTAAAATCCGAATTATGCTTCAGTCACAGCAATTTTTAACTTAGCTGTAACCCGGGGATGCAGCTTAATAACTGCCTCAGCTTCACCAACAGCCTTAATGGGGTCAACAACAATTTTCTTTTTATCCACATCAATATTAAACTGCTCCTTTAATGCAGCGGAAACCTCTTTGTTGGTTACTGCACCAAAAAGCTTACCGTTATTACCGACTTTAACCTTAATATTAATGGTTTTTGACTCAATTTCTCCGCCAAGCTTCTGTGCCGCCTCAAGTTCAGACTGTGCCTTTGCCTCTGCCTCCGCCTGCTGTCTTTCAAGCTTTTTAATGTTAGCGGCATTTGCCTCCACGGCTAATCCTTTAGGCATTAAAAAATTCTTGGCATAACCGTCACTTGCATTGATTGTCTGATCCTTTTTACCTACACCTTTAATATCCTGTAATAAAATAACCTTCATATTATTCATTCTCCTTCAAATATTCTTCAATTTTTTCTTTTAATATTTCAATTGCCTCTTCCATTGTAACATTTTCAAGCTGTGCAGCAGCCCCTGCCTGATGACCGCCTCCGCCAAGCTTTTCCATTAGCTTTTGTACATTTACTTTACCAAGACTTCTTGCACTTATGTGTATTTTATCACAAAACTCACATAAAACATAGCTTACTTCTATACCTCTGATACCTAAAAGTTCATCTGCAGCCTGTGCAATAAGCAAAGTCGGATTATCAACCTGAATATTTTCATCAAGTACGGATATTGCCATATTATCATATATAATTTCAGCAGTTCTTATAATCTCAGAACGTGCAAGATATTCATCAAATGAATTTTTAAATAATCTTCTCACAGATATGGTATCTGCTCCGTTTTTCTTAAGATATGCAGCCGCCTCAAAAGTCTTTATACCGGTCTTAAAAGCAAAATTTTTAGTGTCAATGGTAATTCCCGCAAGCAAACCTTCAATTTCGGTTCTGCTTAATCTTATACCCTTAATATACATAAGCATTTCTGTCACCATTTCACAGGTAGATGATGAATAAGCTTCGTGATATACCAAGGCACAATTATCAATTGCTCCGGTAGATTTTCTGTGATGGTCAATCATAACAATTGTTTTAGCCTTATCCAAAAGTTCCGGGCACTCTGTAAGAAACGGTCTGTGAGTATCCACTACAATAAGAAGAGTTCTTCTCTTTATCATACTTTGTGCTTCTTCGCTGTTAATAAAGGCATTTTCATACCTTCCGTCATCACACAATCTTTCATAAAGCACATTTACACTGCTTGTTACACGATTTAATACTATATGACACTTTTTGTCATAAAAATTTGCAATAGCAAATATACCTGCTGCAGAACCCAAACTATCAAGATCAGGATTCTTATGCCCCATTATTATAACATCACTTGCCGATAAAATCAGTTCAACTAAGCCATATGCCTTTACCCTTGCTCTTACTCTTGAATTTTTACTAACCTCTTTACCGTCACCGCCTACAAACTGATAAGTATCCTCAGACTCCTTAATAACAATCTGATTGCCTCCCCTGCCAAGGGCAAGATCCAAGGCACCTCTTGCAAATGCCATATCTTCATTGACAGTGTTTCCGTTCATACCAATACCTATGCTAAGTGTTGCAGGCACATCATTACCCATTTCTATCTTGCCTATCTGATCAACAATAGAAAACTTGTCTTCTCTCAGTTTTTTAAGCATTTCCTTATTAAGTACAAAAAGGTATTTACCGCTTTCAAACCTTCTGACCAAACCACCCATATTATTAAAATAGTCATTTATTTTTCTTTCAATAATAGCACTGAAATGAGGGAATCTGATTTCATCCATTGTTTCCTGTATTTCAAGGCTGTTGTCCACAAGCAAAATACCAACAAGTATATTTGATGCAGGCTGTCCCTGCCTGTTAATGTATGGATTTTCAATAAAAATTACATTGAATCCTTCATCACAAGCCTTAGTATACAGGTCATAATAAGAATCGCCGATTAAAGCCTTCTGCTTTGGCTTATCAACATCAAATTCGGACATTAAATCAAATATAGTTTTAACTTCTTTTAAATTCTTGCTCCAGTCCTTATAATTAGCATTATAATCAACAATTTTCAGTTCTTTATTAAGCTTTACAAAAGGAAAAGGAATTGATAAAAATTCATTCATAGAAACATCTCCTCTACTACGAACAATTATAGCACAGACTAATTACTTTTTCAATCTTTTATCAACAACACTGTAACATCCCAAATTTTTACAAAATGCAGTTTTCCTCTCCAAAAGCTTTATGGCAGCCTTAAAATCATCAGAGTTATTATTAACATCCAAATCTATTATAAATATGTATTCCAATGGTTTATTTCTCATTGGTCTTGAGAAAATCTTAGACATATTTATATCATATATTGAAAATATATCCAAAAGCTTAAGCAGGGCACCAGGCTCATCAACAGTGGAAAAACAAATAGTAACCTTATTTCCGTTAATATAATTCAGTGATTTATTTTTAGAAACCCTTGCAAATTCCGTAAAGTTATCATTAGTATCCTGTATACCTTCCGCAATTACCTCAAGTCCGTACAGTTCAGCAGCACATCTTGCACCGATACCGGCAATATTATCCTCACCCTCAGCCACAGCCTTTATTGCACCTGCTGTGGAGGCTTTTGTTTCAGACTCAGCCTTTGACAAATTGGCATTTATAAAGTTTTTGCACTGAGGAATTGCATGAGAATGTGACATAATCTTCTTTATACTTGAAATATCTGTACCTTTTTTTGCAATTAGACACTGCTCAATAGGCATAATCAACAGCTCCTGAATATATAAATCAACATCAAAGGCTAAACTGTCAATGGTCATATTAACCACACCTTCAATAGAATTTTCAAAAGCAACAACCGCCTCATCAATCTCATCATCAGCAACAGCCTTCAATGCATCAAAAAAACTATGATACGGAATAAGCTCATTTCCCTTAGCCAAAATTCGAGCCGCTTCTTCAGTAAAAGTACCTTTGGGACCTAAATAACCAACCTTCATAAATTTTCTCCTATTACTTCAATTTTCTATTCATACTATACCACAAATTTCAAATTAATACAATTATTATTTACCTTTAATTTTAAATGTGCTATAATGTAATTTATGGGAAGCAAAACGAAAGCAAGCTTTCATTTTTGCTCGAAAAGTTACCGGGGCGTCAGCAGAGGTGGTTACATTACCCTGCAAGGCAGTGCAGCGGTGGAAGCAGAGCGAACACAGCAACAGGAAGTTTTAACTTCCTGTAATGTAACTTATCCTTAGCAAAGCAGAGCATTGCATCATAAGATTTATGAAATAATAAAAAAAATAAGCTGTCTGTACGGTTTACGATACCCAAAAACCAGGATGTGATTAAATGATAAAAATTGAAAAAATTAATATTGATGAAGCCCTGAGATATATGGGGTATAAAAAGAACATTAATATTGATAATATTTCCTCCCTGCTGAATACTTGCGAAAAAAACCTTATAAATTCAGCAAAGCTAAGATATTGCTACAAAATATTTGATATAGAAAAAAGCAGCGAAAATATAAAAATTTTAAATACAGACCTTACCTTATCAGGCAAATCTATTTACAATCACTTAGAAGATTGTAATAAGGCTGTTTTAATGGCATGCACCCTGTCTGATAATGCAGACAGGCTTATAAGCAGATTAAACATAACCGATATGACTTCAGCACTTATAACCGATGCAATGGCAAGCACAATGATTGAGCAGTTATGCAACGAAGCAGAATCAGTTATAAGAAAAGAATTAGATATAAAAAATATGACATGGAGATTCTCTCCGGGATACGGTGATTTACCAATATCAATACAAAAAAGCTTTATTAAAACAATAAATGCAGATAAGCAAATTGGTCTTACAGTTACAGACAGCAACATACTTATACCAAGAAAATCTGTTACTGCCATAATAGGTGTTTCTGACAGTCCCCTGCCTCAGAAAAAAAGAGGCTGTGCTATATGCAGCATGAATAAAACCTGTCAATACAGAAAGAGAGGATTACACTGTGGATTTTAAAAAATTATTAAACAAGGATTATATTATATTAGACGGAGCCATGGGTACAATGCTCCAGTCACAGGGGTTAAAAGTAGGAGGTATACCCGAATTACTGGGAATAACCGAGCCTGATAAAATAGTAAATATCCACAAAAGCTATATAGCTGCAGGTGCTGACATAATTTATGCAAACACATTCGGTGCTAACAGTTATAAGCTTGCTGACTGTGGTTATTCCGTAAATGAAGTAATTTCAGCAGGCATAAGCAATGCAAAAAAAGCATGTAAAGATACAAATGCCTTTGCTGCTCTTGATATAGGACCAATAGGTCAGCTTTTAGAACCAACAGGTACACTAAAATTTGAAGAAGCATATGAAATATTTAAAGAGCAAATAATGGCAGGTAAAGATGCTGACATAATAGTATTTGAAACAATGACGGATCTTTATGAAGTTAAAGCAGGTGTATTGGCAGCTAAGGAAAACAGCAATAAGCCAATTATTGTTACAATGACCTTTGAAGAAAATATGAGAACATTTACAGGCTGTTCAATTTCTTCTATGGCGCTTACTTTGGAGGGGTTAGGCGTTGATGCAATTGGAGTCAACTGTTCACTCGGACCGAAAGAGCTTTTGCCTATTATTGAAGAACTCTCAAAGTGGACTAATCTTCCTATTGTTATAAAACCAAATGCAGGATTACCTGACCCTGTAACAAATGAGTATAACGTAACTCCCGAAGAATTTGCAGAATATATACTTGCCATGAACAAATACGGCATAAGAATTGTGGGGGGCTGCTGCGGTACAACACCCGATTATATCAAAACTACGGCTGCAGCCCTTTCAGACGTTAAACCGGCTGCAGAAAAAAAACAAATTCCGGCTGCAATATGCTCTCCTACATTAACTGTGGTTATTAATCAGCCAAGAATTATCGGTGAAAGAATTAATCCTACAGGCAAAAAGCTTTTTAAGCAGGCATTAATTGACAATAATATTGATTATATACTCGGACAGGCTATTGAACAGGTTCAGGGCGGTGCTGAAATTCTCGATGTTAATGTAGGTTTACCCGATATTGACGAAAAGGAAATGATGGTAAAGGTTTTAAAAGCAGTTCAGGGAGTTGTTGATGTACCTTTACAGATTGATTCAACCATTCCTGAAGTATTGGAGGCTGCTCTAAGGGTTTACAATGGTAAGCCGTTAGTAAATTCCGTAAACGGTGAAGATGAAACTATGTCAAAAATTCTACCCTTAGTTAAAAAATACGGGGGTGCTGTCTTAGGACTTACTCTCGATAAGGACGGTATACCAAAAGAGGCAGACAAGAGATTTGAAATTGCCAAAAAAATAATGAATACAGCCCTCTCCTATGGTATCCGCAAAGAGGACATTTATATTGACTGTTTAACCCTTACAGCCTCAGCAGAACAGGAAGCTGTTCTTGAAACATTAAACGCCCTTGAAAGAGTAAAAAATGAGTTAGGATTAAGAACCGTATTGGGCGTATCAAATATTTCATTTGGTTTGCCAAACCGTGAGTTAATTAACAGAACATTTTTATCAATGGCACTTATGAAAGGTCTTGACCTGCCTATTATCAACCCTAATGTGGCATCAATGACAGGTGCGGTCAGAGCCTACAGATTGCTTGCCTGCCATGATAAAAATTCAACGGAATTTATAGAGAACTATGGAAATACAACAGCAGAAATCAAAACAACATCTTCAAAGGATCATACTCTTGAGTTTGCTATTGAAAAAGGTCTTAAAGGAGATGCCAAATCCATAACATCAAAGCTTCTTGAAACAATGGATGCTATGGAAATAATTAATCAAATAATTATACCTGCTCTTGATAAGGCAGGTGCTGAATTTGAAGCAGGCAAAATATTCCTCCCTCAGCTTATACTTTCAGCAGGAGTTGCCCAGGAGGCATTTGAGGTATTAAAGGCTAATATGGCTAAAAACAGTGACAACAGTATAAGTAAAGGCAAAATCGTTATTGCTACCGTTAAGGGAGATGTTCACGATATTGGTAAAAATATTGTAAAAGTACTTCTTGAAAACTATGGCTATGATGTTATAGATTTAGGAAAGGATGTTGAATATGAATCAGTACTAAATGCAGTACAGGAAAATGACTGCCATCTTGTGGGACTTAGTGCTCTAATGACCACAACATTAGGTTCTATGGCTGATACGATTAAGCTTTTAAGATCTAATAACTGTGACTGTAAAATTATGGTAGGAGGTGCGGTTTTAACACCTGAATATGCAGAAAAAATAGACGCTGATTATTATTCAAAAGATGCAAAGCAGTCTGTAGACATTGCAAAAGAAGTTCTTGGTTAAGATTTTTAATTTTTTTGGGAGACCTATGGTCTCCCTTTATTTAACTGGTAAACCCAATAATACCTCTTGATATACCTATTGCACAGCGTTGTCTGAAACTGTCAGTTGCCAGCAATTCAGCTTCCGCAGGATTACTTAAAAAAGCAAGCTCAACTAATATTGCGGGCATTCTTGTCAGCCTTAAAACCGCAAAATTAGCAGAAAATATACCTAAATCCTTAGTGTTTATTTCTTCCACAAGAGCAGTATTAACTACCAAAGCAAAATCCTCAGCAACACTGCCTTCTCTATAAAAAAAGGTTTCTGTTCCCGTATAAATTGGGTTCACATTTGAATTGCAGTGGATACTGACAAAATAGTCAGCTCCCCACTCATTTGCCATTCTCGCCCTTTCAGAAAGACTGACATTTACATCTGAGGTTCTGGAATAGTTTACCGTATACCCTTCAGCCTGTAAAAGTCTTCCTGTTCTTAAAGCCACATCTAAAGTTACCTCAGACTCATTTAATCCGTTTATACCAATTGCACCGGGATTTGTTCCGCCATGACCCGGATCTATGTAGTAGACGATTTTGATACAATTTTATTTTTCATATTTACGGGTTCAAATTTGGGAGCAGCAGGTTCAAATTTCAAAAAAAGCGCCCCACATTGCCGTGAAGCGCCTGTTTGTATTTTATATGTTTTCTATTGAAATTTCAACGCCATTTCTAAACATAACCCTAACATCATTTTTGCTGTAAACCGTTATGTATTCACATAAAGCGTACCAAGCTCCCTCATCAAAATAATCCACAAGCTCCGGTAATGATTTAAGTGTTTTTATAAAGTTTTCCATCATCTGCTTTTGAGCTTGTTTATTTATGATTTCTGCCTGTATTCTTTCAAGCTCTGATTTTGTGTTTTCAAGGTGGCTTACTAAAGCTTCATAGTGTTTTTCATACTCTGTTTGGTCTTGAGCTCTGTGGGCATTTTCATCTATACACTTTTGAATTAGCTCTATTGTCACATTCATATCGTTGTTCAAATTTTCCGCTTGAATTTCAAGCTCATCAGTAATAAATGCCGTATTCATTATTTCTTCAAACTCTGAGATAACAGTGTTTTTTTCTTTGCAAAAAATATTCAAAGCTCTAACAAACAATTTTTTTATGGTTTCCTCATCCAAATGAGGTGTGCTGCATTTTTCCCCCTCAAATTTATGATTACACTGCCATATAACCCTACGGTATTTATCGTTTGAGTGCCAAACTTTAGAGCCGTACCAACCGCCACAGTCACCGCATTTTATTTTGCTTGAAAATATATTTACACAACTGTTGCGGCTTTTGATTGGTTCTCTTATCTCCATAAGTGCTTGCACTTGGTCGAAAACCTTGGGAGATATAATCGCCTCGTGATTTCCCTCTACATAATATTGAGGTATTTCTCCCTCGTTTTTCTTTTTCTTTTTAGTTAAAAAATCTGTCGTATAAACCTTTTGCAAAAGCGCATCGCCCTTGTATTTTTCATTTGTTAGGATTGATTTGACAACGGCTCTGCCCCATTTTTGTTTTCCACCCGGCGTGGGTATTCCTTGCTCAGTCAGCAGCTTTGAAATTTGATAAGTTGACCTGCCCTGCAAAAAATATCCATATATTTTACGGACAATTTTTGCTTGCTCCTCATTTACAACAAGATTACCATCATCGCCCCTGTCATAACCCAAAAATCTGCCGAAAGGTACAGTTACCTTGCCATCTGCAAAACGCTTTCTTTGTCCCCATGTGCAGTTTTCGGAAATTGAACGGCTTTCCTCCTGCGCAAGGCTTGACATTACGGTTATAAGCAGTTCTCCCTTGCTGTCAAATGTCCAAATATTCTCCTTTTCAAAATAACACTCGCATCCGTTATCCTTTAGCTTTCTGATTGTCGATAGGCTGTCAACTGTGTTTCTCGCAAATCGGCTGACGGACTTGGTGATTATAAGGTCAATCTTTCCGTCAAGAGCATCCGCTATCATAGAGTTAAAACCTGCCCTGTACTTGGTTGAGGTTGCGCTTATACCCTCATCTGAATATAAAGCGACAAACTCCCAATCATCACGGCTTTTTATGTAGCTTGTATAATAATCGCATTGAGCGGCATAGCTTGACTGCTGGTCCTCTAAGTCGGTGCTGACACGAGCGTATGCCGCAACTTTACGCTTCTTTTTACTGTTAATTGGTGCAGCCGTAAATCTGTTTTTTGTGGCAGGTATTGTCGTTACGCTTTTTGCCATATTGCCGTCCTCCCTCCGTAAAATTTAAACTTTAGGCTACCATCCTCTAAGGCTGTTATGCAATCAATTTGTTCTGAAAAAAACTTTTCATCAAACTCATCCAAACCAAGTATATTTTCGGAAATTATGCGTAGTCTAAAATCTGCATAATTTTTACTGCGGCAGTTTGAACCCTTCTTTTTTCCGGGGCAATACCAATAAACCAAGTGATTATCTTCAATCATTCTTTGATATACCTTTCCACAGTTTTCACAAATAATTTTCCCTTTAAAACAATCCGTAACCGAGAATATATGCCTTGTTGAATTATAGTGGGAATTTTTCCATAACCGCTTATCTCCGTCAGTCATCAAAAATTCCAAATCTCCATTTTTTAGAACGGTTATCTGTTTGACTGTTTCGTTAAAAACCGTTTCATTAAAGGGGTCTGTTTCTAAAATTTCAGAACAAATTTCATACAAATAATCTTCTCTGAAGTTTGTACTTATACAGCCGTTGCCGTGTTTTTTGCTGCGGCAAGACCAACGTACATAGGTTTTGCCTTTAACCATACTTTTTACTCTTGTATAATTTTTATTGCATATTCCACATTTTATTTTACCGGTGAACGTATATGTGGGATTTAAAAGTGATTTCCTGCGCTCTATCTCCGCAAGAACTTTTTCATAGGTTTCCCAGTCAATTATAGCATCGTGGCAGTCGCTTATAAGATATTTAGGAAGTTCGCCTTTATTCCTTAATTTTTTCTTGGATATGGGATTTTCTATGTAGGTTTTTTGTCTTAATATATTTCCTGCATAAGCCTCATTTAAAATAATCCCCTTAATTCCTTGCTCCGTAAACGCACCACCTTGAGCGTTAAGCAATCCCTCATCATTTAATTTGTCGGCAATTCTGCGGAAGGGACAACCTTCAATATACATATCAAATATCCTTTTAACAATTTCAGCCTCATGGGGTATAATTTCATATCGATTTTTATTATCGTTATACAAATATCCCAAAATATGTTTATTTGAAACGCCTGCTTCACCCGTTTGAAATCTTTTCCTTATACCCCATTTGCAGTTTTCTGATATTGAGCGACTTTCCTCCTGTGCAAAAGACGCTATGATTGAAAGCATTAACTCTCCGTCTCCTGAAAAGGTGCTTATATTTTCTTTTTCAAATCGTACCTCAACACCTATATCTTTTAAATGTCGAACTGTTGAAAGCAAGTCAACCGTATTCCTTGCAAATCTCGAAATACTTTTCGTAAGCACAATGTCAATTTTTCCCGCCTCACAATCTATCAGCAGTCTTTGCATTTCATCTCTGTGTTTAATATCCGTTCCACTTATACCCATATCGGCATATACCCCTGCGTATTCCCATTCGGGGTTGCTTTGAATGAGCTTGCTGTAACGGCTTATCTGTGCAGAAACCGAATGCATTAAACGTTCCGTGTCCATAGAAACACGAGCGTAAGCGGCTACTTTTTTACGCCTTACCGCCTTTGGTATTTTAGGCTCTATTTTCCTTATTTTAGCCATAAAACCGTCTCCTTTCGCTACCATATATCACTCTAAAGTGTTATAAAGTCAACGACTTTTCCGACAATAATATTGCCGAAATCGGGCGGTATTTTTCCAAAAGTTTTGTATCAATTATAGTATATACCTCTTGGCTTATTACCCCTTTTTCAAGCATAGATTTAGCTATAGAGGAAGAGATGTAATATAGCTTTTCGGCTTGAAATTGTTTATCATTCATCTGCTCTGCCCCCAAATCTGTCCTTTATATAACATTTGTGAGAGCAGTATTTACGCTTGCTGTTTCCGTATGCCGTGAATTTTCTGCCGCAGAAAGTACACTCAAAGCTGTAAATCGCCTTTTTATTTACTTGTTCCGGATGAGCCGCCCACCATTTTTCACGACAAGCTTTACAGCAGAATATCCTTTTCTTCTTTTTCTCATACTGCATAATAGGCTTACTGCATTCACGGCATTTATCAACATTTTTGCTGTCGGAAATTTTTAAACCATTTCTGCGACAATAACTTTTAACCGTGTCTTTGGAAACACCAATCTCTCGTCCAATCTCCGCATACCCATGACCCATATTGCGAAAACGAATGATTTTCTCTTTTTGCTCATTAGTCATCCGAAATCACCTCCTATAGGTAGCTCACAAAACAGCAAAAACTTAAGGTTTTTAATAAAAAAACAGCCCACAAAACAAAATATGCTTTGTAAGCTGTCCAAAATGATAAAAAAGTCTGCCGAAATTTCTCCAAGCAGACTTTATTAAATATTAAATTTAATTGTTATAGGCACGTATGTAAATTAATTTATTGTCGCAACAGCGTTTTTGAAGTAGAAAACCGGTGTATTCATGTCATCCGCAGAGTACATGCTTTTCAAAGAGGGATATGCCTCAAGCATTGATTCTCTTGCTTCAATGCGGTCGTCCCCTGCAAGCTCGCGCGGCAATCCTTATCCACTTGCCGTCTTTAAAAGTGCAAATTTCAGCCCTTTTATTTGCCATAAACTGCTTTGATGGATTATTAGCCTTGTCAGTTTATATGTAGAGCTCTCTTCCCAAAATGTGCGCTATGCCGAAAGGTCTTACTCTCAGCCAATTTTCTCCAACAATTGCCAAATAAAGTGAAAAAAGCATCAATTACAGTCTCTGCTGTTATATGGTTTTTTCTAATTTTCTGTGGATTGTAAAGATTATTAACATTCTTTCAGCCATTATTTATTGTATATATTATAATACTTTCTAAATATTCGCAGTGTATAATAAAAATCTTTCTATGATTTTTGGAATATTTGTACAATTTGAGAATTGCTATAATAATTATAGTTAAAGATGTTTTAGATAAAACTCTTCACAGCAATAAAAATGACCGCAGTTATATCAATAAAATATGATGAGGAAATTTAATCAGTATAAATTGATCAATAGTTTCAATATAAAATCCAAATATATTATTTTTCCAAATCATTAGCTTTTTTTTCAAAGTCAGAAAAATTGCTTATGAAGTCAAGTTTTTGTGATTCTTTAAAATATTCCGATTTGTCTACAAAATCAGGTGATACAAGAATTTGGTCAGCTCCGCCCTTTAATAATGTATTATCTATTGTACGTTGCTCTCCAACCTTACCAATATTCATTATTGTACCCTTTGGAACATGCACTTCACAGTAATACTCTCTTGTATTTTTCCACTCCGGTGATAAAGCAGACTCAATCTTAGTATCCATTCTGTCTACAGGCAATTGTGTGGTTAGATAAGAACCCTGCTTGTTTGCCTCTCCCCCATAAACTCTATATAGCGTTAAATCTTCCACAGCTTCAACAGTTCTGTAATTTCTCCCACGAAAAGTATCTTGCACACATAGAGGCAATTCAACCTTTGGTAATTCTTTTACTTTATCATCAATATCTGTTCTTGTATCAAACTCATCTATCAACTGTTCAGCTTCTGGAGACAAAAATGAATCGTGAAGCATTTCGGATTCTTCAAGCTTTTCGGAAAATAAATCATTATAAGGGTCATCATTTTCCTCGTAATCGGTAATTTTCTTAGCATCTCCTATAGTTTCAGGAGATGCTACATCCATATAATTTTCAAACCTCTCATGTGAATTTAATCCCATAATATATACCTCCAAAAACACCCACCTAAAGACAAAGGCGGGTGTTAATAAATATTTGCTAAATAATTATAATCATCTGAATGGTCCGCCAGAAGCAAGCCAAAAAATAAATCTTATGAACCAAATAACAAGTTTCCATATGAATCTGATAAACCATCCGCCAAAACGAGCAGCATAATCTCCTAACACACTAACAAGTTTTTCGGCTGTACCCATTTCACCAGTTACATATGTTTTGTTAATTTGCCAATAAGGTCTGAAGCTGAAGCAAATCAGAGCAACATCAATTATCAATAACGCTAGTCCAACAGGCCAAAATAGGAACAATAAAATAATTCCATATATAGTTAATGATTTAATACTGTCTATATTCCAACTATCCCATTCCCTGGTTCCATAGTATTTAGCATTTTCCAATTGTTTTTGTGTATGCTCATCACTATAGATTTCAACTGCTTTATTTCTAAGCCTCAAACATTTTTCATAGGATGTTTTGTCGGCAATAAATGAAGAATTACTTGCAGCATCATAGTAATAGCAACTGTTAGAATAAGTATCTAAATCATATGCTACACTCCGTTTGAACCCAGAATCTGAAGGATTAGCAGAAATATATGAATCTATTTCTTGTAAAGCTAAATCCTCATCACCTTTGCGCAAGTGCAAAAATATTTGCTCTGAATGACCTATTGAATTATTTGGAGCAATTTCAATAAGTTTATTAACTCTGATTTGAGCATCATCATAGTTTTGAGTACCGACAGTAGCTATTCTTGCACCAAGCCAATGCAAATCCAGATTGTCAGTATATATTTTAATACCTGTATCTACAGTATCAATTGCTTTTTGATAGGATTGCATATCGAAATGACACCTTGCAAGAATATCATACGCTTTAGGATCATTTAGGTTTCCGTCTATAGCCTCTTGAGCGCAATTAGCAGCCAACTTAATATTACCCTTACGATAATATGCCATAGCCTGTTCAAGAAGACTTTTCATCTTCTCCTCTGTTTCGTCCTTAATAATACCTTCTTTGTAAGCTTTATCAAGTGCCTCATCATACTGCTTCCTTTTAATAGGTTTTATAAGAAAACGATAAGCGTCTTCTATCTTATTCATTAGTTCGTCAATAATGAGCAGCTGTTCTTTATCGTTGCATGAGCTTTGCCGTGATGTCCAAAACTTTTGTCTTTCTTTAAGCTTACTTCTTATAGTTTTTTCGTCCCAAGAACGTTCAAGTTCAAGAACTTTATACAAATCGTATGTAACCGTCATGCTTAGCTATCCCTCCTTTTGCAAATGTAATCATAAAACAATCCTCCTTTGGTTTATTTAAAATTTATTGTTTCAACTGTTTGAAACAATATAATTAATAGCAAGTACTGCCGCAAGAGCAGGTATTTCATTTGATTCGTCTTCAATATCAAATACATATGTACCAGTTAATGCAAACCTTTTCTTTTTTACAGTAACGATCATTTTCTTGTCACTTGATATGGAATATTTGTGTTCAGAAATATCTCCCTTAATATTCCAGTCTAATCCGCTTATATGATACTTTGGCTTAAATAGTGACATATCTTTAACTATTTCTCCAACTCGCTCTCCATTAATAACAAGATAAAATTTTGGTTTGAAGCTTATTATTTTTTCTTGTATAGAAGCTACCTCATTTCCATTCATATCTTTTATATGAAGTGTCTTAGCTGCACTTAACAGTTCTCCTACCACTTGATATTTGTCATTGCCCGTAGCGTCCTGTACAGTAAACTTATCACGTATTGTAAATTTATGTTCCTTCATTGATAACTGCATTAATTATACCTCCTAATTATCAGTCGCCGCTTATATCCAGTTTACTTATCTTTAGCTGATTTTGTTTTATTTCTTCATCAGATAAATTAGATATTCTGTCAATATACATTTCACCTAAATCCATATTCAATCCTTGATCGAATACCTTAACATGAATAATTGAGTTTTCATCACAGGAAATTGTGACCTCTATACCAACCAATTCTTCGCGCGGAGAAATTTTAATTTCGGCATTGCCTATTACTGTTACATACCTTAAATCAGTTTCTTCACCTTGAGTTACTCTAATATCAAGAGTTTCTTGATATGGTATTGTCGTTGAGTAACATCCTGTAAACTCTGCAGGAACCTGAACATTTTTTGGTATAATAACAGAGTTTTCTTCTTCTCCGTTATTATTTTGAATTACAATACCTATACCGTGAGATGTAACATCTTGAAAATTATACTTACGGCTCATCTCGGGAATATCAATATCAAATACATCATTATTCATATCTCCACTTTGCTTTGCCTTTTCTTGTTCACGTTTTATTACGTCTAAGGCATGGTAGGCCGCACCAATTGCAACTGCTTCATCAGGATGAATTTCTGATGATGGTGTAATACCAGTTTCCTCCGCTATACAATCTTTTACAATAGGCATCCTTGTAGAACCACCAACAAGCAAAATTTTATCCAAATCAGAATATTCAAGTCCGGCTTCGTCACAGGCATTTTCCATACTGCCTACAGTTTTAAACAAAAGAGGCTCAACCAAATCTGTAAAATCATCTCTTGTTAATGTATATTTAAAAGGTCGACCACTAACATTTAGCATAATATTTGTTTTGTCTTTGGCAGATAAAGATTTTTTTGCAGCCTCTGCCTTCAGCTGTAAATCCTGCCTTGCAGTCATATCTTTTTCGATATCAATACCTTCAATTTTGGCCGCTTCTATTACAGCATTAATAATCTTATTATCGAAATCAAATCCTCCAAGTTTTCTGTCGCCCGCTGTGCCAAGAACAGTTATATCTTCACTATCAAATTTCATTATCGTAACATCAAATGTACCGCCTCCTAAATCATAAACCATAATGATTTGAGGCTTATCTGTTCCTTTTGATATACCAAATGCCAATGCCGCAGCAGTAGGCTCATTAATGATTGCAATTACATTTAAGCCCGCAATCTTTCCAGCATCCATAGTTGATTTTCTTTGCGCTTCGTTAAAATATGCTGGCACTGTAATTACTGCTCCGTCTACAGAATCACCCAAATAGCTTTCAGCGTCAGTTTTCATTTTTGACAATACTATTGCTGATATTGCTTCCGGAGAATATTTTTCCCCATCCTTCGTTGTAAAAAGATAATCTCTTTCTCCCATATGTCTTTTTACAAATTGTTCAAAATTTTGGGGTTCAAATAGACTTTGGGCTTTGGCTTCCTTTCCTACAATGGTTGTGCCATCATCAAATAAAACTGTTGATGGAGTCGTATTTTCTCCTTCGCTGTTTGGTATTATTTCCGGTTGACCATTTTCTGTTATATATGCCATACATGAAAATGTTGTGCCTAAATCAATTCCTATGTACTTTCCCATTATAAATACACCATTCCTTTCATTTTTTATTAAATAAGTTTTTGAAAAAACTATTTTTCTTTTTGGTTATAACAACTTTAAAGCATTGACTAACACTTCCGGTTTTGTTTTTTACTGTTATTGTTGCTTCTCCTTTTGTTTTTGCATAAAGAGTTGTTTTAACTACGTTAACAACATTATAATCTGATGATATTATAGATAAATCATCATCTATACAGTTATTTGGAAAGGTTTTAATCTTTAAATTTATTTCAGTCATTGGCTCAAGGTTCATAACACCATTTTCCAAATCAAAGTCAAAGGTAATATCTTTTAAATAAGGTTTGACCTGACATTTACATTGTGCCGAAACATTTTCTGCCATACAAATAATGCGACAGTTGCCAACACCTATAGCCTCTATAAATCCGTTTTTATCAACCTTAATTATGGCTTTGTCACTGCTTTTCCATGTAATAGTGTTTATGTTATCAGCATTTTGAGGAAAATAATCAGCGGTCAGTTTTTTATTATCACCAACACCAATAAGTATCGAATCATCTGACAAAAAAATTTTTGTTATTCTGTTCCGTTTATAAGTCTGTATTGGTTTTGTGAAAAAGGGCTTCTTATCTCCGTTTCTATATACCTCCAAATTTGTCGTTCCTGCTTGTTTAGCACTTACGCACAAGCCATCACATACAGCAATACTTTGATTTGTAATTTTATATATAAGCTTAGGAATATTGCCAATCGGAGGATCCAGCGAAATATTTATTTTAGCACTTTTACCTACTTCAATTTTATCATCGACATTAATTCTTATAATTGGTTCAACAGCATATATTTTTTTGAAATCATCATCGCAATTTTTTTCCATAATACTACTAACACATTTCCGGAATGCAAGCATCAAAGGTGACTGTAGTAAACATGTAAAAATTGTGTTGAATAATGTATCCGTAGTTGTTCCATAAATCCAACAATCATTTTCAATACAAATTAGTCCTTCCTTTTCTCCAACAATTAAAACATATTTTGCTTTCAATGTTTTAAGTTGTTTTATATACTCATACCCTGTTTTATTTGGGTCGGTAATTAAAAACAGAAAACTGTTATTTGTTTCAACATAATCCGAATGAGTCCCTATGGTGCTAACCCTAACAGAACAAAACAAATTATTAACATCCAGTTCAGAAATATCCTCTAAATATTTTTGCATTTGATGAGGTATAACAAATACTGCATCAATAATTGTTTTTGCATACATAACATTTCCTTTATGTTTTATATATTGATTAAGCTTTTTCATTCTGCTCTGAAGGGAGTCTGCCACAGGGAACTCTTTATATTTGAAGCCTACACAATATTTATTCTGTCTGCAAACATATTTCAAAATTTCCGCATCTAATTGATTTCCAACAAAATATACCGCAAAATCACATCTTACTTCACTATAAATGGTATCTAATATTTTATCATACCAAAGTATAATATCTTCATCCGAATATTGAACTAAACGACTAAATTCCGTTGGCTGTTTTCCATCAATTAAAATACTCAAATTTGGTATAAACGGATTATATTTTAATTCAACCAAGCTTGGCATTATACCACTCTCCTATTGTGCCGATACTTATTATAATTTTTCAAGTCTTTCGGCATCTGCTTTTTTAAAGTCCTCCATTTGTTCAGACGATAGCTCCCAAGATTTTTTATTAGGATTTTCTTCGTATGCCCGTTCAGATTTTGCCCTCTCATCTAAATAGCTATCTTTCTCCGGTCCATCAAAAGTCTTTGCTTTTTCTGCTTGCTCCTCATATGAAGGAGCATTTTCACGTAAATTTTCAACAAAAGAATTACGCTCTTTTTTTGACTCAGACTCATCATAAGTATCATCATTACTTTCTAAATCTGCTTTTTCATCATTCTCTTTTTTACTAAAAAGATTTTTCATTCTGTCAAGCAGACTGATTTTTTCTTCTTCATTTTTTTCACCATTGTCAATATTTTCACCTGAATTATTATTTTCAGCTGTTTGTTTTTTTTCATTAGAATCAAGCTTACTCTCAAAATCATCATCGTAATTTTCAGGTATTTCAAGAATTTGATTTTTTGGTTTTTCAGTATTATCTGTTGTTTCTCTTGTTTCATTAGTTTCAGTATTTTCATTAGTTTCTCTAAAATTTCCAAATGCCATATACTTATCCTCCATTTAATTTAGTGATAAACCAAATATCCTATATAACATTCTACATATCATTGCTAATTTATTTTTTCTGTTATATTTAACAATGCCTTCTGCCCCGGCATTAAAAATCAAATATAAAATTGTTTCCGTTTTTAGTTCATCAGAATCAAGAGTTATATAATAGTCAATTGCCTCGAAAAATTTTTCAAACCAATTATTTACACCCTTTTTATAAGCCTTAATTAATTCAGAAAACTCATTTGACTTACTATCATAAAGCATAAACTCGTCGTATGTTGGTATGCCTGCAGTTGGTATTACAGTAAACAAATATTCGCAACCGATTATTTCCATTAACAGAGCCGCAAAATAAGTCCTTTTAACATTTTTTTGCAAGAATACTTTTTCATTATACGCATTTAAAATTTCATCAAATTCCTTTCTTTTATCAGCCGTTATTTCAGAAGCTCTTATTACAGATCTTAAGCGCATGGGGGAAAATCTGTTTTCATGATGCTGCTCAAGTAGTGCAGTGACTAACTTTCCTTTTAGCACTTTTAATGATGTTTTATCGGTATACTCTATCTCTGCATCGTATCTATCATCCCATTTATCAACTTTCATAAGTACAGGAGATAACCAACCTTTTTGATAAACAGCAGCCACTCCTACATTTAAACGAGACAACTCATTTGTTTGTTTTTCATTCAAAGATAATGCACTGCCAAGTTCTTCACAGGCATCTTTTGCGGGTGTATTCATTATAATTTTTGTTGCTGTATTTTCAATTGCAGACGAATCAACAGCCATAGGGGACTGATCAATTATTATAAAACCTTCTCCATATGTTCTCATTTCCTTTATTGAATTGCTAATCATCTCGACTGATTTGCCAACCATATTAGCACCTTCTTGATTTTGCTCCTTAGAGGTGCGTTTTAAAAGATTATGGGCTTCTTCCAAAACAGTAACATGCTGTAAATCAGAATTAAGCTTAAGGTTTTTATTTATTTTTCGCTGTGATTTTCTATATTCATTTAGCTTCATGGTAAGAACACCCATAATAAGAGCTATAGCTTCATCCGAACCAAGCTCGCTTAAATCTATAATCACATTTGAGTCAAACAAAATCGAATCATCAATACCCTCACTGTTTTTAAAAATAACTCCATTTATACCTACTGTCATTGATTGAACACGAGTCAACAATGCACCTTTATAGTCACCTTTAGAGTCAGATGAATAATCAGATGTATTTATAATTTTAGGTAAAATTTCAAGTATATCCAAAAATACCGGATACTTATGTTCACTTATCCCACTAATCCAAATTGAATTCTGAACATCCCAACCACATTTTACATATGCATCAACAACAGCCTGCTTTAATATAGCAGGCATTGCTGCATAAAGAGGCCAAGACGCATTAAAAATCTGCAAGAGCTGCTCAATATGAGACAACAAATGTATATTCTCAGGAAACTGAAAAGGATTAATTTTTAACAGTCTATATGTATTAGGGTCAGTAGTGAAAATTTTTATTCCCTTTAAGCCGCCAAAAATTTGTTTGTATTCCCCTTTAGCAGGTTCTATAACCATTATTTTCACATCATTTTTCAAAACCGATTCAAGAAGCTGATAAGTCGCATACGATTTTCCCGAACCCGAAGATCCTGTTATAAAACAATGTGAGGATAACAAGTCTAAATCCATTTTTACACGAGGTGTTTCAACCACACCCATATGATATATATTTCCAAACTCTATACGTCTTTTAGGCAATTTATTTTCATATACAACAGAACGACCAAATTCAGCCATTTCAACAACTGCCAAGCCCGAAACCGATTTTTTTGGCAAGCCCATTATAAGGGGCAATTCATTACCACTGACAAGATTTGTAGGTGTTACTAATTGTTTAGCGTATCCGCCCTCAAATGATGGCATTTCCGCTTGAGGATGAACAAAGTTAAGTATATAATCCATTATCTTGTTAATTGAATCACTTTGATTTAATGACCAAATATTCAAATGTGCACTTTCTATATTAGATTCATTTCCTGTCATTAAAGCTTTATATGTATTCCCCGCTAAAGCTGTTGTATGAATATCCTTTGACAAAAAATAACTGCAAAATTCCCACATTCCAAATGATTCACAAGCCTTAAATCTTTCAAGCTGAGCCTGAGCACGTTCAATTAAAATTTCAACGCCTTTATTTTCAAAATTCATAGTTATTGTTTTTGTAGTTCCGGTGGTTTTTGTTTCCCCTTTTGTCATACCTTCACTAGAACTTGAACCTGTACTATCAGAAAAAGATTGAGTAAATGAATTACCTGATGTATATGAATCAAACGAACCACTGGAATAGCCATTGCTTCCTCCCCAGCCAAAATTCCAACCACCATCTGAAAATCCACCGCTATAACTGCTGCTACTATTTGAACTGCTATTTGTACCACTTGATCTTGATGTGCTTGTTGTATTCGAATTACTTACACTTCTATTTATTGATTTTGAAAAGCTTGTAGACAAACTTTCATTAACTGCCATACTTTCGTTTTCCCCATATGTAACAGATAATTTTGCGTGAGGAGTTAATGCAGAACACAGTTCTTCATACCCGTGTTTTCTTTTTTCGGTTATCATTGCATTTAATGGTGTTGCCAACGAAATTAAAGTGAATTTTTTGCCATTCATAGTGTCTATGAATTTTTCAATTCCCTGAACAAACTCATTTATTTCAAATTCCTTTTTTCTTACAGAGGGCACCATTGACACAGAGGCCATACTCTTAATATCGTTTTCTTTAATAGAATTCATTAATATTTTTATCTGTTTCAAATCCAAAGAATTAAAAACTATCCCCGGAAAATTTCCTTTTAATGTAGATTCAAGTACATCACCTGCTATTGATGTGTTGGCATCTGACCTAACACCAATATAATATCTTATTTTTTCTCCGTCACTACATATTAGCAAAGCAACTGAACTATTCAAACCATGGAGTGCCGAATAAACACTCATTAATTTATCTGTAAATTTTTCACTTTCATCATAAACTAATTTCGATATTTCTATTATGCGCAATTTTGATATATCCCTTATATTCCTATTTGCTGGAGCAATTGGTGCTGCCGAAAAATTTTCCAAATATGTGCGATTTAAATATATGTCTGCAACATTAAATCCTTGAGCAAGTTGTAATTCATTATTAACACGCTTATTTGATTTATTCCAAGCATTTTCATAATCTGAATATCTGTTTTGCTGTGCCATTTTTAGTATCCTTCCTTAATTTAAACCTGAAAGACAAGATTTTCTCGCCTCTCAGGTTAATTTTTAATTTCTCTGCACTTCAAATTTAGACAAAACATGCAAAATATACAGCACAATCGAAAAAAGTCCAAATTAAAGTATAAATTTAATTATATTTCTGTCCATCGTTAACCTACCATGTAGCTCCATCTCTATAAAAACAACAAGAACTACTACATTTAGATGGCCCGTCTGCTGACATTTCTGCCTTATTTCCCTTAACCTCAAGAGAAATTTTTTCAACCATTGGTTTAGAATATGACATATTATATACCCCCTTTCTTCAATAAATATATATTTCAAATATTATTACACCCAAGAGAGTCAATAATATAAGAATACAAATCAATTAATTCTATATGAGTCATAACATTTCTTAGAAAATTCGCCTATTCTCATTTTTGTTAATTTGCACACAATATCAGGAACTTCAGTATATGAACCCGTATTTAAATAATTTACTCTTAAACACGGATTACAAAGCATAATATAATCACACTGTAAACACTTTAATGTTTTCGGAGCCTTCATTTCTCTGTATTTCGCATAATATTTCCAAGCGTCACTTAAGCTATTATACATTATGTTAAATTCCTTAAATCTACATTTATGACAAGGATTTATGTAACCCTCGTGGTCTATTAGGAAATTCGATACAGCCATATCACATAGAAATAATGGTACATCACACCTATCTTTAAATGGGTTCGAAAATTTCTTATAATTTGCCCAAAGTGATATGCTTTTCTCATCTTTCTTTTCTATTTCAATAATATCCTCCAATTCCAACATATGTTGAAGAGTGATATTATCTCCACTCAAAGTCGGAAACATTTCAAAAGAACTTGAGAAAACAGCACCATAGTCTTCAGCAATTTTCTTTACAGCAAAATAGTCTCCCTTATTTTCCTTAACACCAATAAATTTAATTTCAAAATGTATACCATTATCTTTTAACAGTTTTATTCCCTTGGTCAACTTATCAAAATTACCTTTGGTTCTAGTAACCTTATCATAGCTTTCATTGTCCTTACCGTACATGCTTATACTGACCGTAGCAGGTGGATACATATTAAATATTTCGATAATATCCTCTGTAATCAATGTTCCATTTGTTAGCAGTTCAATTATAAACCCTTTCTTTTTGGCGTATACATAAATCGTTTTAAAATCCTTTCTTGATAAGATTTCTCCCCCTGTAAAATACAAAAACAAAACACCTTCTTCATAGAGCTTATCAATCGCCGTTAATACCTCATCTGTTGTCATATCCGAGCCTTTATCTAAGCCTTGCAGATAACAATGTACGCAATTCAAATTACATTTTTCAGTTAACTCTATGCCTCCTACATAAGGATGTCTTTTTTTGCTCCAATACTCTTTTTGTGCTGTTTCAATAGAATCATATCCTAAGCTATTCTCTTTCATAATTTAATACCTCTTTAAATAACCGATTTCAAACAATGACTGCAAAAAATTCACTATATCATTTCTAATCATATTATCCATCGAGCTATCATAATCAACCAAGACTTTCTTTAATTCATTTAATATTTTCTCAACAGTAATCACTTGATACTTGTTCATAATATCAAATATAGTCTTACCAATTTCATTGGTAGAATATAATTCTTTCAGCTTGTAACAATTCTTGTCACATATATCAATAATAAAATACAAACCACCAATATCTCTTGCCACTAAATTTTCACGTAACGAATAGTACTTTTGTTTCGTATCCTTTGGAAAGCAATAATATAAGTTCACAGCCATATCATTTTCTTTTGAAACAGATATACAGAAAAAATCTAAAAAAAGTTCAGAAAACCTACTCATATACTTTTCAATATAAATAATATTTTCTAAAAGACACTTAGAGCTTTCTCCCATATATTTGTCTATAATTTGCTTTATTCCGTTCACTGAAAATATACTGTTTTTGAAATATACCTTATACTTAACACCACCTGATGCAAAACAATCAATTCCTATACAATGGATATTTCCCAATTTGGCAGCTACTATTTTTTCTGATATACTACTAAGTTCTGATAATTCTTTTATTTCGGATTTCAACAAATATTCTATATAGTACTTATCATCATAAATATCACTATTTTCCTCGTTATTTTCTTTCACAGCACGAAAAAAATTTTTAAAGCATAATATATCATCCTTAACTCTTTTATATCCCATAAAATACAGTGATGGAATCATATTATTGGTATTCACAGATGATTTCATATTTGCTAATCTGTGAATTTCATCAAACACATCATCATCAAACTTAAATAAACTACTTATATATTTTAGATATTTATCAAGCTGGGTACTATTCCTGATATCTATTCTCATTTCAAAGCATTCATTATCATCGAAAGATTCTACTATTTCTGAATTGCAATGAGGAATAAATTCTTCAAAATCTGAAATTATTTTCTTTGAGTAGTCAGAAATTTTATCATTATATAGCCTATGATTTTCAAAACAATATATCTTAGCTTTTATTCCTTCAACCGAAGCATTAAGTCCTATTAAATCAATAAAACTCTGTTCTCTATTTTTTATAATTTTTTCTATTTCTATTCCAAAACTATGTACAATCAACCCAATCCTCCTAAAGAATAAATAAAGCGAAATCTATCACATTGCTATTTTACTTAAAATGACACAACTAAGCTTGATTTATTTTATTATGTAATAATAATTAAATATATTCTATTTTTACATCGTCTGCTATACTTGATACAACTAATTAGCTTTCACTCTTCCTGTTTTAATCCTTATCCTTTCAAGTATTAAGTCATAAACTTCATTTTCATCTTCTAAATAGAATACACTGCCCTCATAATAATGTGCATTAATTTCTATACAATGGTAAGGATGTATTTCAACATTCGTAATTTCATAATAAGATTTATATTTCTTACTATCAATGTGAGTGCTTACTTCTATTCCATTTTCGTAAACCTTAATTGATGTTTTATTACTCCAAAAACAAAAAATATTCTCCCAACAGCAATAAAGTACAAAAAAAGAAACAAGTAAACTTATCACAAATACCACCATTGACATTTTAAATATGAACATATTAATCAAAACTATAATTATAGATATAAATAATCTATTAATTATGTATCTTTTATCAACGCTTTTCTCTAATAATAATTTACCAGTTCCTTCTTCGCTTCCCTTTACCATATCTGCAAACATTGAAATCAATCTATCATCGTCCATAACTCTCAATCTCCCACATCTGGATTTTTTATTTTATAATGTCTTAATCATAAACCATAAGTAATGTAGTATTTTACACAAAATAATCATATTGTTTATTTCTGCATAAAACATACAATTTTGTACAATAATACAATAAATCCTATGTTCGTAATATTTTTCGTAGATTGTTATAATCTGTGAAAAAAGCTGCTGTTTCCCTTGAATTTACAGGAAACAGCAGCTTTTTTGACGGCTTATTTGACGGCTAAAAAATCTGAAATCATATTCATATTCTTTTGCTTTAGTTCCATAGATGGATGCACATATTTATTTAAGGTAATATTGACACTTGCATGCCCTAATATCTCGCTTAGACTTTTTACATCAAAACCAAACTCAATACATCTTGTTGCAAATGTATGGCGAAGAGCGTGAAAATTTGCGTCATTTATGCCACAAATTTTTAAAGCTGATTTGAAATGATTTTGAAGTGTACGAGGTTCTAAAAATCTTACATTGCTGCCGGTCAACAAATAGGCTTCATCCGAACTTTTATACTTCATTAATATTTCGTATAAATTATCAGGGATGGGTATTGTTCTTATGGAACTGTTACTTTTGGGAGATGTAATAATAACCTCTGTTTTAGCAAACTCTTTGTTATCCGATTGAAGCCTTTGCATTGTACCTTCAACAAATATGCATTGCTCACTAAGCAATATATCCTTCCATTTTAAAGCACACACCTCACCTATACGCATACCTGTATACATACAAATAAGTATTCCGATGTTGCTTAACAACTGGTTTTCGCATAAATATTGGGTAAGCCTCTGCTGTTCATCAATGCTCAATATTCTCATAGGCTTTGGGTTTTGCTTAATATTTATGCAGTTAAAATCCGGCATACTTATTCCTTCATATCTTGAAGCATAGGCAAAAACGCTCTTAAGAACAGATATTATAGTTGATACAGTTTTGGGGGACAATCCTGTGCCTTTAGTTCCTCCTGTGGTAAGCAATTCTGTACTGAAATTAATCAAGTCATCGCAGGTAATACAATTTATTGATGTTCCCTCAAATTTTGGATATAAGAAGTTTTCAAGAATATTGGAATACTTTATGACGCTTGATTGCTTTAACTGCGGCTTTGCTGTTTCAAGCCATTTAGAACTTATTTCTATAAAGCTAAAGCGGTTTTTAGTATTAATAGGTTTTTGACTATTGTTAAAATCCATATATTTTGATAACTTTTCTTTTGTTGCCTTGTATGTTTTTCCGTAAACATAACCATACTTGATTTTTCCACCTACATATCCTTTAGCATACCTGCCTTCCCATCTGCCATCTTTTCTTTTGTATATGTTTTCTCCTCTTTTAGACATTTAATCACCTCCTCGTGACCATAATTTGACGGCTTAAAAATTATATTTGTTAAAATCACACTTTGAACATCTCGCAAAACAGCCAAAAATAATATATTTTTTTGTGCATTTCGCCAAAATTAACGAAAGCTATTTGTTGAATGTTGACAAAACACTATGTTTAGTAGTATAATTTTTACCAAGAAAGCATCTAAAGTGCAATTCGCAGATTATAACAATCTACGAAAAATATACACTTTTAAAATGATATAATTCGCTTGTAATATAAATCACTCTGTTTTAGTTTAAAGTCAAGCATTTTATTTTAAAATCTTTTAAAAAGACCTATTAAGCCTGAACTGACCCCCAAAAGTTAGACCTAAAAAATCTAACGATTGGAGGTCAGTTT
>JAUNGN010000055.1 GCA_030524425.1 Clostridia bacterium | reverse complement strand
ATACTATATAAGTAATAATGTGCAGTATTAACTGCATATTAAACAAGGATAGAACATTCCTTTGTTCTATCCTTGTCATTAAAATATTAACGCTTATAATAATTCTTTTAGTTCATTTATAACTTTATCAGTATTTTATTGTATTTTTTTAAAAAATAACTTTTGCCCTCATAAATAATACCCTTTTAAGATATTAAAACCATACCATTGTATTACAATTTATGTCTGCCGACCAAAACAAGAGAGCCATCCTCTTGTCTTACTTAATTTAAATCATATTCAATGGCAGACCATTTCAACAAAGGCCACTCAGGAAAAAATACTACATCACACAATGCAGTTAATAACAACAGCAAATCCTTATCATAATACCAATTATTATAAATTACACTATAAATATTTTTTTTACCATATCTAACTCTACTTTTTATTATTTCCGCAATAGTATTATTATTTTCCACAATTCTTATAATATGATTTTTTTTGTCGTTAATTTTGATAAGCTTTAACTCAAATATAGTTGTTTTTATTGGCAAAATATTATTTTTATAATGTTCAGTATTACCTATTTTTATGTGATTTTTATATAGAATATAAATTGGTATAGTTGTAGGTCTATAGAATAAACGTATAATATTATAGAGCATTTTCTTTACATAATCCTCTTGCTTTAAAATATATGTACAATCACCATTTTCTTTAATAGCATAAATTTTTCTCAAAAGCAAACCTAATGTATAATTTGCCTTAATTTTTGTATTTGTTATGTTAGATTTATATTCATATCCTGTTTTCGTGAAAAACCTCTCAATGTTATCTGTCATAATTATTCTATTCCCACCTCTATTCCTGTACCAATAATATCTATTACCTTAACAACCACTTTCTTATTCTCAATATCAAGCTTTGTAGCTATTCCAACACCTCCTACATAACCTGTACCTGTAATAGCTAATTTACTATCCGTAAATGGAATTGGAATCTTAATTCCCGCTCCTCCCGAATATAGTTCTGCTGAAACATCAATGCCAATATAATCAGTTGTAATACCTATATCAGCATTAGCTGTTGCTATACTCATGTTTAATTCATAATACTTCTCCTCTTTTTTAATTTCAGCAAGTCCTGCATCTGCCGAAAGAAAATTTAACCCATTACTTATATTAGGTCCAGTAAGGCTAGCAAACAATCCATCACTACTCGCCCCATTAGTGCCAACAGTTGAATGACTTATTTCATACTTGCTATCTATATCTAAACCCATATGTTCCCATGTGGTTTTTCCTACTCTTCCATAGCAATCACCAGTATTTGTTAAATTGTTCTGCTCTTTATACAAATTTACAGCTTGCATAGTATATTCATCGTATACACCATACGTATACCTTGCATCAAGTAATTTCTTTTGGCTTAAAACTTGCTGTAATGCAATAACATCACGCATACTATTATTTGATCCCTTTGCTAAAACAGTATTCTCGCCAAACATACCATTTTTATCAATAAATCTAATTGGATTTCCACTACAATAACTATACCAGTTACTACCATCCTTAATCGGATCCTCACTTATAAACCTGCCGCTTTCACTGTCATAATACCTATTCCTTAGATAAATCAATCCGCTTTCCTTATCAAGATATTCACCACAGTATCCGAAAGGTGTATCATTAGCAGTACCTGATTTTTCTATCTTATTACCATAAGCATCATATCTTGTAACATTTTCGGCAGCAGTTCCCCTGTTCTGCTGAACAAGATTTCCATGACCGTCATACATATATGCTCGTCTGTCATCATCTGTTAATAACTGATGTCCTCTTGTATAGCTTCTCAATATTGCATTAGCCGAATTTGCCTCTGCAACTATATTATTGCCGTCCCATATCTGCTGAGTAACCACCCCGTCCACAGTCTTTGACATTCTGTAATGATTTGGTAAATAAGAATAAGCCGCAGCTGTAGCACCTGACGTACCGTCAGATTTTGATGTTACAGAGGATTTATTGCCTACAGAGTCATAATCATGCAAGCCATGGAGTGACGATTCTCTTGTCTTTATGCCTGCCGAACAAGACAACAGAAGTCCCCTTGTCTTGTTTTTAAAAAAACAACTTATTTAATATTTCGTCATTACTTTCTAATCTTATTATTTTAAAAGATTTAAAACCTGTTCGTTTCAAATATACTAAAATATTACTTTCACCATAATTTTCCCCATTAAATGTACCATAAACTTGTGTATTTATCTCTTGAATATTATTTTTAAATTTATTATCACCTCCTCCATACATTGTTAATTTATAATTCTTTTTTTCCATGTTTGCTAATATATTTTTTCTACAGCTAATATAGGTTCTACATTCATTGTTATAACAAATGTCTACATCATCTGCCAAGCATTCATCTAAAGATTTAATATCATAGCTTACAAGCGCTTCCTCTAATTTTTCAACACACTTGACATCAACTTGTGTAATATACAACATATAACCCAAAATATAACATATAACCATTACTATAAAAATAGATATAAAAATCCTAAAGAATATTAATTTCGTTTTCATGATAAATCACCTCCTAGGATAAAATTTTTTTCCTTCTCCATCCTTATTTGATAATCCATGGTTACTTTCAAAAGTTTCAAGAAATACACCAATATCTTTTGAAATTGATTTAATAGGAATATGTACTGATTTAGCTCCAGAAAAACTTGTTTTACCTGTTTGAGCTATAACCATTACCTCTTGTTTATCTGCAAAGTTTTGTGCAAAACTGCCCAAACCCGTATCGCAACCATAAAAATATGCACAAGATGTCATCAAGATTTCTCCATTTGGTCCTTTATCATAAAAATTTGTACTCCAATTAATACTACTAGCACTGTACCAGAAATTCCCACTACCATTATGTACCTCTGGCCCATCTCCTGTTCCGTGTGAATAAAAATATAAATTATCTACAACTATATTTCCAGAAGATAAATTATTCCACACTTCATTCAATGCATCTATGTCATCTATTCTAATAACTTGTATTTTATCTTCAGGAACTCCTTTATTAATTAATTCCGCTCTTTTAGTTAATGCTGCTCTATAGAAAGGATTAGTAAGATAAAAATCATATTTAATTTCTTCACTCCACTCATCCATTTTACCATCTACAACAAGTTTATTATCATTATTTTTATTATAATTTTCTTCATATGTTTTTATATCATCTTTTCCATATGACCATAATATAATTTCATCTAGTCCACTTGGATCCAAAAACATTACAGGATTCCCACTGCAATAAGCATACCAATTAACCCCATCTTTAATTGGGTCCTCAGTAATAAACCTGCCGCTTTCACTATCATAATACCTATTCCTTAGATAAATCAATCCGCTTTCCTTATCAAGATATTCACCACAGTATCCGAAAGGTGTATCATTAGCAGTACCTGATTTTTCTATCTTATTACCATAAGCATCATATCTTGTAACATTTTCGGCAGCAGTTCCCCTGTTCTGCTGAACAAGATTTCCATGACCGTCATACATATATGCTCGTCTGTCATCATCTGTTAATAACTGATGTCCTCTTGTATAGCTTCTCAATATTGCATTAGCCGAATTTGCCTCTGCTACTACATTGTCACCGTCCCATATATGCTGAGTAACCACCCCGTCCACAGTCTTTGACATTCTAAATATGCAACAAGAGAACCATCCGAGACCAGTGAAAAAGTCCCTAAAGTATAAAGAAAAAGCACAAAAGTCATCTAAAATGTGGTATAATTAATTTGCAAACAAAATATATCAACAGGAGATGACTTTTATGCTAATTCCCGAAACTAAACAACTTAGCTTCTATTCAATATTATACAATAAAATTCCGGAAAATCATATACTAAAATTAATGAATTCTGCAATTTCTTTAAAATTTGTAACAGAACTGGTTGAAAACAGCTATTACAAGCACTTTGGACGTCCCGCTGCAAATCCTGAGATGATGGTGCGTATATTATTTTGCAGCATTTATATAATCTTTCCGATGAAAAGGTAATAGAGGAGCTTCAAGTAAACCTGGCTTATATGTGGTTTATCGGGATAAATCCCGAGGATTCATTGCCTGACAAAAGTCTTCTTTCAAAGTTTAGGACAATGCGATTAACCGAATCCAACCTTGACAACATACTTATTGAAATTGTAAGACAGTGTATTGAAAAGGGCATAATTAGTGCGGAAGATGGACTTGCCATTGATACAACCCACATTTTGGCAAACACAACAAAGAAAGTTCCTGAAAGGCTTATGAAGCACCTTGCAAAAAAGATTTTTAAGGCTGAGGGTATAGATAATTACACAATTCCCGATTATAAAAGCCTTGAGGATCACAAAGAGGCAAAGCGTGTAATGAAGGAATTTTTAGAGAATACTATTGAAAATGCAACCGAGAAATCCTCAGCAGAGGTTAAAGAAGCAAAGGATGTTTTGGAAAGTCCTTTGTTTATAGAGCAAAAAGGTATTCGCTCTTTGGTTGATAAAGATGCAAGAGTTGGCTGGAAATCACATACACAAAACTTTTATGGGTACAAAGCGGAGTACAGTTTAACAACAGATGCTGGAATAATAACCTCTGTATCGGTAAATAACGGTGCTTATGTTGACGGTGATAACTTTGAATTTATCTATAATAACTCGGTTGCTTCGGAACTAGTTGTAAATGAATTTTTTGGTGATAAAGCCTATTTCCGAAAAGACATACTTGATACTTTAAAAGAGAACTCGGTAGATGCCTATATCCCTGTGAACGCCAGCAGCTACAAAGTAAATGAAGAATTGTACAGCTATAACAAGGACAGCGACCAATGGTTTTGTATTGCAGGAAATAAAACTGTTAGAAAAAAAGAAGCTACAGTAAGAAAACGAGGAAAAGACTATAAAGTATTAAATTATTATTTTGAAAGAGAAAAATGCAGAAATTGTTCACATCGGGCAGAATGTATCAGGAAATCTTCCACAATCGGCAAAGTGTTTCAGGTAAGTATAAACACAGCAGAGTACTATGAATATAGTCAGCGTGAAAAACTGCCTGAATTTAAGAAAAACTATAAAAAGCGTGCATCCATAGAGCGTAAAAATGCCGAAATGAAACGCTTTCATAACTTAGCTCGTGCCAGAGGGTATGGGCTTAGAAGTGTGTCAGTTCAGGCAAAGCTGACTGCAATAGCGGTAAATTTAAAGAGGATATCAAGGTTGATATCCCCTCTGAATATAGACGATTTGGCAAATTTGTATATAGTTATCTTAAATTTCTCTGCCAATTTTATAATAGGCAGAGAAACCTGATAAATTTTAGTTTAAGATGGGGACTTTTTCACTGGTCTCGAACCGTCCCCTTGTCTTCTATTCTTGTAGAGTTATTATCCTACGCTTTATCTATTAAAAATTAATTTTTTAGTATTATTTTTCCCGAAATTATTCCTATTAATAATGAAATATAATTTATAAACGGATAAAAAATATATATTAATGTTTTTATTGATAAAATATATTGTTCTTTAAAAAACATATATTTTTTATAAACCACTAAAAGTGTTAAAATCATCAAAGCAATAAATAAAATATCTACATATCTATATTTTTTTATCCCTAATCTTATACCATATAAAAATAAACTTAAATATCCAACTTTTTTAAAAATATTATAACAGATTTCTGACTGTAATCTATTTAATTTAAAAACTATACAAAAAATTTCAGCAAAGTCTAGAAATCCTATTAAAGAAAAATAAATAATTATTATAAAACATAAAAATAACTTGTACTTACTAAAAATAAAATTTATTGCACTAAATATATTAGAATTTTTAAATTTATCCCCAATATTCATATGTGTAGTAACCTCCTATTTTTAAATTAAAATTCACACAATTATATCCAAAATCATGTGCTTTTTCATTCAAATAACTATCCCTACTAAAATCATCGTTAGGATCAATTATATCATTAAATTCAAAATAAATATTAGCCGTATACTTTCCATTACCATTACGTGTCACAGTTCCTTTTATTATTAATCCGCCAACATCATTATTTACACCATTAATTAGCTCATATCCATTAAAGTAACCCCCACCATAATTAGTAAGTGCAAAATTAGAACCACTATTAACAGAACTATAATTTATTTTATATGTCCCATCATCTATAGCAGTTTTTACTAGAAACCTTATTTGATTTTGGATAAATTGATTATTATAAATATAGTCTGACACATAATCATTCATAAAAGTTTGATCACTTCCGTCACCATCAAGCCAAGTCCTTAGTATAAATTTTCCAACATCGTCAGATGCTCTATTATTATAGAAATATCTTACAGATGCCCCTGGAGGAGATACCAAATTATCTAATATCAAACTATTTGTATACATTATTCCATTTTCTAGTGTCGTTTCGTTCTTATCTCCAACATAAAATTGCCTAGAATATCCGTTAATTTTAACAGTAGCCTTTTTGGTATTATCGTCCCAATTTACTGTTCCTCCTGCATCTTCGATAGTTGTTCTAAGAGGAACTCTACTAGTCTGTAATCCTAAAGGATCTTCAAATCTTACAGGATTTCCACAACAATAACTATACCAATTATTACCATTTTTAATTGGGTCCTCAGTAATAAACCTGCCGCTTTCACTGTCATAATACCTATTCCTTAGATAAATCAATCCGCTTTCCTTATCAAGATATTCACCACAGTATCCGAAAGGTGTATCATTAGCAGTACCTGATTTTTCTATCTTATTACCATAAGCATCATATCTTGTAACATTTTCGGCAGCAGTTCCCCTGTTCTGCTGAACAAGATTTCCATGACCGTCATACATATATGCTCGTCTGTCATCATCTGTTAATAACTGATGTCCTCTTGTATAGCTTCTCAATATTGCATTAGCCGAATTTGCCTCTGCTACTACATTGTCACCGTCCCATATCTGCTGAGTAAGCACTCCGTCCACAGTCTTTGACATTCTGTAATGATTTGGTAAATAAGCATAAGCCGCAGCTGTAGCACCTGACGTACCGTCAGATTTTGATGTTACAGATGATTTATTGCCTGCAGAGACATAATCATACACTGTTTTCTTACCGTTTTCATTAGTTTTTAACCGTCCCCTGTTTTGTTTTCTGTCTTGCTTTGTAAATATATTTTAGAAGTATTGCGTTAAAATACAAACTTAACGCAATACTTCATTTATAATATTTTAATTTATACTACCCCGTTCTTGAATCTGTTTCGAAATAATACCAGCCTTTATATTCTAATGGCTCACATTTTGAGATAAACTCAATTTGCGGGTATTCTCCATTTATCATATATACCAATCCGCCACTATTTACCCCAATATTTGACCACCTTTGAAATATAATTACATTATTACTTTTTTCTATCATTTGATAATTACACTTCTGAAAAAGATAATTGATCTTTTCTTCTATATTTGTATTACCAATTGCCATGTTTCCTCCAACTCTTCCAAGAGCTATGTCCTCATTATAAGCAAAACACATTCCACTTTCCATTGTATCAGAAATATAAATATTGTCATATTCATTTTTAATTAAATAGTTTGTAATCTCAACTATATTATCTTTATATTTGAAAAATTCACTTTCAATTCTTTTTGCAGAATGAGGCTCATGAAATATTAATGAAATTGCTATTATGCCAATCAAAGAAATTAATATTAATCCTGTAAAAATAACTGATATTATTTTTATAACATTAAATAATAAAAAAATAATTTTTTTCATTATAATAGCCCCCTATCTATTATTATACCAATTAATACCTATTTTTACATTATTTTTATCTTCTTCAGAATCAGCACCTGTTATCATTCCTCCAATGCCTTTTAGTATTCCTTTCACAGACAGATCCACCCCTGCTGCTGCCGCATCTCCCCCTTTAAGTAGTATAAGTTCTGAAAAGCCAGCTGCACTTCCTAAATAACCATACGTAATATTCCCCAATTCTTCAGGTGTTGTAATTTGCCCAAATAAAACAACTTTTGTTGAATAGCTTCCCGGATATGTACTGCCAATCGTACTTTCCCAACTTTTTTCTAATTTAATATCCCATGGTGCACCTGACTTAACCTGATTATAAAACCACTTATAATCACCTGAATTAGCTTCAAAATCAGCTCTTGAATTATTCAATGCATTATTAATTGGAACACTAACATCTTTATACTGTTTTCTTCCACCCATCATTACAATTTCTACACCTGCGTCAATATCCTCTTTAGTTCTGTAAGTTAACCCCAAACTAGTCCAAGTTTGTAAGCCAACAACACCATAATTTTCTCCTGTATTTCCTAATCCCATATCATTCTTATATGCATTCACAGCAGCTTGTGTTTTTAATCCAAAATAACCCCATTCATCTTCTGCTGGTGCTGACATATAATTCAAGTAAACTAATTCATTTTGAAGAACTTCAACATCTTCATTATAGGTTTGACTATAGGATAGTCTTGTATTGTAATCAAATAATCCCAAAGGATCCAAAAACATCACAGGATTTCCACCACAATAACTATACCAATTATTACCATTTTTAATTGGGTCCTCAGTAATAAACCTGCCGCTTTCACTGTCATAATACCTATTCCTTAGATAAATCAATCCGCTTTCCTTATCAAGATATTCACCACAGTATCCGAAAGGTGTATCATTAGCAGTACCTGATTTTTCTATCTTATTACCATAAGCATCATATCTTGTAACATTTTCGGCAGCAGTTCCCCTGTTCTGCTGAACAAGATTTCCATGACCGTCATACATATATGCTCGTCTGTCATCATCTGTTAATAACTGATGTCCTCTTGTATAGCTTCTCAATATTGCATTAGCCGAATTTGCCTCTGCAACTATATTATTGCCGTCCCATATCTGCTGAGTAAGCACTCCGTCCACAGTCTTTGACATTCTGTAATGATTTGGTAAATAAGCATAAGCCGCAGCTGTACCCTTGCTGTTTTTATAGCCTGTCAG
>JAUNGN010000017.1 GCA_030524425.1 Clostridia bacterium | reverse complement strand
CTGACTGGCAGCCTGTGTTGGTCGCAGCTGAGCGGTAGCCTGTGTTGGTCTCCCTAGAATTTTCCCAATTAACTTTTTCCAAAATGAAGTTTACGCCTGCCTCAACCAATCCTTTCAAGCCTATCTCTGCATTTATTTTTATAGACTTTGTAGCCACCTTACTATCATCATCAGACTTGTCCATTTCCTCGGGTATTTCTACCTCGCAAAATCGGTTCAGATTTCCATGAGCATCTGCTGGCGGGTAATAGTCAAGCACGTCCATAGGGCTTAAGCAACTATGGAAACCGCAATCACAAACCGTAGCCTTCTTCTCTTTGTACTCTTTACCAATTTCATACTGAAAATCTCTGCATTTCAAATTTTTATCAAAGCCTTTGTACGCTTTCATTATTTTTAACCTCCTTTAGATGGGGGTAACAATTTATTAACCCCTCAACACACTTTTTTATTTAATAAATCTTCAACGGGCTATATATAAATTCTCTCTCAATTAATAAGCTTACAAAATTACCCTGCTTGCCAGCTTTGCCAACAACCTGATGAAGGTTACCAATTGCCGTTTTAATTATTGCACCGGACTCAGTTCTAAATACAAGGTGTTTAACAGTTGTGCGCTCAAGCTTTCCGTATTCACCAAAACAGCTATGTCCAGAACCTGCATGACCTACAAAGACCTTTTGTCCAATTTCAATATTTTTAAATTCACCGCCAAACCAAACTTTCATCTTATGTACCTCCTTAATAATATGTGTTTTTGTATCTTACATATATTATTATGCCGTGTTTTTCTGCATTTGTATGCCGACGTTTTACACGGAATTTAAGCAATTTTGCTATGCAGTTCTTACAAGCTCTTATCATCTCCGAATGCAATACTCTCCTTTTTTTGTTTTCATTTTTTCTTCCTAAAAAACTATTTACATTTTCATTGTTTTACGTTATAATGAATCCATACAACCAAGAGAAACGGTAAGACTCGCATTCTCAAGGCTGTGTGGTTTCTTTAAGATAGCTGGTTGACTGGGTAATCAAGAGCAGCTATCTTATTTTTATTTGCTGGTTGCCAAGGCTTCAAGCTCTTTAACAAACTCTTGAAGAGTTTTGCCGGCTTTTTGAGCCTCAAGAGCTTTTATGTAAATCTCTTTTTTCAAATCAGCCTTGGCATACTCAACAGCAATTTCTGTTGGCGTCATTTCTTTCATCATCCTCACTTCCTTTCAAAACAAGTTGTTTACTTGTGTCTTACATATATTATTATGCCGTGTTTTTCTGCATTTGTATGCTGACGTTTTACACGGAATTTAAGCAATTTTGCTATGCAATTTTTACCGCAACAGCTCTTTCTCATTATTCTTAATTGAGTTTTCAAATTTGTTTATATTAAGTCCGTTATCAAGGTAGCCTCTCAAACAAGTCCTTAGATATTCCTCTGACGGTCGCCCAGTTTTTGCGCCATCAAACATAATATAAGCCATTCCCCAAATCCGGCTATTATCATCTAATATAACCGGTAGTTCTTTTTTATAATAAAAGTTGGGATAGCCTTCATAGATGTCAAGTCTGCGCTCGTGTACAGAATTTATTTCCCACACTGCGACAGGAACAAAATCACCTTTTTGGGGAACGATAGTAGCATAAGCGCCGGTTTTTGAGCCACGATATACAAGTGAGTAATCTTTAACAATTCCTTTATATAAAACTTTTGCGCCGGGGCATCTGCGTTCCATTTGTCCTAAATTTAAGTTACTGCCATAAGCAATATATAATTTCATAACTTACACCTCTTTTTTTGAGAGCTTGCAAAACTGCAAGCTCTCATTAACTCTATATTATGTATCTACCTTCATGAGTAAGGCTTCCTGAAAGATGTTTAGTAAGATGGTCCCTTACAACCTTAAATTCCTCTCCCTTAATACCTATTCTGCAAAGCATCTCATACATAGTATACTTATCATTGAATTGATTTTTATGGGCTCTCCTTATTGACCTTTTTTCTAAAGCAAAATTACTCATTGCCAAGCAAAAGCAAACATAGCTTCTAATTTCGCCCGCATGAAGTGTACCATTGAATAATCTAAATTCTATAGTACCCTTTGAAAATACGCTATGAAGATTTAAACCGTGGTATCGAGTTGGGTTGTAGTGTTGGTATTTACCGCTCTCACAGCCCTTGCCATACCAAGCACTTTCACCCTTTTCAAAAGTATCAAGACCTCTTTCATTGAACTTATCAACCAAAACAGACTCTAGTTTCTGGCACCATCTTTGACGTTCATCTGTAATTTTGAGAGCTTTGTAAATAAGGTCCTGATATGAACTCATATAGTTTACTAAGTTTTTAAGAGTCTTAATATTGTGATTACCAAGACCAATATGAATATGTATGCCACACTGCCTGCTTGGGCTTGACTTAGCCCCATTTTTTCTTAATATTCTTACTATCTCCTGAAGGTCTGAAATATCATCATAAGTAAGAATAGGGCTTACGACCTCGCATTTTGTTGCACGTGACTGTGCAATAATTGATGAGTCGAATACACAAGCCCAGTAACGTCCTTTATTATCTCTTGCTATATACTTGTCATAACTTCCACCATAATGGCTTGCTTCAGTTCCAAAGTAATTAGCAATAAGCTCAGCCGCTCTCTGTCTTGTAATACCGCTTGTCTCAATTTCAATTCCAAAAGTCTGATTTTTCATTTGAATTACCTCCATAATAATGTATGTGTTTTTTTGTATCTTACATATATTATTATGCCGTGTTTTTCGGCATTTGTATGCCGACGTTTTACACGGAATTTAAGCAATTTTGCTATGCAATTTTTACGGTTTATTCTTATTACTATTGAATATAAAGGCAACATATCGGTCCTGATAATCTTCTATATAATCTATAAGCTCAAAAAATCTTCTTTCTTTTGCAAGCCTCTTAACTTCCCTTATATCAAACATATTTGTCAAGCCACTTTCTCTAATTGCAATAATTTGCTCTTTGATTTTATCCGTCATAATTTCACCTCCCATTTTATATTGGTAGCAGTTTCAGCAGTTCAGCAGTAAAATCCTATAAACTTTTAAAATAGCAATTAAAGAATGTAAAATTAAGCATTTACTCTTTAATCTTACTTTTTAAAGTATATAGATAAAAAACTGCTGTAACTGCTGTAAAGCTTAATTTGCTTAGGAAACAAAAGGCTTTCGGCTGAAGCAGTTGTTGAAGCAGTTTGTTTTAAACTGCTGTAACTGCTGATTGGCTTGGTAGCAGTTCAGCAGATTAAAATTAAACTGCTACCCAAAGTGCTTCAGTTATTTGCGTATCATTTCCGCATCGCAATTAGCGCATTTAATATGCAATTCAGATGCTGACTTAACATACTGACCGCAAACAGGACAAACATATTTATATTGCTTGTTTCTTTCTCTTTTTATAGGAGCTTTAAGAATGCGCGCAAATCTGATTGTCATATTAATACCAGCCTCAGTAATCTTATTAACAAAGGTTTCAGTTGGGGCTGTATGTGTATAGCCATTTGCACGGTCATACCCAGCCTCAAGGTCTCTTGCTTCAGCCTCAAGCTTAAATGTCTTATTGTGGTATCTGCCATTTTGGCAGGTGTCTGCAATCTCATTAACAATACAATAAAGATGTATCATCTCGTGAGTAAGGGTTGCTGCAGTTTCCTGAATAGGTCTGTTTATAAACTCAGCACCAAGGTTAATCTCATACATAGCCTCGTTGTCACCAGCCTTCCAAATTTTTTTAGTTGAGCAATGACCGTATGCCTTAGGTGTAGACTGCACAGTAATAACAGGCTTAGGCAATGCATCTTCAAAATAAATTGCGTTAAGCTTGTCAAACATATCCTCTAAAATAGTGATTGTATCGCTCATCTTCATAGGCTCGTTTACTGTTTCTTCTATAATATTAGTCTCAAATTCTTCACTCTCGTCAGTTTTATCAGAATTGGTTTCTGAATTGGAAGCCATCTCAATGCCAGAAATAAGTTCAGACTTCTTTAAATTCCACCAGTTTGCAACCTTAAGCTCTTTAGCCATTTCCTTAAGCTCCTTAGCTGTCATTTCATTTAAGTTTTTCATAATGTACCTCCGTAAAAAGTTGTTTTGTTTCATTTGATATATTTATTATAGCGTGTTTGCTTAAACTCGTATGCTGACGTTTCATACAGAGTTTTAGCAACTTTGCTGTGCAATTCTTACGACTTAAGCTTTTTTAAATTTAGAATAAGTAAGGGCAAGAGTAATAATTAAATAAGTTCACCAGTTTTAGAGTTAATAAGATTATTAGAAGTAGGTATTAATTTTAAAATGATATTGTTTGTATCACAGTTATAAAGTATATAAGTAATATCAATATTTTCTTTAAGTTTTCTTGTATTTATATAGTCAATTAAATTTTTTTGAGATTTTATGGTTGATATAAATATTTGTTTTGCTTTTTCATCATTTGATGTAAAACCAAAATCAGCTAATAAGTATGTTTTTGAGTTATTAAATATTTGTTGTTCATAAATTTTAAATTTCATTAGTATAAATCTCCTTTATGTTTACTCGCCCTTACATACATTATTATGCCGTGTTTTTCAGCGTCTGTATGCCGACGTTTTACACGAAATTTAAGCAATTTTGCTGAGCAGGGCTTACAATAAAACATTTCAAATTAGAGTTTACAAATTGGCAATTTTGAGGTATAATAAAAAGCGAACACTGAGGGGCAGTAAGGTTTGCGCTCTCAGAGCTCGCTTTTTGGTTTTAGATAGCCGACAAGAACTTCACTAGCTCGGCTATCTTTTTTTACTTCTTTAAGGCTTCAAGCTCTTTGATAAAATCATCAAAGCTTTGGCCATTTTGCTTTGCTTCGAGAGCCATTATGTAAATATCCTTAATAGCACTTTCTTTAGCAAGCTTTTCAATCATTTCTGTTGCATTTGGCAATTTCATAGTCCTCACTTCCTTTCATATCAAGTGAGCAGCCTGAAATTGTAACGATTACTCACTTGCACCTTACATATATTATTATGTCGTGTTTTTCGGCATTTGTATGCCGACGTTTTACACGGAATTTAAGCAATTTTGCTATGCAATTTTTACAGAAGGTCACTAGTCGGACATCCTAAAGCTTTGGCAAGCTTTTCAGCATTTCTGAGTGACATATTCTCAGCTTTGATTTTTCCGCTTTCTATCTGTTGAATTTTAACTAAATGTACGCCAGACCTCTCCGAAAGTTCTTTAAGTGTCCAGCCCTTCTCAAGTCGTTTTTCCCTTAAGCCCAAGTTTACCACCTCCCTTAAAATAATTTACATTAATAATTATAGCGTGGCCGCTTAAATTTGTATACTGATATTCCACACAGAGTTTATAATCAATTTCTGTGCAGTTTGCAAGCATAATTGCTTAATACCAAGCAAAATAAAAAAGAGGCGCCGAAGCGCCTCAAAAATTATTTCTTATTAATAACAACATCACCGTTGATGTAACCCACATCAAAAGTCTCAGTTGCAGAGGCAATACTCCTGATAGGCACATAATTATTACCCTCAATATTTATTGCCTCAACACTTGTTTCCTTACCGTCAACATTAATTGGTAATTCTGAGACTTTATTATTTAAAATCAATAGTTTTGTATTTGTATCGAAGCCAACCTTGAAACCAGCAGCCTCAAGACCTCTGAGGTCAATATAATTTTTATCATCTTTAAGTATTCTGTTTATTTTGATGACCTTGCCATTTATCTTTATATTTGTCTCTGTAATCACTTCTATGTCCGCCTTAACTATTTTATTACCGGATTCCATAAATTCAGCCACAGCTGATTTAAAAGCATTAAAATCAGAATTTGCATTCTTATTAGGTCCATTAGGAGCCCACCATAAAGGGCAAGCTTTTTGTGTTACATCGTAATGTCTTATAATATCCTTAAGAGGGCTGAAATTCCTGCGCTTACAAATATCTGTGCACAATTCAATAAGGGAATTTAAAGTTGCAGTATTAAATTTACCTGAGTTATCCGGATGACAACACTCAATAGATATTGTATAGCTGTTTGCCTGATTGGTACAATAACTTATTTCATCCTCTGGAATTAATCTAAGTATTTCTCCGTTTAATCCGATTATGTAATGTGAGCTGGCATAAACCTTCCCACTTGCAAAATAATTTCTGTTACCCTTTGCTGAGCTGCCTGCATTGCCTACATAATGAACGGCTATTTTTGTCGGCTTAATTTTCGTACCGGGACGGGAATATTTATTGACGGGCAAATAATCATCTATTATGTTCATATAAATCACTCCTTTAACTCAGGCAGTCCCGCAACAGATGTAAGCATTGACAAAACTCCCGCTAGTACCGTTGCAGATGCTGTCATAGTCCAATTTACATCATTTAATGCAACTGATGTGCCAATCATAGCAACTGCTGTCTGCGCCATTGTTTTTACCGCTCTTACTCCTGCCGCTTTAAACCATTTCTTCATAATATAAAACCTCCTAATGTTCTTTCATAAATTTGTTATCACTTATTATTTTATTTATTTCCGTAGGCTCTGTGGGCAATTCTTTAAGTCTTTCATACAGCTCCGTACCTACATCATTGCCCCCTAAAGAGTGATACTGCTCATATATCTTTTTTGATACTTCCATAGCATAAATAGGGCAATATCCTCTTTCACTCCATTTATTATAGTTGTCGTACAATGCTTGTCTAAGTAAAGCAACAACGCCTTCTTTAACAGCCTCCTGCTCTTTTACCCGTTTTAACAATTCTATTTTAAGATTTTTATAGCAAAAAGCTAAGAATGCGGTAAATACCCCAAAGCCTAAATCTATCCAATACTGTTTTATGAGTTCTACTATCATTTGCAAGTCCCTTATAATATTTTGGTATCGTTTACATAAATATTACAGGCAGTTAATTTTACATTTGCTGAACTGCCATATATGTTTATTATAAAGCTTATAGGTGAAAGAGTTGAAGTAATATCCCAAGTTATTGCGCCAGAGCTAGTATTGCTTATAGATTTGTTAAGTTTGGCAGCATTAGATTCCAGCCAAACATTAATATTGTAATCACTGCATCCTTCAGGCGGTGATAATGTAAATGTTATTTTTACGGTATCTCCTTTACGCAGTTTAAGCTTACTTGATTTAAAGGTTACGGATGAATTAAGTTCAGCCCCGGTATTCCACATTATTGGTATTGCGGTATAAACAGTATTAACCGAAACAGTTCCGCCGGTCGCTTCATTTACATAGGTACATTTAAAGTCAAGATTACTAAAATCCCTTGTAGCTCCGTCATAAACAAGCTGTGCAATATTATTTTCGTCTCCTACGTATGCGTATAATACGCGTTGAGCAATATTGTTTTCGTTTCCGACGTAAATACTTTCTACTGCTTTAGCTTTGTTTGTACTATCCCCAACATATATTGGCATTTAAGTCACCGCCTTACTCAACGACCAAAATAATATTACCTTGAGATAGAGGTGAAACTCCTGCGGTAACATTATCTGTAGTTCTTACCATAATTCGACTGTTATCGTAAACTTGATTACCAGCAACTTTTAATTTTGCTATGTAGTTTGAACTGGCTTGTACATTAAGCTCACCCGGAGCGTTTTCAATTATTCGTGCAGTATAATCTCCTTCTGTATTAGCGGTCTGATTTTCTTCAGTTATTTCCTGATTATAGTGAAAATCTATGTAGCCGCCGATTTCCACATTTGGAGAGTTATATAATTCAATAGCTCGGGCAATCGTACGGTTTTTTATAACCATATTATTTTCGGATTTTACATTATATGCATTTATAGTATCATCGGTATTTATGTTACCAGACGCATTTATATCAGTATCCACATTTATGTCTCCGCTAATATTTATATCATCGTTAACAGTTATTGCTCCCGAAACATAACCGCCGGTTTTAGGTAAATAGCCGTCAAAAGCGGTTGTATTGGCTTGTAATTGCACGCTTTTCATATTACTTGCAGTAAATGTATAGGTTCCCAAAGGTCTTATGTTAATATCCCACCATTCAGAAATAACGGTCACTTTAAATTCAACTGGACTTTGCGTGCTTATATCATTATTTAATCTTAAACAAACAATATGCTGTTTGGACCAAACGGTTTCAATTACTGCCGAATCAAATAAGGGTGTTGCATAGGCAGAATTACAAAGGCAAGTTATTGTAGGTTTTGTCGAAAAACTACAGCTAATAGTTAATACCATAGAATGATGAGTAAGACTTCCCGAAGCCTCTACTAAAATAAAAGCAGAGCCATTACTGTAATGCCCTTTTTCAGCTATAACAATATATTCACCCTTAGTTAAATCCGAAGAACTTATCTTAGAAGTCTTGATGACTTTTCTATGAATTGGCATATCTTCTATACTGTTACTATTTGCCTTAACAGTAGCGTCAATAATGTCCATATTATTATTAAAATCATTAACATTATAATAATCTGTTTGAGCTGGTTTGGTAAGTTTATAATTTGTTGTTTTTGTAGCCATAATATCACCTCATCATAATTTTTTAGCGTTTAATTCTTTATGAGTATATTTTTTTAATTCGTTATAAGTATAAGGTTTTAAATCTATATGTCTGTTATAAGCTAAATCAACTTCATATGTAAGGTTTACCGGCAGCACCTTTTCTAAAAGTTCAATTATTTCAGATTTTAAATTCTGAGCCGATAACTCAAGACTAAATAAAATGTGGCAGTCGTTCGGGTAAACAGTAATTTTATATTTATCTTCGCCCAATAAAGCATTTAGTTTAGTTCTTAAGCTTGTACTATCACCTAATAATTTACTTCTGATTTTAAAGCGTCTTACTTCAATATCTGTATCCGTTACAGGTAAGCCTAAAATTCTTTCCCATATTTCAAGGCCACTGCCCTTTGCTGTGCCTAAATACAATTCATTTTGAAGCTGCTCTTTATTGCTTTCAACTGCCGCTAAAAATTTATCAAATATAAGAGCTATAAGTTTTATTTCATAGACTTCTTGGAGTACGGGAGGGTAGTAGTCAATATATTTCATCAATCTAAACCTCCTAAAGTCAGTTTAAGTATTTCATTTTCATCAAGAGTAATATAACTGTGGCCTGCTAGGTCAGCACTTTCAATATTAATTACCCCGTCAATGTCAAGACAACGAGCCAGTACTTGAGCAGCATAAACCTTTATTGTCTCTTTTTCGCCCCAATTTTCATTTATTTCATTAGCATAGCTCATTAATATCTGTACTACTTCATTTTGTATATCTGAATTTTCTAATCCGGCTTCAAGCGCAATATTATTAAAATACACAGCGATGGTGTGTACAGATACCGTAGACACAGTTACTTTATGCCCGATAGGTGCAAGACCTTCTCCCTGACCCTCGTATTCTTCCGGGTCAAGAGCTTCTTTTACAGCCTTTTGTAATTCTTCACTGGCAGAATTACCTTCGCTGTCCGTTATAATTACACCAACTGTACCGCCTCCATTAGGAGTTCGCTTGACCTTAACCTGACCAACGCCATCCATTTCTTGTACCCATTTTATATAGTTAGCTCTGTTTCCGCCGAAAGCTTCGCTATTAATACTATCAAAGTATCTCTGTCTAAATACTTCTGTATCTTCCTCGTCTTCTCCCGGTATTAATAAGTCAGTAATTTCAGCTTTAGTCAGTCCGCTTATTGTTTCAATAGGTGTCATAGTACCAAAATGCGTATTACCAACTGTTCCCGCTGTTTCACATTTTAATGCCCACATACCCGGTATCCGGTCTTTTTTATTAACTGCTATTATATTACCGTCATTGTCGGTTATTGTCATAGCATTATCGGAATCATTTGTTAGTTGGTGTGTAACTACATAATTAATTTTATCAAGATTAAACCTATCACCTTCGCTAACAACTTCGCCAATATACTCTCCATCATTTGATATGAAATTAAATTCGCCCTTTAGGATAGCATTTGTTGCTGATTCAGGTGTAAGACCTCGCTCTTTTGCAATTTTTATTAAATATTCTCTTATAGCAGTTTCAGCAAAGGCGTTATTTAATACACTATCTAACCCCATATATAATTTAGTCAGCTCTAAAGCTGCGGGGGAAAGAGTATCAAATATTATACTGCCCTCTCGCTTATCCACATTTGAAGGCACCTCGGAAAGCATAGCCGTAAGAAGTTCTTCATATGTATAGTTTTCAAACATTAAATATCACGTCCTTTACATCTACATCAGAATATTTTGTTATAACGGTAAAGCTTACATTGTATACACTTCTTTTTATATCAAAATTAAAATTTATAACATTCAGAATTCTATCATCTTGTAATAGGGCTTCTTTAATTCTACCCACCAGTATAGGAATTACATACTGTCGCTCGCGACCAAACAAATCACTTAACTCAACACCGTAGTTCCAAGAATACATGGCGTAATCATAGCGTTCAGTCAATAACGCCAAATATACAGCCTGCCTTATAATTTCCTTGTAGTCTTCAAATACAGCAACGATACGCTTATTTTCTCTGTCAAGTTTGTATGTCATACTTGGCTGCTCAGTTGTATCGTAGTTACTTAATATTTCATAATTTGAACTGTCTGGAAGCATTTAATCATCCTCCCTTAAAATGTCTGCTACATAATAGGACTGCCCGCCCTGCATTCTTATGATTACAAGACGGTTTCCTCTTTCAAGATTTTTAGGTCTTATACTACCGAAAACAAAAAAATCCGCACATAAATCCAGCTTTTCTGCCAAATGTATCACAAGTTCGCCGTCATTCTCATAATCCTTTATAACATTCCCATAAATTAATTCAACAGGCTTACTTGCTCGAAAAGCATCCATAGCAACACTTTTGATTAATTTAACTAATTCAACTGACATAAGGTGTACCTCCTAATAAGGTTAAATCGCAGCTATACTTTGTTCCAAATTTATGCACAGCTTTTTTAACAATAACTTGACAGTTTTTAAAAATAACATCACCCAAATCCAGATTTACAAATAAAGAAGCTCCTGCTCTTAGCCTTACATCACCAAAGCAGTCTTTTACTGTAAGCTCTCTTTTCTTTTCGCTGTACAAATTAAGTATCGATTTACCGAAAGCCGCCGGGTTATCGTCTTTTTCCAGCTTACAGGTAAGCTGGAGAACTCCCCATTTATTGATGAGCTCAGAATTTTGGAATATATACTTTGCTCTGTTACCGGTAGTCTCATCATCTCTGTAAAACTGTATTTGATTATAAACTTCGTCATCAATACTTGAAGTGTAGTCCATATCTTCAGCAGTTTCATTATCAAGTAAGTAGTCGGTCTTTAAATCTTCAATAGCCTTTAAACTGAGCAGACCATAGTCATCAAAAAGAATATATATATTTCCCGTTGCTTGCTCTGTAAGGTCTCTTGCATTTTTTATTATGTCAAAAAGAGTTTCGTTATCCTCAACACGCCCGGGTATTGCATACTTGGTATCGACTAACTTACTTTGGTCAACCTTAAGCCTATAATCCATAGCAATCATTATAATAACTTCACGCAATGACTTGTTAAGATAACAATATGTATCCTTGTTTTTCAAATATCTTAACTGGTCATAGGCTACGCAACTTATTTCTTTACCTTTACTTCTTGACTTTGTAAATAAATACCCGTAAAAAACGCCTGTACCATTTTTAAGAAAAGCTACAGTGTTTCCCTCCTGAATGTCAAGAGCAGAGTCCTTTAACACAGAAAATTCTAGCTTACCCGCCGCATCTTTCCATTCTGTTGTCCACGTAACCTCGCCAACAATGATAGGCTGATAATCTACACCATTATTTATTATGTGAAGCTCATAAAGAGCATCTTTATTTCCGGCTATATTTATATACTTATTATCATTAAGAGAGCCCGCAACATTTACTGTGCTTATTACAGAAGTAGAGCATAATTCTACCTTTTCCTCTTTGGATTTAGATTTATTTGCCTCTTCAGCTCCGGCATCAGCGCTTGCCCCCTCAAAATAGCTGCCCAAATTAACTATTTTAGCTATGGTTTTTCCTCCCCATTCAGGGTGACAGCTTGAAGTTCCCGGGTTTGCGTGCATAGGGTTGTACCATTTAGCCTTATCAACAACAAATTCTATAACACACTTTCCGCTAAGGTGACCCCACTTATTGCAACCTGCATCATTTTGATTTTTAATATCTCCTATAATACACTTAAGTACATTTCCGTTACTTTGGTATACGTCGATATAATCACCTACGGCTCCATATGTAGTAGTACACGCAACAACATAACGGCTATTGATTATTCCAAATCCCTCAGAATTAAAATTTTGTCCGGTCTGAGACCTTAGCTTATATTGTGTAGAGGTTTTTGAAGTGATTAGCTGCCAGCCCATATATGTAAAGGTTCCTCCTAAGCCGGTTGGTAAGGTTATAGTTTTTGTCGGTATAGCGGCCGGCGAACTACTACCAGTGCTTGTAGTAGAACCGTTTGGCTTTGAATTACCGTTATATCCCCAGCTATAATATTTTCTGTTATTTAATGTTTGGTTTATATTTATTTCTCTAATAGGGTTTACTCCGGCTTCAATTATATTTCCATTGCCGGAATAAATTGAAACGTGTCCTCTTGTATCCTTTCCACATTGAGAATAAATGCAAGCGCCTGTAGGGATATTGCTATAGTCAATTTTCCCGTTTTTGTAAGCTATTTTATTTTTACCCCATGCAGCTTTTGCTAAGGCAGCAGTATCTTTAGATGTATAGGCCGCATTAACACCGGAAGCCTTATATGCAGAGGCAACAAAAGCCTGACAGCTATTTGTCGCACTCCACGTTCCGCCTCCTCCCTGATGAGGAAAGCTACCTTTTCCAACATACTTTCTGGCCCAAGCTAATAACTCGCTAACAGTTCCCGACATACAAAAACGCCTCCTGTCATTTTAATTTAAAGACCTGACCGGGGTAAATTAAGTTTGGGTCTTTAATTTGGTCTTTATTTAACTCATAAATATCTTTCCACTTATTTCCGTCACCCAACTCCTTTTTTGCTATTAATATAAGGTAGTCTCCGGATTTTACAGTATAAGTAGAAGGTATTTCTTTATTATCTGTTTCTCTTGTGGTTTTTGTTGTCGCTGTTATTGTACCTGTTTTATTGTCAGTAGCCAAACTGACTGTTTTTGTACCATAAGACAGATACTTCTTAAAAGTAACGCTTATAATTTTATCAAAGCCCTCGTCTGTTGAATCTTTATCTGTAAAATCTTCAATAGTACATTGACATTTATTTAAAATGCCATCAAGGTCATTTACATATATTGGGTTTGCCGAAACATAGTCTGATGTGTCTATTTTAAAAGTTCCGCCATCCTCTCCAAAGTCCCAAACACCATTAGGCTTAGTTCTTATTATCATCAAGTTAAAAGGTTTTGCTTTTGCCATTAATGTATTAAAATGAGTTAAATAAAAATCTTGAGACCTTAGTTCTTGCTGTTCCGGTATTATATTTACAAATGGGTATTTAACCTTTGGCAGCAGAAAATCCATTGACCATTCTGTAAGCCCCGGTTCTTGAAGATTTAGAACTGTTTTTCCGCCTAAAAGTTCAATTTCTTCATTTTTCCCCGGAACCTTTCTGGTAATTTTAGAAGGTGTTACCGGCATTAAAACATCCTCAACATAAATTAAATACGCCATATTCTACACCCCCTCAGCAGAAGCAGAAGCAGCTTCTGCAATACGCTCTTCAAACTCTCGTACAACATCACCAATACTTAAGCTGCTTTCAATCTTATTAGACATTCCCGACATATCCACATTAATTTGTTTTGTTGTATAACTTGCAATTCTTTCTTTGCTTATACTGTCTTTAATCATACTTAAAATATCATCAGAGTTCTTTACTTCCTTTTTAATATCGTCAGTATTATCTTTAATTCCGTTAAGAGCATCCTCCCCAGAATCGGTAGTCGGGTTAAGTAAATCATCAGCCATATTCTTCAAATTGTCTATACCATTTGAAATTGCATTTGATATGTTATCACCAAACTCAACGCCTGCATCCCAAGCTGTACCGTATTCAATCCTTTGTAATGGAATTTCAGGAGCTTCACGACTTAAAGTAATTGCATTTTCATTTTTACCCCACGCAAGTACACTGTCTTGTAATGATGTAAGCCCGGCAGTCCAGTCGGTGCCGAATATTGCGTCAATAATTTTTGTAACAACCTTGCCAAGGGATAAAAACCACGATATTATTTGCCCTACAAGATTTGCTACTGCATCTCCAAAACTATCAAAACCGCCGTTACAAACATTCAATATCCATTCAATAATACCTATAAAGGGCTCTACGAATTGAGTCCATAAAAGCTGTATAATACCATTTATGACACCAACTATGGTATTCCAAATAAAAGCACCCGCTACAGCTAATGCTCCGCAGATAATTCCTAAAGCTGATTCTGCAGCCCCTGTTACCTCCGCTATCCAGTCACATACTGCTATAAGTACAGCTATCAATGCGATAATTAATATAATTATCCAAAATATAGGGCACGCTAAAATAGCTGTGTTTAAACCATATTGCGCTGCTGTTGCTGCCGCAGTAGCAGATGCCTCTGCCCCTGTTGCGGCTGCATGTGCAAATGAAGCTATACATAACGCTATTTTTACGCCTGTACTAATAAGCTCAATAACCTTAATAAGAGCTAACCAACCATAATATACAGCAAGAGCGGCTACCACGCCATATATAATGGGCCCTATAACATTCCAATGGTCTGCTATAAAACTGCCGATAGTTCCTATAAGTTCAAATATATCTATAACTACATTGGCAAGTACAGCCATAACTGTTATCGCATTTTCAACAAAACTTTGAAAAGCTTCGCTGTTTGCTAGGTCATTAAGCCTGTCCAATACCGGCTTAAATGCCATTACAGCTGTATTCTGAAATTTAGTCCACATTTGTCCCCAAGTCATAGGCATTTTATTAAAACGCTCATTAATTTCATCGCTTGCCGCAAAAATGGCATTTTTCACCACATCAGCAGTAAGTTCACCATCGGCAGCCATTTCTCTTATTTGACCTATAGGCTCACCTAAATAATCTGCAATATTCTGTATTAAATTAGGTGCATTTTCAAATATTGAATTAAGTTCATCACCTCTTAATACACCTGAACCCAGTGCTTGCGATAACTGAAGCATAGCATTAGAAGACTCTGATGTAGTTGCTCCTGCAATGGTCATTTGCTTTTGCACAAGATTTGCAAACTCCACAACCTCATCTGTACCGCTAAAAGCATCTTTTGCATTATTACCAAATCTTGCAATAACTGCCGCAGTTTCTGTAAGAGAGCCTCTTGCGTCCTGTGCTGATGCATATACTTTATTAAACAAGTCTTCCACAGACCCCGTCTCGTCAAAATTATCAATCATTAAACTAAGACGCGCATCTGTTTGTGTTATTTCATCAGACAGATTTATCGCACTTCCTATGCCGCGCAGACTTATGTACGCAGCTGCAGCGCCCTTAAGCTTACTCATTAAATCATTTGCCTTATTACTACCTTCTGCAATTTTGTTGTTAAAAGCGCCTTGCTCCGTAACGTTATCTCTTATATATCTTTCGGTATTACTTATTGTTGACGATAACCTTGCATAAGCCGCATTTGCAGTTCCGACATCCATATTAGCAACGGCTGTATTCAGCTGACTTTGTGCCTGCTGAGCCTGTGCTAGCTGTCGTCGTAGATTTTCCAATCCCGCATTAGCAGCTTCAGAACCTACGTTTAAAGGGTTGCTCTCTATCTGCTGTATTCTCTGCTGTATCGCGGTCATACGAGTATTAATAGAAGTAAGGTCTGTTATAGCTGATGGCGATAATACATTAACTGCATTTGCATTAATATTAACCTGCGTATTTACCAAATCATTCATTAACGTATTGGCATTGCTTATCTCTTGCTCATAGCGTTCTACACCGGTAGTAGTAAATACGGGCGGCTCGGTATCACCTACCCACTCAACAGGTACCTTAATTGGAGGCACGGTAGATGAATTTTCCTTAAGCTTTTCAATTTCTTCCTGAAAAGCTAGTACCGCGGACTCTGCCTCTCTCAAGCTTTCACGGCCTGCATCAAAAGGCCTTGTATCAAAACTGGTATCAATGCCAGATGCCATAGCAGCTTGAATATCATCAATTCCTGATAACATAAGGTTCATAGCAGAAGTCATAGAAGTAAATACTCCGCTAAAATTGTCATATAACTCTATTGAACTTGATATAGTCAAAGTATTCACCTCTTTTTCGCTCTTTTACGGTCAAGTTTCTTTTGTTGCTTTTCATCCTCTTTAACCTTTCTTTCTACTGATGCAAAAATAAAGGCTTTTTCTTGTTCGTCCATATCAACAAACTCACTTGGTTTCATATGTAATTCAAACAGACAGTAATATACATAACTTGCCTCACTGTCTGTTTCAATTAGTTTTTTGCTTCTTCAATCTTTTCGTCAAGACCTTTATTATAGCCATTGAACTTCTGTACAAAAGCTGCAAGGTCATCATACTCTCCCGGATTATCAATCATAGCCATTAATAAATCCTCGGGGGTTTTAACGCCATAGCTGTCCTGTAATTCAGCATCATAAAGATTAGGAACGACTGTAGAAGCTACAATCATATCAAGCACATAGCTTTCGCCGTCAATTTTCTGTCTGAACGCTCCAAACTTGCCGGGAATAGGTACTTCTTTTACATTCTTTTCTCTTAAAGCCTTATTTTCCTTAGTTGAAATGTGCCTGAACTCCCATTCAGGGCTGTTGCCGTTTTCATCTACAATAGATGTAGTTGCAACACGTTTTACATTATCCTTTACAACCTTGTTTGCCTTCATAAAAGCGTTAAACTTTGACATATAAAATCCTCCTTAAAATAAAAGGGCGCATTTTCACTCGCCTATTAATATTAGCTCATTAAAAAACCGTCAAGTTCTGTAAATGTTTCCGGAATTGAAAAGTCCTCAAAAGTGCCCTCAATTTCTTCATCAAGATATTCGCCATCGGCATCAAACTTAGCAAGAATACCACCATCAGTGTTACAGTCATAAAGTATTACACTCTGACTTTCAGCTGCTGACGTAGGGTCATCATTTTCAATCTGTATTTCAAAATAAACGTCTTCCCCTGTATTCTTATAATCTTCAAGAAGCTTTCTGAGTACAGACTGATTATAGTGCATTGTGCCTGAGAAGGTGCCTTCCATACCACAAGACTTATGACCTTTCATTATTGCGCCAAGGCGAGGCACGGTTGCTTTATCCTTTTCAAGCTTTGCTTCAAGGTCAATTATATTTGCAAAATTATAGCGATTTCCATTAATAGTAAAAAAACATTTAGCTAATTTTGCAGCTATAGCATCCCTTGCGTTCATAGTTATATTTGTAGCCATTGCCTATATCCTCCTTAGTTAACCTTAACAGTCATATATAACTGTTCCATACAATTTACAACAGTAATAGGTGTATTAACAACAACCGCACGCTTTACCTCGCCCTGTTCAACGACAACATCAGTATCTGTAAAATCCTCAATAGCTCTAAGAGTCTCAAGATTTTTCATATACTTTACAATATCTGCCCCAAGTGCAATTCTGCCCGTTTTATCATTTGGCATTATACCAAGGTAACGAGTATTAAATATTGTTGCTATATCCATAGCAATCTGGTCACACACTCTAATTGTCTGATTAGAGCAGAATAAATTGCTTTTCTCGGATGTTGTTGTAACCAAGGAATTAATATCCGTAAGAACTCTATAATCAGAACCTACCTTATGGAACTTTAATTCACCATTGTTTATTGCATTTTCAAGCCCCGCTTGTGTGTCAGTACAAATTGGTGTATACTCACCATCATATTTTTTATTTGCACAGCTTTTATTAATTGCGCAATTTGCTTCCGCTCCGGCTACCCACCATACAAGAGCCGGAATATTTTCTTTAGCAGGAGTAGTCAGATTGATTAAACCCTCATAATCACCGGCGTACTTGTACACAACTGTCTGAAATTTAACACCCACAGTATCTCTAAGTCTCTTTGTAAAGCTCACAAAAAGAGCCTTGATTGTATCAGTAGTAGAGTCGCAAACCAGCGTATTAAACTGTGTACTCTCAATAGCCGAAAGGAACTTCTGATATGTTGCTCCAGTAGCTACTGTCGTTGTTCCATTTGTTAAGAATGTACCAGCGGTTTCTACTAATGCTGCGTTGGACTCCCAAATAATAAAATCATTATTATTCAGCTTATTTGCTGATGTAACAGACTGCTTATCCACAAGAGTATCAGTTATTGCGCCTTCGTATACAATTTCAATTTTGAGCATTCTTATTTTTGCTGCGCCATATACATAAACATCTCTTGCCGCATCGTCACCTGCCGGAATTGTAAATACGGCAGTTGTTCCATCAATCGCCGGAGATAAAGTTGAAGGGGCTGTTCCATCTGAATAAACTCTCACAGAATTTTGTGAGCCGTTTGCGCATGTAACCTTAATTTTACAAGGTACTGTTATGCCGGCAAAGCATAAAGCTCGGTTTATAGGTTTGCCGTTTTCATTAAGGTCTGTGCCTTCTCTTACTCCGTCAATAGCGCAATAATAAGGATTGCTCAGGTCTGAATTGTCTTGAGTGATTGATGCTTTACCGCCGACATTTATAATATCAGGAGAAATTGCTTTGGTATTTTCAAAATCATAAAGCTTATTTGCCTCAATGCTGCTGTCAATACTTCTGATATATGTACAAACATCATATAATGCTTCATTATCCGCATTCTTAGCTACCGTATAAAAAATACTGTTGCCCCTTGTACCTGCACATTTTGCAATTCCGAGAGTTGCAGAAGCCTTAACGCCACCTGTTACTCTGTAAAAATAACATTTCTGCGCATTTTTGAATAAATCCCTATACGGCTTCATTTCTTCATCGGTGTAAGAATAGCCAAAAATCTTCAATGAATTTTTTTCAAAATCCTCAACCGTAACTTCAATAACTTCGCCTTCTGAACCCCAATCAAGATTGAGAGGCGCCGCACAAGCACCTCTGTCTCCAAACACAAGACCTGCATTTGCAGTTGATACAAAGTTAATGTAGCTGCCGGGTAATATTTTATTCTGTGTTACAAATGTACCGCCGCCTAATGCCATATTAGTCTACCTCCTTACTTAAAAACTCCTTAAGCAGATTATCAACCTCTGAAAAAGTATATTTACGATTACCGAGTAGGGTATTAAGAATGTCAATATACTTGGAGTATTTTTGGCTCTCAATAATCTGCTTTTTAGTGTAACTTGTTTCTACAGCTTCAACTGCCGTCACCGGAGCAGTGTCTACGGTTGTGTTTTCAACTATTGTCTCCGTGTCTGTAGTTTTTTTAGTTGCCATTAGCCATCAGTCCTTTCTGAATAAGAATTTCCATTTTTTCAACGTCATTTTCTACAATTACAAACATATCGTAATTAATTGTAAATGTTAGAACGCCATCATAAATATTTGTATCAACCCCTTTACCAAGAACAAGTTCGTTGTCAACCTCTACGAATTCAAGAGCTGTATACATTCTGTCAATTACATCAAAACATTCTGTTCTGTAGTCCTTAGACTTTGGAAAATACTGTATTGCGAATTGATTTTCTCTGTAATATCTGTTACCTCTGAATCTGGTTATTTTTGGATTAATACATTGAATAAAAAAACAAGGCTCCTTCAAACCTTGTTCAACATTTTCCGTATAAATTTCATAATCATCACCAAACTCACGATAAAGAGCTTGGCTTATACCTTTAACTATTTTATTTATCATATTGCATCACCTGATTAAGGAACGCTTTTATGCGCCTTTCAATTACTGCCGGCGCAAGAGAATCTATTTCCTTTGCTGAAACGGTCATCATAAATTTACCGGGAACCCATCCTTTATGGTTACTTGTTCTGTGCCCATATTCAACATAGGCTCCATATTCAAGATTATTACTTATGACAATCTTATAGTATTTTCCTATGCGTTTTATACTTGATACGGTCCAAGCTCTTCTAAGGTCACCGCTGTCTACCGGGGTTCTATCCTTAGTCCTTGCAAGCATTTCAGCCACTAAGTCATTTATACACCTTTCAATCATTGCTTTAGCTTTAGCTTCCTGCTTTTCAAGGTGCTTAGCAAATTTCCTAAGCTCAGAAAAATCACAATTACCCATACGTGTCATAGCTAAGCCCACCTTACAAACAGTTCAAGAACTATTTCCTGATGCGTAACATATATACGCGGGACACCTGAGCTTTTATATGTTTCTGTTTTGCCGTTTTGAGTCACAACTATTTTAGAGCCGGGAGTAATAACCAAGTCCGGCGCTATAAAAAGTTTTATACTCTGTGGCTTTTCGTAAACCGTATCATTGCTTTTTACTGTTGCGGAATTACTTTCAAAGGATATTCTGCAAGGCTGGTTTTCAAGCAGTAGTATTTCAGATTGCTTCGATTGTTTTGTATCCGGGTCCCTAACTGTATCAAGTGCATATACAGAACAAAGGCCTGTGTAAAGGCTTTCAATCTTTTTTCTTGCAAATTTAAAAGCTTTCATACTACCACCTCAATCGCCTAAAGGTTACAAGCTCAGCGTCTCTGTTACAAAGACTATCAAGAAGGGCTGCATATTTTGCTGCGCTGCTTGTGTCACTGTCATAACCATAGCTTACACTTACATCCCCTTCGGTAATACTGTTTACTCTTCCGTCATCAAAGTCTATATTATCGCACACAGGAAGGCCTATACTTGATTTGGTTTTTAATAACGTTCCTGCTGACATATCAACCGCCACAGAGTAAAGCTCAACTGGAATCTCTGCAATATTACAAAACTTTTTAATATACTGCTCTGTACCGTTTATAGCAAACTGAATAAGAGTTAAGTCACTGTCGTCAATATTGTAGCCAAGAGTTTCAAGCCTCTTGACTACATCTTTGCTATCAATATTCATAACATCAGCCCTTAGAAATAATTCTCGCAATAGGAATAGCCTTGTGGTTAATGGTCTTGCCATTACCGTCATTTACAAGTTCCCAGTTAGTACCCTTCTTAAGCTCTGCATCAGTAGGGGAGAGAGTTGCCTGACTCTTCTTTGTATAACTGATGCCATAAGGAGCATAGCATTTTCTCTGTCTTGCATAGAGTGTGTCCTGACCGCCATTAGTCTTAGGGTCTCTGTTCATCTCATAAGGTACCTTTGCACCAATATTTTCATAGTCAAAAGCACCTGCTCCAAGCACATAAGTTGTATAGGCTGTATAGCCGTCACCCTTACCTGAAGCAGATTCTGCTACATCGCTCACAGGCATATCATCATCAATAATAACTGTTCTGCCATTCCAAGTAGCAAGACCTAATTCTCTTTCAATGCCGTTTGCATCAGTCTGCTTAAGGTAAGCCAAGAGCTTAATATTTTCAAGATTTGTGGCAACAGTTGAGTGCATAATAACCATTGTATACTTACTCTTGTTATCGCCGCCTGCCTGCTGAATAGCGCTGTTAAGGGTTGAAGGGCCTGCCATACCGTCATCAACGGCAGTAATGTCATAAGTATGCTTGTCAACGAATTCCTTGTTTGCTGCACCTGTCATATTGAAGATACCTTCAAGGATAGCAAGTAATGTACTCTGGTCTACTTCGTCAAAATACTCTGCAACCTGATTAGCAACATTGTCCATAAAGTCAACGCCGCCTGTAATATCAACGGCAAAGTCGCCTTCTGTCCATGCTTTAGCCCTGCCGATAACAACAACGCCTCTCTCATAGGTTGTAGTGCCTGTTGCCGTAATATCGGTCTGACCATCATAATTAAGTACATCCCCATCAAGTAAGCCATACATTGGGAGAATTGCATAAGCTGTACCTGTCTGAGAGCTGAATGCGTTTCTAATTTCAGTATTACCCTTTATTGCGCCGCTCTTAATAAGCTCATTCTTCTTAAGCTGTGGTATTCTTTCCACATACTTACCAAAAGCCTGCGGATTAAATGATTTTGAATCAAATTTTGCCATTTAAAATTCCTCCTTAAACTTTTGCATCTGGGTTTGACTCCAAATATGCACACATTTCACTGTAAGTCATTTTTTCGGTATTTGAGTTATCGTCGTCATCTGCGCCGTGTCCCGGCTGAGTACCCCTTAATACAGGAGCAGAATTTTCAAACAGATATTTAGTGTCCTCGGATTCCGAAAGAGCTTTAATCTGCTCATCAATACCGGTAATATTCCCGTCCTTATCAAGCTTAACACTTTCCATATCAAGCATTGCCTTAACAGCCTTAGGGGTTTTAGCCTTAAAGCTCATAAGTGATTTATCAATAGCATTATTGATTTTAAGATTATCCATCTCTGCTTTGTGCTTTGCAGCGTCATCCTTATTTTTCTGTTCAAGGTCTGCAATTTTCTGAGTAAGAGCTTCATTATTCCCGACACTTTCCTTAAGAGACTTAAGCTGCTTATCTCTTTCAGCTATTGTATTGTTGGCTGTGTTAAGCTCGGATTTCACTGTTTCAAGCTCGCCTTTTGCGTTTTCAATATCTCTGCCGTTTTCATCCAAAATTTTATCTATATTTTCCTTTTCGATACCCAAATCCTCTAAAAATTTTCTTTTCATTTTTTCATTCCTCCAATACGATTTTTTACGAGGTTTCACCTCTTGTGTTAAAATGCTTGAACACTTTTACGCCGTATTCAGGGCAATATAAAAGGCTAACCCCGGGAGCGAAGGAGTTCTAAACGCTCTATGCGTCTACCTCTATTCAGAGACCCAGCTTTATTCCCTCACGAGTTAGCCCCAAAAACAAGGGTAAGATTTGACTCTCACTCTCATTGAACACAAAATATAGGAGGCGTTTTCACCTCCTTCAAAATAGATTTAATATGTAGTTTAGTATAGACGTTATTTTAGTATAAACTTAACTAAATCATAGGCACCACCTCTGATAATTATTTTTATAAAAACCCAAAGCCCGTCCAATCTTCTGCCATAACGAAAACAGGTAAGGTAATTTGAGTACGTTCCATATTTATTCACTATCCATAATTGGCTCAAAATGGCTTATAAGGACGCTTTGAGGTATATCTAAGCTAAATCCATCAGTCTTAAAGAAAAGTGTGAATACGGCTGATTCTGGAGCCTCATCATAAGTAATATGCTTAAGCCTTGCCTCACAGTCCTCAAATATTTGGAAACGACCTATTGTAAGCGTCTTTTTACATCTGAATTTCATAATTTTGGTACCGTCTTTATATAAAACACTTGACAAATTATTTTAAGTATTATATACTATATGTAGTAGCAATAATCTATATATACCACTACATATAGCGCAAAGTATCTAAGATAACGCCGAGCCAAGCCCTTTTATAGGGAAGGTGTAACGACTGGACACGGAGCAACCTATGGAGAGTTTAAAATTCAGGTTGAAGGCACAGTCTGAACTTGCAGGCGACTGCAAGAGCTGCACAGAAATGATGCAGCCACACATTAAGTGGAGTAACAATTTTGGATTGATATGAACAATAGAATTAATACTGTTAAATCACCTCTCTCAGATTCAATTGAGTCAGCTTATGCCGGTATGACTTCTGTTTGCGGTAATTTAGCAGAAGCTTTAGATACTGTAGAATCTATTAAGCCTAAGAGCTTTGGCATTGCAGAATCAATATGTAACACAGTAGGTTCATTTGGAGAGGTAAACATATTGCCCTGTTACAAGGTAACTTGTAATTTGCACTCCGTAAATTCGGCGAAAATCTTATATTTATATTAAAACCGTCACATAATTGGCGGTTTTATTTTTATACGAAAAAACGCCCTCAAAGAGAGGGCACGAATATTAAATAATTGTTGCTTGACAAAGCATTTATAACTTTGTATGCTATATATAGTGGTGCAAAGAATATATACCACTATATATAGTATTTTATATAAAGAAAAGAGGGTCATTTTTTATGACTAATGAAGAACTTAAAATTCTTATCGGTCGCGCATCTAAGCAGCAGCTTACAAATTTTACCGACAATTTAAATAAATTAAATAAACAAAAAACAGAAAATAATTCAGCAAAACTAATAGCGGATTTAGCCCTTGCACTTATAGATTCTAATTCGCAATTTCTATATGATGTTCTTTCGTCTGTTTTTCAAAATGACGAATAACTTCATCTATGGATATTTCGCTATTTTGGTTTAGGCTTCCGATAAAATCAGCCATTTCTTTTGGATTTGCTTTAATTATAATCTCCATAATTAACCTCCTAAGGCTTCTAAAATTCTTAGAGACGGAAGACATAGTAAAATATCAAAATCCGTCGCTGGAAGCGCTTTAGCGCAAACAAAAAAAAAATAATATTCTTTGTGAATAATACAAGAGCCGCAACTCTTGTATTATTTTTTTTATCTTCCGCCTTTAAGAATTTTAGAAGCCTATTTTTATAAAGTCAATAACTTTTTTATAAACTCAGATTCTCCGATAATTTCAAAGGACCAGTCGCCATCTAAATCAATCTCCATTGGTGTCAAGCTATCAAATGTAAGCCTTTCAAATACTCCGTCAGTTCGCTGAAAATCACCAACAAGCTCAAAACGGATGACCTTATGAAAATAATTTTCATCAACTTCTCGGGTTAGTTCTAAATCGTTACATAAAATAATTGAGAGGCGCTTCTTTTTGACTTTATAGCCTTTACCTATAGTAGAAATATTAGTAGCATCCTCATATATTTCAATCTTAGGTTTACAGTGCGCTAAAATTGTTCTTCTATTATCAATAATGGAATATAGCTCTCCGTTTTCAAGGAAAAGAGTTTTCAATAGCTTTTTCATAATAACGCACCTCCTAAACCTTTTGAACACTTTCACAACCATCAAAATGACGAATAACGCCACAATCAGAACACTTAAACGAAATAGACCTGCGACCGTAGTTAAATTCTTCGACCTTAAAATTTAAGCTTCCACAAATAGGGCATTTCCCAGCCTTATTTGTTTTCATATATTCAATAAGCTTAGTTGTCCATATATTTTTTTTACTCATAAAAGTCCATCCTTTTTTGCTTTTTCAATAAATAAGTTTTCTTTCTCATAGGCGAGCTTTTCAAAATGCGCCATATTATTTTGAACAAACTCTGCACCAAATTCTTTAAACTGCTGAACGTGTTCTTTTTCGTGGACTAATGTTCGTAGCAATTCCTCTTTACTTCTAAACGCATTTGGAAAGAATGTTATTTTCCCAATTTCTTCTGGAACCGCTTCTCCTGTAATTACATATTTCAATAATTCTTCGGAAGCATCAATGTTTAACTTAAGCCCTGATATATCAACATTAAACTCATTAGCTATATCACGAATATGCTTTTTACTCATTCTTTCAGGAAGCCCTGAAAAAGCTCCTAAATTAGAATTTTTTCTATATAATTCTTTACCTGATTTTATTATATCGTTATTGCTTAGATTTGTAAACTGGTCATTACTAACAAATTTTTCTTTCCATTCATTATACGACATATCATCAATATAAACAGTTTTACCATTTTCATCTCGGGCTGCTCGCTTTCTACCTTTTTTCAAAAGCTCATCATCAACTTCAGGTACTGTAGTTCCACGGCAGCTTGGATGGAAGGGCGGTGCTGTAACACCAACCTCAAAATCATTTCGGTTAAATATCTTACTGTCCATATCGCCGCATATCTCACAGGTCTTACCGTCTAATGTTTCAAGTATTCTATACTTTTCAACTCCTAATTCGTCATAGCTATCCATTTCAGCTCTTGTACATATCTGAGATGTCTCCGTATGTATAAGCCTATTGCACGCTGATTGGGCTACATCGCTTTCATAGCTTAGCTTTCTCGCAAGCCTTTTAGGGTCTGTACCTCTTACACACCAATCGGTCAATGCCTGCTGAAGTTTATTAGTAAGCTTTGGTCTGTAGGTTCCCCAAACTCTTTGGGAAAAATTAGCTCCGTCAACAGCCCAAGGTCTTTCAAGTATCATTTTTAGCTTGTTTTCATCAACCTGTGCAAAGCTGAATCCTACTCCCATACCTTTTTGTACCTCAAAGGCTGTCCTATAATAAACATCTTCATATACGTTTGAAAGGCTCTTTGACATACTGTCAACAATATCCGCAAATGCTTCATCACAAAATTTCTGAATCTGAAATTTAATAGCGTCAAGCCTTGTTATATGGTATTTGGCACTTGCATTTTCAAGCTCAGTGCTCCAATCGCCCAGATAGGTATTGGCGTAGCCTTTTCTTATATATTCCTCAACATCCCAGCCAAGTTCTTTAAGCTCTTTATTTGTTATTGCCTTCTTTGCCTCTGCCAAGGTCATTTCGTTATTATCTGCAAATCGTTTCAGCCAATATGTAATGTCCTTATCTATTTGTACAATAGCATCATCTAAAAGCTTCATCGACTCAGCCGCACACTTTTGTGCTTCCGCATTTGACCTTTCCTCTAAAGCCTTAAACCTTTTAGCCCAATACTCACTACTTTTCATTATTCATCACCCTCGGGAGTTTTATCACCTTTAGTAGGAGCGCTTTTATCACCTTTTGTGTCTGGAGCCTGCCCCATTGGCAAACCATATTCAGCCATATTCTCTTCTTTTTGTTTCTTAAGCTTTTTAAGCTCGTCCTGTACATCATCAATCCAAGGATGCTGCGCCACAATAGTTTCATCAGATAAAATACCCTGAGATTTGGCGCAATTATCAATAGCTTCACTTTCATTTATAAGAATATCTCTGTTAAAGATAATATCAACTTCCTCATTATCAAAATTACCCTTACCGGTCTGCGATAAATAGGCATTAACAAACCAAAGCAAACGCTCAAAAGAGGCTTTATATTCCATTTCCATTTTATTTGCGTCAAGGTCAACATCAGAATACATACTTTGTATGTTCATCTGATTAGGGTTACCGCTTAGCCTGTCATCCTTGGCATCAAAGCCCATTGCATTCTCAATTATGGACTTCTTAAGCAGTTCAATAATACTTTTGTAGTTTTCTGAATTAACGGCTATAGTCAAGGCTGTAACATCACCGTCAGAATTATTTACTGTTTTTACCTTAACGGCCCCATAGGTTGCAAGATTTCGTCTAAACTCTCCTAAATTCTCGCCGTCATAGTTTTTGAGTATAAGTATCGTATTTCTTACGTCCTCCTGCATATTGTTGTCAAAATTGCTCATCATAAGATTTAAAGCATCCTGTAAGCTCTTTACTCGCTTTAATAGAGGCAGTTCATTACGGTTAGCCTTAAAGGGTATAAGAGGTATTCTGTCCCAGCCCAAAGGCATATTGTCTGCATAAAAATAAGGTATCTGCCAGTCAGAACCGTCGGCATATATTGTACTGCCGTCCTTAACAAACTTAGTAATGCCTTTATTATCATAAACTTCAATCTTATGTATTAGCTTTTCATTATTTCTTCCTTCGTACAATAGCACAGGATAGACCCTTATGGCATAATCAAGCTTTGTGTGCTCATCATCAGCCCAGCCGGGTATAATCTGCCAAGGCTTAAACCTTCTAAAGCTTAATTCACCAAATTCATTATAATATACATATATCCAGCCAATACCACAATTTAGGCTGTCCTCGCCCACCTCAAGCATAAGCCTGTCGAAAGATGCATTAAACACTTCATCGTTCAAAATCTTAGAATATACTTTATTATCTGTATTAAATGTTATCTGCTTGCCAAGCAAATAATTAACCTTTTGGTCTACAAGTTTTCCATACTGATTATTTACAAGCCTGTCATTTGGCAGATTTTCAACTTCTGTAACTTCTCCGCCTTCACCTATTACTGTTCTCTTATGTCCAAGTATATCGTGTATACCCTTGTAATAATTATTACCTTTAATCATATCGGCTCTTTGAGGACCATCCAAAAATCTATTAATCTCCTTCCTTATAAAATCAAGGTCGGCTATTCGGCTTTCAGAGCCTTTACGAATAATATCGTTTATGAACGGAGTTAGCCAACCGTTAAATTGAAAATTAAACACTTTTTATCACTTCCTCATCAGTCAAAACTAAAGGTATTACCGTCCATAAAGTTCTCCATAGCATACCTCATAGCGTCCATCAAATGGTTAAAGTCATCTATAGGCTTATTTATATTTCTGCCACTTTTATCCCTATCCCATTGATAATTAGTTATTTCTTTCATAAAATTCGTACATTTAGGGTGTATTATTATCTTAAAATCCTGAATAAAGTCAATACCGTTATTAATACTGTCTTTACCTTTTCTTGCGCCCTTAATGTGATAAATACCAAGCTCTCGCAATCGGTCAATACTTTTAGGCTCGGAGCTGTCAGCCGTTATTTTTTCTTTGCCATAACCCATTGACCTTATTCTCTCAGCAATAGCCTCATTCGATAAAGCTTTCTCATACATCTCATCAAATACATATAACACTTTATTTGCAGCATCGATTACACCGCAAAATAGGGCAGATGGGTCATTTGTATATCCAAAGTCAAGTCCGAATACAGCTTTTGTACCACTGTTTCGTACTTCATTTATATCAAAAAATCGTTCTTCAAAATTTTCATATATAAGCCCATCGGTTATACCCCAGTTGCCAAGTCCTGCAACCTGATAACGTCTAGGATTGCTTATCTTCATATCCTCAAATAATTTTAGGTCTGATTCATCGAGCCATTCATTACATGTATAGTTAGTTGTCATAGCGAGAATATTATCATCATAAACATCAAAGAAACGCTTTTTAAGCCAGTGATGCTCATTCCAAGGGTTAAAGGTAAGGGTTATCTGCTTAAACAATCCCTCTGGTGTTATACCTCTTATAGATTCATCCAGCATATTAAAATCTGTTTCAGAGTCAATTTCATAGGCTTCTTCAATCCATAACCAGCATAGGCATCCTACACTTACTGTAATTGAAGTGATTTTTAAAGGGTCGTCAAGACCTCTAAATAATATCTTTTGTCCAGTTGGCTTATATGTTATTTCAAGAGGTGACAGCTTGCACTCAAAAAGGCTATCCACACCAAAGCGGTGAATAGCCCATTTTAAATCTGTATAACAACTGTCTTTTAAGGTTGCGAATGTTTTTCTTATTACCAAAAGATTTGACTGAGGATATTTCATAATTCTAAATATCCAGTTTAATGCTGCTGTCTTACTTTTCTTTGACGCTCTTGAACCTTTACATACTCTATATCTGCCTTTAAAATTCCAAAACTCTTTATAGCCCTTACCTACAATATTTTGAAGAGAAATTCTTGTATCACTCACTTAAATCATCCTCAATAATTACCTTAGAAACACCGCTGACCGATACATTTTCGGTATAAAGCCCGTACCTTTTACCTAATAGCTCAGCGGCCTTAAGCTTTTCTTTTTCATCAGGCTTTTTCTGTAAGGCTCTCGCCTCAGAGCAACCGTCTCCTGTGCCTTCAACAACAACTATTTCCGCAGATGATTCTCCGCGTAATACGGCGGTCAGGTATTCCATAACCTCTTCAGCGCTGGCAATCTTTTTAGAGCTGAGCTCTGCAAGTTTTTCGTCAACGTACTGTCGAACACTAGCTTTTGCTAAGAGCTTATTTGCTAAAACACCCGCAGATTTACTGTTTTTTATACGAGGATATGCAGCCATATATGCTCTAGTTCCATTGCAATCAATAAGCCATTCATCAGCAAATTTTTTTTCACTTGGCGTCATAGAATTACCTGCCTTTCTTGCAAACTAAAAAAGGACAGACTTTTCCTGTCTATCCTTTAAATCTATTTTATATTATAACACGAGTTAAGCGTGGCTTAAAATGGCTTCTTTTGCTTTTTGAGAAATATTTTTTAGAGCTTTCCCATGAAGTCTTAAAGTCCAGCGATATGAGTGGTTTAATAGTAAAGCTATTTCCTCCCACTTTAATTCATTTAGATATCGAGCCTCTAAAAGTTGTCTTAGGTCCTCATCATCAACTAAGTTTATTGCTTTTCGTATTAATGCCCTGTCTTTTTGTATCTCCAAAATTTCATTTTGTATATCCTCCTCAATAGCCATAATTGATATAGAACAATTTTCAATTTTACTTGTTGGTTTATTGCCGAATGATGGAATATCTTTTATTGCAGCAGTAATAGAATACTCCATATCTCGGTAATGCTGAATTTGGTCTTTTTTCATCTTTATTCGCTGCTCATGATGTCTACAGCGATTAAGGAACTTTTTAGGGTCCTCTGCTAATTCTTTTAACTGTTCTACTGTCATTCTTTTACCTCCCGTATTCTTGCTTTTAATGCTTCAAGCAAAGCATTTTGTCTTTTATCTTTTTCGGTAAGCACTTGGTCAAGCACCCACATATCAGCCGTATTCTTCATAAGTAAATGATGTATCAAGACTGTTTCCTTTTGTCCCATACGATGAACGCGCTTATTAGCCTGCTGATAAAGCTCTAAACTGCAAGGTAAACCGTACCAAATCACAATATGACCGCCAAACTGTAAGTTTAAGCCGTGCCCGGCACTTGCCGGGTGTGCTAACAGCAAAGGTATATTCCCCGCATTCCACTCTTTGACGGCTGTGTCCTCCTTAACATCAACAGCCTCCGGGTGTCGCTCTATTATTCTATCTCGTTCATGCCTATAAGAATAAAACAATAAAACCGGTTGCCCGTTAGCCTCTTCAAGTAAAACATCTAAGGCATCAAGTTTTTCGTTATGTAGAATCTTAATGTTTCCATTTTCATCATAGGCTGCACCGCCTGCTACCTGTAATAGCTTGTTTACTAATATGGCGGCTGAGCCTGCATCAATATCTCCGTCCTCATAAGGTAAAATCATATCTCGCTCCAATTTTTTGTATAAATCCATAGTAGTACTTGAGGTTTCAATTTCATGTCTAATATCAATCCTCTCAGGGAGTTGTAAGTAGTCAGCTGTTTTCATACTGATACATAGCGGCTCAAGCTTTTTGTATATTTCTTCTTCGGCGCCATCTTTAGGCTTCCAAGAAAATATTGTTGTCGCATTTCTCTTGTCCGGTACAAACCATTTTTCCTTATAACTTGTTATCGTTTTGCCAAGGGCTTCTCCAGCATCAAGCAGATACATTTGAGACCATAGGTCAAGCAACCCATTCGGTGACGGGGTGCCGGTAAGCCCGACAATCCTTTTAATATACGGTCTTACCTTTTTTAAAGCTTTAAACCTCTGAGCTTTGCTAGATTTAAAGCTCGACAGCTCATCAATAACAACCATATCAAAAGGCCACTTCTTTTTATAGTAGTCAACAAGCCATTGAACATTCTCTCGATTTACAATATAAAGCTCAGCGTCCTTCTCAAGTGCGTTAAGGCGGCTCTCCTTATCGCCAAGAACTAAAGAAGTTATAATATGTTTAAGATGATTCCACTTTTCAACCTCAGTCGGCCAAGTTTCTATTGCCGGTTTAAGCGGTGCAATAACTAAAACCTTTCTCACAGAAAAATAATCATAAACTAAGCGTTCTACCGCAGTAAGGGTTATGACTGTTTTTCCCATACCCATATCAAGCAATAGCCCAAGTTTAGGTTGTTCAATTATTTTATCAATACAATATTGCTGATAATATTTAGCTTCAAACTTCATTAGCAATCCTTTCTTTCAAATCTTCTAAGCTGTTAATGCACCACACTTTACAGCCAAGGCCTTCTAAAACTCTTAAAATTTTCTTTTGTCTTTCGCTTAGCCCATTTTTTCTGCCGGGTCTTTTAAGCTCAATAAATATCACATGCCCGCCGGGTAAAATACAAATCCTGTCGGGGACTCCTGTCGCCCCGGGACTAACCCACTTAAAAGTGCAGCCGCCCAAAGACTTAATATATTTTCCTACAGATTGCTCTAATGTACTTTCAAGCATACTTACCTCCTATTTTTATATTGGTAGCAGTTCAGCAGTAAAATCCTATAAACTTTTAAAATAGCAATTAAAGAATGTAAAATTAAGCATTTACTCTTTAATCTTACTTTTTAAAGTATATAGATAAAAAACTGCTGTAACTGCTGTAAAGCTTAATTTGCTTAGGAAACAAAAGGCTTTCGGCTGAAGCAGTTGTTGAAGCAGTTTGTTTTAAACTGCTGTAACTGCTGATTGGCTTGGTAGCAGTTCAGCAGATTAAAATTAAACTGCTACCCAAAGTGCTTCAACAAGTGCTGATAGCAATATTACTTAGATTAACCCTCTCTAACAAAGGCACGCTGTCTGCCGTAAATACCGCAGTTTACGGAACTTTGGCTTTTCCATCCCTTCATTTGCCTTAGTATATTGTTAATCTCTCTCGCCTGTGCCAAAGAGAAGTTTTTAGGGTCTCCTTTAAAAAGTTCTTGCCAAATCTCCATAGCACACACGCAGGCTCTTACTTCTGTACCTTTTTCCATATCTCCGAAGCCACCGCTTAAAAACAAAAGCCTTCTATCAAGCTCCATACTTTCCCAGCCCTTAGGTAACAACATATTTAAAAAATTTTCTATAAGCCCGTACTTGCTATTTATTTCAGTATGCTCCTCCTGTACCTTACGTGCTATAGCTTCAACTTTTTCGCTAAGGTACCATATTTCACCCGCCTTATACCTTATAACGGACTCGGCCCATATCTGGTCTACTATATCCGCTGTTAATAAGTTGCCCATTTGTTTACCTTTTTCTGTAACAACAACCGGCCAAAAGCGTCGACCTCCTGTAGGGTCTCTCATAAATTCGGCGTCATTGGTAGTACCAAAAAAGGCGCATTGTCGCGGATGCTCCTGTGTCCTACGTGCGTAAGCGGCTCTAAAACTATCAGTTTGCTTAGATGTAAACTGCTTTATTTGTTCAAGTTCCGCCTTTCTAGTCGCCGCCATTTCACCCATTTCAATTATCCAATGTCCCTGTAGCTGTTCATAAGCATCTTTACCTGCCACAGTGTAAAGTGAATCTGAAAACCACTGCTTGCCAAGCTTTGCTAGAGTTGTTGATTTTCTGCAACCCTGCGGGCCCACTAATACTAATATATGGTCGTGCTTACAGCCGGGAGAATATATCCTTGCAACTGCACCGATTAAGGCTTTACGAGTAACTTCTCTAGTATACTCATTATCCGCAGCGCCTAAGTAATCTATAAATAAGGTATCGGCTCTTTTTATTCCATCCCATTCAAGATTGTCAAGATATTCTCTGACCGGATGTCTTTTGCAAGTGAGCATTGCCAATTCAACCGCATCTCTTATTTTAACAGGGCTAACAATTTTATAGGTTGTTTCTAAATATCTTCTCAAGCCGGAGTCGTCAGAGTCGCACCAACAGTCGCTAGTTCTATCCTCAATATTTTCCCACGGCAAATTACCGCAAACAATAGGGCGCTCTCTAAACTCATCAAAGTAGTATTGTCCTTTTAGGTTTGGGTCATTTAGCATAATTAATAATGCGTTATCTATTGTAGCCTCAAACACACCTTTAGAATTTACAGTTAATTTTCCCAGCCACTCTACATTTTCCTCGTCTACATTATCCCACTGAGAGGAAAGTTCTTTAAGTCTTGCCGTAGCCAAATCCTTTCTTACAGCTTCATCATTTATAGCAATATCAGTCATTGCTAAATAGGAAGGCAAACGGGTTATAGGTGTTTCAGGCAAGGCGTCCGTATCTTTATCGCCAAAGGTATGTAGCCTTACTAAATCAAAGGAATTGCAAAGCTTTCCACCAACCGGGTCTGTACCGTGATGTGAAAATGCAAATTTTCCGTTATCATATAATACAAGGCCGCCTATCGTTGAACCGCCTGTATATGTATATCTGTTTTCACCGCACTTAACATATACCTCCGGTAAAAATGTTTCAATAGCATCTTCTATGGAATACACACGACAGAATGCCCCTACAATACCTTTCTTTATTGTAGGGTCTTCCTGTTTCTTTGATAGTCTTTGTATTATGTCCTGCTTTCGACTTGATATAGGCCATTCTGATGAGTCTCTCCAGTTATTATAACGATTTAATTGCTCGTTAACATCAAGCCAAGGACCATCTAATATTTTATAACAATATTCAGCGTCAAGAGATGCGCTGGGCCAATACATAAGTCTATGGGGCTCGTATGTTGTATCGTCACACATATCAATACCTATATCTCCTGCAATTCTTCTTGCAATCGCCGTATATTCATCAGGGGTTACCGGTCTTGATAAAGGCATTACAAGCCTTAACCTTGGAGATTTTGCCGTATGAGAGTGCGTACTGTATAAAACTGCTGCACAGCCCAAAACAAGCTCTACTGTCTCCCAAGGGTTATCAAAGGTTGTTACATAATCAAGGTCTAATGTAAGCAGCCTTCTTTGAATTATTGTCTCAGCTTTACGGCGGCCGCCTTTTAAACTGCCGCCTACAAAGCCTCCCACATCCTTTATATCATCTCTTTTTGCTTTGGTCAGGTGTTTATACTCTGACTGTGTTTCGGTTGTTCTTGTGACGGTCTGGAGCCTTTCAGCAAGTGCACTCCAGAGTATATCCTGATTTTTCCAACTGACTGATTTTCTTGAGCTACCCGTTGCAATATTTATCAATCCGTCATATTTTAGTGCTGTCACTGTACTACAACCCTTATAATGCCCGCATTTTTAATCAGGCGGTTACATATATTACAAGGCGCTATATGTGCAGACTCATCGGCACAAGCAAGGTAAAGGGTAGCTCCCTGCATATCTTTTCTTGAAGCGCTTATAATAGCGTTTTGTTCTGCGTGAACCGCAACGCAAGTACCGTACTGATTACCGTGTATTGCTGCGGCGGAGTCAATCGGATTTTCGTGTGTATCTCGCCAACAAGATTTGACATCTACACAATTATCTTCGCCTCTCGGTGCTCCGTTATATCCTGTGGCTATAATTTCGTCATTATTAACGATTACAGCGCCATATTTTTTATGTAAACATGTGGACCTCAGCGCAACGGCTCTTGCTATATTAATATAATACATATCTTTATCCGGTCTCATATACTCACCTCCCAGAGGCGCCAAAGGCTTTAGTATTTCTGGTTTCTCCCATATCAGTAACAAAGTCAGCCACAATAATTGGTAATATAACAATCTGCCCTATACGGTCACCATCTTTTATTTTATAAACCTCCGAGCTCACATTAGATATTATCGCATGGATTTCACCTGTATAGCCCGAATCTATAGGCGGCAGTTCGCACACGATACCCTTCTTACTCAAACTTGAGCGTGGAAATATAAAGCAGGCATAGCCGTCAGGCAATTCAAGACCAAAGCCTAAAGGCAAGGTTAAGACTTCACCCGGGGAAAGGTTTACGTTCATACCAGAATATACATCTGCGCCCGCATCATTGTAATGGGCTCTATACGGTAATCTATCATAAGGTAAGCCATAATCAATTATTTTTATTTTCATTTTCTAAGCCTCCTGTCAAAAGAGGAAAATCCTCTTTTAATATATCTGTTGGAATTGTGTTTTTTCTTATAGGATTTTTACAACTCATTTTACCTTCTTTACAAGGTCCGCTTACACAAAACGGCCCGCAATCAGAAAATAGAGCCGGGCTTAAAACATAAAGCTGCTCCCATATCCTAAGCATTATGTATCTTGTTTCATCTGTGTTTCTACGACATACTCTCTGATGTATCATATACTTCCATTGATATGGCGTAGCGCTTATAATAAGTATATTTCTTAAGCCTTGCGGTGCTAAGTAGCCCGCGCTATCACTGTCACAGCTTTCAGCAACATGAGCATACTCTTTCATAGAAAATATATTAGTTAGTTTATATAGGTCAATTACGTCATCACCCGATTCAAGTATCTTGTAGGGTACTACAAAATCAGCTTCACCGGAATAATTACTGTACTGTAGGCTTGCTGACATAAATTTGACTTCATTTTGGTGCCTTGTGATTTGAGCTAAAAATCTTCTTGAAGCACCAACAATTACAACATTAATTAAACCAAATTTTTGTATAGTTGTATGAGGTAAAGCAGATAAAGTACTTACTGTATTTTCTGAATAGCCTTTTTCATACAGGTGCATAAAGTCATCAAGGCTTTTAATACTATGACCTCTTTGTGTAAGCCTTGCTGCACACACAAGCATTTTTTCTGCATTTGTAATTGCCTCAGGATTGAGTATTTTTATTTCTATGTTCTTCATTAAATAACTCCTCCTCAACAATAGCCCTCAACAGTAGCAAATAGCAAATGCTATCAGTTATTTTTTCATTCCACTTATCAATACTATGTCGTCTATTGTCTAAACACATATCGGAGACAGATACAAGGTGCTTGGAAAGCATACCAAGTAAGGCAGCTTTAGGCGTAGTATTCATAAGAGCAGCTGCCTTTTTAAATGCGTGAAGACGGTCCGTCATAGCGTCTATATCTAAGGCAAGCTGTCCGTCATCTTGCTCTGTATACGCATTAGCTGCGTACTCTTTTCCTTTATTAATTAAAGTTGCTTCACACAGGGTCATTTGTGTCTTAACAACTGTTTCAAAATTCTTCATATTCATAAGGCATCAATCCTTTCTATAATATTCACATTCATAGGCATCTGCTCTTAATGGTAAATCTTTAGCCCAGTCAATAGTCTCTGACATTATTGCACCAAGTTTCCCGGCAGAGCTAACGCCGATAGGTACCTCGCATATAACCTCATCGTGTACGTGGAATACCACAGGAAAGCCCGCTTTTTCCAATCGGTCTATTGCTACAGCAAGACAGTCTCTCGCTGTAGCCTGTACAATATTCTCAACAAGCTTAGGCCCATATGACTCTATACGACCCCATGCGCCGGAGCTTTGCAATGTACCTTCATAAGTGATATTGTTATCAACTATTGCGGGCTTAACATAACTTAGTTCACGGCCATTAGGCAACACAAGTTTAAGTAAAGGTCCCTTTTTATAAAAAACCATGCCGTGTGGGAGTCTTGTAGGCTCCTGCGTTTGAATAGTCCTTCTGACAGCTGTGTCTGTGTCCCACCAAAGCTTTGTTATAGCCGGATTTGCAGCACGCCAGCTATTTACTAAAGGCTTAAGCTCGGGCTCCTCAATGCCCATATCAAGTGCACCCATTGACTTAAGAGCTCCTACACTTCCGCCATAACCCAAAGCAAGCTCGGCAATTTTACCTTTTTGCCTCATAGGATTTCCTTTTTTTACGCTACCTGCCGGAAGGTGAAACATCTGTTCCGCAGAGGACTCATATATTTTGCCGTGCGTATTAAATACTTCCATACGCCAAGCTTCATTAGCCAACCAAGCCAAAACTCGTGCCTCAATAGCTGAGAAGTCAGCAACGATAAAACGACAACCTGGCTTTGGAATAAATGCGGTACGTATAAGCTGAGATAATGTTCCTGAAACATCATCAAAGCACATCTCAAGAGTGTCAATGTCACCCGAGAGTACAAGCTGCCTTGCAATATCAAGGTCTTTGTCCGGCATCTTATTTTGAGGCAAGTTCTGCATCTGTACCAATCGGCCTGCCCAGCGACCTGTACGACTGGCGCCATAGAATTGGGTCAAGCCCCTAATTCTACTATCGGAGCACACCGTACGAAGCATAGCATTATACTTCTCAGTAGAAGTCTTAGCTAGACCGGCCCTTATATCAAGCGCTGCGTCAACATCTGTGTTATTTGCTTTATCCCTCACACCAGCTAAGCTTTTCTTATTAAGACTATCAACCGTAATATTCGCAGTCTTCTCAATCCAAGCCTTTAGTTGGGATGTACTTTTGGGGTTATCAAGTCCTGTAAGGTCAATAGCTTTTTGTAGAAGTCTGCTTTTAATAACCTTATCAATTTCAACTGCTTGCTCAGCAAAAACACGGTCGACCATAACGCCTCTGTCATTTATATTTTGGTCGTGCACCCATAAAGCTTGTTCGCTATCTGTTATTTGGAAACGCAAAAGCTTTTTTCTTATAGCTCTCTCCGCCTCAACATCTTGTCTGTTATATTCAATATACATATTCCAACGTCCCGTATCGTGCTCAGGTAAATTTCGCGCACGCTGTCCATTTGCTTTGGTTGGCTTACAAGGTATTGAAAAATACCTTATTAAGGCTTTTCCTGTTTTTGATTTTTGCTTATCCTCGGATAAACCTAAAACTATACCAACAGCTTCAAGAGAACTCGGAAGTCCAAGTTCTCTTGCCATAACTGCCGTACAACTCCATTGCTCAGGTGGTGTTCGCCTACCAAAGTGCGCAGATAAGCAAGTGCGCTCGAATGAAGCATTAAAAGCCGTTTTCAAAATAGTAGGGGAATAAATCGCTTCTTCTATATCCTTTGGTAATTCACCTGTTGTCAAATCAATAACAGTAACAGGCTCATCATCAAAGGCATATCCAAAAAGCAAAATCTCAAAATCAGGACTTTCAGTATACGCATATACTCCGCACTTTTGCAGTGATACAGAACTATAAGTTTCTATGTCAATAGCAAGTGTTCGCATAGTCATAGCCTCCCTTAACTATTAGAAGTCAAGCAAACCATCATCCTCATCTTCCCAATCATCGTCCCAGTCGGCATCCGTTACAACTCCTCCGCTTAATGGCTCACCATCAGATAATTTCATAACACCATTAAGTCCTGCCGAAATTCCCTTATTGCCATTAGTATCATAAACATAAAAATTAAGAATTGCCCTACCATAACAGCCGGAATAAAGTTCCTGAGGGTCTGTTATAGGTGTTTTATCGGAATAAACCAGCACCGGCCTATTCTTAGAGCTTACTGTTATAACATAACAGCCCTTACATTCCGGGCCAAACTCTCCGCCGTTAGGTCTTTCTCCATCACCGTCGTGAAGTGTGTGCTTAAGCTCTGTAGGTAACTTCTTACCTGCATTCTTTGCAAGATATGCCTGTTTAGCGGCCTCCATAGCATTTTTAATCTTCTGAAGTGTATACGAATCGGTTTTAGGAATAAGAAGCGTAACACCATAAGTTTCTGCGCCTCCTGAAATAGTGGCTCTTGGCTCAAATAAATTACAATAGCTTAATCTTACCTTACCTGTTGTTATCTGTGTTTTCATAATAATAAATCTCCTTTTTCAATATAAAATAATAATTTTTTAACTACCCTATAAGGGTACATTTTGTTAACTCAAATGCCTGTGTAGCAGAAAATCCGGCGTCTATAAAACTTGAATATGTATAATACAAGCCTGCTGAAAAGTCATTAGCAATATTACAAGCTTCTTCGCCAATAAGTGCAGCAGCCCTTTTTACCAACTCTTCTGTAGGAGCTTTATGGTTAGCATTAGTTTTTGTATTTACCTTAGCTTCTTCCTTCTTAGCTTCTTCAGCAGCTTCCATAATTGCATTGAGTATCATTGTTGGCACTTCATTTTTGAAAAAATCATTCATATTTGGCATTGTTTTTTCTTCCTTTCTATGTTAAAATAAAATTGATTTATATTTTTAGGGAATTATCCCTATGCTCTCAGTTGCCGCTGAGGGCTTTTTAGTATTAAAGTCGATAATCTCTATATCTGTAACTTGTACAGGTTTCTTAAATTTGGCCTTTATGTATTTAACAAATTTTGTACTATGCTCATCTGTCACAACTCCAACCCACCAAAAGAACAGCACAATAACTTTAAATATATAAAATGCGCCATATGCTATATCTTTGCCAACTTCCAATAAGTCACTAACGAATTTTCTCATTTCAATTACCTCCTATTCATCAAAAGCATTAAGAATAGCGTCATCTTGCTGCCATACTGGTCTTTTATCAGACTCAGGTACAAGTGTTGGCTTACCTTGTGGCTTAATTATTATGTCTCCTGCAATTTCTGCAAAATGCCTTACACCAAAGTCCTTTTCAAGCTGTGTCAGTGTTAACAGCTTCTTTTCATAGAGTAAAGCTTCATTATATCCAGCCCTTTTAAAAGCTTCAACAAGTTTAGCTTCGTCTGAAATTATTCGATTGCTACGACCGGCAACAATCTTCCAACCGGTTACCGGAGTACCTTCAAGAAGAGTAGATTGTACAAGGTTCTCAAGGTCTTTAAGCCAATTCTTAATATCAGCAGCCTTTTCTAAAACAGCACCGGCTTGCTCAGGTGTAATAAGCAGAGGGTCTTCAGCCTCATCAAATTGTTTAAGATTTTCCTCATACCTTGCTTTGCATTTAGCTTTTGCTCTGCAAAATTTGCATGTTTCCTTTGACGGCGCAAACTCACCTTCACCAACAAAAGCTTGCGTAGCTTTTGGTAAAACCGTATTATTGGCCCAATCAAGAAGTTTATCAACAGTAATTTCATCTGTACTCTGAACCCCTAAAAGGCGAGGCTGATATATAGTCATTTTGACCTTTTTAATATCGTAGAGTGTACCGTAATACTCAATAGCACCTAATGCGTATAAGCGTATTTGGGGGTTGTTAGTAGCCTCTACGCGATGACCTTTACCATATTTTAAGTCAATTATTTCAAGACAATCATCGGAAATAATAATACAGTCGCTTGTACCAAATCCATCCGGTACCCACCTTGAAAAATTAACTTTAACTTCAAGTTCTACAAAGGCGTCAGTACAATTTTTGCGTGCTTCTTTGAGTTTATCTGAAATGAACTTTGCATAGTCATTAATATACTCTTGCATTTCTGAATTATAGAATTTTCGCCCGTCTTCGTTTTTTGTAAGTACATCTTTCTGATTTTCAAAGTCTAGCTCTGAAATAGCCCCAAGCCAATATCTTGTAGTTAGTTCGGCAAGAGTATGTGCAAAAGTTCCTTCTAAAGCTTCTTTTGAAGTGGACTCAGGAAATTTTTCTTCAAGTCGGGCGCTGGGAGGGCAGTTAAGCCATCTATCGGCACCACTAGCTGATAATAATGCGTGTTTAGACATCAACAGCCACCAACTCTCTCATCAAAGCCTCATAATCAGACTCGGCAATGCCTTTAAGATTTGTTGCGCCAAACTTACCAAATATTTCTCTTAAAATATCTGATTTACCAGCCTTGGAAATTTTTAATGCTACGGCTCTTACATCTGTCATATTTATCTTTTCTTTAGATGCTTCGCTAACCGCAGCCTCAGATTTGGGCTCTGGTATTTCTTTATGCTCAGATTTTAAGTTTTTTTCTGGCTCGGTTATTTCAGCAGTAGGCGTCTCTTTAATCGGCTTTGTTGTTTTCTTATTAGTCCTAACTATTGCCTTAGTATCAGTACAAAATACTTTAAGTTTTTCAAGATTTTCTTCGGTTAAATCAAATGATAATGTTATTTGCATATTGTTTTTTCCTCCTTAGCTTTTTTCCAATTTTCAAATTTTTGCTGATTTTCAGGCTTACTGTAAAAATCATTTGCTGCGTCTAATAATTGAATAAGAGCATTCCTTTCAATTTCTGCCCTTAAATCAGCCGATTTTTGTATCATAATATTCCTCTTTTTCTCTTGTTGCGATAATTAATGCCTAAAAAAAATCTGTATAGCCTCATCATTGCTAAGTTCATATCTTTTAATGATAAACTCCATTTCGGGCTGTGTAAAAGCTGCACCTTCACGCTCATTTATTTTAGCGTTAAGTCTGGATAAACTCAGACCCATGGCAGATGCCAATGCACCTTGGGTATCTCCGTTTTTAATCATAACACTCGCTAATAACGATTTGTTCATTATATATCCTCCTTTCTTGTTGTTTGCGTATTACGCAAATATTTTTCTTGTTACGATAACTATAATATCGCATATTTTTTGTTTTGTAAATAGTTTTTTTTCAAAAAAGCGTTTATTTTTTTCATAAATCGTGATATAATTAACCTATAATAAATCAAAACAATTTTGGAGGGCACAAAAATGTCTGACTCAATAGGCAGAAGATTACGAAAATTACGACTAGAGCAAGAATTAACGCTTGACGATATAAGTAAAAAAGTCGGCGTTACCAAAGCTACCATAAATAAGTATGAGAGCAATATAGTAAAAAACATTAAACGCGACACTATAGAAAAACTTGCTGAGGCATTAAGCACTTCACCTGAATATTTAATGGGCTGGACTGACAACAGCGCCCGCGTTAATTCGGTGCACACTAATAACGGTGTCATTGGTCAAAACTCCGGAACACTAATTAACAATAATTCTGAGAGGGTCCTTTCAAAAGAAGAACTTGAACTCCTGCGTATTTACAACGCTCTCGATGTTAAAGGCCGCATAGAGCTCCTTACAACCGCTATGCGCCTTGAGGAGGCGCAATAATCGGGGGGGGGGGTTAAAGGCCCGCTGGACCAAAGAAGACATCATAGCAGCTTATGCACTGTATTGTATTACCCCCCTTAGCAAAATAAATCCCAGTAATAAGCTAATAAAACAGGTGGCTGAAATCTGTAATAAATCAGTATCTTCATTTGTAATGCGTATGAGAAACTTTCAATATTTAGACCCTTTGGCAAATGAAAATGGCAAAAAAGGTCTTGCCCATGTTGCAAAAACAGACAAACTGATATTTGAGCAATTTAGAAATGATTGGGGCAATTTAAGCACCGAAGCTGAGAATATTACAAAGCTTAACATATTTGATGGCACTCCTGAAAAAGGGGCAAAAAAACTTTCAAGCCTTACCGATCGTAACAAAGTTAACCGGGAAAGAACTGTCTTTAGAAAATATGTTGAAGCAGCATATAATAGTAAATGTTGTATTTCCGGTATGGAAATTTCAACACTACTAAGGGCCAGTCATATTAAACCGTTCAATAAATGTAAAAATACAAATGAACGTACAGACCCACGCAATGGGCTTTTGCTCAATGTTCTTTATGATGATGCTTTTGACAAAGGGCTTATTACAATAACTAAGGACTACAGAATATGGGTATCAAATATAGTTAAATCCTATCCCGAAAACAAATTTACAAAAGAATTAATTATTAATCTTGAAAGCAGTAAAATAATATTGCCAAGGGACTGCTACCCGCTACCTGAATATTTAGAATATCATAATGATTTAATATTTAAAGGAGACAGTTTATGAGAACTGCAATATACGCCAGATATAGTGCTGGTCCTCACCAAACGGACCAAAGCATTGAAGGTCAAGTCAGAGTTTGTACAGACTACTGCAAACAACACAATCTAACTATTATCGAGATATACGCTGATAGGCATATATCTGGTAAAACTGATGAGCGTCCCGAATTTCAGCGACTTATTGCTGACGGCAAAAAGAAGAAATTTGATGCAGTAGTTGTCTATAAGACTGATAGATTTGCTCGTAACAAATATGATAGCGCTATTTATAAGAGACAACTAAAGCTAAACGGTATAAAAATCTTTTATGCCGCTGAGGCAATCCCCGACGGACCCGAAGGCATCATACTCGAGTCATTAATGGAAGGCTTAGCTGAATATTATTCAGCTGAATTAGCACAAAAAATTAAAAGGGGGTTGCACGAAAGCGCATTAAAGTGTAAAATAATAGGGAATACTATTCCTTTAGGCTACCGTGCTTCAAAGGAAAACACCTTTGAAATTGACCCAGAAGGTGCCAAAACCGTGCAATCAATTTTTGAAATGTATAATGCTGGTGAAACAAACGCTGCAATTTGTAGCCGACTTAATAGCTTAGGTATTAAAACCAGTAGAGGTAATCAGTTTAATAAAAATAGTATTAATCGTATTATATCAAACGAAAAATATATAGGTGTTTATGAGTCAGCAGGTGTTCGCATTGAAGATGGCATTCCCCCAATTATTTCTAAAGAAACCTTTTATCTGGCTCAAAGAGAAAAGGAGCGAAAACGCGTGGGTAAATCAAAGCGTCAGCCTCGTGCTGAATATCTGTTAGCTGGTAAATTATATTGCGGTCACTGTAAAAAGCCTATGATTGGTGTAAGCGGCACTGGAAAATCAGGCAATAAATTCTATTACTATTATTGCCAAACAGTCCGAAATAAAGGCAACTGCGATAAAAAACACGTAAAAACCGATTATATAGAGGACCTTATTGTTAAGAAAACAGTAGAGCACCTAATGCAGCCCAAACTTTTAAAAGAAGCTGCTCATAGAATATGGCTACTTCAATCTGAGAATAATACTCGTGAAAATGATATTGCATACTTTAAGAAAAAGCTTCAAGAAAACAAAAGAGCTATAGACAACATTGTTAAGGCTGTTGAAAAAGGTCTTGGCACTGATACACTACTTGAGCGCCTTCAAGCCTTAGAGTCAGAGAAAACCGCTATTGAAGGGGAGCTTGCTTATTATAAGGCAACTGACTTTGGGCTCTCAGAGGAACAGTTATATTACTTTTTAGAGTCATTCTTAAAACCAGAAGATGACTGGGTAGAATATAAGCGTAGAATAATCAAATGCTTTGTAAATAAAGTGTTTATTTATAATGACCGATTAACAATATATTATAACATCAATAAGAACACTGAATTTGATTTTGATGATGTACTTATAGAGGATATTGATGGGGTTCGACGAGAGCCTCACCAACTCCACTATATATTTTTTACTGTAACATTTTAAATCAAGCATTTAAAACACTAGTATTTAAGCCATTTTCAAAATTTATTATATTTGATATGGCTTATTTTTTTACTTCCGGGGGCTGTATATGCTGCAGCCCCTTATAACAAGACTTCGTACCCCTTTTCTTTCAATACTTTTAAGGCCTTTTCAAAATTTTCCTTCTTAACCATAATATAATCAGTATTATATGTAGATATAACAAAAATTCCTATTCTATTTTCTGCCAGTATAGCTGAAATTTTTGACAAAATACCAATCATTGAAAGCTCCAGAATTCCCTCAATTCTGAATGCCTTCCAGCTATCCTCTCTTTCGGTTATATTGTCAGGTACCTTCTCAGTTCTGCACACTAAAGATAATTCCTCATCAGTTTTCCCCACAAAACAAAACTCATCGTTAAAATCCACATCGGAAATGTTCATTATTTTGCATACAGTAAAACTGTACTCAATGACTTTAATTTTCATATTATACCTTCTTTAAATTATTGATTTCAAGTCTGCCCGTATTATTAATGCTGACATTACAGATGCACTCTTCCTGTGTATCAGGTTTATGTACATTCAGGTTTTCTATATTTCCCTTTTCAAGAATAGACTTAACAAATTCACTGTCAATGGCCACACCGTAGTTTTCAAGTGCATTTTTCCATATGGTAAACTTACAGCCCTGTTTCCAGTTACTGCAAAAGTATCCCTTTGAATTTTCAAGTATGTGTCCTTTGCAGTTAGGACAGACCCCCAATATTGCATTCCCTGCTCTTTTGCCTCTTGGCTTTTCAGCAGCAAAAATTACCTTGCATTTATCAGTATTTGCAGTATTAATAATATAGTTTACATACCTCTTAATACTGCCCATAAATTTTTCGGTATCCATTTTACCCTTAGCTATGGAAGTAAGTCCCTTTTCCCACTTTCCCGTAGTTTCGGGGGATTTAAGCTCAACAGGCACAATTTCAATAAGCTTCATACCTTTTTCAGTTGGTATAAGTGATTTGCCTTTTCTCACAATATATCCAACCTTAATAAGACGCTCAATAATAGATGCCCTTGTGGCAGGTGTACCAAGTCCCGATTCCTTAAGCTGCTCCTTTAAAGCCTCATCCTCAACAAATCGTCCTGCATTTTCCATAGCTGACAAAAGACTTGCTTCATTATATGACTGAGGAGGCTTGGTTTTCTTTGCTGAAACCTTTGCACCCTTTGTATCAAAGGTATCATCTGCCTTTACATCAGGCAAAACCTCTTCTGTTTTCTTTTCCTTTTCAGACTTAACATTGAGCTCTGTCCATCCCTTGTCCACAACAGTCGTACCCCTTGTCACAAACTGCTCACTTTGGCACTCTGTAACAATTTTAGTTGTATTATATACATAATAAGGATAAAAGACCTGCAAAAATCTCCTTGCAATCAAATCATATACCTTAAATTCAGCATCACTTAAAGCATTGATTTTAGGATTTACCTCTGTTGGTATAATAGCGTGGTGGTCACTTAGCTTTGAATTGTCAACTATTCTCTTTGTAACAGGCAGCTTAGGCAAATTTACAACATAGCTTGCATATTTGTTATAAACCTCTGTTCCCATCAGCTTGCCTGCTATTATTTTCAGCTTAGGTATCATATCATCAGATAAATATCTGCTGTCAGTTCTGGGATATGTAACCATTTTTCTTTTTTCATATAAATCCTGTACAATGGAAAGGGTTTGCTGTGCCGAAAAGCCAAACTTCCTGTTACAGTCTCTTTGCAGCTCTGTAAGATCATATAAAAGAGGAGGCGGATTTTTCTTTTCTTCACACTCAACACTTTTAACTGTTGCCTGCTGTCCCTTTACCTTTTTAGCAATTTCATTAGCCCTTGCTTTATCAAGTATTTTAGTTTCTTCAACCTTTTTATCGCCTTCGGTTTTTATTTCAAACCACTGCCCCTTGTATTCTCCAAAATCAGCCTGTACCTCCCAGTATTCGGAAACAACAAAACTGTCAATTTCCTTCTGTCTTGCTGCAATAATTGCAAGGGTTGGAGTTTGTACCCTTCCTATACTTAAAAGTGTATTGTACTTTATGGTAAATGCTCTGCTTGCATTAATGCCAACAAGCCAATCCGCCTCTGAACGGCACTTTGCTGAATGATAAAGATTATCATATTCTCTGCCATCTTTAAGATTATCAAAGCCTTCCTTAATTGCCTGTGCAGTCATACTTGAAATCCAAAGACGCTGAAAAGGCTTGCTGCAGCCCGAAAGCTCATAAATATATCTGAATATTAATTCTCCCTCACGTCCGCTGTCCGTTGCACATATAAGGCTTTCAATATCATCGGATTTTAGCATTTTTTCAAGTATTTTGTACTGGTCAATAGTGTTTTTAATAGCCTTAATTCTGATGTTTTCAGGAATAATAGGCAAGGTTTCCATTTTCCACTTTTTATACCTTACATCATACTCCTCAGGCTCACACAAGGTTACCAGATGACCTACTGCCCAGCTAATAATATATTCATCATTAAATAAATAACCGTTGCCGTTCCTGCTGCATTTTAAAACCTTTGCTATATCTCTTGCTACAGACGGTTTTTCGGCTATAACTAATTTTCGCATAAACTTCCACGTCCCTACTTATTAACTTTGACTATATTGATATAATAATCTATTAAATCAAATATCCAAGCCTTTAAATCCGTAAAGCAATATCCAAGCATCTCTGCCTTATTAGTATTTATACTATATTCAGGCTCGCCATTATATGGTGCATTTTCACCATTTTCATTAATAATTGCTTTTTTACCTGTTTTTTGCTCCACATAATCCAATATTTCTTTTATAGATATAGTTCCTTTTGAACAGCCATTTATTGCACCAATAAAATCTTTGTCCACTAGAAAAGCTATAAATTTTCCTGCTTCCTCTGAATTAATATAACTCATTTGACAATTAACATTATCTATATTCATTGGTATTCCCTTTATCGTATTTTCAATATAAAAAAGAAGTCTTTTAGTATAATCATCTGTACCTATTACAAAAGGATACCTTACTGCTATAGAACTTATATTCTTATATTTCTGAAACAACGCACATTCTGCCTGCCTCTTTATTTCATCATAAGGAAAATCCTTTCTTCCACACCAAATTAATTTTTTACTTTTGGCATCAAAATCCTTTTCCTTGGTATCCCAATGCTTTGTCTCATAAACAGATGTGCTTGACATATGTATGTATTTATCACAATCAATAACATCCAAAACATATTTTATATCATTAGAACAATATGCAATTTTATCTATTACCACATCATAATGCCTTCCAGATAAAGCATTTGCTACGCTTTCAGAATTTGTTCTTTCAAAAGTTATTCTTGACACACTTTCACCAAATATATCCTTAGCCCTTCCTCTTGTAGCAACAGTTATATTATGCCCTTGTGCTAACAGCTCATTAACCATATGTATTCCAAAAAATCGAGTTCCGCCAATCACTAATATGTTCATAATTACCTCAATATTAATTTTTCCACAAATTCAGCAAAATTTTCCTATACCTTATATTTTCTCACAATAAGTTATATTTTGCAAGTATAAAACCTTATATTCTCTTTGAGTTTGGCAGTTCCTCATACATAGCCTCAATCAGTTCCCTTAAAAATTCTTTACTGTCCAAATTATCGACTAAAAGCATTTCCTTAGCTCCCTCATAGGGCAGCTCACAGCTTGCATCAAGCATAAGGCTTTTTGCGGAAGATACAGGCTTAACAAGAAATCTGTCATCATATATCCCTCCGATAATCTTACCCTTATAGTATAAAATATACTCTCCCATCATTTTTCTGTATGTAATATCATTAAGACCGCTTAACTGCTCCATTATAAAATCCAAATATTCCTTACTTGATGCCATATTTTACCTCCAAAATTGTCAAAGTACCCTGTCATTAAAATTCAGGCATTTTTACAAATTCAACCTTATCACCATTTGAAATACCAACGTACATCTCAGATGTAAATCTTCCAATTTCGCAATAATGTTTCATAACATACCCTGCTGTATATGGCATTTCAAGATTACATATTTCACCTATGGAAAACCATTTACATATACCTTTGTTGGAAGTTAAATTCTCATCAACATTAGATTTTAAATTAGCGAAAAAATAATAGTTCTGCCTTATTTCTCCCTTGGTTCTTCTCAACGTAACATATCGCAGTGACAATGCTTCAATATTTTCCGGTATAATTCCTATCTCTTCTTTCATTTCTCGTAAAACACATGCTTCTGCATCATTTAGTTCATAATCTTCAAAATGCCCTCCTGCGGAACCGATCCAAGCATTATTGATTACCTTACCACCCTGTCTATACAAAAGTAAAATTTTATCATCTTTTAACAGATATATTGCAGTCATATTCCTTAATTTTCCATTCATATATATTACCTCTGCAAATTCGATTTGTCATTTTTAAAATTTAAATTATATAACTCAGATATGAATTTTTCCGCTATTAACACATCTCCTGCTTAAAATACCGGTAGAGTCACCTGCTTTTGTCAACGCTCAAGATAAACATTGACAATTTCGTCTGTTCCTGCTGATATGGCAGACAAGAAATCAAAAGCAATTAATACAACTTTTCAATAAGTTCAATTATGTTTTCAATGTTTTCGGCTATATAATCCACACCTGCTTTTTTAAGCTCACATTCACTGCCAAAACCGTAAAGAACACCTATTGTTTTAAGTCCGTTCTTTTTTGCGCCTATTATATCATGCTCCCTGTCACCAATCATAACGGCATCTTCAGCGGGAATATTATACTTTTCTATTGCATATTTAATTACATCAGCCTTGTTTGTTCTGACTCCGTTCATTTCACTGCCTGCAACAAAGTCAAAATATTTTTTAAGGTCAAACTTTTCAAGTATCATTTCAGCATATATCCATGGCTTTGAAGTAGCAAGAATTATTTTTTTGCCATCTTTCTTAAGCTTATCAAAAAGCTCCGGTATCCCATTGTAAACTTCATTTTCATATATTCCCTTCGGACCGAAATATTCTCTGTATTTTATCATTCCAATATGTGACTGCTCCTCACTTAACCCAGCAAACTCCATAAAGGATTGCCTTAAAGGAGGTCCTATATATTTATTAAGGGTACTGTTATCCTCGGTATGAATACCAAAATATTCAAGAGCATAGGCTACGGAATTTGTTATACCCTCTTGGGGATTTGTAACAGTTCCGTCTAAATCAAATAATATATAATTCATTTTATCTTCCCATTTCCTTTAAAAGTTTAATTTTAATATTATAAAGCCTTTCTGATAAGTCAACATAAATTTTATGAGGATTTACAAGACGTCTTGCCTCACTCCACAATGTATCAAGCTCAGACATTGCATATTCTCTTATTTCCATTGTTTCCTTTTTTTCATAAACACATTTGCCCTTTAAAAACAAAGGTATCATAAGCTCCCTGAGGGTATATGTTCCTGCCCTTAAAGTTGTCTTTTTCCAAGGCTCTTTCGGGTCAAAAAGGGTAAAATCCTCATTTTCATTATAAACCTCATCATTAAGACATATAAGGTCAGCCTTTATTTTATGATACTTCTTATCATAAATTCTTATTATCTTTTTGTTCCCGGGGTTTGATACCTTTTCGGTATTTTCCGACAATTTGATTTTAGGCAAAAACTCGCCATTTTTCATAACTGCCGCCAGCTTGTATACACCTCCGAATGAAGGACAGTCCTTAGCTGTTATAAGATGTGTACCTACACCCCAGGAAGTAATTTCAGCACCCTGCTGAAGCTTCAGGCTTTCAATTAAGTTTTCATCAAGATCATTTGAGGCTGAAATTACGGCATCATCAAAGCCTTCCTCATCAAGCATTCTTCTTGCCTCCTTGGAAAGATAAGCAAGGTCACCGCTGTCAAGTCTTATACCGTAATTTTTAAGCTCAATTCCCTCTTCTCTCATTTCCTTAAACACTCTTATGGCATTAGGAACTCCTGACTTCAATGTGTCATAGGTATCAACAAGAAGTATACAGGCATTTGGATACAGCTTTGCATATTCCTTAAATGCAGAATACTCATCTTCAAAGCTCATTATCCAGCTATGGGCATGTGTACCCTTTACGGGAATGTTAAAAAGCTTGCCGGCAAGAACATTGCTTGTTGCAACACAGCCCCCGATTACTGCCGCCCTTGCACCGTATGTACCTGCATCGGGACCCTGTGCACGTCTTAAACCAAACTCCATTACACCGTCACCCTGTGCCGCATAGCACATCCTTGATGCCTTTGTGGCAATAAGGCTTTGATGATTAAAAATATTTAATACAGCAGTTTCAATAAGCTGTGCCTCCATAATGGGAGCAATTATTTTAAGCACAGGCTCTCTTGGAAACATAACACTGCCTTCGGGTATGGCATAAATATCACCGCTGAATTTAAAGCTTTCAAGATATTCTATAAAATCATCATCAAAAATATTAAGACCTTTCAAATAGTCAATATCAGACTTTTCAAAATGCAGATTATTAATATAATCAACTATCTGCTCAATACCGCAGCATATGGCATAGCCGCTGCCAAAGGGATTTTCTCTGTAAAAGGCATCAAAAATAACAGTTTCGTTTTTATTTTTATTCTTAAAATAAGCCTGCATCATTGTAAGCTCATATAAATCCGTAAGCAAAGTTAAATTTTCTTTCATATACATACCTCCGAAATTCAACTGATTTAATTATACTACATATAATATCTAATTTCTACATAAACTTAATTTCTCTAAATGTCACTTTTTGACACTTAAATTTCAGAAAAAATATTATATTGATATCAATTATTATATAATCCTTTAATATAACTTAAAAAAATTTACTTTTTTAGATAGACAACATCAAATTTATGTGTTAAAATATATCTAAGCTTAATTTTTTTAACCAAAAAGGAGAATAATCAAATGGACAGCATAGATAAGCAAATATTGGATATGCTCCGGCAAAATGCCAGAACACCATTAAAGACAATAGCCGAAAAGGTATTTTTATCCTCCCCTGCCGTTTCAACAAGAATTGAACATCTTGAAAAGCAGGGTATAATAAAGGGATACACTGCAATGATTGACAAGGAACAGCTAGGCTATCACATTACGGCATTTATAAATCTTGAAATGGAGCCTATACAAAAACAGGACTTTTACCCATGGATAAGTGAAGTCCCGAACGTACTTGAATGTAACTGTGTCACAGGAGATTACAGCATGCTTTTAAAGGTAGCCTTTCCAAGTACTGTTGACCTTGACGTATTTATAGGTAAATTACAGCAATTTGGTAAAACAAGCACTCAAATTGTTTTTTCTACTCCTGTTGAACACAGAGGAATTAAAATAACAGAGTAAAGTTAAAGGGTACTGTACACTGCAGCACCCCTTTATATTATTTATTATGGTTGTATAATATTTGGTGTGGTCTGAAAATCACACCAAATATTTTTTTGACAAAAAAAT
>JAUNGN010000054.1 GCA_030524425.1 Clostridia bacterium | reverse complement strand
AGCGCATTAAAATACCCTCCTTACCGGTTGTCCAGTAAAGAGGGTACATATCAAAGAGGTGAAAGCCTCTTTTTTTATTGCAAAATTTCGGCTTTTCTGAAGAAAGGATGTTAAAACAGGTATATTAACAGGTTAAGCTTAAGTATTATAATGAAAATATAATTGACAAAAGGGTATAAAATTGAAAATATGGACAATAATACCAATGAGGTGATTATATGAGAAGGCTTATAAAAGGCTTCCTGGTTGTACTGTGTGGTATAATTTTTACTGCAGCCGGCGGACTGACAGGTTATTATTTAGCCTTTAACAGTGAGACAGACAGCGAATATGGGGCAGGTCTTGTTATGGCAGAGGCACAGCCTGACACTGCTATTGGCGAAAATACGGTGCTGGAATTTGTATACAATTATTCTGATGGTTTTACGGAAACTCAGCAAAGTCTGCCGCAGCAGTTTATGTATGGCTGGGACAGGGAAAAAACTCAGCAGGCATATAGTGAGTGGCTTATGACAGAATTTAGTGGGGACAGAGTAGTGTTTAACAGGAATGTAGAGGGCAACAGCTCTCAGCATTATATATTGAAAGAAAATAACGGTTATATAGCAGTATATTACAGAGAATCGGATATTCTGAAAGAAACTACCTCAACTCCTGTTGCCGCTTTAAGCGAGGAGGACAGAAAATTATTTGAAAAGGGTGTTGAAATTGACGGAGAAAAAAACCTTATAAAGTATATTGAGGGACTTGAAACTTAGTAGATAATTATTAATTTATTTTTTATGAATTAAAGGATTATATTAAAATATATTGGCATAATGTATAATTTTTAAATATAAAAGTTTGAAGTTTTGCTTAAAATTGCTGTCGATTTATAAAAATATACAAAAAAAAAGTAAAATTCGACTTATGTTTGTGAACACTTACGCCTTACATGATGCTATAATAATGACTGTGAAAACCCCTAAATATTTTCACATTACAGTTTATACATCCCTCAAATATGTAAATTAAACTGTAAACCCCATAAAAATACCTTCTCTTTAGGAAAAAGCAGCTGATCGTTAGCTGCTTTTTTCTATTTTAATTTAAAAAATGTTGACAATTATGTTAATATAACGTAAAATTATAATTAATTAAGGGGTATATACCCAATAATGCGTAATGTATAAGGAGGAATTTTTATGAAAAAGTTTTTGTCAATGTTAGCCGTTGCTGCAATGTCAGCCATGGTGTTTGCCGGCTGCGGCGGTGCAGCGGGAAATGAGGGAGAAACAGGCGCAGGATCAGAGTCTTCTGCAGCAACAGCTATGGAGACTCCGGTGGATGTCGGTATTATACAGCTTACTGAACATCCTGCACTTGATGCTTCAAGAGAAGGTTTTATTGCGGCTCTTGCCGAGGCAGGCTATACTGACGGTGATAAGATTAACATTGAATTGCAAAATGCACAGGGGGATCAGTCTAATTTAAAGACTATTTCTCAAAAGTTTGTTTCTGACGGCAAGGATTTAATATTAGCCATTGCAACTCCTGCCGCACAGTCTATAGCAACTGAAACTAAGGATATTCCTATTCTTGTTACTGCTGTTACTGATCCTGCCGCATCAGCTCTTGTTGAATCAAATGATGCTCCTAACTGTAATGTATCAGGCACTTCTGACCTTACTCCGGTTAAGGAACAGATTGATTTATTGACAAAGCTTTTACCTGATGCCAAGAAGATAACAATTATGTACTGTTCAGGTGAAGAAAACTCAATTATTCAGGCTGATATGGCTGAAGAGGCTGCAAAGGCATTAGGTCTTGAAGTTGAAAGAAAGACTGTTACATCCACTAATGATGTTGCTCAGGTAACACAGTCTGTTATTGGCAGCTGTGATGCAGTTTATATTCCTACCGATAATTTGCTTGCATCAAGTATGCCTTTGGTTTCAAGTATTACAAATCCTGCAGGTCTGCCTGTAATTGTTGGTGAAACAGGCATGGTTAATGGCGGCGGTTTAGCTTCTGTTGCTATTGATTACACTGATTTAGGCAAGCTGACAGGTAAGATGGCTGTTGAGCTTATTGAGGGTGCAGATATTAAGACAATGCCTATACAATATGCTGAAAATCCTGAATTGGTTATTAATGAAACCGCTGCAGCCGAATTAGGCATTACAATTCCTGATGATATTAAGGCTGAGGCTACTTTAACAACTACATCTAATGAGTAATTAAAATATATAAACTATTGTATTTAGTGTAATGGGGTGCTTGATTAAAGTATTCAAGCACCCTTATTTACGAAATAAGCAATGTGCAAGAATTAACTTTACTTTTATATTGCTTATTTTGTAAATATAAAGGACATAAGAAAAGGAGTAAACAAAAATGGGATTTATTATTGGTGCAGTTGCTCAAGGCTTGCTTTGGGCAGTTATGGCAATAGGTGTTTATATTACATATAGAATACTGGACATTGCTGACCTTACGGCAGAGGGCTGTTTTACACTTGGTGCGGGCATTACCTGTAAGCTTATTACTATTGGACTGAGTCCTTTTGTATCAACAGCTGCTGCTCTTGCAGGAGGTTTGCTGGCAGGTCTTGTGACGGGACTTTTGCATACTAAGCTTAAAATACCTGCACTTCTTGCAGGTATACTTACAATGACAGGCTTATGGTCAATTAACCTTAGAGTTATGGGTAAAGCCAATATTCCGCTTTTAAAACTAACTTCTGTTATCACCATGCTTGAGGATACGGGACTTAGCAAGAATTATGCTGCAATTGTGGCAGGTCTTGTGCTTACTGTTATTGTTGTGATTTTCCTTTGGTGGTTTTTCTCTACTGAGCTGGGATATTCGTTAAGAGCTACGGGCAATAATAAAAATATGATTAGAGCCAATGGTGTAAATACTGATAACGCTACTATTTTAGGTATTATGATTGGCAACGGACTGATTGCTCTTTCTGCTTCTCTTGTTTCCCAGTTTAACAGTTTTGCGGATATTCAAATGGGTGTGGGTACTATTGTAATAGGTCTTGCTTCTGTTATTATCGGTGAAGTTGTGTTTGGCAACAGAACTATTTTACGTTCACTTATTGCTGTAGCTTTAGGTTCTGTTCTTTACAGAATAATTATTGCTCTTGTTTTAAGACTTGGTTTAAGAGCAGATGATATGAAACTTATAAGTTCAATTTTACTTGCTATAGCTCTTTGCTTCCCGACAGTAAGAAATATTGCTGCAAGGAATTTGAAGAATTCAATCAGGAAGGGAGGCAGTGTCAATGCTTAAGCTTGAAAATGTACATCAGAAATTTGAAGTGGGAACTATAAATGAAAAGCACGTTTTGCATGGCATCAGCCTTAATGTTAATGAGGGTGATTTTATTACTATTATAGGCGGTAACGGTGCAGGAAAGTCTACTATGCTTAATGCTGTTTCAGGCTCTAATATGATTACATCCGGCAGGATTTTGATTGATAATGTGGATTTGACTAAGGCGCCGGAGTATAAGAGAGCTAAGTATATAGGAAGGGTATTTCAGGATACGAGAATGGGTACTGCTTCAGACCTTACTATTGAGGAAAATCTTGCCATTGCATACAGACGCGGAAAGCCAAGGACATTAAAGCTTGGCATTACCAATAAGGAAAAGGAGCTTTATAAGAGTATGCTTGCTGATCTTGATCTTGGTCTTGATAAGAGATTAAAGGATAAGACCAGATATCTTTCGGGAGGTCAAAGGCAGGCACTTACTCTGCTTATGGCAACTTTTCATCATCCTAAGCTTTTGCTTTTAGATGAGCATACTGCTGCCCTTGACCCAAAGACAGCTAAAAAGGTACTTGAGCTTACTGTTAAGATTGTCGGTGAGAATAATCTTACTGCCCTTATGGTAACTCATAATATGAGAGATGCCTTAAGAATAGGCAACAGACTTATTATGCTTCACAAGGGGCAAATAATTCTTGATATTTCCGGAGAGGAAAAGAAAAAGCTTGATGTACCTGACCTTCTTGCCATGTTTGAAAAGGCAAGCGGTGAGGAAATGAGTAATGACAGAATGCTGTTAAATTAATATTTAATTTAAAGGGATGCCGTAATATTTGAACTGTCCCAAAGGTCAGACCTAAAAAATCTAACTTTTGGAGGTCAGCTCAATTGCAGTATCCCTTTTGTTTTAATTTATATAAGCAGTTGTTTTTATGATTATTTCATTTCTAAATCATCATCAATTTCTGCACATACTTTTATGCCTGTAACAGGATGTAAAAATTCAAGTCTGCAGGCACAGAGGGCAGGAGTTACGTTTCTTTTGTGTTTAAATTCAGGATTATATTTTACATCACCGTAAAGAGGTGCGCCAATGCTTGCAAACTGTACCCTTATCTGATGGTGCCTTCCGGTTTTCAAATTAATTTCTACCTTACTTAAATTATTCTTTTCTTCAATAAGTTTATAATCAAGTATGGCAAGTTTGGCTCCTATGTTTCCTTTGTTTACCGTTTTTGACATATTAAGACGGCTGTTCTTAAGGAGAAAACTTTCAATATGCCCGTCTTTTTCCACTTTACCGCATACTATTGCATGATATATTTTTGTTATTTTATGGTTTTGAATCATTTGGCTTAGTTTTTGTGCGGTATTTTTATCCTTTGCAAATAATACAAGTCCTTTAACGGGTCTGTCCAGACGTGTAAGAATGCAGACAGGAGCTTTTGTATATTCTTCCGCTGTTTCCATAAGACTTTTTTCGTTGCTGCTGTCATTCTGAGAGGGAATTCCTGCTTCTTTATATACTATTAATATATATTTATCCTCGTATATTATTTTCATTATTATTCTCCTTTGCTGCAGATATATTAAAATGATAATTGTAAATTAAAAATATGTCAATATTTCAAATAAAATTTTTTTAAATACAATTACTCCTTCGACAAATAAGAAAGTTACAACCTACTATACTTATCTTATGTAAGGAGGTTTTAACAAATGACAAGTAAAATTAAGGAATGGGTAAAAAGCTATAGGCTCACCTATGGTGTAATTGCATTTATGCTTGGCAGGCTGGAGCTTTTTGGAGTAGTCAATCCTATAATAATAGGCTTTGCCTCGGTATTCTGCTACAAGTCCGGCTTTTATACTATTATTATATCGGCTGTATTGGGATTAATGACGGTGTCGGACAGAATGTACATTTCAAGGTATGTTATTGCCCTTATTATAATGAGTATTTTACATATATTAGGTACAGACAAATATAAGCAGGGTTATACGGCAGGACTTGCCATACTTACAGGAGGGCTTATATTTGCCATGTATTATGATTTTTCGTTGTTTTTTGCAATGATGTCTGTGGTAGAGGCAGTTCTGGCAGTTGCTCTCAATGCTATTCTCCGTGAAAATATCGGTATTCTTAACATTATTGATGTAGAGGTTAATCAGACTGAGGAATATTCTAAGGAGATACAGAGAATTGTGGGGGAAAGGCTTAAAACTGTGTCTGCTGCATTTAACAGGGTATCAAAAAGCTGTCAAAGGGCTTATCTTGCGGTAATTCCTGAAAATATTGAAGAAGAAAGACGGGAGATATTTGACAGAATAACCGAAATAAGCTGTAAAAACTGCGGAAATATTGAAAATTGCTGGCATAAGAACTGTGTTAATACATATAAGGCTATTTATACGGCTATCGGCAGCTGGATTGAAAGGGGAGAAGTAACGAGAGATGATTTAAATGACAGCTTTCTTGCCGGATGTAATCATTCTTCCGAAATTACGGCTGCTGCGGCAGGTTATGTTCAAATGTATAAGGAACAGGCTCTTTGGCGTGAAAGAATAAAAAGTGTAAAACTTCTGGCAGTTCAGCAGTTATCTGATGCAGGCAGAGTAATTGAGGAGCTGATGCAGGAGGTTACACATGAGCTTAATATTGACAAAGAGCTGAGCACAAATATATACAAGGGACTTACAAGCAATATGGTTAAAAGTGCTATAGCTGTCCATATTAATAACAGGCTTGAAATATATCTTACCCTTAAAAACTGTCATAACTGTAACAGCTGTAATGAAAATATTCTTCCCCGCATAAGGGAGCTTTTGGATATGGACTTTGTAAATGTAAATGAAAGCTGTGTTATTGAGGACAAGCAGTGTATTTTGCATTTGGTTGAAAAGCCGAAACTCAGGCTTAATATATATTCTAACGGTGTACATAAGGAGGATAGTGATATATCGGGAGACAGTTACACCTATTTACAGCTTGATAAGGGCAAATATCTCCTTGCGCTTGCTGACGGTATGGGCAGCGGAGAGCTTGCAAGGGAAGAAAGTGCGGCATCTATTGAAATGTATGAGGATTTTGCTGCTGCAGGCTTTAACAGGGAAACCATACTTGAGGCTATTAATTCTGTTTTGCTTCTTGATGAGGGCAGGGAATGTTTTTCTACTCTTGACATTTGTACTGTGGATTTATACAGCGGTGAGGCTGAATTTGTTAAAATAGGTGCAGTATCAACCCTTATTGCAAGGGGCAGAAGTGTTGATGTGCTTCGTTCATCGTCTTTGCCTGTAGGTATTTTGGGCAAGGTGGACAGAGAGGTATTTAATAAAAATATTATTAAAGGTGATGTAATTGTAATGATGACTGATGGTGTAATTGATTCAAGGGGCGGTGCTGTCAGGAATGAGGACTGGCTGCTGGAGGTTGTAAGGAACAGGAAAAACAATAATCCAAAGCATATTGTTGAAAGTATACTTGAAAAGGCAAGAGAAAATTATAAGGGGAGTGTGAGAGATGATATGACTGTACTTGTTGCGGCGGTTGTGTAAGCTGTCAGAAATATTATTTTAATCCGGAAAATCAGGGAAAATAAAAAGCTTTCTGAAACAATATTATCGATGGTGTCGTCTTGGCTTATCAGGTTTTGTACAATCCATAATAATTTGTATTTTGCTGCAATTTATGTTAAAATGTTAAAAATACATATAAGGAGTTATTACCCATGTTAGACAAAATAAGGACAGCAATTGAAAAATTTAATATGATATCCTATGGTGACAATGTTATTATAGGTGTATCGGGAGGTGCGGATTCTGTTTGTCTGACTGATGCTTTAAATTTCTTAAAGGATGAGTATAGCCTTGGCATTACCCTTGTGCACGTTAATCACAATATAAGAGGTGAGGAGGCACAAAGGGACGAGGATTTCGTAATCGGTCTTGGCGAAAAGTACGGTAACAAAGTCAGAGTATTCAGCTATCAGGTTGAAGAAATGGCAAAAAAAGAGGGACTTACTGTTGAGGAAATGGGCAGGAAGCTTAGGTATGAGGCTTTTTATAGCGTGGCAGGCAGTAAGGGCAAAATAGCTGTTGCTCATAATATGAATGATAACTGTGAAACTATGCTTATGCGTTTTTTCAGAGGGACAGGCATTAAAGGCTTGGGGGGAATTTCTGCCGCAAGGGACAGAATCATAAGACCTTTAATTAACATAACAAGAGGAGAAATTGAGGATTACTGCAATAAAAAGGGGCTTCAATACTGTACTGACTCCACAAACAGTATTGAAGAGTATACCAGAAATAAAATAAGGCTTAATGTAATCCCTCTAATTCAAAGAGAGTTTAATGAAAATATAATAGCGGCCATGTCAAGAACTGCCGAGCTTATGGCAGATGAGGATGCTTATATGGAAAGTGTGGCTGAAAGTGCCTATAATGAGTGTGAAATTGAGCCAAAAAGAATAGATATAGATAAGCTTTTAAATTATGATAAGGTAATTCAAAGACGAATTGCAAGAAAGGGGTTTATTGGCTATTCTGCAGATTTACATGATATTTCCTATGAGCATGTTGAAAATGTTTTATCTCTTTGTTATAAGGAAAGCGGAAGAATAATTGAGCTTCCAAAGGGCTTGAGGGCAATAAGGGAGCATAATACAATTCTGTTTTATAAAGTGGGTGAAAAAGAAGATTTTAATTATAATATAGAAATCGGCAAAAAATATTTGTTTAATGAAATAGGTGTAGGTATTATGCTTTCAAAAGAAAAATATCATGAAATAGGAAAAAAGTTGTGTACTATTTCTTTGGATTATGATAAAATAAATACAAGCCTAGTTCTCAGAGGCAGACAGACAGGTGATAAAATCAGCCTTTATTATGGAACTAAATCAATTAAAAAACTTTTTATTGATGAAAAAATTCCTTTAAGTAAGAGAGATAAAATTCCTTTGCTTGCTCATGGCAATGATATTATATGGATAAAGGATATGAAAACATCTTCTTATTTTAAAGCCGCTGAGGATAGTGAGAATATTTTGTATTTATATCTGTGGGAGGTTTAACAAATGAAGGAGAGAGTTACAACTCTTATTTCTGAGGAAGCTTTAAAGGCGAGGGTACAGGAAATTGCTAAGGAAATTACAGAGTTTTACAATGGGGAAGAGGTTAAAACTGTTTGTGTGCTTAAGGGCGCCGTTATGTTTATGGTCGACCTTGTCAAGAGTCTTGATTTACCTGTTAAATTCGACTTTATGGATGTATCAAGCTATGGAAATTCAACTGAGTCAAGCGGAAATATTAAGATCTTAAAGGATCTTGATGACCCTATTGAGGGTGAAAATTTGCTTATTGTTGAGGATATTATTGACAGCGGAAGAACTCTTCACTACCTTATGGATTATTTAAAGAGTAAAAAACCTAAGTCTGTTAAGCTTTGCACTCTTTTTGACAAGCCTGAGAGAAGAGAGTTTGATGTTCATGTGGATTGGACAGGTTTTGATATTCCTGATGAATTTATTGTGGGTTATGGTCTTGACTATGCTCAGAGATACAGAAATCTTCCTTACATAGGTGTACTTCATTTTGATGAGGATTAAGAATTTTCAGGTGCAGAATGCTGAATACATTACTGCACCTTTTGTAATTTTGTATAAACATTCAGCCCGTATATTCGTTTATTTTCACCATTAGAAAAATTGGCAGAAACATGATATAATTAATATATGCTTAGGCATAGTCTGCTTTTTATGCAGACTAATTTTTTATGAGGTGAAGAATATGTATAAAATAAATGATACTGTTTTATATGGAAAGTACGGAGTTTGCAAAATTGATAATATTGCAGCTGAAAATTTTACGGGAAAGAATATGGAGTATTATTGTTTAAAGCCTGCATATAGTGAAGGTACGGTTATATATGTACCCAGAGAAAATGACAGGCTTGTATCAAAAATGAAAAAAGTACTTTCAAAGGAAGAAATAGATGAGCTTATATTTAAAACTAAAAATACTGAGCTTATATGGTATGCTGATGAGAAGGTGAGAAAAGATAAATATAATGCTATTCTCTCAGAGGGCGACAGGGGAAAAATACTGCAGCTTATAAATGCACTTTATATTAACAAAACGGAAAGAGAAGCCATAGGCAAAAAAATGTACGCCTGTGATGAAAAAATAATGAAAGAGGCAGAAAGACTTATTCACGAGGAATTTGCCGTTGTGCTTAATATTAAACCTGATGAGGTTGTGGATTATATAGTAAACAAAATTGAAGAGGATTAAGAATAAAAAGAGCTTTCACTGTATTGATATGTACCCAGAAATCTGGACACATTGATTTATTAGTTATGCTGAAC